>MENI01000026.1:177683-177835 GCA_001768195.1 Bacteroidetes bacterium GWA2_40_15 | reverse complement strand
TCAGCATATTGACTTTCCATTCATCCTCCGGTTTAAGTTCATTGCTGTCCTTTATATATTGTGCTGATGGAAAATAAATTGGAGGATATACCACTCCTCCATAATGTTCAGCACATTTCAGAAGTATCCCGTGAGCTTTCAAAGCATCACAG
>MENI01000026.1:166557-177607 GCA_001768195.1 Bacteroidetes bacterium GWA2_40_15 | reverse complement strand
CCGGCAATAGTTGCTTTCCCCAGAAAATCACGCCTGGAAATATCTGACCTTTTCATAATTGATCTTATTTGGTTAATGTATCATTATTCAAACCATTTTTTTACCCGTGGATCCTTGTCGAGGCTCTTTTCCCAGTCATAGAGCCACTATCATCAAGCCAGTAGTCAAACGGAAGAATCCCGTCTCCGCGATGTTCAATTTTGTGAAGCGCTCCAAAATTATCTGAAACATAATCATCGCCGGGATTACGAAACAGAAGGTGATTATCCTTCCTCAGACGCAGTTTTTCAAGCATTGTAAAATGCTTTGCTGCCTTGTTTTCCTGCCCGGTAATAATCTTTGGAAGCGCAGCAATGAGAGTCATATCTGATGACAATCCCGTTTCAGGTTTAATTCGTATTTCCGGACGGGGAATATTATTTACGCTAATTCTGACTTCTATACCCTCAGGGTAGACCCCGAGTTCTCCTTTTTCAGCGAAAGAACAGTATTCAAGCTTTTTATTGGCCCGCCAGATTGACTGTTTAACCTCCCATGAAAGAGGAGTAGCAATATCATTATCAGTACAAATAATATGTGCTTCAGTATAATGAAAATCATCCCTGAAGGCAGGATGGCTTCCCTGTTGAAGTATTTTCTGCCTGATCTCCAGGGTGAATTCTCCGGGCAACTCAATATTGCTGGTCTTCTGAATCACCAGATAACCAAGTGTAGATGATCCGTTGTTGTCAGACTGTCCTCCGCCAATAGCTGTCCATATGCGAAATGGTAATTTCCAGCTTCCGAAACCGTTAAATTCAGCCTTTTCAATTTGCTTCGACACACCACGGTTTATCAGAATAGTTTCAGGATTCAGATAGGTCACAATTTTGTTTGGCAAAGATTTAATCTCCTTTGCATAGATCCATTCCGGAACAATTGATGCAATAACACCAATTCCTATCCCGGTTACAGCCTGCCTTCTGGTGAATTTTGATTTCATGAATCTCAATTTAATTATGAATTATTCCAAATCATAAGCAACTCCGGCAAAAGAGCAGTGTTCCTTGAAGGCCTGTACCAGATACCTTCTGAAGATATCGTGTTTTTCATAAAGTCTGGCTTTTCTCAAATATATACTTAATTGAAGTTGTTGTTATCTCTCCTCAAATATTAATCTCTCAGCTGATTGAATAGTTCAAAGCAGCTCTTGCCAGTAACCTCGTGGAATCCAGAACCGGAAGGGATGATTCACCAGGCAGAACTATCAATGGGATCTCGGTGCATCCCAGGATAACCGAATCACATCCACCCTTTTTTAATTCGTCAACAATATCAAGGAAGAATTTTTTTGACCCTTCTTCTATCACCCCATATACAAGCTCATTGAAAATGATATCATTAATCCTGATTCTCTGTTCCGCGGAGGGAACACTGTAATTAATCCCTCTCGCTTTCAGCACTTCAGGGTATACTGGTCCCTCCATCAGAAACCTTGTGCCCAGTATCCCTGTTTTTCTGAATTTATTTATTTCCGCAACCTTTGCTACCTCCTCTCCGATATGCAGCCATGGAAGAGGTGATCTGCTGATCACTGATGAATATGCCTGATGAATAGTATTGTCGGGACTTATTAAAAAATCGGCGCCGGCCTTAAATAGCTTTTCAGAAGAGGATAACATAATATCAGCAACACCCTCCCAGTCGCCGGTTTCTATGAATCTCATATACTCACTTAACGGATGAGTATGAAGGCTCACCTCGGGATGATTATGCTCGCCCAAAAAATCCGATCCCTCGTTGCAGATTGTCCTGTAACAGAGAGCAGCCCCTTCATAGCTGCATGCCACTATCCCAATATGCTTCGGCATTTAATTTCTATTTCTTAAAATTTACCACTTCTTCAAATTTCTTCCTTGCCGATGCTGCCGAAACAGCATCAACGCTCTTGTCGATATGCCCTATCCTTAGTATTGTCACTACTCTGTACCCCTCCGGGATTTCAAGGCTCTGTCTCATGGTTGAGTTTACATTTTTTACAGGACCGCCATAGATTCTGGCTCCCATACCAAGGCTCAGAGCTGCTATGCTCATGTTCTCTGTTGCAAGAGCACAGTCGAAATCGACAATTGTTCCCTCCTGCGACTCAGGCCCGGAAACAATTATCAGGACATTTCCCGGATTAATATTACCTATTGTACTTTTTGTAAGGGCTGTATCCTTTACAACTGTAAATTTCCAGGGTTGTAAGTTGCGGGAGCTGGGAGCTTTTATTCCGCATTTCAGGATCAGGTCCAGATCCTGGTCAGATACCGGTTCGGAGGTAAACATCCTCGCGGAGTATCCCGATAATATTACATCTGTAACACAACTTCCTGAATTCTGACCTCTCGTCAGTGCAGAGCTTGTTAACAATATTAAAAACACTGCTGTAATCATTCTCCTATTCATACCTGTTCAATTTAAAATTTATTACTTGTATGCATTATTTGAAATCAGCTCTTATTTTATTCTTTTGCATGCTGCCTGTGGATTAATTTGCCCTGAAACTGTCATTTGATTTTGTCGCCGGTCTTCCCCAGGTTGTCTGAAAGAGGGTTGTTGCAACCTGGCTCGACTGCCTTGTATCGCGGTTATGAATGAACCACTCTATTTTCCAGACTCCTTCAGTATGACTCCCAAATTCAATTGCGAAAAAAGAAAAGCCGGCTGCAAAGAATTCCTTCGGTTCTGATTCGACTGTTTTTCCGTCAGGAGATGTTATTTTATACCTGTACATCCATACAGGTATACCACTGCTGTTCAGAAAATCCTTTGTCTCCGGTCCCTGTATCCATGCTGCAAAAAGCTGGTTGCCATTATATTTACCTTTCAGGGCACCGTTTTCGGAAAGATCTTTGGCATCCCAGGTTGAATTTCTCCGTATAATATTCAGGCGCTGTTTTTCATTGCCATCCGCAGCAATAAGACCTGCACCGCTGTCTTTCAATGTCCAGTTCTGTCCGCTTGCAGTCTGTAAAATCAAAACTAAAGATGTTAAAAAGAATGTTCTTTTCATTGATCCCTCTCGTATTGATCTTGTCTGAGGTTGTAAATATGAAAACAAATAAGGAACTATTTGTCTGTAAAATCAAATAATGGCTCAGCTTTTATAGAATATTTCAATAATAGCCATATTTCTTTTATAATCTATCCTCTGTACTTTTATTCTGAATATGTTTTTCCCGCTCATCTGGGATAATTCTTTCATAAGTTTTTGCTCCTTGTCAGGCTTCAATAGCTCCAGGTTTTCATAAGTAATTATATGTGAATCTGATTTGTGTCTTAAAAGGTATTCTTCAAGAATATAGACAGAGATCAGAACAATGATATTGAAAACAAAGATCCCGAACATAGGGAAATTGAAAACCTTCAGAGAGTTCATCATGGAGATCCCTATGACCGTAAAGATATATGCCATATCCTTTATGCTGACACTATTCGTTCTGAACCTCAGGATAGCGAAAATTGCAAACATTCCGAATGCAAAACCAAAGTCAAGCTGAACTGAGCTCATCATCGAGTTTACGAAGAAGACCATTATACCCATTAAGAAAAGAGTAAACAATAATTCTTCCTTTCTGGAGTACCTGTAATAGATTACTCTTACAAGTATGAAAATAAATAACAGGTTAATTACAAACTTCATTATAATTGCCAGGAAGTTCGGGTTGCCAAGACTAAAAAAACCATCAGTCATAATTCAATAGTTTTAGGTTAATGCTATTCACACTTGAAATAAAGTCAGAATCAAGGTCAAAAGTAAATTTATGAAATTTCTGAATCCAAATCCTTAGATTTTAGATTTTTATTTGTCAGGGATAAATAATAACCCGTAATAAGTGGAACAGCAAAACTTTTTTAAAACAACATTCATCTTTCAGCCCAGGCTTGAAGCATTGTTGCCTGTGCGTTACTCATATTTTCCTGCCTGTTAATGGTGAACCTCCTTTTTCCGGTATTTACATCTTTATCTTCTGTTATCTTCAACCCGGCATAAGTAAGGTAAGCTGAATAATCAAGTTCCCCAGTTGTATATACATACTCAAATTCCCTGCTTAAAGAAATACCTGCAATATCCTCACATGCCTGCTGAAATTCAGCATCGGTAAAACCTCGCTGCATTTTTTTATAATACTGCCAGTACATTAACCTCATCACATCGTCAAGCGACTTTTTATTCTTTGTGGCATTCCGTATCGCTAAATCCAGAATCAATCCCATCAGGGGGCCCTTGTCATAATAGGATATGGACCTGTCATCTCCTTCTTTTTTATTTCCAAACGGACCATCGGACCAGGTATTGAAGCTGGCCTGAGAGAGAGACTGATAATGACGTCCCGGATCATTTTCAAATGCATTGATATTGCTTTCAAAGCTTCCAAAAAATTCTCGCTCACTCATCATACCGGCTCTTTTAACAATCAGATATTCATAATAAACCGAGAGTCCTTCACTTACCCATAGCAGATTGGTCCTGTTCTCCCTGTCATAATCGAACGGACCAAGTTCATACGGCCTTATTCGTTTTACATTGTAATGATGAAAGTATTCATGTGCCAGAAATTTCATTATTCTGTTCATAGCCTCAGGTCTGTCAAGCCCGGTACCATTGAAACTTACTGTGGTATTGTTCAGATGTTCAATTCCCCCATATCCCTGACCAATACCAATGAATGTATATTGAGTATATGGAATATCACCAATAATTCCAACCCCTTCCCGGATAACTTTTTTGAGATTAGAGATAAATGCTTCCCTGTCAAAATTACCCGGATTATAGCAGATAAATCTGTGTTGTATCCCATTTACCTCAAATGAGGGAAGTTTTTCCAGATCGCCTATAAGTACAGGACAGTCATAGAGAATATCAAAATCGGGTGCATAAAATTCATTGCTTTTCCCGGGGACAGGTTCCAGTCCTGTAGCTATTTTATTCCATTTTTCACTTGCTTTAATCGTCAGATTAACAGGGGTTTTAATAAATCCGTTTATATACATGAATGTTGCAGAAGGAACAATGTAACCATGTGTAGTATCAAGATAGCTGTTAGCAACGAACTTCCTGTCAGCTTTTACATCATAACTTATCCTGAATGGTATACTATTATTCAAAACGATCCGCCATGTATTCTGGTTTGTATTTGTAACAGAAATGACCTTCCCGTTAACTTCCCTTGCAGAATAGTTCCTTACCTCCCTGGCATATTCCATAATCTGGTAGTAGCCAGGCATCCACCTTGGCATTTTGAAATCAATAGTATCCTTTATCCAGCCATTACAAAATAACTCGATATGAAAAAAATGGGATGAAGGATCCGGCATTGAAACAGTATAGTGCAGAGTAGGTTTGACCTCCTTGTATGTATCTGAACCTTTAGCCGAAAAACATGCAGACAGGCTCAGGAACAACAGAATGATACCCGTGCCTTTTTTAGGAACTGATTTTAATTGTTTCATTTTATTGCAGTATGAAATAACTGATCATATTTTTTAAAGGTTCTTCTCAAATTTAGTTATTTTATTAAAATATTAATCTCTATAAGATCTGTAGATTAATTTTGTTATTAATTTAAGTCTTTAATTACATTTGTCATACAGAAACAGTTCCATAACCTGCTTTGAATAATAATACTAATCTTCTGATTTATGAAAATTTCACACATAGCACTGGCCCTGCTGATCCTCTCACTATTTTCCTGCAATAAGAAAGAAAATGACTGGGTCAGTCTTTTTAATGGTAAAGACCTTGATGGCTGGAAAGCGAATGAAAATCCGGGTAGCTTCAGGATTGAAGATGGAGCGCTGGTATGTTCCGGAGCCACTGGACACCTGTTTTATGAGACTGAAAAACCATTTAAAAACTTCGAACTTGTTGCTGAAATAAAAACACTTCCGCTGGCAAATTCCGGTATATACTTCCATACTTCATTCCAGGAAACAGACTGGCCTGAAAAGGGTTACGAGGTACAGGTAAATAATTCACACATAGGCGCCAATAATTACCGCGAGACTAAAAAGACAGGCAGCCTATATGCTGTACGTAACGTTCATTACAATATGGTTAACGATGAAGAGTGGTTTTCAATGCGCGTGAAGGTTGTTGAGAACCATGTTGAAATATATGTCAACGAGGTGATGGTTGTCGATTATATCCAGCCTGATAATCCATGGAGAAGTGAAGAACACTCAGGACGTCTGCTTGAATCAGGGACCTTTGCATTGCAGGCTCATGATGAGAAAAGTACTGTGTATTATAAGTCAATTAAAGTAAGAAGACTGCCTGATGGAGAGAAGTCAGCAATGATTGTTGAACCCGAATGGGAAACCACACTAGCTAAACTGATGGACACAGGCTTTCCCCTGGTTGATTATCATGTACACCTTAAAGGAGGCCTTACCCTCGAAGAAGTTATGAAAAACTCCTTAAAGCTTGGGATTAACTATGGCCTGGCACCAAATTGCGGACTAAAGTTTCCTGTGACAGACGATATTTCACTGGCTGCATATATGGATACAGTAAAAGGACAGCCTGTCTTCAGGGGTATGCAGGCAGAGGGGCGTGAGTGGATAACATTGTTCTCACCGGAGGCAGTGGCAAAATTCGACTATGTTTTTACTGATGCCATGACCTTTACAGATAATAAAGGCCGCCGAAACAGGATCTGGTTAAAGGATGAAGTATGGATTGACGATAAACAACAATTCATGGAACAGATGGTGAGTAAAATTGAAGCCATTTTCTCACAGGAACCTGTCGATATCTATGTTAATCCAACGGTGTTGCCTGACGCACTGATGCCTGAATATGAAAAACTCTGGACAAAAGAGAGGATGGGGCGGGTTATCAGGGTTCTGGCTGCAAATAATATTGCCCTGGAGATCAATGCGAGGTATAAAACTCCCGGCGCAGAAATGATCAGGATGGCAAAAGAGGCAGGTGTTAAATTCACATTTGGAACAAATAATACTGGACGCGAATTAGGCCGGCTTGAGTATTGTTTGCAAATGATACAGGAATGCGGACTTACTCCTGACGATATCTTTATGCCAAAACCACATAAGGAGAAACCGGTTCTCGTAAAAGGTCTGCCTGATAAAATAACAGGCTGAAGCAAACAGGAATCACAGGTCTTTTCGGGATATTGTTTATTTCTTAATTGTTCGAATTCCGAATACCGGACCTGCCGTATTTGAATGATGGGCCTGGAACCTGATACTGATTTTATTTCTGCCCCTGGAAATATCTTCAGGGATATCATACGTTATATCAATGAACTGGCCTTCCTTCCTGTTTGTGATGTTTTCCGTTGCCCTTATCTGCAGTGTAAATCTGACCGGCCTGTCGCAATCGAATTTAAAAACCAATAGCTGTTCTTCGGGGTATGATGTTTTTAGTTTAACCTTCATCCCTTTCTCTTCCCAGTTAAGCTCAGAGGCGATATATTGAAACACATACAACTCATTATCATTATGATAGTAAATATTTTCTCCGTATTTTGAATGGTTTTCCATTCCTGTGCCAATACAGCATGTAAACTCAAAAGGATCCTGAAATGCCTTAAATCCCCCCATATCAAGCGACAGGTTGTAGGTAACATTTCCTGTTTCAGGATGCTGTGTTGAAAGAATATGATTAAAGAGCGCCCTTTCATAAAAATCTGCTGCTTCTGCTATGGCATCCCATTCGAAAAGATGTTCGGTAAGCTTAAGCATATTATATACATTACACGATTCAGTAGTACCTTCACCCAACCGGTTCCTGAGTTTGTCAGCCGGACCAAAATATTCATCATTCCCATTACCCCCTGTTACATATGAATGATGCTTCACAACAGTTTCCCAGAAAAACTGAGCTGCATCCCTGCAGGTAGTATCACCGGTCAGCTCATAAAAGCGCGACAGAGCTATCAGTTATCGTACATCTCCCTTTGCAACCTCTTCACTTAGTATTCTTTTACCTTCAGGAAATGCGCCGATATATCCGTCACCATCGCTATCCTGAAGATATTTAAGCTCATCAACAATATAATTTACCCTCTCCACAAATCTTTCATCGCCGGTTGTCCGGAACATTTTTGAACATGCACTGAGATAATGTCCAAGAGAGTGACCTGCAAGAGATTCGTTCTCCCAGCCCATATAGTGAACTGCCTTTGGTTTCAGACCCGCTTCTGAATAGAACTTTGCCAGCAGACGGTCAGGTTCATAATTCAAAAGGGGTTTCTTATTCAGCTCTGTTGCATGACTGAAGGGCCCTGCCAGCAGTTTTACATCATTGAGCCCGAAAGGTAAAACCCTGAATTCAATGATTTCCGGTCCTGTTGTTTTAATTCTATAATCCTCGTTTGAAGAACAGCCTGAAATAAATAAAAAGAAAAAAGCTGATATTGCCATTAATTCATTATGCCTGTTCATGATATCAATAATTATTTATTATGTGTAAAATATACACTTAATCCTCACCGGGAGATATTACTTTGATGCGGAAGTTATTATATTTTCACTTTAAACCAGCATATTTAACCATTTTATGTGATTGAATCCGGTATAACCTGACTTTATTTTAACAATTAATGTTCATTTCTTAACAGGAATCTGAGGATGAATGCATCTTAAATATTGCAAAATTAACGTGTCCCGATAAAATTTTTTTAATGAAAATACGTTTATTTCTGTTTTTGGCATGATTTTTACTTTAAAAATATCAATTTTGCAGCTTTAAAGATTATATGAAGAACAATTATAGATTAAGATCGGTTATTCTGGCGGCTTTGGTACTTGTTGTCTATACCTTGACAACCTGTAAAAAAGATGATGATGAGCCAACTGCAGATCCAAACAAACCGGCAGCACCAAGTGCCTATACTGACACCACAACATTTATCAGTCAGAAATGGGCAACGCTGAACAGCCTGGTAACAGCAAATAATCTTCCAACAACGATTTCATTTGAATATGATACCACAACATCCTACGGATATATAGTTCCTGCAAACCCAGACACTTTAAGCGGAAAAACTACAAGCAAAAGGATAGCTGAAATAACCGGTTTAACACCCAATACCACCTATCATTACAGGGTGAAAGCTGTCAATTCTCTGGGAATCTCATACGGTAATGATAAAACATTTACCACTTTACCGGAATATGAAAAGGATATAGTTTTTAATCCTGATCTTACCTATGGCGAGATTACTGATATTGAAGGCAATACATACAAAACAATTGAGATAGGTACTCAGGTCTGGATGGCAGAAAACCTGGCTGCTACAAAGTTTAATGACGGGACAGATATCTTCCTGGCCACCAACATCACTTCGTGGACTTTAGCCACTGACCCTGCTTACAGCTGGTATAATAATTCATTGGTCGACTACGGGGCGCTATACAACTGGTATGCAGTTAACTCGGGAAAACTTTGTCCTGCCGGCTGGCACGTCGGTACTGATGACGAATGGACAACATTATCAACATTCCTGGGTGGATCAATTGTTGCAGGCAGTAAGCTTAAAGAGACCGGAACCATTCACTGGCAAAGCCCGAATTCAGGTGCTACCAACTCAAGCGGGTTTTCAGCTCTCCCCGGAGGTTACAGGTATTACAACGGAGCATTCAATGCGGTGAAACGCTATGGTTACTGGTGGACGTCATCAGAAACTACCGTTGCAAATGGCTATGGACGTGATATGTATTACGGATATTCCAATCTCGACAGGATCACAAGTGATAAGAGATCGGGGGCATCTGTTCGTTGTATAAAGGACTAATCCCTGCAATGCCGGTGTAATCCGCGCCACCCAGCCACCTCCTGATGCCATATCGATTTTTAGAGTTTCTCCTGCCCTGAAAGTTATTTCCCTTTTCCTGTAATCTTCAGCTGTTGAATTCCTCATAGTGGCCGGGATATAGTCCATAGGGTCTGCAAACATCCGGATGTACGGCAGCAGGTTATGATGAACCGGATTCTCATGGTCAGACATACCATTGTACTCAAATTCGATAAGTGCCTCACGGGTAAGCACATTCGGGTATTTCCTCCTCTGTTTTACGCACCATCCGTCGTCAAAGAGGAAATACCTGAAGCCAAACTTCGCACAGAAATCAATATAGTATTTGACTGTTTCAGTGTTTATGCCTGCTTTGAAATCAACTCCGTAAATATTGTTTTTACCCCACCAGTCGAACATTACCACTCCGGGCTTAATCCATTAAATATCTTCAATAACAGATGGAGAAGCAAGAAGGTATACCATATTATTTGCAACCAGCTCTCTTTCATTATCAGCAACAGCGATTATGCGCCAGGGGAAACTTCTGGAACCATTGACTTTAGCAATGTAATTGTGAGCTTCTTCTACCTGGCCATGCTCATATAGGCTTCCTTTATAGCTCAGCGTTTTGGGATAAGGTGGATTTGTTGCGGAAAGCTGAGCCTGTCCGGTACCTCTTAACCATAAACCCGGATAGCCGTAAAGGTCTGCTTCGGAGATCAAGACAAAAGTGCCGTTTTTCTTCTGTGCAAGAAATGGCAGACTGCATAATTTTCCCTTCTCTATCCCAGATACAGACAGATGTTCATACGGAGTCTCGTATGATGAATTAAAAGTGGGTGTTGACTGAAACCTTGCCATGTCACCCTCCTCAAAGTACAGATCAAGGTTTTCCCTGTAAATTGTAAGGCTGTCCATGTATGAAGTCGATAAACGATAAGCCAGCCCTTCATTGAATAACCTGAATGTTATTCCATGATTCCCTTTAAACCTGATTTCAAGTTCATTAAAAGCATTTGTGAATACCCTGGCCTTCTCGGGTATCTCCGGTTTTACAACTTCATTAACCGACCTGCGGTTTGTCTTCTGCACTTTTAAACCTGTAGCCGGCTGGATGTCATTGCCAGTTTCCAATGATATGTTTCCAAGACTGACAGCAACATTACCTCCTTTCTTAACTGTCGCAAAAATCCTTTCCTTTATCTCTATTTCAGCAACTAGTTTCTGGTCTGGAGAAATTAATTCATATTTCTGAGCGT
>MENI01000026.1:0-166522 GCA_001768195.1 Bacteroidetes bacterium GWA2_40_15 | reverse complement strand
ATTGAATCAAATGTCAAACCATCGGGACCTCCATCAACAAAACCTCAGCTTCACTTTCTGCTGTTAAGGTCACCCTTTCACAGTCCCAAATCCCAAAACCGTCACGTTCTTTAAGTAGCTGATCATTGATTGTTATGTTCCCGCCCAACAGGAATGCATAAATCCCATTACCTTTTACCTTCAGAGCATAATCTGTAGTCTTTCCCTTTTCAAATCTGCCAATATGAAACCATGCATTCTGATGGATCCACACTCCCTCATCCCCGGGATCAGGAGATAGTATTTGCTGAAGTTTATTCTGGCGATCTTCAAGTTTCAGAGTAATCTGGTCGTACCTTGGTGTAACATTGCACTTATTTGGAATGACCCATATCTGCAGGAATTTTACAGGTCTGTCCTTGTTTCTATTGTATTCACTGTGGAATATTCCTGTCCCTGCACTCATTACCTGTATATCTCCATGTCTGATAACCGAGATATTACCCATGCTGTCCTTGTGTTCAAGATCTCCCTCAAGCGGTATAGAAATGATCTCCATGTTATCGTGAGGATGTTTCCCGAAACCCATTCCCGGAGCAACCGTATCATCGTTGAGCACCCTGAGTGTACCAAATTGAATCCGTTCAGGATCATAATAGTTTGCAAAACTGAATGTATGGCGGCTTTTAAGCCAGCCGTGGTCTGCATTGCCACGGCTGTCGGCTTTATGAAAAATTGTATTTGACATAATTATCTCTAATTGGTTGTTTTTTTTCAGGCTATTTTCACCAGCTGTATATCACAATTGATTGTTACTTCATCGCTGACAAGTACACCTCCGGCCTCAAGTGCAGCGTTCCAGTTTAATCCCCACTCTTTACGGTTTATCTTACCGCTTAAAGTATAACCTGTCTTTTCGTTACCCCAGGGATCTTTCATCTTTCCACCGAATTCCACATTCAGTTTTACAGGTTTGGATACATCTTTTATGGTCAGATCTCCATTTAATACGTATGTTCCTGGCTCGTCACCTTTTTTCACACTGGTCCCTTTGAAACTCAAACTTGTATATTTCTCAATATCAAAAAAATCTGCGCTTTTCAGGTGTGCATCACGATCAGCAGCTCCTGTATCAATTGAGGCAGGATTCAGACTGAATTCTATATCCTGTGCTATAAGATCTCCACCCGCTGTAGAAATACTCCCTTTGAATTCCTTGAAAACACCTTTCACATTTGAAATCATAAGATGCTTAACTTTAAATGATACTTCACTGTGTGCCGGATCAATCATCCATTTTGTTATTGCTGTATTTTCCATACTTATAAGTTTTTAATTGTTATTAATACGACACAAAAGTAAGGTAGCCGGGAATGACCGGAAATGGAAAAACAACGGAATTAATGGTATAAATAACGGAAATGCCAGGAATAGTGAATTATAGGACGCTTGGAACGGAACTGAAAGTTACACTGTCCCTGAATTCGATCAGAGATTGCCCCGTGTTATTCCTGAAAAATTTGCTGAAATGCGAGGGGTCCTCAAAACCCAGGTCATATCCAATTTCCTTGCCGCTCTTTTCTGTAAAGAGCACCAGCCGTTTCGCCTCGAGTATAAGCCTGTTCTGTACAAATTCCTTGGCAGTAACACCTGATGCGGATCTTATGACCTCATTAAGATAGTTTGGAGTGACATTTAATGCTCGGGCATAATCCTTAACCTGATGCCACTCTCCATAATGCTTCTCAACCATTTCCCTGAAACTTCTGACAATAGTTTTGCTTACCTCAATTTTTTGAAGATTACTGTCCGGCGAAAGGGAACAGTGGCTATTACATTCAATCAGGAACAATTTAAGATAAGCACCTACCCTCTCCAGGTACATTTCATCATGTTCGTCAAAAGCTGACCGCATATTGTCAGCAAATGTTTTTAGCCGTGATGCCATTTTTTTATCTACAGGCAAGGGCGGGGTTTCATCACTGTTACGGAATATTCTGAGATTCGTAATAAAATCATTGCGGATGCTGCTTTTTTCAAGGAACTCCGGAGTAAAAAGAATAACATACCCGGTCGGATGCGGGCCTGTTATTACCTGGTGAACCTGCCATGGACTGACAAAAAAAATATGATCTTTAATAATCTGGTACTCCCTGAAATCAATTATATGCCTGCCTGTTGCTGAAAAAGGCCAGATGACAGTATAGTAACTGTGCCTGTGAGGATTATCGGATATTCCGCCTGCCGCCTCATCAATTTCTTCCATGGTTTTAAAGACAAAATGAGCTGGGGTTCCATTGTCGAATAAATCAAGAGTATATATTTTGTCTCTGCCGGGCATATGTCAATAATATAAGGTATAAATGTACTAAATCTGACCCGGAATCCGTTGATATTGTTGTGGATTGGCCGGCATGACAGGAAATTAATTATGTATATTTGTTAATCGTTATTCGTGAACTGTACTTCTTTGAAATATAAATGATTTTAAATTTAACTGATCTCTGAAAAAGCTATGAGCCGGACTGTGCTTGTATTTTATATCTTCATCTTTCTTTTCACAGGATGCGACCGTGAAGAAGATCCCCTGGTATTTACACCAATTGATCTGGTTAAATTCAGCGAAGACCATAAAGGGTTTAACCTACTCGGGAAATATGATGTCGGATGGTCAAACAATGGTTATAAGGAAGAGGAATTTATAATTGTAAACGACCTCGGGTTCAATTTCGTCAGGCTTCCTCTCGATTACAGAACATATACTCAACCCGGCAACTGGGATATAATCCTTGAAGATGAGATTGCCGAAATTGACAGAGCTGTTGAATATGGCGAAAGATATGGCGTTCATGTGTGCATCAACCTGCACCGGGCTCCCGGTTATTGCGTTAATCCGGCAACAAATCTGCCTCCTTCACAAAACATAAGCCTCTGGACAGATGCCTCAGCACAGAAAGCATTTGTAAATCACTGGGATTATTTTGCAACACGTTATAAAGATATCCCCTGGACCAGGCTTAGCTTCAATCTTATCAATGAACCTTCAGATATTGATGAGAGTACTTATGTTACTGTAATGAAAAAAGCAATTGACAGGATCCAGAGCATCAATCCCGACAGGATTATTTTCGTGGATGGACTGAATTACAGCAGGGAAATCCTGACATCATTTACCGACAGGCAGAATATTATACAGGCAATTCATGTCTACGATCCTATGACTGTTACACATTATAAAGCAGAATGGGTGAACGGAGCAGATTCATGGCCTTTACCCGTATGGCCTGTTACTGATATTAATATGTACCTCTACGGTCCCTGGCAAAGCAATTACCACTCTTCACTGATCCTCGAGGGAAGTTTTCCGAAGGATATGGAAGTCGTAATGAATGTTAAACAGGTATCCGTCAAGTCAACTCTGGATATTAAACTGGATAATAGTAGTGTATATACAAAAAACTTTGTCTGTGGTCCGGATCCGGGTGAGGACTGGACACAGATCATTAATACCCAATGGGGCTATCAGAATATTTCAGGAAAAGATTATTCAGCGGTCTTACCCTCTTCCGGAACAAAGCTGACATTTTCCAATACCGCAGGCGACTGGATTTCATTTAACATGATTACTCTGAGGACTCCAGATGATACTATCGGGATAATCCCGGGCAATACAGGCTGGGGCATTAAACAATCAAGTTATAAAATTACTGCCGAAGGAAGGATAACCGACCTGGACGGAAATCCTGTTGTTCCTCTTGGAGAGCTGGTTAAAAAGCTTAAGAGTGCAAAATCGCAGAATATTCCGGTAATGATTCAGGAATTCGGAGTTTATAATAAAACTCCGCATAAAGTTGCTGTTGACTATCTCACTGATGTTGTTAAGGTATTCAATGACAATAATATTGGATATGCCATGTGGAACATGATCGGAACTTTTGGTATTATAAACAGTAACAGGACCGATTGCAGCTATGAATCTTACAGGGGAAAATCACTGGACCGTCAGATAACAACAATCATTCAAAGCTCAGGGAAATAAATTTGTTATTCAAAACAGTCTTAAGAATAATCCCAACTAAAAATATAAACCCTATGATCAAAACCATTTCGAAATCACATTTTCCCGGTTATCTGATTTCCACTCTCCTCTTTTTCCTTTGCGTTGCATCATTGGATTCTTTCGCACAAACTGAAAAAAATGATACTGTCCGGAAGGTAATAAATGCCATGCTCTCAATGCAGAGAAGAGCCTGGGAACAGGGAGTAGCATCACAGGCTCTGCTGGAACTCGGAGAAAAAGATCTTGTGATCCTGATGGCTAAAGATGTTGTTGTGAACCAGAAAAAAGACGGCCGCCTGGGATTGAACGAAGGTGACAGGCCGGTGACCGATCCGGCATCAAACGGAGAACCGGTATTGTTTGCAGCTAAAGCAACAGGAGATAAGTCCCTGGAATCTGCGGCCACAGGAATGCTCGATTTTCTTCTTTACAAATCGCCAAAAACACCTGATGGGATCATTTACCATAATTATATAGAAAATATGATATGGGTTGATGCCTTCTATATGGCCCCTCCTTTTCTTGCAGTGTGCGGAAAATATGATGAGGCCGTTAAACAGATTAATGGTTACAGGAAGATCCTGCTAAATCCTGAAAAGAAGCTATACTACCACATGTGGGACCAGGATCGTCAGATATATTTAAGGAAACTCTTCTGGGGAGTAGGAAACGGCTGGGCTGCTGCCGGAATGACCAGAGTTATAAGGACCCTTCCCGGTTCAATAAGCTGCCTATCGTGACCTGATGGCCCGATAAAAATATTTTGTATTTATAACTCATATTATATCAATGAAATACTCAAGACGGACTTTTGTAAAAACAGCAGGAATTGGAGGAATGGCTCTGGCAGCAAATCCTTATGAACTGCTTCCTGAAAATCGTATAAAAGCAGAAGTATTAAATCCCTATAACCGTGTACCGGTCAGCCTTATAATTGATGATTCTACCTGCCTGGTCAACATGGCTCACTATGGTATACCTCAATTCGGAGAGGTGTTCCCCGATCAGTATAAACAAGACTGGAGAAAACTTCCAAGAGAAATTCCTGACAGCTTTGTCAGGGAATTTGGTGAATGGTGCCACGAAAACGGTGTAAGGGGAAAATACAGTATTGTCCCCTACCCTGCCTGCACCGGCTGGGTGAACCGGTTCATTCCGGGCTGGACCAAAAAGGAACTGGAGGATAGCCTTAATCTTGTTAGGGGGCTTATTGTTCCCGACTGGGATATCCATCCTGAAATGATAAGCCATACAAGGGTAATAGACATAAAAACAGGAAAGCCTTATCCCTTCCCTACACCTGAATATATGGAGAACTGGGAATGGAGCCAGACAAAAAGCGCTGACGAACTTGCTGCATATCAGGCTTATGCTCTTTCAATCCTTAAGGAAGCAGGGCTGCCATGCGAGGGACTTACAACACCTGGCGGATATGGGGGTAGAAACCAGAATAACCTGGCGCTCGGAACAATGGATGCAGTAAGGAGTGTTTATGGATCTGAAATATCACACTACTTCAGGGATCTTTTTACGGAGAAAGGGAAAAGCGTTATGCCCCCGGTTCTTCATCCTTCCGGATTAGACGGCTCTGATCCCAAATGTGTTGTCTCGATTCTCGGCTGTACGGGAGACTGGTTCGGTGGCTGGGATGGCCTGGAACCCGGGGATGTTAATCTTTTTATTACTGAAGACCTGATGTCGGGCAGAATGGTCGATGTTATTGATAGTGGCGAGCCTGCAGTTATGGTGTGCCACTGGCCTGGAATCTACTTCAATGGTGATAAAACAGGATTTAATATTCTGAAAAATATCAAAAAGAGGCTCGATCAGAAATACAATAACCTTGTGTGGATGAAGTTAAGCGAAATATCGAGGTATTGGGCGGCAAAAGAGTTAACAACTATCGTCCCTGATGCAAAAAAAGTATTTCTTAAAGCGCCATTCGTATCCCCTGGTTTTACAATTAAAACAAATGCGACTTCCCGTAATCCTCAAATAAAAACCAGGGGCGAATCAAAACCCCTGGTCAGAATAAAAGATCTGAAAGAATTAAAATCTGATACCTGGTTCTCAGATAAAACAGGAACAATTATCTGCTTCGACCTTCAAAAAGGAGAAAGCGAAATAATCCTGTAGTATTACTCAACCCAGGGCACAAGCTTCGATGGATAATAATTGATCCCCATTGCTTTGAATCGTTTTCCATGGTTCCCAAGGCGAACCTTGTATTCATCCCAGTTTCTCAGTGATGAATGTGTCCATCCTATTTCTGCAAGTCCGGGGAGCCTTGGGAAAGTCATATACTCTATTTCTTCAATAGTGGTTACTGTCTCTGTCCATAGAGCTGCTTCAATACCGATAATATTTTCTCTCCCGATACCCGGTTCAAGTGTTGCGGGATCCCAGTTATAAGCTTTATCAACTTCAATTAAGCCGGCCCAGGTATATCCGATTCTGGTAGTTGAATCATATTTCATATCAATGTATGCCCTGGCAGCAGGAGACATCAGCAATTTTGCTCCCTGAGCGACAGCTTTATTTGCATTTTCCGCACTCGACCAGTACTGTGCTATTGCTCCTGGTCTCAACTTGCCCAGGGAAATCTCATCCCAGCCAATCGGGGTTTTACCGAGCTTTATAACAATATCCTGAACCCTTTCAACAAATGGAATGTAATCCTCTTTTTTGGTTACATGCGATTCGTCGCCACCGATATGGAGATATGGTCCGGTTGTAAGTTCAGCCAGCTCTTTGAAAACATCCTCAATAAATTTATAGGTGATCTCCTTTTTAGTGGCTAATGTGCTGAATCCCACCTCTGTCCCGGTATATAATTCAGTTGCTTTTCCGCTGATATTAAGTTCAGAATAGGATGCCAGGGCAGCATTTGTATGACCCGGCATGTCTATCTCCGGAATAATGGTCACAAAATGATCATCTGCATATTTTACCAATTCAGCATACTCTGCCTGAGTGTAGTAACCGCCAACACCCCCCCCTACTTCAGTTTTTCCTCCATAAAGTGCAAGATTCGGCCATGATTTGATCTCAATCCTCCACCCCTGGTCATCAGAGAGATGAAGATGAAGAGTATTAATTTTATATGCAGATATCAGATCGATGAATCTCATTACTTCCTGAACGGTGAAAAAATGACGGGTAACATCGAGCATTGCTCCACGATAATAATACTCCGGATGGTCGGTTATGGTTCCTGTCGCTATCTGCCAGTCATACTCCTGTTTTGTACTCATTTCGATTTCTGCCGGAAAAAGCTGGCGAATTGTCTGAGTGCCATTAAATAATCCGGCAGGTTTATTTGCCGCCAGGGTTATAAGCTTTTTAGTGATTGTGAGTTTATAACCTTCATCGCCAAGAGTTGCATCAACACCTGACAGTGTAAGAAAAATATTACCTTTCCCGGGCACTTCAGCTGTTGTTTTTACCTCAAGAGGAAACCCGGTTGCCGGTCTTAACCTGTCAGCCAGGTAACCGGCAACATTCTTAAGCTCATCACTCTCTCCCTGTACATAGATATCCGTCTTTTCGCCAAGACAGAAATAATCGCCTGTGGCGGCAACAGATAATGGTTTGGGTATTATGCTCTCCCTTGTAAGGTCTGTCGGTGTCTTCGGACCGCATGACATCAAAAATATCATGAATAAAACAACGATGCCCGCGGAAAATGAAATGATTGGTTTTCTTTTAGTCATAGCTTTATTAATTAGGGTTGTTAAGATAAATATTTTATTTTTAATCTGTTCTTTATAAACAACTGCTCATTATCAGATGTTTGTTCTAATGAAGAATCTTAATTAATATGAGATGAAAAAGAAAAGTAATCTGTCTGAAAGAAGCGTTGATGCTGATCCTTTCAGGCAGTTTAAAAAATGGTACGCTGACCGGTTAAAAACTGAAATTTATTATCCTGATTCTGTCACTCTTGCCACCTCAACAGCAGACGGACATGTATCTGCCAGGACTGTACTTCTTAAAGATTTCAGTGATAACGGATTTGTATTCTTTACAAACTACAATAGCAAAAAGGGACAGCAGCTTTCACAGAATCCGGGAGCTGCAATGCTTTTTTACTGGCCCGAATCAGGCCGACAGGTAAGGATAGAAGGAGTTGTTGAAAAAGTATCAGCGGAGGAGTCTGAAGCCTATTTCAGAACAAGGCCGAGGGAAAGCCAGATCGGAGCCTGGGCAAGTGAACAAAGTGCAGTTATACCCGGCCGTGCTCATCTTGAAAAAAGAGTAGAATTCCATATTAAGAAGTTTTCAGATAATCCGGTCCCAAAACCTTATTCCTGGGGAGGATTCCTGCTGATACCGGAGTGGATAGAGTTCTGGCAGGAGGGAGAATTCAGACTTCATGACCGGATAATTTATACCAGAAATGTAAACCAATGGAAAATTGAACGGCTTGCCCCATAGAAGATCTGAGATCAGATCAGTATCTGATACTTTATCAAAAATGAGAAGTAAAAATCAAAACCCTCCCAATTGTTGATAAGTGTTAAGTACTGTTAACAAGTCTTGTACATAATGAAAATCAAACGCCTGACTAGTTTGTTATTGATAAAATATCCTGATCAATAATCAAATTAGAAAATCTATGAATAAGCAGATAGTAAGGCCACCACAAATTAAGAAAAATGGAAAAAACGGACATCCTAATCTTGGTCCGGTTGATGATCTGGAAATGCACCTTAACCCAGACTGGTGGAGAAAGATCTTCAATTCGATGTATCTGAGAACTGATGCAGATGTTGTCGAAGACCGGCAGATAACCAGGAATGAAGTAGAGATTTTTATCTCGGTTCTAAATACAGGCAAAGATAGTGCTATTCTTGATCTGGCCTGTGGCCAGGGCAGACATTCAATTGAAATGGCACGGCAGGACTTTTCAAATATTACCGGTCTTGACAGATCCCATTATCTTATCAGAAAAGCCAAATCTGCAGCCAATCAGGAAAATCTGAAAATAACTTTTAAAGAGGGCGATGCCAGGAAATTGCCTTTCCCTGCTGATACATTTGATGTAGTAATGATACTTGGTAACAGCTTTGGTTACTTTGAGAGCAATGAAGATGATATGATGGTTCTAAATGAGGTTTTCCGGGTATTAAAACCTGAAGGTATATTTTTAATTGATGTCGCTGACGGATCATTCCTCAGGGAACGATTCCTTCCGAGAAGCTGGGAATGGATTGATAAAAAATATTTTGTCTGCAGAGAAAGATCTCTCGCAAAAGACAACGAGCGACTAATTTCGAGGGAGGTAATTTCTCATGTCGAAAAGGGAATTGTTGTTGACCAGTTTTATGCTGAACGTCTATATACTACAGAAATGTTAATAGACATGTTTAAAAAATCGGGTTATAAAAACATTACTATTCATGATAAGATAGCCGGGAGTTCTACCCGGAACCAGGATCTTGGAATGATGGAGAGGAGAATAATAATGAGTGCAAAAGTCCTGAAAGAATGGACTCCGGTAAAAGCAAAACGGACAGGAGAAAAAAATGTGGCTGTCTTAATGGGCGATCCGGGAAAACCTGATATTATAAAACCTTCAAATATTTTTGATGACGATGATTTCATAACTATCGATAAACTAAAAATTTCTTTATCCCGGATACAGGGAACCCGGTTTACTTATTTTAATTCACATAATACTCTATTTAACGACCTGGTCAGGAACAGGTATAAAATTGATTATGTTTTCAATTTGTGTGATGAGGGATTCAATAATGAAGCCCGGAAAGAACTTCATATTCCGGCTCTTCTGGAACTATTAGGTATTCCATATTCCGGCTCCGGACCTCAATCTCTTGCATACTGTTATGATAAATCACTGATAAGGGGAGTAGCTAAGGAGATAGGAGTACCGGTAGCCGAAGCATTCTTTGTAAGATCGGAAGACACTGTTTTTGACCTTAATATTGATTTTCCGGTAATTGCCAAGCCCAACTTTGCTGACAGCAGTTATGGTATTACTAAAAAAAGTGTGGCAAATTCAATTGAAGAACTGAATGATGCAATACTCAAAATCAGACATGACTTCGGTTATGAAAGTTCAATCCTGGTTGAAGAATTCCTGACAGGGAAAGAAATAAGTGTCGGGATAATCGGAAATCCGCCTGAATCATATACGGTTTTACCGGTTATTGAAGAAGATTATTCCATGCTTCCTCCTGATTTACCAAAAATATGTGGTTATGAGGCAAAATGGGAGCCTGATTCTCCATACTTTAACCTTCTTCGATCAATCCCCGCAGAATTGCCCGAATATGTGGAAAAGCAAATCATTGAAAACTGCGTAAAGCTGTTTACCCGTTTGGAATGTCGCGATTATTGCAGGTTTGATTTCAGGCTCAATGGGTCGGGTGCTCCACGATTACTCGAAGTAAACCCAAATCCCGGCTGGTGTTGGGACGGACATATGGCTAAAATGGGAAGACTGGCAAATATAAGTTACTCCAGGCTCCTTGAGATGATACTTCAGGCAGCTGAACAACGCATTGCACAATCCAAAACGGATGTACCTCTGACTAACCCGATACGGCGAGAAGTAACTTCACTACCTGTCTGATAAATATTGCCCCGATTCGCTTCTCAGAGCTGACTGGTCATCTTCTTCCCAGGCATGTCCGTCAGGTTTTTCTTTATAGTTAAAAGTTCCAAAAAAAATCTGAAATACCTTATTCCTGACAAAAACAATCCCAAACCTATACCGGTATAGATAACCGACAGGTACTCTTTCGGAAGAGGTGAATTCCTGAGGAAGATCCCCATCGACACCATTACGGGAACAATAAGATAACTTTTCCAGGTCATAAATGAAAAAAGGCATTTTTTTTCAATCATTGGTAATAACCTGTCAAGGTTTTTGTTGGCAATACGGAGGAATCCGAAAAGGTAAATCGGCACAGCAGCCAGAAACCCGGCTAAGCTAAAAATAACCTGGTTCTTTCCCGTAAATAAGTTGATCCACGAAACTGCATAGATTATAAGCATCGCACCAACGCCACACCACATAATCCCGGCCAGCAGAACCAGTATCTTTTTATCAACTGCCGGTTTGTATTTCCTCAGATTCTCAATCATTTTTAACTATAGCCAGCCGGAATGGAATGCTTCACTATCTGTACCATCATATCCAATAAGTATGAATTGCATGTCTCCTGGTAATTTAAATTTGTACTGTTCAAATTTATAACAAATACAATACATTATTGTCAAAAATGATCATCATTACTTTTTGTATTATCATTGCTATATTTGTTGGTGAATACTGATTTTCTCAAAACTTTCTTAATTGAAATTAGAAATTACTTAAGGTAATGAATTTCAAGAATATACTTAATTTAAAGGGATTTTTTAAAGATCTGAAAAGAAAGGATCATTCGCCCGGCTATGGTGGTCTTGACATTTTCAAATTTATCGGACCCGGATTACTTGTAACTGTCGGCTTCATTGATCCTGGTAACTGGGCAGCCAATATTGCATCCGGATCTGAGTATGGTTATACTCTGTTGTGGATAGTAACTCTGTCGACAATAATGCTCATTGTATTACAGCACAACGTTGCACACCTTGGAATAGCAACCGGACTGTGTCTTTCAGAAGCAGCAACTATTTATCTGCCGGCAAAAGTTTCAAAATCAATTCTCTCTTTCGCTGTCCTTGCCTCAGTTTCAACGTCACTTGCCGAGATCCTTGGTGGTGCAATTGCTCTATATATGTTGTTTGATGTTCCGGTAAAGATCGGAGCTATCCTGGTTACTGTCTTTGTTATGATAATGTTATTGACAAATTCGTACCAGAAAATAGAAAAATGGATAATCGGATTTGTTTCTATTATAGGCCTCTCATTCCTCTATGAGCTCTTTCTTGTTGATATTGACTGGGTAGCAGCCGGAACAGCATGGATTAAACCATCCATCCCGGAAGGCTCTTTGCTTCTGCTAATGAGTGTTCTGGGAGCAGTTATCATGCCCCATAATCTTTTCCTCCATTCTGAGGTAATCCAGAGCAGACAGTGGAATCTGCAGGATGAAAAAATTATTAAAAGACAGCTGAAATTTGAATTTGCCGATACTCTTTTATCAATGGTAATCGGGTGGGCTATAAACAGTGCCATGATCCTTCTGGCTGCAGCTACATTTTTTAAGAACAATATTAAAGTGGATGAACTGCAGCAGGCAGAAAGCCTCCTTGAACCTTTACTTGGAAAAAATGCCTCTCTTGTGTTTGCCATAGCCCTTCTGTTTGCCGGAGTAGCATCAACGATTACATCCGGAATGGCAGGCGGTTCTATTGTTTCAGGAATGTATAAAGAGCCCTATGACTCAAAAGATAACCATTCGCGTATTGGCATTTTCGCTTCGCTTACAGGTGCTTTAGTTCTGATATTCTTTATCGGAGATCCATTTAAAGGACTAATCTGGTCACAGGTTTTTTTAAGCATTCAACTCCCCTTTACAGTTGCGATCCAGGTATATCTTACCTCATCAAAAAAGGTTATGGGAAAATATGCCAACTCAACCTTTCTAAAAGTGTTGCTGTGGGGAATAGCAGCTATAGTTACATATTTGAATATCAGGCTTCTTGTAAGTTTCATGTTTGGGTAAATTATTTCAGAATGTCTCTTTATGGCAGAAAAAAAATACAATACCGGTTTTGTTCTGAGCGGAGGAGGCGCCAGGGGATTCGCTCATCTTGGTTTCATTAAGGCATTAAACGAAGAGGGTATCTATCCCGATGTAATATCAGGAACCAGTGCCGGTGCCATTGTGGGCGCATTGTATGCCGACGGACATTCCCCGGAGGATATACTTAAATTGCTTAATACCGGTAACCGCCTTGATTTCATGAGGCCAACCCTGCCCCGGGAAGGTCTTCTGAGCATCTCAGGATTTATTAAAATATTTCGGGATTGTCTTCGGGCAACTAAATTCGGGGAACTTAAAATCCCATTATATGTTACAGCAACAGATATTAATAATGGAAAAGCCGTATACTTTTCAGAAGGTGATCTTGTAGAAGCTGTAAGCGCCTCCATGAGCATACCTGTATTGTTTCAGCCTGTCATAATTGATAATATTCAGTATCTTGACGGAGGAGTTATTGATAACCTGCCCGTACATCCCCTGGAAAATAAATGCCGCCACCTTATCGGTTCTTTTGTAAATCCTGCCGGATACGTCGAAAAGTTAAGCGGGCTTATAAATATAGCCGAACGCACATTTATGCTCAGCATGACGAAGGAGATTACTGAAAAAGCAGATAAGTTTGATCTTCTTGTTGCTCCTCCAGATCTGATACATTATGGTATTCTCGAACAGGATAAAGCCAAGGAACTTTTCTCCCTGGGATATAACGCTACCAGAGAAAAGCTCAGGGACGAGGATATCAGAAGAAAATTAAGCCTGCATCAGGGAATTGCTACCGATTTTTAATTCACTATAAATAAACTTGTTATAATGATTGCAGGCATTTCTTAATCATTTTATTAGTGAGTAGAGTTTTTTAATCTCTGCTTCCCAAAGCGATTCTTCAGGAGTTTCAAGTATCAGCGGCATATCATCAAACCTGGAATCATTCATGATAAACGAGAAAATTTCTTCCCCCAGGAATCCTGCGCCAAGATTATCATGACGGTCCACTCTCGTCCCCAGCTCTTTTTTGGAATCATTGAGATGCATGCCTTTCAGGTATTTGAAGCCGATTATACTATCGAATTTCCTGAAAGTCTCATTAATTCCCTCTTCCGTTTTTACATTATACCCTGAGGTAAAAGCATGACATGTATCAATGCATACTCCTACTCTCGATTTATCCTCAACATTATCAATTATTGCCCTAATCTGTTCAAATGTATGCCCAAGATTTGTCCCCTGGCCGGCTGTATTCTCAATTACTGCCGTAACACCTTTAGTCTTGTCAAGTACAATATTTATCGATTCGGCAATCCTCTTCAGACATGCTTCAATGCTTATTGAATTCAGGTGGCTTCCGGGATGAAAATTCAGCCTGTCGAGGCCGAGCTGTTCACATCTTTGTATCTCATCAAGGAATGATTCTCTTGACTTTTTCAGTGGTCCTTCCTCCGGGTGGCCCAGATTGATAAGGTAACTGTCATGCGGAAGTATCTGAAAAGGCCTGTAATCAAACTTTTCACAATTCTCCCTGAAAGATTTAATACCTGATATTGTGAGCGGATTTGAGAACCACTGTCGCTGGTTTTTTGTAAAAAGGGCAAAGGCCTTTGCTCCTATCAAATTCGCATTTATGGGAGCGTTCTCAACTCCTCCCTGTGCACTTACATGAGCTCCGATATACTTCATGTTATCTTCTGATTTTTGTCTTTAAACTTTTATCCTCGTTGCTGGATAGCTTTTCTCCCGGCAAGCTCAAAAACTGATCTTGATTCAGAAAAATTCAAAAACTCACAGGCGAATAATAGCGGAGGGCAGGCAATTCTCATATGAACCTCTTTAGCTCCGGATTCCCTGAGATCAATTGTGCTGTCTCTTAATTGGGTCCCTCTCACAACCCCCAGGCCTGAGTTCCCGGAAAAATCGCTGAGTTCATTTTCGAACTTATTACGGAAATATGAGTTTTCGATGCTATGTATCGACCGTCTGTAACCATTATCAGGAACAATAAAAACAATTCCTGCACGTTTTGTTCCGAGATGTGAATGGTAATCTGTTCCATAAAAGACATCTTTAGCACAATCAGATTTTGATACAACACCGAAAAAGCCGCCCATATTGCTGTATTTTAACTAGTTAACATTTAATTACCCGGGGGTAAATTTAATCATTGAATCGGATATAATAAAATTATCAGGATATTATTACTTTTGCACAGCAGATCACAATATTTAATAACCAGGAAACCAATGGCTGAACCATTAAATCCCAATACCCACGATCAGAAAGCGACAGGTATTACTCCTTCAAAAATGATAGCTGCATCTGTTGTCCTTGGACTTCTTTTAATATTTCTTGTCATACTATTCTTCAATCAGAGAAACAAAATGATTGAAATGCAGACAATCCTGACAGAGGAAAAGGATTCACTCACCAATGAGTTGAAATCAATGTTATATGCTTATGACACCTTAAAAACAAATAATGACACACTGAAGGCCGGCCTCGAAAAGGAAAGGGAAAGAATTGTGCAGCTTCTGGCAATAAATGCATCCAACGCACAGCTTATCAGAACATATAAAAAGGAGATCTCTACAATGAGAGAGATTATGAAAAGCTACATTGTGCAGATTGACTCCCTTAATACAAGGAATAAGATTCTGGTGGCTGAAAATACTGAGATCAGGCAACAGATGACACAGGTTCGCAGTGTTAACACCCAGCTTTCAAGAGTCAGGGAGGAGCTTTCGGATAAGGTTGAAATTGCTTCTGTGATTCAGGCTAAGGACGTTGCTGCTGTTCCACTTAATAAAAAAAGGAAGGAGACGACAAGGATAAGCCTCCTCGATAAGGTCCGGGTATGCTTTACGCTTCGTGAAAATCCCATTGCAAAGGCAGGAGAAAAAGAAGTATTTTTGAGAGTTATACGTCCTGATTCACTGGTAATTACAACAAGCCCTGATAATCTGTTTGAATATAAAAGAAGCAGGATTATTTATTCGGCTAACCGCATTGTTGATTATATTAATCAGGATATAGAAATGTGTATCTTCATGGATAATACTGGTGACTTTATAGTTGGGACCTATAGTGTTGAACTCTACCTCGAGAATAATATAATAGGAAGGACTACCTTTATGCTTCCAAAGAAATAGTCAATTTTCTCCGGGCATCATAAATTCTTCAATAATATTATCTGATATCATCTTCCCCTGATCTGTAAGAATCAGGTGTTTGTCATCTTTTCTCATCAGACCGTAGTCTTTGAATTTCCCTGAAAGATTCACAACATAATCGTATCCCTCCTTGTCAAAACTCCTTTCAATATAATCCAGGTCAATGCCCCACATTGTCCTCAGGGAAGTCATTATATATTCATTGAACCGTGCTTTTGTATCAAGCTCTTCCCTTTCATAGAATGCTTTGCCCGAATTAATTGATTTGATATATCCTTTTACATCGCTCACGTTCCACTGCCTTGAGTATCCGTTAAAAGAATGCGCAGATGGACCAATTCCGATATAGTTTATCTGTTTCCAGTAGTTTGAATTATGCCCCGAAAAATATCCGGGCTTTCCGAAATTTGAAATTTCGTAATGAATAAAACCGGCTTTAGCAGATTTCTCGATAAGAAGATTAAAAAGTGCCTGGCTCTCTTCTTCGTCAACCTCTTTAATTACTCCTTTCTCCAGCATTTTCCAGAAAACAGTTCCCTTTTCAAAAGTAAGATGATATGCCGAAAGGTGTTTTATATCAAACCCAAAAGTAAAATCAAGATTTGAATTCCAATCCTGAATACTCATCCCCGGAATTCCATAAATAAGGTCTATGGTCACATTTTCAAAACCTGCCTTAATAGTCTCTTTAAGTGCATATTCAGCCTTTGCAGAATCATGACGCCGGTTAAGAATTTTCAGATCGGTATCTCTCCACGATTGAATTCCAAGACTAATCCTGTTGATATTCAGTCTTTTCAGTCCGGCAAGATAATCAGGATCAACATCATCGGGATTTAATTCAATTGTTGTTTCGCATCCGTTTTCAACACTATATTGCTTGTATACCTGGTTGAGCAGGGTTTCAATCTCTGTAACTGACAGTAATGAGGGAGTGCCGCCACCTATATATATTGTGTTTACTGTTTCATTATTCAGGTAGTCCTTTCTCAATTCAATTTCCTTTAACATAGCGTCAATGCTGGATGAATTGTCTCCTGATGAAATAATGTGATAAAAATCACAGTATGAACAGAGTTTCCTGCAATATGGAATATGTATGTAAACTCCTGCCATGTTCAGAAATGTAACCTTGAAATTTATAAATTTAATATCACTTTTATATCTAAATTTGCAACAAATGTGAAAAATGATAAAGAGGTACAAATACTCTCTGCTTTTATCCCTGATTATACTCTGGCTGAGCCTGAAAAATGCAGATGACCTTAATAAAGTTCAGTTTCTTAATATTCCTCATTTTGACAAAATTGCTCACTTTGGCATGTATTTCATATTGATGTCGGTTATCATTTTTGAAACCCGCAAGGCAACGTTAAAAAGATTTTCACTCTTTTTAATGGCTCTCTTTCCTTTCTTTTATGGAACTCTTCTGGAAATTCTTCAGTCAACAATTACCACAACACGCAATGGTAGTCTCTATGATGTGATCTTTAATACTCTCGGGATAATCTTATCAATATTTACCTGGATAGTTTTAAGATCTGTTTATACTGAGAAGTTCAGATAGTTATTAACCCTGAATTGCCTGCTTTCTGCACCAGGTCGTAAATCGTTTTATTCTTAAAAAGATATATCAGCTCTGATCGTGTTTTTGCATAATCATCATGTATTGTACAGGGTTTTTTGGTTCTGTCAATACAGCGGCAGGTACCATTATGTATTACGCAGTTTGTGAATGTGTCTTCACCATCTATTGCTACTACAACATCATATAGTGTAACCGTGTTGGGATCTTTAAGCATTGAAAAACCTCCATTAGGACCTTTTAATGATTTAAGAATTTTTTGTTTTGCAAGCTGCTGCAGTATCTTGCCCAGAAATGGCGCCGGCAGATCAAGATCAGACCCTATCTGTTTTATGCCTGTTTTATGATTCGCCGGTTTCTTGCCTGCCAAGTATATTATTGCCCTTATGCCGTATCTGCAGGAGTTTGATAACATCTTAATACATTTTTAATGAAATCTTATCAATTCTTGGTTTGTGCCTTCCTCCTTCAAATGAAGTATTCAAAAAAGTCTTCACAATCAGATATGCTTCCGATTCTGAGACAAACCTCCCCGGTATGGCACAAATATTTGCATCATTGTGTGCCCTGGCCAAACGACTGATTTCTTCATTCCAGCATAATGCACTCCTGATTCCCTGGTGCTTGTTCACAACCATATTTATTCCGTTCCCTGTTCCGCAAATAGATATTCCAAGATCATACACCCCATCAGAAACAGCTTCAGCAAGAGGATGGCCGAAATCAGGATAATCAACAGGAGGCTCTGCCGTAAAACAACCAAAATCCTTTATATCATACTTTTCCCTTTTAAGAAAACTAAGTATTTTTTCCTTAAGGTAAAAACCGGCGTGATCAGAAACTACAACTATCTTCTTGTTTTTCAAACTTTTAAATTTTATACATGTTTAATTGTTAATAGTGCAAATTAATATAAATGTACCTTTTAAGGAAAATAATATTCTAATATCTTTTTACCAGGCGTATTATATTTATGAACACAGCAATTTTTTTGTTCAGCTTCTGTATTAACAAAATCATCTCATTAAATGTTTGTTGATAATATGTAGATAATTTATGAATAAAACTTATAACTCGCTCCGGAAGATCCAAAATATCATATTTCAGGCTTAAATCAACCGAAAGAAAAAAGTTTTTACTGAATTAATGTAAATTACAAACCTTAAATAAACATTTTAAAATATACTTTTTCTATATCAAATGTATCAATAATTGTTTTTTAACAATTGTTAATTAACGCCGTAATACTCTGATTATCAAAAACGGTATATTTTTTGATCTGTTGAAAAGTTGTTTGTTCAATATTAATGCTGAAATAAACAATAAAAAACTGATAAAAATTTTAACACTATTAACAGGATATTATAATAACTATAAAACTTTAAATAATTAATAATTAAGAATATTTATGTTGTTAATAAGTAAGTAAAGCAGGTGTGCCATAAAATCATTTCAACTATTATGATTAAGTTTATAACCTCGAAGAATAATTTATAAATGATGCATTCAAAAACTGAATTTTATATAGAAGGAATTAAAAGGCTCAGAGCAGAGAAAAATGCTATAATCCTTGCACATTACTACCAGACCGGTGATATACAGGATATAGCAGATTTCGTTGGTGACAGTCTTTCGTTGTCGCAAAAGGCGGCATCAAACAGTGCTGACATAATTCTTTTTGCAGGAGTTAAATTCATGGCTGAAACAGCTAAAATACTGGCTCCTGAGAAGAAAGTGCTGCTACCGGATATGAATGCAGGGTGTTCTCTTGCTGATTCCTGCAAACCAGAAGAATTTAAGAAATTTATCGATGATAATCCCGGAAGAACCGTTGTAACGTATGTCAATACAACAGCTGATATTAAAGCTTTGTCTGATATTATCTGTACATCTTCAAATGCAGTTAAGATTGTTGAATCTTTACCTCCTGATGAAAAGATAATTTTTGCTCCTGACCGTAACCTTGGTAACTATGTTCTTAATATAACAGGAAGAGACATAGTTATCTGGAATGGAACATGTCATGTTCATGAAGAATTTTCACTTGAGGCTATTATCAGACTTAAGAAGGAAAATCATGGTGCTAAAATAATCGTACATCCGGAATGTGAACTGCCGGTAAGAATGGTTGCTGATTATATCGGATCAACATCTTCATTATTGCAGTATACAAAAACCGATAGAGCAGAATCATATATTGTTGCTACCGAGGCAGGAATAATTCATCAGATGCAAAAAGAAAACCCTCAGAAAAAGTTTATTCCTGCACCTCCAAGAGATTCAACCTGCGGCTGCAGTGAATGCAGCTTTATGAAACTCATTACCCTCGAGAAAATATACAATTCTCTTGACAAGGAAACACCGGAAATATTTATTGATTCTGAAATACTGCTGAAAGCACAAAAACCCATCAGAAGGATGATGGATATCTCAAAAAAACTTGGCCTTTAAACTATGAAACGCATATCCTTATTTCTCATTTTCATATTGATATCTAATTTACTGGCCTCTCAGGAGAATGCAGATATAAAGGATGGATATCATGTTTTTAAGTATCCAAATGGTTCTGTATCAAGCGAAGGGGCAATAAAAAATGGGAGACCTGACGGATTCTGGAAAAGCTATTATGTTACAGGAATAAAGAAATCAGAAGGCAGGAGAAGTAATTTCATTCTCGATAGTATATGGATTTTCTTTGACCAGACCGGCGATACTACTGAAAAGATTAATTACCTTCTTGGAAAGAAGAACGGATGGTATTATAAATACAAAAAAGATCCTTCACGGGGAGTATATGTATGGTCAAAAGAACTGTTTGCAGGCGATAAAAAGGAGGGTACCGCTTATGTTTACTTCCCCGATGGAAGAATTCAGCAGACTTTTATTTATAATGGCGGAAAAAAAGAGGGACTGTCGAAAGAATATGACAGGGAAGGTAATATAATCACTCTTCTTGAGTATAATAATGATTTTCTGGTAAGCCGTGAACGCATAAACAGAGCAGATGCCAAAGGATTGAAACAGGGTGAATGGAAGGAGTTTTATCCCAACGGGAATATAAGAGCGGAAAAAACGTTCAGAGATGATCTGATGCATGGATACTATAAAGAGTATGATAACAGGGGAAGACTGGTTCTTACAATGCTCTATGAGAACGGATCCATTGTCAAGTCAAGCGTGGACGATGCTCCTGATATCGAAATTGTTAACAGATATGATTCTGATGGAAAACTGATTTACAGCGGCCCGTTCCGTAATAAGATTCCCGTGGGAATACACAGGGATTACGGGAAAGATGGAAAAGTCACCAATGCTTATATTTATAACGACAACGGACTGCTTTTATCAGAAGGAATTGTTGACGAAGCCGGGAACAGAAACGGAAAATGGAAAGATCTTTTCCCGGATGGTAAAACTCAGGCCGAAGGTCAGTTCGCAGACAACAGGAGAACCGGAGCGTGGAAATTCTACAACACAGCCGGTAAGATTGAACAGACAGGCTCATTTAACAGAGGTCAGCCTGATGGTTTGTGGAAATGGTACTATGAAAACGGCCAGATTCTCAGAGAGGAAGAATACTTCCAGGGAAGACGTGACGGCTCAAGCAGTGAGTTTTCTGAAACAGGAGAATTAATTACAGAGGGACAGTATCTTGATGGTGAAAGAAATGGTGAATGGAAGTATAAATCCGGAGATTACACTGAAGAAGGAAAATATATTACAGGTTTAAAGGATGGGGTATGGAAAGGTTATTACCCCAATGGAAAACTCAAATTCAAAGGAGGTTATATTCAGGGAAATCCTGATGGTGAACACAAGTACTTTTATGAAAATGGTAAATTGAAGGAAGAACAGAACTTTCAGATGGGCATAAGGCAAAAAACATGGAGAAAACTTGATGAGGAGGGCAATACTGTTCTTGTTATTGTCTACAAAGATGATGTGGAAACCGGGATAAACGGGGTAAGAATAAAACTCCCGGAAAGTGATATCAGGCTGATAAAGTAGTTATATTATCAATGGAAGAAAATTTAGATCTCAGAAAGGAGATCAATTCAGTTACCGATAAGGAATTCGAAAAACAACTTCGTCCCCTGAGCTTTGGTGATTTTAAGGGACAGAAACAGGTAATTGAAAACCTGGAGGTCTTCGTAACTGCTGCAAAACAAAGGGGTGAATCTCTTGACCATGTGTTATTACATGGTCCTCCGGGACTTGGCAAAACAACACTTGCTGCAATTATTTCCAATGAACTACAGGTAAACATGAGGGTGACTTCAGGACCTGTCCTTGACAAACCCGGAGACCTTGCCGGATTACTCACAAACCTGCAGGAAGGAGATGTACTGTTCATTGATGAAATTCACAGGTTAAGCCCGGTAGTTGAAGAGTATCTTTACTCTGCAATGGAAGATTTTCAGATTGATATAGTGATTGACAAAGGGCCAAGCGCAAGATCTGTACAACTGACACTTAATAGTTTTACACTTATTGGTGCAACCACACGTTCAGGCCTTCTTACAAGCCCTTTGAGAGCCAGGTTCGGAATAAAGTTCCACCTCGAGTATTATGATCATGAAATACTGACGGGAATTGTGAAAAGGTCAGCAGGTATTCTGAATGTTAAAATCAATGATGCAGCTGCCGTTGAAATTGCCCGGAGGAGCAGGGGCACGCCAAGAATTGCAAATGCATTACTCAGACGTATCAGGGATTTTGCTCAGGTAAAGGGTTCCGGTGAAATAGATATCGAAATAACCATGTACGGTCTTAATGCGCTTAATATTGATCAGCATGGACTAGATGAGATGGATAACCGCATACTGTCTGTTATCATTGATAAATTCAGCGGAGGACCGGTGGGCCTTAATACTATATCAACAGCAGTAGGTGAAGAGAGCGGAACAATTGAAGAAGTATATGAACCATTTCTTATTAAAGAGGGCTATTTAAAGAGAACACCTCGCGGCAGGGAAGCTACAGAACATGCCTATAGACATCTCGGTAAGCAGTTAAGACACCCCGAAACCGGTAGCCTGTTCTGAAAAGTAAGTTTATTATAAGGGTATAAGCCAGTTAGTTATAAACATTGCTTATCTTTTCAAGTCCTTTTGAATTAAGGATCTTTATCTTTCTTCCATTAAGCTCAACAAGTTTATCAGATTTGAATTCTGATAGAAGCCTGATAACTGATTCTGTAGCAGTTCCAACAATGTTGGCTAACTCCTCGCGGGTCAGTGCAATTTTCAGATACTTATCATTATCCAGGCCAAAGTCGTTCACAAGTAACAAAAGAACCTCTGCAAGCCTTTCCCTTACAGTCTTTTGGGCAATATCAGTTATAAATGAATTGGCCTCACCCAATTCGTGACAAGCAAGCCTTATAAGGTCCAGGGCAAAGGTTGAATTTGTTTTTATAAAGGAAATAAGTATCTCGGATGGAATAAAACAAACCTGACAATCTTCAATAACTTTAGCTGAAGTACATGCCAGTTCGTTACTTAAAACACTGCGGTATGCTATAATATCTCCTCTCCTTGCGAACTTTATTATCTGCTCTTTACCGTCTAATCCAGTTTTAAAAACTTTAATTATTCCGCCGTTGATGCAAAAGAATCCGCTTATACGGTTGCCTTCCTGATATAGGATATCACCTCGTTTATACTGACGGAAATCCTTTTCAAAATTCAAAACATCAGTCTCCTCTGAAGTAAGATTCTTAAAGATCCCTTCTGACTCAAATGAGCATTTGGCGCAAAGAGGAATTTGATTTTCTTGCTGTTTCATTTCAGGAAATCATTCAATTATAAAATAACAAATAGATCATCACTTGTGTTCAACCTGTCAGAATGCTGTTTTAAACTGATCCAGAAAACGAATGTCATTTTCAAAGTACAAGCGGAGGTCATTTACCTGATATTTAAGCATTGCCAGCCTTTCAATTCCCATTCCGAATGCAAACCCCGTGTATCTGTTGCTGTCAATATTGCAGGCCTCAAGTACATTTGGATGTACCATTCCGCATCCAAGGATCTCAAGCCATCCGGTATATTTACATACATTACAGCCTTTTCCACCGCAAATCTTACAGCTTACATCCATCTCCGCAGACGGCTCTGTAAACGGGAAATATGATGGTCTGAGCCTTATCTCAGTCTCTTTCCCAAACATCTCTCTCGAGAAGAAAAGAAGTGTCTGCTTAAGATCTGCAAACGATACATTTTCATCAATATACAAACCTTCAACCTGGTGGAATATGCAATGAGCTCTTGCAGATATGGCCTCATTACGGAAAACCCTGCCAGGCGATACTGTCCTGATAGGCGGTTTCTGGCTCTGCATAACACGAACCTGCACGGAAGAAGTTTGTGTTCTGAGAAGGATATCTTCAGGGCTTGAGTCTTCAGGCGACAGGCGGGAAATATAAAAGGTGTCCTGCATATCTCTGGCCGGATGTTCCGGCGCAAAGTTAAGCCTTGTAAAAACATGGTCATCATCTTCAATTTCAGGACCCTCAGAAACAGTGAATCCTATTCTCATAAAAATTTCTATTATCTCATTACGTATTATAGAGATCGGATGACGGGAACCGGATAGAAAAGGAAAAGCCGGACGGCTTAAATCTGTGTTTAGTGAGTTTTCATCAATAGCAGATAATGCTGACTTAATGCTGTTATATTTTTCAAGTGCCTGCTGTTTAAGCATATTTAGATTTTGTCCCACCTCTTTCTTATTCTCTGGAGCAACATTCTTGAAATCATCAAAAAGATCGGATATAACTCCTTTTTTGCTAAGATATTTTAACCTGAATGATTCAAGTTCTTCACCATTGTTTACTGATAACGAGGATACTTCTTTTATAAGATCTGATATTTTATCAAGCATCTTTATTCTAATTTAGTGCAAGTATAAATTATTTTCTGACAATTCTGGTTTTCAGGATAGTGATATTATTCAGAGGTCTGTCAGAAGCATCTGTTTTTTCGGATGCAATCCTGTCAACTATATCTAAACCCTCAATAACTTCACCAAAAACCGTGTAAGTTCCATCAAGCCTGGGAGTGCCGCCTATTGTTGTATAGGCAAGCCTTTCTTCAGTTGATAGTTTGAAATCTGGCGTGCTGGTGAGATATTTAAACATTTCAATTGATGCTATCTCCTGTACCTCTGCATCTGTGGCTGCTATTCCGGCCAATTTAAGACTATCAGAAGTTTCTTTAATGATTTTTGCGAATTTTCCCTGTTTTATCTGGCTGTTGATCCTCTGTTCTGCAATGTTGAGTTCCTCTTCGGTATATTTAATACCTTGCACAATATAGAACTGAGTTCCTGATGATCTCATATAGGGATTGACATCATTTCCCTGACGGGCAGCGGCCAGAGCCCCCTTCTTGTGAAACAGTGAAGAATTGAATTCAGCAGGTATTGTATAATTCTGAAGGGAATCAGGGAAGTTTTTTGAATCTGGCCTGGTTAATGGATCTCCTGCCTGTATCATGAAATCTTTAATAACCCGGTGAAATGAAACTCCTTCATAAAAGCCGGATTTGATCAGTTTGATGAAATTATCCCTGTGCAGCGGAGTTTCATCGTAAAGCTTAAGTTTAATATCTCCAAGGCTAGTTTCTAATAATACAAGAGTGAAATCATTTGTAACGGGTGTATTGCAGGAAACTATTATTGAGACCATTAAAAGTGTGATCAGTTTAATTATACGTTTGTTCATGAAATTTAAATTTTGGTTAATAACGTTCTGTAATTCCGACTGCAAAGATATTTAACTTTGACCGATACAGAAAAATATTAATTTTCATTTTTAGTTTAGGATAGAATAAGGACTTAAGGTAGTTTATTGAACAGGCAGGCGTATATTTGCAAATTGAATTCAATTAGTGAAAGAAGTTAGAAAACTGGCGGGGCAAACTTTAATTTACGGACTTGGAACAATCGTACCGAGATTCCTTCATTATGCTGTACTGACACCTTTCTATACAAGAATTTTTACAAATACGAGCGATTATGGAATTGTAACTGAATTGTATGCCTGGATGGTCCTTCTTCTGGTTATCCTTACCTACGGCATGGAAACAGGTTTTTTCAGATTTGTGCAGAAAAGGGATGAAGCTGACAGGGTATTCAGTACAACTCTGATAAGTTTATTGGTCACTTCAATTGCTTTCGTGGTATTAGTAAACATATTCATTACACCTGTCGCTAATATCATGAATTATAGCAATAATCATGATTATATCAGAATGTTTGCCGGAATTGTGGCTATAGATGCTTTTACAGCAATACCGTTTGCACGACTGAGAAAAGAAAACAAACCAATAACATTCAGCATTATTAAAATCACTAATGTTATCATCACCCTTGGGCTTGTGGTTTTCCTCCTGAAGGTGGCGCCAGTCATATATGAAAATAGTGATGGTTGGTTCAGATCAGTTTATAATCCTGAATACAGGGTTGGATATATTTTTGTAGCAAATCTCATATCCAGTATGGCTACGTTGCTTATGCTTATACCGGTAATTTTCAGGACAACATTTATTTTTGATGCAGCTCTGTGGAAGAGGATGATTCTTTATTCATATCCTTTACTTCTTGCAGGTTTAAGTGGATCCATAAATGATGCTATTGATAAGGTTTTACTCCGCAGGATGATTGGTGAAGAGGAAGGTTTGGCTGTGCTGGGCAAATATGGAGCAGCCTATAAAATTGGTGTACTTATGGCTCTTTTTATACAGATGTTCAGATTTGCTGCGGAGCCTTTTTTCTTTGAAAGGGCTAAACAGAGTGATGCAAAGGAGACTTATGCATTCGTAATGAAATACTTTATAATAATTATGCTAATAGTATTTCTGTGTATCAATTTATATATTTCTTTGCTTCAGTATATTGTAGGAACTAATTATCGGGAGGCACTTGTTGTGGTTCCGATTATAAGCATGGCCTATCTGCTTTATGGTGTCTATATAAATCACAGTATCTGGTATAAATTAAATGATCTTACAAGATATGCTGTATATATTACGCTGATGGGTGCCATAATTACTGTTATCATAAATGTTGCTTTTATTCCGTTATATGGATATATGGCGTCGGCATGGGCTCATGTTATTTCTTATGGAGCTATGATTTTATTCTCTTTTATATTTGCTGAAAAACACTATAAGATTAATTATGAAATGAATAAAATGTTGTCATATCTTATTCTGGCGGTAGCGATGGTAGTTTTTGCCTATTATCACAATTACGATAACATTGCCGGAGAACTGATAATTAATACGTCATTTATATTGCTGTTTATTGGATATGCTCAATATAGAGACAAATTATTAACGGTATTTTTTCAAAAGGAATAAAAATAAATATTGTAAACAAATCAAAGAATAAGGTACCGGCATATTAAACCAGATTGAAAGAAGGGAATGAATTTATTAGTGTTGATAATTTGATAGAAACTGAAAGAGGATCAGCAGGATTCGGCTATACAGAAAGATGAAGAATAATTTGAGAATTAACCGGATAATATTATTTATTGCAGTATATGTTATAGCATCATGTGCAACCAATAAGAGAATTGTATATGAGGGAAATAACATAAAGAAATTTGATTCCGCTGCTTTTGATTATATATATGTTGAAGCTTTAAAGCAAAAGCTTCTTGGAAACGGTAGTGATGCATTAAGGTACCTTGAGCAGTGTATAAAGCTTAATCCTGAAAGCGATGCAGCATACTATCAGATGGCTCAGATTGTTTTACAGTCGGGCGATTTTATCAATGGAAAGAAGTACGCAGAAAAAGCCTATCAGCTCGATGAAAAAAATATATGGTATATCATTATGTTATCGGGAGTTCATTATCAGCAGGGAAACATTGACAGCGCTGTTTTAGTTTATGAAAAAGCAGTTAATTATTATCCTGAAAAGGTTAACGTGCAGGTGACCCTGGCAAATATGTACGCAGAGAACAAAAATTACGATAAATCACAAAAGATTTTTGAAAAGCTGGAGCTTAAGTATGGTATAAATGAAGCTACAACCGTATCTTATATTCAAAGCCTGATAGCAGCGGAAAAGTATAGCGAGGCTCTGAAAAAGACAGAAAGCCTTATAATTGAGTTCCCTTCTGCTATTCAGTATTATGCTCTCGTCGCAGAAATTTACAGGAAAAAAGGCGAAGGCGAAAAGGCAAGCCAGGTTTATCAAAAGCTACTTGAAGAAAATCCTGGTAATTCACAGATACAGTTATCTGTTTGTGATTTCCTGATAAGCGAGAGAAGGTTTGAAGAGCTTTTTATTTTACTTAATCATGTAGTTCTTAATATGAATATAACAAAGGAGAATAAGATTTCTTTGTTCGCAGGATTGATAGCGGTTAAGGATCATAAAAAGGAAGATACAGATAATATTCTGCTTTCGCTTATGGTTTTTGAGTCGACTTATTTAAATGATGAAATCGTTCCTTTATTGAGAGCTGAATTTCTGGATAATATGGGAAGAGATAGAGAAGCTGCTGTAAGGCTTGAACAAATAATAACCATAAATCCAGGTAATTATTATGCCTGGGAAAAACTTTTACTAATATATCTCCAGATGGGAGATTTTAAAAAACTAATGGTAAAGGGTGAAGAGTGCGCTTCGAAATTTAACCGATCGTTTCTTGCTAAATTACTGTATGCTAACGGGGCTATAGAAAATGGGAAGTATGATATTGCGCTGGACGAGTTAAGAAAGGCTCAGATTCTGGCAGGAGACAATGATCAGAATATATTACAGGTTCTCACAATGCGTGCCGATGTTTATTACAGAATGAAAGAATATAGCAAGGCTTTTGAAACATTTGATGAAGCAATTAGCATGGATGACGGGGACCTGACGATTTTGAATAATTATGCATATTATCTGGCAGAGCAGAATATGAACCTCAAGGAAGCGGAAGTTATGGCAAGAAAGGTTATAGAGAAGGAAAAAGACAATCCTACATTTCTCGATACTTACGCATGGGTTTTATACAAACGGGGAAAAACAAAAGATGCCGCAAGAATAATGGAGGCAATTATTGAGAGTGGTTCCAATATTAATGCTGAATATTATGAGCATTATGGTTTCATTTTGAAAAGCCTAAGGAAATGCGATAAAGCAATCAAAAACTGGAAGATTGCTTTTGAGCTGGACAGTACAAAAAGTGAACTGGAAGGAGAAATCAGAAATTGCAGAAAATAGCTATTATATTGATTATTTGTTTTTACACTGCTGGTTGTTCTGTATCAAGGTATGGCAATGGTGGTAAACCGCAGGTTGAATCTTATGATTTAAATGGTTTTAAAGGTGAGGAAATATTAAAACAAAATCTGACAAAAGGTGATTTCTTTATACAAAAGGCAGAGATAGAAATTAGCTCTCAGGGAGAGAGGCAAAGATTTTTGGCGACAATTAAATTCAAATCCCCCGACAGATATCTTATTAGCATCAGATCTCTGTCGGGTATTGAAGCCGCAAGAGTTTATCTGACAAAAGATTCTGTTTTAATAAATGATAGAGTAAATAAAACCCTGTTTTTTGGATCTCAACAGGCTGGCAGAAAGAAGTATGGATTCAGTAGCTTAGTATTCCCGGTATGTTTTGGTGACGCGGTAATCAGTAATAATGATGATTTTTCTTCATTTAAATGTAATGATGGGGTTTCATCTGTTAATACTGTTGAAGATGGATTTAAACTTAGTTATTCGATCGATTGTCTTAGAAGGAGACCGGTTTCATTGACTGTAACTAATGAGATTGATGCCAGACCTGTAAATATCACGTATGAGGATTTTATTAATTTAGAAAACCTCGATTTCGCGAGCCGGATAAAAATTATTAATCTTAAGAATTATGAAAATATTACCATTAAATATAGTAAAATAGAATCCCCCTGGGAAGGCGATATATTCTTTATTCCCGGAAAAAATTATGAGAAAGTAGAGATTAAATGAAGTATCTTATTGTCATACTTGCTGTTAGTCCGATTTTATTTATAACTCTTAATGGTCAGTCAAAAGCTGAACTTGAGGAGAGAAGAAAAAAGACTATTGACGAAATCGCATATGTTGATGATCTGCTTAAATCAACGTCAAAGGAGAAATCAGAAAGCATGAAGTCTCTTTCAATTATTTCCAGAAAGTTAAATTTAAGAGAGGTTGTATTATCTGGTATGATGGAGGAATTATCATTACTGAATTACAGAATCGAGCTTAATACGCTTGCTGTTAATATAATGGAGAAAGATCTGTTAGATTTGAAAGAAGATTATGCTAGAGCGGTTGTTAATTCTTACAGATCTAAGAAAGGTAATCCGGAATTGGTATATATCTTATCCGCCGAAGACTTCAACCAGGGTTATAAGCGACTTAAATATCTTCAGCAGGTCACAAAATTCAGGAGAAGGGAATCTGAAATAATATTGGAGTTGAAGGATCAGATAGAAAATTCAAAAGAAAAGCTTCAGGCTGATCTTGCAAGGATTTCTGATTTGAAATCAAAAGAAGAGTATCAACGGGAGTTGCTTCAAAGGGAGAAGGAAAAGAAGCAAAGCATGGTAAAATCTCTTAGTCGTAAAGAAATACAGTTGAAAAAGGAGCTTGAGGAAAAAAAGAAGATTGCAAAAAAAATTGAGAATGAAATAATCAGGTTAATTGAAGAAGAGAGAAAAAGAACAGTAACATCAAATGTTACAGCGGAACAAAAGCTTGTTGGCGATAATTTTATGGATAACAGGGGAAGATTGCCATGGCCGGTTGAGCAAGGTATTGTTACAAGCCATTTTGGCATACAAAAGCACCCGGAATTCAAGTATTTGACAGAAGATAATATCGGGATTGAAATTACAAGTTCAGGTAGGGTTTCAGCAAGAGCTGTATTTAAAGGAGAGGTTGCAAAAATATTTTCTATTCCTGGAGCGAATATGACAGTTATTATCAGGCATGGTAAATATCTTTCTGTTTATGCTAATCTGATTAATGTAAAAGTTAAACAGGGCGAAACGGTTTCTGTCAGGCAATATATTGGGGATGTCTTTTCTGATCAGAAGGAAGATAGGAACAGTGTTTTAAAATTTATGATTTTTGAGAATGAGAAGAAATATCTTGATCCTGAAACATGGCTCTCAAAAAAATAGATCGATTATGTAACAAATTTGCTGTATTTTAGTATAAAGAATATTCTGAGAATATTATGTTAAAAAGAATCAGGATAGAATCGAAGTTATCTAATTTAAGGATCGTTGAGAATGCTGTTGACGAAATTACAAGTGAGATAGGAATTTCATACAGCAGTTATGGAAAGATTCTTATATCATTGCTTGAAGCAGTTAATAATGCTATAATTCACGGAAACAGATCTTCTCCTGAAAAGATCGTTTTTATTTCTATAGATTATAGAAAACCAAAGCTTAAAATAAAGATACAGGATGAAGGAGAAGGCTTTACTCCGGATAGTGTTCCGGATCCTACAATACCTGAAAATATCGAAGAAGTTAATGGCAGGGGTGTTTTTATAATGTCGAAACTTGCCGATGAGATTAAATACAGTAAGAAAGGAAATGCAGTGACAATTATATTTAACAATGTTGTCTCTTGAGCATCAGAATATATTACGATAATACAAAGTACAGGTTTAAAGGCTGGAGAAAGACTGTAAATTTAATTGAAAAGGTCATCAGGAGCGAGAATATGGTTTCTGGTGACCTTAGTTTTATTATAACAAGTGATGAAGTTTTAAGAAAGATCAATATAGAGTTTTTGAACCATAATTATTATACTGATGTTATAGCTTTTAATTATAATGATGAAAATATTGTTAAGGGTGAAATATATATCAGTAAAGATACGGTTAAAAGAAATTCGCATAACTACAAAGTTAGTTTAAATAACGAAATGCTTAGAGTAATGATTCATGGCATACTTCATCTGACAGGATATAATGATAAAACAGAGAGAGAAAGAGAGTTTATGCGCAGGAAAGAGGATCAATGTTTAGCTGATTTTAAAGGATAAGATCATGGACTTCAGATATGATATAATAGTTGTTGGTGGGGGGCATGCTGGTTGTGAAGCAGCTCGCATTTCTGCGATTATGGGTGCTAGGACATTACTGATCACAATGGATATGACAAAACTAGCGCAGATGTCGTGTAATCCTGCAATGGGAGGTATTGCCAAAGGTCAGATTGTCAGGGAAATTGATGCTCTCGGCGGAATGAGCGGAATTGTAACAGACAGAAGTATGATTCAATTCAGGATGCTGAACAGATCAAAAGGTCCTGCGATGTGGAGTCCAAGAGCGCAATGCGACAGGCAGAAATTTACCATAGAATGGAGAAAGATACTTGAGCAGACCAATAACCTGCATATCTGGCAGGAACAGGCAGTAGGAATTCTTATTGATGGATTAAAAGTAATAGGTGTTGAGACCTCTTTTGGTAATAAGTTTTTTGCTGATGCAGTTATTCTTACAAACGGCACCTTTCTTAACGGGATTATGCATGTTGGATTCAGAAAAGTTAAAGGAGGAAGATCAGGAGATCAGGAATCGATTGGATTGAGCGAACAGCTTGAAAAATTAGGGTTTTCTGTTGAACGGATGAAAACAGGAACAAGTGCAAGGGTTGATGGGCGGACTATTGATTTTTCTCTTATGGGTGAGCAAAAGGGAGATGACGAGGGAAAAGGATTTTCTTTCATGAGTGACTATTCTTTTATTAAGGAGGAGAGAAGTTGTTTTATTACTCATACTAATAGTGAGGTTCACAAGGAGCTGGAAAAGGGATTGAAATTTAGTCCGTTGTTTCAGGGAGTAATCAAAGGCAGAGGACCCAGATATTGTCCGAGTGTAGAGGATAAAATTGTTACTTTTAAAGATAAGAAATCTCATCAGCTGTTCATTGAACCGGAAGGAATTGATACAATTGAATATTATATTAATGGATTTGCAAGTAGTTTACCACTCGAAGTTCAGTTGAAGGCACTAAGAAAGGTTAAAGGATTAGAAAATGTAGAAATTTTCAGACCTGGTTATGCAATTGAATATGATTTTTTTCAACCAACACAATTAAAAGTTTCTCTTGAAACAAAAAGGATTGAGAATCTTTTTTTCGCCGGACAGATCAATGGCACTACTGGTTATGAGGAAGCTGCTGCTCAGGGGCTGATGGCAGGAATAAATTCAGTGCTAAAGACAAGAAAAATGGATCCTTTTGTTCTTGGAAGAGAAGAGTCCTATATTGGTGTATTGATAGATGATCTGGTTACAAAGGGAGTTGACGAACCTTACAGAATGTTTACTTCGAGGGCTGAGTACAGAATACTTCTGAGGCAGGATAATGCAGATGAAAGATTAACAAGAAAGGCATTTGAATTTGGTACCGTTGGAAAGGACAGGTTGCAACGATTGGAGGAAAAGGAGGAGTTGGTTAAAGAGATTATCGATTTTTTGAAGAGGAAAAGTGTGGAGCCAGGTTTGGTTAATAATTTTCTTGAGTCTGTTAATACTGCAGGAATTTCTCAGAAATTGAAAGCTATTGGAATTGCGTCCCGGCCACAAGTTGAAATAAAAGCATTTTTAAAACTGATTGGGGGCGATGAAGTTTTAAGTGTTGTGCGATCAGCAAGATATTCTGAAATTGCTGAATCAGCAGAAATAGGTATTAAATACAAAGGATATATAGTTAGAGAGAAGATTATCGCTGATAAGATAAAGAGACTGACAAAACTTAGAATTCCGGAAGATATAAAATATGATGAATTGGTATCTATTTCCACAGAAGGAAGGCAAAAGCTTGAGAGAATAAGACCGGCGAATATTGGTCAGGCAGGGAGAATAAGCGGAGTTTCGCCTTCGGATATAAATATACTTCTGATGTATTTGGGAAGATAAAGTGTTCCACGTGGAACATTAATTTAAAATTCTAAATAAATATTATGAAAATCAATGGAAATGTTGTAGATATCCATGCAAGGAGTATTTATGCGGCCTGTGTTACAATAGAGAACGGGAAGGTAAAGAAAATCGAAAAAATTGAAGGTTCTGGTGTAGGCTTTATTATTCCTGGTCTGATTGATGCTCATATACATATAGAAAGTTCTATGATAACACCTGGTGCCTTTGCGGTAGAAGCAGTGAAGCATGGTACAGTTGCTACTGTTTCGGATCCACATGAAATAGCTAATGTTTGCGGAATTGAAGGTGTTGACTTTATGATTGAAGATGCAGCCAGAGTGCCTTTAAAGATGTTTTTTGGCGCACCCTCTTGTGTTCCTGCCACAAGTTTTGAAACAAATGGAGCATCCCTCGATAAGGATGATGTCAGGGAAATGCTTCAACGAAACGAAATTAAGTATCTGTCTGAAATGATGAATTTCCCGGGGGTTATACATGACGATGAACAGGTACATAACAAAATTTTATATGCAAGGAAGTTTGGAAAGCCAATTGATGGACATGCTCCGGGATTAACAGGTAGAGACCTTGAAAAATATGTTTCTGCCGGTATTTCTACTGACCATGAATGCAGCACAATAAACGAAGCTCTGGAAAAGATCTCTCTGGGAATGAAAATTCTTATACGGGAGGGCAGCGCTGCAAAGAACCTTGACAGTCTTAAGGAACTATATAATATGTTTCCGGATCAAATCATGCTTTGTAGTGATGATCTCCATCCGGAAATGCTTTTGAAAGGACATATTAATAAATTGATAGCCAGATTGATTTCTGAAGGATATAATCTGTTTGATGTGATCCGCAGCGCTACAATTAATCCTGGTAAACATTATAATATTGATACTGGTTTGCTGAGAGAGGGTGATAATGCTGATCTAATTCTTGTTGATGATCTTGAGTCAATGAATATTTTGGAGACATGGATAGATGGAAAGAAGGTATTTGACAGGGGAATTGTTGCTTTTAATGCTGGCCACAGCAGAGGAATAAATAATTTTAATTGCAGTATCATTACTAATGATAATATTCAAGTTGTAAACCAGGGTAAAAAGATACGTATTATTGAAGCTTATGATGGCGACTTACTGACCAAGGAAAAGATAATTTCAACAGGATCTGTTGAAATTTTGAGGGCCGATACGGATCTGGATCATCTTAAAATAGTTGTAAAAGACAGGTATAATGATACCGCTCCGGTATGCGGGTTTGTAAAGGGATTCAATCTGAAGAGAGGTGCATTTGCCGGTTCTGTGGCACATGACAGTCACAATATAATTTGTGTCGGAACAAACGATAATGATATTGTAAGCGCAGTTAATAAAGTTATTGAAATGAAAGGAGGACTTTCTTTCGCATGTGATAATAAAATATACGCCATAAAGCTTAATATCGGGGGTATTATGACTTCAAATTCATGCAGGGAAACGGCGCATGAATATGAAAAGCTTAATGAAATTGTTAAAAAAATGGGCTGTACAATGTCAGCTCCATTTATGACACTTGCTTTTATGGCATTACTGGTAATTCCCGACCTTAAAATCGGAGACAGGGGCTTGTTTGATGTGAACAAATTCGGACTTGTGCCTTTGTTTGTTGAATAATTTGCTATATAAAACCTGTAGGGACATGCCATGGCATGTCCCTACAAATTGTTACGAAATTTTCATTTGCTATCTTTGGCAGAAAATAGTCATTAATGACTGCTGATCCCTACAGGTTTAAGAACACTATCTCATTGCTGCCATCTAAGCCAGGAATATATCAGTTTTTTGATTCCTCCGGCACAATATTATATGTTGGCAAGGCAAAGAATCTCAGAAAAAGGGTAGCATCATATTTTGCAAAGCACCAGTCGGGAAAAACAGAGCTTCTTCTTCGCAGGACAGATGATATAAGGCATATTGTTGTGGAGAACGAATCAGATGCTCTCTTACTTGAAAATAATCTTATTAAAAAGCATCAGCCCAGGTACAATATACTACTTAAGGACGATAAAACATTCCCCTGGATTTGTATAAAAAAGGAGCCATTTCCAAGAATTTTCAGCACCAGGAATACTATCAGGGATGGTTCTGTTTATTTTGGTCCATATACCTCCGGGTTGATGGTAAAAACACTGTTGGATCTGATCAGACAGATATATAAACTGAGAACCTGTTCCCTGAATCTTACCCGGCCCAATATCGATTCTGAAAAATTCAAAGTATGTCTTGAATATCATCTTGGAAATTGTAAGGCTCCATGCATTGGACATCAGAGTGAGCAGGAGTATTCGGAGAATATTCAGCAGATCAGGGAGATACTGAAGGGAAATATCTCTTCTGTTATTGATCATCTTAAAGAACAAATGAGCAGTTATTCGCGTGAAATGAGATTCGAAGAGGCACAGAAAATCAAGGAGAAAATTGATATTCTCTCAGGTTTCAGAAGCCGTTCAGCTGTGGTCAGCAATACTATTCGCAATGTTGATGTATTCAGTTATACAAGAGAGACAGATTATGCTTATGTAAATTACCTGAAAATAGTGAACGGAGCTGTGATTCAGGCATTTACAGTGGAATTAAAGATCAGGATAGATGAGGAAAAGGAATCAATTCTAGGATATGCCATTACTGAGATCAGGGAGAGACTTGGTAGCGACTCTCCTGAAATAATAGCACCTTTTAGTCCTGATATACAGCTGGATAGGATAAAATATACTATTCCCAAAGCAGGAGAAAAGCTGAAACTGGTGGAATTGTCTGAACGGAATGCCATCTATTATAAGCTCGGGCAGAAGAAGAAGAGGGCTGATCTGAAAAAACCTCAGGAAAGAACTGGAAGAAATCTTGAGAAACTTAAAAACGATCTTCACATGTCAGAGTTACCAGCCCATATTGAATGTTTTGATAATTCTAATACAATGGGAACTAATCCTGTCGCAGCCTGTGTAGTATTCCGTAATGGAAAACCAAGCAAGAAGGACTACAGGCACTTCAACATAAAAACTGTTACAGGACCTGATGACTTCAGTTCAATGGAGGAGATTGTTTACAGAAGATACAAAAGAATGTTAAATGAAAATAATACGCTTCCCCAGCTTGTGATTATTGATGGTGGTAAAGGACAGCTGTCGTCTGCTGTGAAAAGTATCGCCAGGCTGGGTTTAAAAGAGAAACTTACGGTTATAGGAATTGCAAAAAAACTGGAGGAGATTTATTTTCCGGGAGACAGTGTTCCGATTTATATCGACAAAAATTCAATAAGCCTGAAAATAATACAGCAGCTTCGGAATGAAGCACACAGATTTGGAATTACTTTTCACAGAAACAAACGGTCTTCTTCAATGAAAAAATCGGGATTGGATGAAATTCCGGGCATAGGACCAAAAACAAAGGAAATATTATTGAAGCAGTTTGGGTCAGTTGAAAAAATAAAGGATGTTTCACCCGATCTGCTTAAAAGCATTGTGGGCAGCTCAAAAACCAGCCTTTTGCTCGAATACTTCCAAAGAAACAGCTGATTTCCACGTGGAACACTCAAAATGTAAAATCACTTTAATTAACATATTTACAGGCAATTACATGTAATTACATGACCTCTTAAGTCATTGAGAATTGAATATTTCTGATCCTAAAGTCAGATGTCCGTGTAAATTAAAGCCTTATTAAGCAAATACCGGTTATTGTGAACCGGTATATTCGGTTAGTGGATAATTGAAAGAAGATCATTTACCTCTTTATCAATTTTCGCGGAACCATGAGTTACAAATCCTGTCATTCCAATTTCTTCAGCTGCCTTAACATTTACCTCGAGGTCATCTATGAAAAGACACTCCTCTGATTTAAGTGAATATTTCTCCAGCAGCAATTCATATATTCTGCTGCCTGGTTTTGAGTATCTGACTTCAGCAGAAATCAAGCCTCCATCAAAATAATTGAAAAAAGCATTGTCTGATTTGATTTTGTGAAAAATATCAAGAGGGAAATTGGAGAGATAATAAAGCCTGAACCCCCTTTTTTCTAACTCAGGAAGAAGATTTACATTCTGATCAAGGGGAACCATAATGTCAGTTCGAAGATTAAAAATACACTCTATTTCTTCTTTAGTGAGGGAAGATCTCTGTGAAATACTGTCAATAGCCTCCGGAAGTGTTATGTCTCCGTTATCAAGCTGGAGCCATTCTTTTGTATGGAATATGTCAGAAAGAATTTTTTCTTTTAGTTCCTCAGAATACTCCTTTTTTTCCAGGTATTCTATTGGTCTGAAACTTAACAGAACATTTCCCAGGTCAAAAATTATGTTTCTGATCATCTCAGGGATTTTTCATGCTCACCGGCTGACCTGTAGCCTCAAGGACATTCCACCACAGCTCACCTTCAGTATCAATTTTCTTTCTTTTGGAAGTTACCATAGGAATAGGCATAAGGGTGAACTGGTCGTTCCAGAATCCGACAACAAAATCAGTCTTTCCGGCAAGTGCTGCATGAACAGCATTCTGTCCAAGAAGACTGCAAAACTTGCTGTCATTTGCATTCGCAGGAGTACTCCTTATGATATAACTTGGATCAATATATCTTATTGAGTGAGGAAAGTCTTTATTCTTAAACTCTTCAGCTATTTTATCTTTCAGATAAACACCAATATCCTTGTGCTTGATATTACCAGATGCATCTTTCTCATTACCTGCGTCTTCAAACAGATTCTGACCTGCTCCTTCAGCAACAACAATTACAGCATGCTTTCTATCCTCAAGACGTTTACGTAATACCTTTAGAAAACCCCTTGTCCCATAGAGATCAAAATCTGACTCAGGTACCAGGACAAAATTTACCTCCTGAACTGCAAGGGCTGCACTGGCAGCAATAAAACCGGAATCTCTTCCCATTACTTTAATAAGAGCAATTCCGTTATTGGCGCCTGCCGCTTCATTATGTGCATTTCTGATTATATCCCTTGCAACAGAGAAAGCTGTTTCAAATCCAAAAGATTTCTGAATCAGATCAATATCGTTGTCAATTGTCTTCGGAATTCCGGCGATGCTGATTTTCAGCTTTCTTTTTTCTATCTCTTTATAGATATCGTGAGCACCTCTCAGGGTGCCATCTCCTCCTATACAAAATAGAATGTTGATATTCATTATTTCAAGAGTATCAACTATTTTTTCAACATCCTGGTTGCCCCTTGAAGAACCAAGAACCGAACCTCCAATGAGATGTATATTGCTCACCATAGGAGCAGTTAATTCTATAACCGGATGGTTATAACTTGAGACCAGCCCTTCGAAACCATATTTAATTCCTAGTATCCTGCCTATGCTGTAACGATAAAAAAGCTCATTTACCAGGCTTCTGATTACATTGTTAAGACCCGGACATAGACCGCCGCATGTAACAATAGCTACTTTTGTTTTTGCTGGTTCAAAAAAGAGTTTTTCAAATGGTCCGGCTTTCTCGAATGATACCGGCATTTCACCACTCTCCCTTGTTCTAAGGAAATATTCGAGAGATGTATCATATATTATCCTCTCATCGTCTTTAACAAACTTGTAAATCGGACTATCTTCTCTGTGGCTATGTTTCAGGGGAGTTTCAACACTTCCCTTGCCCAGAGTTGTAACAATAAAATCCTCGAATTTCATCTTTGCATCAATAAAGGTTAACACAAATACCTTCCTGAAAACATAATTGTTTACAGGAGTATCAAAGATAAGTAAAAATATGGTTTTAAAATTAGTAGCCCGGCCTACCTGATTTGCTTGATTCTTCCCACCTGTCCGGTTTCCAGCATTACTTTTATACCATGAGGATGATTGGGAGATGAAGTAAGGATCTCCTTTACCCTTCCCCCGGTAAGGCGTCCTGAGCGTTTATGTTCTGATAATTCAACCATAACTTCACTACCTGGCTTAATATCTGCTCTGCGTGTTCCGTCCATAGCCATAGTCTTATTTTCTTTATATTGAAAATCATAATACAAATTATCCAACTGATCATTATAATCAGTTGCTAAAAATAGATGATTTTAAATAATAAAATGAAGCTTCTTACAGAATGTTCATAAAATTATAAGATTCACGTAGAAAAATATTCGTTATCCCCGGGTTCCCTTAACTTTAAGTTTTATACGATAAAGACCTTTGCTCGCTGTTATAAACAGACTTTTCAGATCCTTATCCCCAAAGCAAACATTTGCTGTCCAGTTTTCAGGAACCTGAATATTTCCGATCTGCTTCCCGGTTTTATCAAACACAGTAACTCCTTTTCCCGTAAGATAAATATTCCCCTTCGAATCTATTGTCATACCATCAGAACCCAGTTCGCAAAACAACTCCTTATTTACAACTGTACCATCCTTTTTGATAGTATATTTCCAGGTTTTATTTGCTCCGATGTCAGCAACAAAAAGTGTTTTGCCATCAGGAGTACCGACAATTCCGTTGGGTTGTTTAAGGTCATCAATAATCCTGGTTACCATCTTCTTATCGGGGCTGATGAAAAATACTCCCTGTATCTCCTGGGGCATTGATGTATGTTCCCACCATGGTCTTTTGTAGAACGGATCAGTGAAATAAATGCCGCCATCAGATGTTATCCAGAGATCATTTGGGCCATTCAGCAGCTGCTCCTTGTACCTGAAAGGAAAAGTACTGATCTTTTTATCTTTTCCCACCATCCATAATTCGTTCTTTTCGTCAGCACATGCCCAGAGATTTCCGCTATTGTCGAATGACAGTCCGTTCGACCTGCCGCTTGGCTGAAGAAATGTTTCAAGAACTCCGGAAGAACGCCATACCATTATTCTGTCGTTAGGCTGATCAGTAAAGAAAACACTTCCTTCCGAATCAGCAGAGGGACCTTCCGTGAACAGGAATCCATCTGCAAGTTTTTCAAGCTGTGCGCCATCCTGTATTATGCTGTTTAACCCGTCATCCTTTACAAAGCTGCATAAAACTAAAAAGAGTAATAAAGAGAGAAATAAATTCCTGCTTTTCATAATTAAATATATTAAATGGATACAATTCAATTTCAGGCAATTGCATTCCTGATTCTTGCAAGGTAATTGTCAATTTGCTCCGGATTTTCAAAGCCGACAGTAATCAGGTCAACAGTGCCAAGCCCCAATACATAATTAAGTGAAGCATCAATCTTATCGGAATCGTTCCTGAAATTACCGTTTCCAATCAATTTCATACCTATTACACCTTTCCCGGATTTATGAAGTTTCTCAATTACAGGTATAACCAGAGAAGGGTCTTTCTTATCCATTGCCTCACCATATGGGTTTACCCGTACATGTATTACATCAACCCATGGAGAGTCAGCGGCAGCTTCCATGGCCTCCAGTGAATGAACAGAAACACCGTGTGCCCTGATTATGTTTTTTGCCTTAAGGTTTTCAAGTTTATCCATTTGCCTTTTTTGCCTGTCTGTCCAGAGAGCGTCAGTCATGCAATGGATCTGCACAAGGTCTATATAGTCGGAGTCCAGTTCTTTCCTGAATCTCTCCACAACAACATCCGCCTCAGGGCGTTCCGGTTCAGGAACTCCTCCCTGCCCCACCCACATTTTAGTAAAAACAGTATATTCTTCCCTTGGAAATCCCTTAAGTGCCGTAGCTGTATATGGATGAGTTCCATAGGAATCGGCACAGTCAAAGAAACGGATGCCCTTTTCATACGCCTGACGGATAAGTGATTCTGCCACACCTGCTCTGGTGATATTTGATGAACGGTTGCCCCCGCTGAAACCGGTACCCATACCCAGAAATGTTGTTTTAATTCCTGTATTGCCAAGGGTTACCATCTGCAGGGGATCCTTTATCCGAACAGATTTATTGATCCCCGGAGCTAAGGAAGTATTCCCGAGAATGATTGTCGCAGCCCCGGCACTGACTGTTCTTGTAAGGAACTCTCTCCTTGTCAGTATTTTACTCATCTTGTTCGAGATGTTTATGGTATATTATTTATAATCCAAGCAGTTCAATGAGATTTCCGGGAGCCACCGGTTTCCCCTTTTTTGTTGCAACCCCGGTAACTTTTCCACGGGCAATCAGCTTAATATCCGGAATCCTGAAAATGTTCTGTAAGAATGCAAGGCGTACATTTCCTTCCCTTTGTATATCGACAGTTACAATGAAACGATCCATACTTCTTAATGGAAATATGTAATCAATTTCAACCTTTAAGACAATCAGATCAATTCCCTCATCATGCAACCGCGAAAAACTTATACCTTTTGAAATAAGGTATTCATGCCTGGCGTGCTCGAGGTAGTGCTGATAGTTTGCATTATTTACGACACCCTGAATATCACATTCATAATCCCTCACAGAGAATTCCAGGCTGAACTTATAATCCGAAATTTCCATATTGATGTATCCTTACGGAATATCAACTGCAATTTAACTATTTTGGGAATACCCCCAAGAACTTCCTTATACCTTTGTGAAATTTATGAATGCTGTGTGGTTTATAATGCATAAGGATACATTCTCCGGTAACATAGTTGATGCCGCTTCCTTCAAGATCCCTGAGCGCTTCCCTGCTGTCAGCCATCTGCTGAATCCAAATGTTATTAATCCCCTTTTCTCTCGCATCCCTTACAATACCGGCAGTCTGATCCTTCCTTGTCATTATTATAACCCCTTTCACTTCCGGAGGCATGGATTTTACATCCCTGTAAGCCTTTATCCCGAGTATTTCATCTGCAAGGGGATTGACTGGGATAATGTCCAGCCCTTTTTCCTTTAATTCTTTGAATGCTGCATGTCCGAATTTTTTTGGGTTGCGCGAAACGCCTACAAAAGCCACTGGTGTAGCGGCCATAAACTCTTCAATCTGTTTCAGTGATGCCATTTTTTTAATTTTTTGAAAGTCTTGTTTTACTTTAGATTAACCAATGGGTATAAAGACTTTAAAATAATAAAAAAATAACAATGGACATATTTTTTTACTTACTTGCTGTAACAGATCTCACAAATAGTCAATCAATATGAAAAAGTCCGAAGACCGAACTGGGTATCTTTTTTCAAAAGGATACTCTAACTATGTTTTTGTACTCCTTTTCCTGTTGTATATGTTTGATTATATCGACAGAATGGTAGTAACATCAATGTTTACCTCAATTGAAAGGGACTGGGGTATTACCCATACCCAGAGCGGCTTGCTTGTATCGGCTGTATATTGGGCAATTGTGCTTCTAACATTTCCGGTTTCAATACTGGTTGACAGGTGGAGCCGGACCAAAACAATAGGTGTAATGGCTATTTTATGGAGTCTTGCAACAGCGCTTTGTGCCCTGACCGGGAATTTCGTACAGCTTTTTATGGCCAGGTTACTTATCGGAGTAGGTGAAGCGGGTTATGCACCGGGCGGAAGTGCAATGATATCAGGGCTTTATCCTATAGATAAGCGTGCCAGAATGATTGGTATATGGAATGCTGCCATTCCTCTCGGATCAGCTATAGGAGTGCTGCTTGGCGGTATGATAGCAATTAAACTTGGATGGAAACATGCTTTCGGGATTGTTGCAATTCCGGGATTGATAGTTGCAATCCTTTTCCTCTTTGTGAAAGATTATAAAACCGTAGATCTCTCCTTTATTGACAAAAGCAATAACACAGTGAAGATGGAGAAGAAAGATATGGTAAAGGAATTTATATCAAGACCATCATTATTATTTACATATTTTGGAATGGCAGCAGTGGTTTTTGTTACAACTTCATTGCTTACATGGCTTCCTACATATTTCGAAAAAGTGCGTGGTGTACCTCAGGATAAGGCCGGACAAATGGCTAGTATTGTTATGATGCTTGCAATTGTTGGTGCCCCTCTGGGAGGAATACTTACAGACAGGTGGCGCAGAACCAGAGATAATGCCAGGCTTGTTTTTCCTGCCCTGTCAACACTGGTGGCTGCTGTAACCCTGTTTATTGCCCTGGCATTGCTGCAGGGGTCAGTGCAGTATATTGTCCTACTTTTATTTGGGGTACTTGTATTAATGTTTATTTCAGGAGCTGCCGCTGTCACTCAGGATGTAATTCATCCGGGAATGAGAGCAACTTCATATGCCATAGCTGTTGTTGTTCAGAATCTTCTCGGAGCTTCAATGGCACCGATTGTTATTGGAAAGATCTATGATCTCACCAATATAAAAACAGCCCTGGAATCTTTGCCATTTGTGCTGATAATAGGAGCTTTGCTGTTCTGGCTCGGTTCAAGAAAATATGTAAACGACCTTAAAAAAGTGGCAAAGATTCAGCTTGTTGCAGAGGGGTAACTGACAATTCGTTTATTCTTATTTCTTCCGGGCGGTTGTATAGAAAACAAATTCCTTGAGAGAGTTCCTTGTATTTGAATCGGGATAGGAATCAAGAATGGCAAGTGCTTTATCGCGGTACTGATTCATTTTAATTTCAGCATATGCCATACCGCCATACTCTGATACAAAGCTTATCACTTCGGCAATCTCAGATTTCGATTTCTTTTTGTTCCTGAGTATGTTTAGTATATTACGCTTTTTGGAATTTGAGGATTGTTCCAGGGCATATATGAGAGGAAGTGTAATTTTCTTTTCCTTAATATCATTACCCGGAGCTTTTCCGGTTAGCCCGGTGCCTTCATAATCAAGAAGATCATCCTTTATCTGGAAAGCAACTCCTATGTTCTCCCCGAACTCCTTCATTAACTGTATGGTATCAGAATTATCAGTTACCGACCTTGCTCCACAGGCTGTACATGCAGCAATCAATGCTGCGGTCTTGCTCAGAATAATCCTGAAATAATCCTTTTCGGTGATATTAAGCTTCCTTGACTTCTGCAGCTGCAGAAGTTCTCCCTCACTCATCGATTTAACAGCTTCCGAAACTATTTCAAGCATGTCATAGCGGTTCTTTTCCACACTGATAAGCATTCCTTTTGAAAGCATATAATCTCCGACCAGCACTGCAATTTTCGAGTTCCACAGGGCATTTATAGAGAGAGCTCCTCTTCTTTCACCGGCATCATCTACAACGTCATCATGAACAATCGATGCTGTGTGCAGCAGCTCGATGAATGTAGCTGCAACAAATGTAGGCTCTGAAATAATGCCGTTGAGTTTAGCAGTCAGAAAGACCAGCAACGGCCTCATTTGTTTGCCCTTGCGACGTAAAATATAATTGAGTATAATATTCAGCAGAGGAATATCACTTCGCATAGTTCTTCCGAAGTAGGCCTCAAATTCAGCCATCTCCTTTTCAATGGGCTTCTTTATTTTATCCAGAACCGGCATAAGCATTTATTATCTTCAAACTTACATAAAATAATCATTCATGCGAATTTACTGTTAAAACAGACGGATGCGACAAAATATTTTATGTTGAGGACCTTCCTGTTATTTCTTTTGTTTAATTTTGAATCAGGGCTTGCGCTGACTGTTAATATGTTAACAGTCAGGTTTTACTCAAAGAAATCAAAATAACAATTAGATTATTATTTCTTAAATTGGCATCAAATAACAGGGCAATAATAATGAAACACACGATTTATCAGATTGACGCATTTACTGACAGGATTTTTCATGGCAATCCAGCTGCAGTTTGTCCCTTGATTCATGGTTAAGCGATGACATTTTGCAGAAGATCGCAATGGAGAATAATCTTTCAGAAACGGCATTTTATGTAAAGGAAGATAATCAGTTTAAAATAAGATGGTTCACAGCGACAACGGAGGTCGATCTTTGCGGACATGCTACCCTTGCCTCAGCCTATGTTATATATGGCTGGGAACATAAATTTAACAGGTAACTGAAATTTTATGAAAAATATTCTCCTCCTTGCATTGTTTGTTACCGTTAATTCAATGGCGCAACAAGGCATTACAGATTACTGGTACCAGAAACCAATGCGGATTTTACAGACCGTATTAAGACAACCGGATGCAGCTGATTATAATGTAGACAGCCTTGTAAAGTATATGAATGCTACTCATGCTAGTACTCTGGTTGTAAACGGTGGAGGTATTATTGATTTTTTTCAGAATACTTTACCGATGGCAAATGTTAATCCATATATCGGCAAAAGGGATCTGCTTGCTGATATTGCAGACGGATGCCACAGAGCCAATATTAAGGTGATTGCCCGTGTGGATTTCCGGGGAGTTGACAAAAAAAGGTATGACCAGCACCCCGACTGGTTTGCCAGGGATGAAAAAGGAAACCCAATAGTCCTGAATTATACCACTCCCGAACTATATGCTCCCTGTTATAATAGTTATTACCGCAATGAACATGCAGTGGAGTTTATTGAGCAGCTGATGGTGAAATATAAGCTGGATGGTATATGGCATAATGCAGTTAACTTCCACAATACCTGCTATTGCGATCGCTGCAAAAAAGATTTTAATCATACGGCAGGCAAAGAAATTCCGGTTAAAAGCAGCTCTAAGGAAGAGTGGGAGGAATATTATCGCTGGAATGACGGTAATGCAGGCAGACAGCTTGAACTGATGCGGGGAACTGTGAAAAAATATGGAAAAGACAAAACATACGCGGCTGAGGTATTTGATATGTATAAGATTGAACAGCAGAAACATACCGGAATCAGCCTTTACAGTGCAGCTGAATATTTTGATTTTTTTGTGATAGTGGCCTTTCTTGCTGATAATGCTCAGGATGTGGAATATAAGGATATTTATTATCCAACAGCTATTGTTAAGTTCCTGAAATCTCTTGAACCCGATAAAGCTCCGGTTATTCTTTTTGGAGGCAATGGTACAGAGCACCGATATATATATGATCCTCCGCTCGATTCCCGCCTGTGGCTCTGGGAGGCAGCTGCTGCCGGCGGCGGGTTCTGGAATTGCTACTTCAATGGTTATTATCCGGCCAATGCTCCTGATGCCCGCAATGCTTACCTGGCTACTGATGCTTACAAATATCTGATGGATAATGAGGTGCTTCTAAAACAGCTGCAACCTGTTACTGATATCGGTATTATGTATTCCAAACCTTCAGGGGAACTCCTGGGCGATAATGATTTTTCAGGATCAATGAGAGGAGTTCAAAGACTGTTTATGGAAAATCATTATCAATACGGATTTGTGTCTGATAAGATGCTGACTGCGGAAAAACTGAAGGAATTCAAAGTGCTATTCATGCCTGATGTTGCAGCACTGAGTGAAGAACATGTTGAGCTGATAAAGGATTGGGTCAGACAGGGCGGAAAGTTAATTGCGACCTTTAAAACCTCCCTGTATAATGAACAGGGAGCTGCCAGAAAAGAGTTTGGACTTAGCGAGGTTTTCGGAGTTAGCTATCTGAATCAGGTTGTAAATACTGAAATGGATTGCTACCAGAAAATTGTAAGCAGAAATGATTTGGTAGCAGGTATGGAACAGACTGATTTATTGCATAATGGTGGCCGGACTCTGATGACAAAAGCTTTAGCCGGATCTGAAATAATTACGGGATATTTGCCAAAAATCAATAACCAGCCCCCTGAATACGCTTTTCCTGCTAAATGGGAATCAGACTATCCGATAATGGTGAACAACCGTTTTGGGAATGGAGAGTCTGTCTATTTTGCCAATGAAATCGATAAACTGAATTATACGATTGGGCACCCGGATTATGATCAGCTGCTGACAAATTCTATTGATCATCTGTTAGGTAAGTTACAGGTTCTTAATACCAATGCACCGGCATCTGTACATGTCTGTCTGAATAAAAGTGAATCCGGTCCGGGGACATTCCAGTTGTCTCTGGTTAATACCAGCAGCAGTTCGCAAAGACCGTTCAGGGATTTAATACCTGTTGAAAATATTATTGTTGAGCTGCCATTTATGATAGAATCTGCAGATATAATTTACGGTTCTGATAATAGCAATCTGAAATTCAAAAACAGCACTTTGACAATTGATCGTTTGGAAGAGTTTTATTCTGTACGGATTAATTCAAAATAGAGCATTTAGCTATTGAACATGATTTTACCATAAGCGAACATTTTTCGGGACTATTTGTTAACAAGACATCCTGGATTAGTATGAAAAAACTGATTTCCCTTTGGTTAATACTGATAGTTTTTGCATCATGTAAAAAGCATTCTGACTATCAATTACGCATCCTGATCAGAAATGGAACCGATAGTCTCCTGACTGTGACATTGTACCCGAAGCCCGATAATATGAGAATCGGAAAGTACATCTACTCAGATATATTTCAGGTATATAAGGATACAACATTTGCACCTGATGCAAGGCTTGGCAGTGAATTATTTGTTACGAAAGATATCAGTATTGAACCCCACCTTCTTGCAGCAAGAATCTTTGACAGTATACATGTTAAGTTGTCTTCAGGAAAAACTTTATTTAGATTTTCACCATCCGGAGCAATTAATTACCCTAAGAACCTGTTCACAGACAGATCAGCCTGGGTTTATGAAAAGAACAGGTTTGAGCTTGTTAAGATGTGGAGGGACTATTACATTGAATCAGATGATTATATTTTCGTATTTACCGGGGGGAATTGATTTATCTGCTTGCTTTTTCAATGGTTCTAACCTAAGCAAATGCTCCCTTTACGGGCACTTTTAATTCAAAGTGAAATTTAAATAACTTTATTCAGACTGCAACATATCAACATATTTACATATATTTGCGTGACAAATAAATGAATCATGGAATTTAATGAACTGACACCTGAAAATCTTGAACGTGCAGCCAGCATGCTTAAGGCAATTGCTCATCCTATAAGGATTTCAATTGTCGGGTGTCTTGAAGATGGTAAAAGAAGAACCGTTACAGAAATTCATAAACATCTGAGACTGGAGCAGTCGACCACCTCGCATCATCTTGGAATACTTAAAGATCGTGACGTTCTCAGTTCAAAGAGAGAGGGGAAAAACACCTGGTATTTCCTTAAACATGAGAACCTGAAAACAGTATTGAACTGTGTAAGCAACTGTTGTGAAAAATGACTCTGCATATATCACTTAAAATCATATCAGGACAGCTCCCTGAACATTCTCTTCTGGAAAAGTAATATTGACAACACTCCGCAAGTAATTGCCGAATCTGCAATATTGAATACAGGTCTGAAGAAAACAAGCGATTCCCCAGAATTTATTGGCGACCACGAGGGCCATTGCGTATCAATTATCGGGAAATAGAACATATCAACAACACGACCGTGAAGAAAAGAGGAATAACCGCCTCCGGGGGGAAATAATATTGCAGGTTGAGAATAGCTTTCGCTGAAAATCATGCCATAAAATGCACTGTCGATAATATTACCGATTGCTCCTGCCATAATAGCACTGACAGCCAGGATCAATCCGGTATATGCTTTCCTGTTAATGATGGAATTAAGAAACCAGCCTATTCCGAAAATGGCGATAATTCTGAATATGCTGAGGATAAATTTCCCGGGCCTTCCACCCATCTCCATGCCAAAAGCCATCCCATTGTTCTCAATGAAGTGAATCAGGCCCCAATCACCAAATAAATGTATCTCCTGGCCGATCACCAGGTGTGTTTTGATCCATATTTTAAGAATCTGATCGGCTATAAGTATGCAAATAATCAGCAATATGGCGCTCTTACGTGGAGACATAGATTCTGTTTTTAATTCAGTGGCGCAAAATAGTAAAAAAACCAAAGATCCCTCTGTTTATGTACTAAGAAATAAGTCAGGTACAGTTTCTTTTTGTAATTTTCATTCAAAAATTATTCATTTCTACTATGAAAAACAGGACAGCATTGGTATTCGGAGGGACAGGCCTTATTGGGAGGCATGTTATTAATGATCTCCTTAAATCAGATGATTATGAGGTTATTAAGATCTTTACAAGAAGGGAGACCAGTTATCCGGAAACATCAAAAATACAGGTGTATGTTGTAGATTTTGATAATCCCGAAAGCTTTTCAGGTCAACTCACCGGAGACGATCTCTTTATTTGTCTGGGGACAACAATTAAGAAAGCAGGATCTGTAAGCAAAATGGAACAGATTGACAGGGACCTGCCGGTAACCCTTGCAAGATCAGCCAGAGGTAATAAGGTTAAACGTATAGCAGTAGACTCATCCACAGGAGCTAACAGGAACTCATCCAACTATTATCTGCGCATTAAAGGTGAAATGGAACAAGGGATAATGAATCTGGACTTTGAGACAACAGCTATTGTCAGGCCCTCTTTATTACTGGGAGACAGAGGAGAGAGAAGGCCCGGAGAACAAGCCGCTAAAGCTGTTATGAAACTATTGGGGACATTCCTGGCCGGAAGATTAAAAAAATACAGGGGAATTGAAGGCAGTGATGTTGCCAAAGCCATGATAAGCATCCTTAAAATGGGACAGGGCAAGGAGATATTTGAATCAGACAGACTTCAGAAGATAGCAGATCAGAGACAAGTTGTATTAACTCTGTTTGCATCCCAGCACTGCCATACTCCATTGAGGTAGTCGGAGCTTTTAATCCTGCCTTCTCTCGTAGATGTATTCCATTCAATATTGACATCTGAGAACCGGCCCAGAGAGGTATTGTAATAGTGAACATTAAAATTGGCATTCAATGAACTGCTGGTTAAACCGTATTCAATATAGGCACCATTGGATGAACCGCTTTTCAGATATGTGTATTTGATGCTCCCAATTGTGGTTCCTGATTTGGTCCAGTCAATCTGAAGAATGGGATTCTGTATCGTGCTGCTCTCAGATAATAACCATTGTCCTCCGGTTCCGTCAACTTTTGAAGTTCCTTCGAACCATTTGAATTCTGCCGAGTTATCTGCTGAAATATACATTTCCCACTTTACATCAGAAGCTTTTATCTCTCCCGTAAGCCTTGCTTTGTAAATAACTCCTGCAGCATTAACATTATAGCTCCATTGCCATTTTTTATCTGAGAGGTAAACCGGGTCCTGATCAACAGCCACTTTAAATGAAGCAACCGGTATTGCAAGTGTAACTACAATTATTGTTCTCCATGTACCTGCAATAAAAGCCGCAGTTTCCCAGTTAAGGTTTTCTGTCCCCTTGCTGTCAAAACCATTTTCTGCTGATTTGGATGAACTGATAAAGTTGCTGAAATCGATCAGCATTGATTCGGCCGGCGGAAGAGCCGGAGGATCTCCCTTGTCTTTTTTGCAGCCACCTGAAAAACCTGCAATCAGAACGATTAACAGAGTCAGATACACTAGTTTTTTCATGATAATGTCTATTTAATATAAAATGAATATGATCTTATATAGTTTACAGTATATGTTTTTTACAAAGATATAAAAGACAGAACATATTAATTGTATAATAGTTAGTTATTTATTGTTATGGTTTTGATTTATCCTGCCATGTTGATAAATATCATATCTGGTTATAGTTCTGGCCCCAAAATTTTTACATAATTTTTTATAGTAATAAATTTGTCAGGCAGACTGGCTGGTTATAAACTGCTTTAATTATCTTTATAGAAAGATTATTTTATTGTAATAATTATCATTTTGATGATATTTACAAAGCTCTTTTTCTATTTTTGAAATTGATTGCTTTAAGATGAAATTGGTGGCTTAATACAGGTGATTTAGTTAAAACATTTAATAATCCGCTATTCATGAACGATTCTGTTCTCTCAAATAATATCAGGTTTTTACTGCTTATAATTCTCCTGATATGTATCACTACCCCTGTACACTCAAATTTTATCCAGGCAGATGATTCTCTTCTCAATAAACAAAGAGCCTTTAAGGCTGAAGAACTTACAAAGGGGGAAAGACTTTTCTATGGTTTGGTTTACAGGGATCAAAAAGCAGTGAGCTGTGCCTCCTGCCACAATACTTCCTTTTCCGACGAACTGAACTGGAATCCGGATGCAATAGAAATCTCCAGGAAATACACTAACAAAAGTGCGGATGATTTAAGCAAAGTATTACTCAGGCCTGCAGTTGAAAAAATGGCAGAGGTGCACAATGGCTATCAGTTTACTCCAGAAGATATCGTGCTCATCAAAGCCTATATGGATAAACTTGCTGTTATCGGGCTAAAGCAAAGCAAACCAGTTATAACCAATCTTTTTTTATTCATCCTGGCGTCGATTCTGTTTCTCTTTTCAATAACAGATCTGATTATACTTAAAAAAATAAAAAGACAGTGGATTCATTTCATAATACTTTTTGCCACTGCTGTTTTTATAACGAACTCATTTGTGACTGAAGGCCTTGAAGTTGGATATTCTCCCGAATATGAACCGGACCAGCCTGTTAAATTCTCACACGAGGTTCATGCCGGTCAAAACGGAACTGACTGCATATATTGCCACAGTTTTGCGCACTACAGCAAATCCGCAGGATTTCCTCCGGAAAACGTTTGTATGAACTGCCATCTTTTAGTTCGGAACGGGAGTCGTTCCGGTGCGTTCGAGATAGCAAAAGTAATTAATTACTATGAGGAGATGAAGCCAATCGAATGGATTAAAGTATATAATCTCCCGGATCACGTATTTTTCAGTCATGCACAGCATGTTGAAGCAGGAGGATTAAAATGCCAGGAATGCCATGGAGCTGTTGAAGAAATGGACAGGATCAGATTGAATCAGAGTTTGACTATGGGATGGTGCATTGATTGCCACAGGACAAAGGTTGTTAACTTTCAAAACAACAGGTTTTATTCTGATTATAAGAATATGGCTGAAAGGATAAGAAACGGAGAGACCGACAGTGTTACGGTTGAGAGATTAGGTGGTACAGAATGTATGAAATGTCATTATTAAGAGCTGATTTTTGAAATAAGTACTTTGTTATGAAGAAATACTGGAAAAGTGTCGAAGAGTTTCATGGCATTACTGTTGGAGATAACGGGATAAGTGAGGAGAAGCATAAGGAAGAGTTTCTGGAATTATTTGAAAACGGCCTTCTGAGGAAAACCTCCTCCAGACGTGATTTTTTTAAGATTTTCGGATTTAGTCTTTCCTCTGCAGCACTTGCAGCCAGTTGCAAAAGACCGGTTCAGAATGCTATTCCTTATGTAAATCATCCTCCTGAAATTACCCCCGGGAAATCATTGTACTACGCAACAAGTTTTTTTGACGGTCACGAATATTCGGGTATTCTTGTAAAAACACGCGATGGGCGGCCTGTAAAAATAGAAGGCAATGCCCTTTCCTCCTTCAATAATGAAGGCACCTCAGCCAGGGTACAGGCATCAGTTTTAAGCCTTTATGATGACGCCCGACTGAAGTTACCAACAGTTGATAATCTTCCCGTAAATTGGGATACTCTGGACGAACAGGTTATTAAAGATCTTTCCGGAATAAATTCAGAGGATGGTGAAATTGTTCTGCTTACCTCTACAATTAATTCACCCTCAACAATTAAACTGATAAACGAATTCGGCACCCGGTTTAAGAAATTCAGGTGGGTACAATATGATACGGTATCATACTCTGCAATTCTTGAGGCTAATTTAATCTGCTTCGGGAAGGCAGCAATTCCGGATTATCATTTCCAGAATGCCGGTTATGTGGTTTCTGTAAATGCAGACTTTCTTGGAACATGGGTATCTCCGGTTCATTTTATCCCTAAATATACTTCGAGGAGAAAACCTGATAGTCCAGGGCAGGAGATGCTCCGTCACATTCACTTTGAATCGGGAATGAGCCTTACAGGCAGTAATGCTGACAAAAGAATTAAAATAAGACCTTCAGAAGAAAAACAACTTCTGACAGAGTTGTATAACAGGATTGCTGCCAGACAGAGCGGTAAAGAATTTCAGGGTTCTGCCGGCAGGTATGATGTCTCTGAAATTACGGAAAGCCTTATTTCATCAAAAGGCAAATCAATTGTATTGTCCGGAACCAATAATGTTGAAATTCAGCTCCTTATAAATGGAATAAATTCTCTGTTGGGCAATTATGCAGATTGCATCGACCTTAACAGAAACCTTAACATAGCCTCAGGAATCGACAGCAGGGTTGAAGAATTGGTAAATGATCTTAATGAAGGCAAGGTAAAGGCTCTGCTTATGTACAATGTCAATCCGGTATATGATTATCCCGGTTCAGGAAACTTTCTGGCAGGGTTGAAAAATACTGTTGTCACAGTAAATATGGCTTGTTCTCTTAACGAAACAGTCGGAAAAGCAAAGTATGAATCTCCTGTTCATCACTATCTGGAATCGTGGAATGATGCTGAGATCATTCCCGGCCAGCTTAGTCTGGCCCAGCCATGTATTAATCCGCTTTTCGATACCCGTTCATTTCAGGAGTCGTTATTAAAATGGTCCGGTAATTCGTTATCCTGGCACGACTACCTGATGGCAAACTGGGAAAAAGAATTTTTTCAAAAATCAGATCTGCCTGATTTCAGAAAATTCTGGGAAGTTTGCCTTGGGAATGGAGTTTTCAGTTACAATATCTCCGACAGTAAACCTGTTTCGTTTAATAAAGAAGTGCTTTCCGCCAGCATAAATTCAAAAGTTAGTGTAGGTACATACGGATTTGAAGTTATTCTTTATGAAAGCGTTGCCCTTGGAACCGGCCTGTATGCAAATAATCCCTGGTTAATGGAACTGCCGGATCCTGTTTCCCGCCACTGCTGGGATAATGTTGCCGCTGTTTCACCCGCTGATGCAGAGAAACTGGGAATAATCACAGGGCATTTAATTAAAATCGGAGAGAATCTGGTTATTCCGGCATTTATTCAGCCGGGTCAGGCTGAAGGAACTGTCTCAATTGCCCTGGGTTACGGTCATACAAATTCCGGACCTGTTGGAGATAATATCGGAGTAAACGTCTATCCTTTTGTCGGATTAATTGGTGGAACAAGGGTTTACGGATTTACCACAGGTAAACTTGAAAATACCCTGAAGCAAAGCCAGTTAGCTCTGACACAAGTTCATCATTCTATGGAAGGAAGGCCTATTGTAAGAGAAACGGTTCTGAGCAGATACAGAAGCAATCCTTCATCCGGGAATGAACTTCATGAAGAGTATGAGTTAAAACACCGGACACTTTATCCGGAAGTAAACTATGATGGCTTTCATTGGGGCCTGGCTATTGATCTTAATTCATGCGTCGGATGTAATTCCTGCGTTATCGCATGCCAGGCTGAAAATAATATTCCTGTTGTAGGAAAAGCAGAGGTAAGAAACAGAAGAATAATGCACTGGATTAAAATAGACAGGTATTATTCAGAGACTCCTGATAATCCGAAGGTTTACTTCCAGCCTCTTACTTGTCAGCATTGCGATAATGCCCCCTGTGAAAATGTTTGCCCTGTTTCAGCTACTAACCACAGCAGTGAAGGACTTAACCAGATGACATACAATCGTTGTATCGGCACCAAATACTGCATTAATAACTGCCCTTATAAGGTAAGAAGATTTAACTGGTTCAGGTATACCAACAATAAAGCATTTGATTTTAATACGGTTTCAGATTTAGGAAAGATGGTTTTAAATCCTGATGTGACTGTCAGAGAACGCGGTGTGGTTGAGAAGTGTTCATTCTGTGTTCAGAGGATACAGGAGAAAAAATTGCTGGCCAAACTGGAAAACAGGACTTTAAAGGATAATGAAATTAAAACTGCATGTATGCAGGCATGCCCGTCAGGAGCAATTGTATTCGGGAATCTGAAAGACAGGAACAGTGAAGTGTCGAAGTTATTCCAAAATCCAAGAAATTATCATTTACTGGAAGAATTGCATACACTTCCATCAGTCGGATACCTGACAAAAGTATGGAATGATGAAGAGAAAAAATCATAAAATATCTAAGCTTACCGATGTATAACAAGAATATCAGAGGACCGCTTGTTGAAGGAAATAAGACATTAAGTCAGATTTCAAAAGAGATACTAAATCCTATGGAAACCACACCCGGGTTATGGTGGTATATCGCTTTTGGAATATCATTAATTGCAGCTCTGTTTGGTTTTTATGCTATTTACATTACAGTTTCACAAGGAATCGGGACATGGGGTGTAAATAATTCTGTTGGCTGGGGCTGGGAAATTGTCAATTTTGTCTGGTGGATAGGTATAGGACATGCAGGAACGGCATTTTCCATATTCCTGCTCATTCTGAGGCAGAAGTGGAGAACATCAATTAACAGGGCAGCCGAAGCCATGACTGTTATCGCTGTAATGTGTGCAGCACTTTTCCCTGCCCTTCATATGGGGCGCGTCTGGCTGGCATTCTATATTTTCCCCTACCCGAATACACGCGGTCCGCTTTGGGTGAATTTCAACTCTCCTCTGTTTTGGGATTTTATCGCCATAACAGCTTATCTTCTGATTTCATTCTCATTCTGGTACCTTGGTATGTTGCCCGATTTTGCAACTATCCGTGACAGAACAACATCAAAAATAAAAAAAGCTATTTATGGGTTCTTTGGAATGGGATGGACCGGTTCCAGCCATCATTGGATCAGGTTTGAATCCCTTAGTTTTATCCTGGGAGGTATTGCGGCTGTGCTTGTGGTGTCTGTTCACTCAATTGTATCTACTGACTTTGCTGTAGGTATTATACCCGGCTGGCATGCAACCCTCTTTCCTCCTTACTTTGTGGTAGGAGCTATTTTTTCAGGATTTGCAATGGTTATGACGCTTATGGTTTTTGTAAGAAAGATGTATAGCCTGACGGACTATATTACAGATAACCATATGGATGCAATTGCCAGGATACTTGTTTTCATTTCACTTATAATGGGAACAGCTTACTCAACTGAAGTTTTTGTTGCATGGTACTCGGGCAATGAATATGAGATGTTTACTTTTTTCCGTAACAGAATAACAGGAGATTATACCGTCCAGTTCTGGGGAATGATAATTTGTAATGCCTTAATACCCCAGCTTTTCTGGTTTAAGAAAATAAGAAGGAGCTGGATAGGGTTGCTTATTATCTCTCTTATTATTAACCTCGGAATGTGGTATGAAAGATTTAATATTGTTGTAACCTCATTGAGTAAAGATTATTTGCCATCCAACTGGGTTTCCTATAATCCTACCTATATTGAGATAGGTGTTTATGCAGGAACGCTGGGATTATTTTTAGCGGGAATATTACTGTTCTTCCGTTATATTCCGATAATGGCTATCAGCGAAGTAAAGAGTGTGGTTAATATTGGTACCAAAGTAGAGGATTAACAAAGTTCAGATATGAGCAGAGCTTTTAAAATAGGAGTTTTTAATGAGGAGGAAAAGTTTATTTCCTCAATTAAGTCGCTGCAGGAAAAAGAATTCATCATATATGATGTTTTTACTCCTTATCCTATTCATGAAGTGTTCCATTTACTCAGGCGGAAATCACGACTTCCTACTGCGGCTTATTTCTTCGGTTTATTTGCGATTATTACAGTACTAGCATTTTTATATTACACTTCAGTGCTTGACTGGCCAATTGATTACGGAGGAAAGCCGTTTAACTCCTTCCCGTCCTTTATTGTTGTTACGATAGTACTTACAATTTTTACAGTTACCATTGCAAGTCTGGCCGCATTTTCTGCCCGGTCTAAACTTTATCCCGGTAAGGAGAATACAATTTTTGACCACAGGTCAACAGATGATAAGTTTATAATAGTCGTGAATACGGATTCCCTAAATAATTCACAATTGGGGCAATTGGTAAGCCTGATGCAGGAAGAGGGAGCTGTTGAAGTACTTGATAAAGAGTTTGAAACTATTAATGCATGAAAAATATATTTATGCCGGAAAAGATATGCAGATCAGTGTCGCTGATCCTGCTTGTATTTCTTTTTAGCAGTTGCGACAGAAACAGAAATAAGCCAGGCTGGGACTATTTCCCGGATATGTTTTATTCTACTGCATATGAAACCTATACGAAAAATCCGAACTTTAAAGACGGGATGACTATGAGAGTACCTGCAGAGGGAACTGTTCCCCGTGGTATTACTCCGTTTAATTATACAATTGATGAGGAGTCCAGAATCCTTGCCGGTATTGAACTTATTAATCCGGAATCTCCGACTGCTGAGGTTCTGGCAAGAGGAAAAACTGTATATACGATATTTTGTGCCGGCTGTCATGGTGACACCGGAGCAGGAGACGGCATTCTTCCTGGCAGTGGTTTATACCCTTTACAACCCCGCCTGCTAATCGGTAAGGATGCAGACAAACTAAAGGATGGAGAAATCTTTCATAGTATAACACTTGGATTTGGTTCGATGGGGGCACATGGATCCCAGATAAGAACAGAAGAGAGGTGGAAATTAATTCATTACATACGGCAACTTCAGGCTGAACAACGCGTGACAGAAAGTTCCGAAAATTCAGCGGAAAACAAGTAATTGATCCCGGTTTTAACTCAATAATTTGTCAATTATAAAAAAAAAAGTAATGAAGGAACAATTAACCGTATCGACACCCTTCAGAATAATAACCTTAGCATTGATCCTCGTTGGTATATTTACGTTTATTGCCGGACTTTTTTCTGATCCTCAGAGAACCTGGGCCAATTACCTGATTGTAAATTATTACTTTTTATCTCTTGCAATGGGTGGCGCTTTCTTTTTTGTACTGCAGAGTATCTCGCAGTCGGGATGGTCTTCCGCTTTTAAACGCGTTCCCGAAGCTATGATGGCCTATATTCCTTTTGCCGCAGTTTTTTTCCTGATATTGTATTTTGGATTGCATGACCTTTATCACTGGTCTCACTCAGAAGCCGTTGCAGGCGATCACGTTTTGGAACACAAATCGGCATTCCTTAATATTCCATTCTTCATGATAAGGATGATTATATGTTTTGCATTATGGATCTTATTTGCCAGGATATTAAGAAGACTATCTCTTCATGAGGATGTTGCTGACAATGATAATGTTATGGTCTTGTTCAATAAAAGCGAACTATTCTCGAAAATATTTATTTTCATTTTTGCAATTACTTTTTCCTTTACAACTTTTGACTGGATAATGTCAATTGATGCGCACTGGTACAGTACAATATTTGCACTTAAAAATATGGTGGCTGCATTTTTGCACGGGGTATCGGTTTTAACATTTATAGTTTTTATTCTCTACAGGAAAGGATATTTCCCATTTCTTAACAAGTACCATCTGCACGACTTTTCCAGATATGTTTTCATACTTTCCATTGTATGGGGATATTTCTGGTTTGCACAGTTCATGATAATCTGGTATGGAAATATTCCTGAAGAAACCATCTATTATTATGTACGCTGGCAGGAGGGCTGGAAGGTTCTTTTCTTTCTTGAGATCGGACTGAACTGGGCAATTCCGTTCCTGGTACTGCTTCCTGTAAAATCCGGCAGGAACATGACGGTTATCACTGTTGTCATTCTGTTCCTTATCATCGGGCAATACATAGATCTTTTTGTTCAGGTGATTCCCGGTACAACCGGATTACTGAGGTTCGGGTGGATCGAAGCAGGACTGATACTTGGATATACAGGATTATTTGCTTTAGTAGTGGTAACAGCGCTTAGCAAAGCCAGATTAATACCGTCCGGCCATCCATATCTGGAAGAGAGCCTGAATCACCGGTTTTAGCTGTGGGGCTGTTGAAAAAGTGGAAATCCATTAACCGCAAAGGTCGCTAAGTCCCTATAGCTATCGGGATTACGCTAAGAACGCAAAGAGCTGAAATATATTGTTTTAACTTTGTGTGCTTTGCACCTACTTTGTGTCCTTCGCGGTTAAAAAGGTCTTTTTCAACACCCTCAATAGGCATCATCCCTGTTACCGGTTAATCAAACTATAATCCTGTCAGTGATCAACAAGACCAGAACCAGCAGAAAATAAGAATCAAGAAATATGGAATATTGTCTTAAGTTGTTATTTTCCGCGGAGTTTTTTATAAGTTTTGAGAATTGCCAGACGAGAAATAACGAGGCAATAAGGAGAATTCCAACAATTAATCCGGTTTGAATTATTTCAAAATAGCAAAGGAACAAGGCTGCAAATACGGTAGTTACCACCCAGGTAAAAGTTAGTCTTCTGATCTGGCTTCTGCTCAGAATATTTGTGAGGCTGGGCATACCGGCTTTTGCATACTCATCTCCATATTTCAGTATCAGAAGCCAGAAGTGAGGAATCTGACCGGTGAAGAAAAGGAATTCAAGAAATATTATAGGCTTATCCCAAACCCCTCCTCCTGCTGCCACCCATCCTATAAGGGGAGGCAATGCCCCTGTAAGGGCACCAGGAACCACTGCAAAGGCAGTAAATCTTTTAGCATAGGTGTATATACAATTATACCAGAAGATTGTAATCAGACCTATTAGAGCAGCTTTTAGATTACCTGCCGAGTATACAAGTAATGTGCCTGCAAAAAGAACACAGAAAAAGTAAAAAAGCGCATGTTTTGTTTTAATCATCCCGGATGGAAGAGGACGATTTTGTGTTCTTTTCATTTTACTGTCAAGATCACTTTCCTGGATCTGGTTAAGAACAGAAGCAGAAATGCCCAGGAAAAGAATACCGGTACTTACAAGTATTATATTAACCGAAATATCAGGATCAAAAATAAAATAACCGGTAAAGCCTGTAAGGCTTACCGGAAACATTATCTTTAGTTTGCTCAGTTCAAGGTAGCTCTTAATTCTATAAAGCAATCCGTTACTGTTCATTAAGGGATTTCAGGTATTCAATAATCTTCTCAATTTCTTCCTCGCTTACGATACCTGTATAACTCTGCATCAATCCTTTCGGATAGCCCTTTGTGATCTCGGAATTCGGATCATATATGGCTTTCTTTATATATTCTTCATCCACCATAACAGGGACTTCTTTTCCATCGCGTATTACGATCTGTTGTTCACCAAACAGATTTAAGTAGCTGGGACCTATTAGTTTTGATCCATCCGAAGTATGACAGGCATTGCAGCCTCTGGCTTTCAGAATAGCGAATCCTTCTGAACCGGGAGCCGATCCTTCAGCAACAGTTGTTACAGCGGTGGTATCGGTATACCAGGCTAAATAATCTTCCTCTGAAAGAACTTTAACTGTTGATGACATATAGGAGTGCTGCAGTCCGCAATATTCTGCACAATAAAGATCATATTGGCCTTCCCTCTGAGGCAGAAACCACATCATTGTTTCTCTTCCCGGCACCATATCAGATTTTATTCTGAATTCGGGTATAAAAAGACTGTGTATTACATCTAATGCAACAAGATTTATTTTTACTGGCTTATTTACAGGAACAACCAGATCCTGACTTGTCTTCCCGTTTTCATACGCGAATGAAAAACTCCACATCCTTGCAACACTTGTAACAACCATCGCATCATCAGGAGCCTTTGTCATGGGTTTCCAGCCGCTCCATCCAAAATAAAACATAAGTAGTGCAAGAAGAGTCGGTACAACTGTCCACAGTATTTCTAACCGGAGATCGCCGTCAATCTGAACTGCCCTGGCATTCTTCTTCCGGTTATATTTAAATACAAAATAGAGCATCAATACTGTAAGTCCTATCATGAACAGCAGCGATACTGCAACTATGAAGTAGAATGCAAGGTTAAATGATGATACGTAATTCGAAGCGTCAATACCTGGTGTTGGTTGCATACTTATTATCTATAAAGGTAGTCCAGAAGTGTAATAAAAATCACCACGCCGATAAGCAAAATAACAGCTATTACCATAATGGTAAACATCCTGTTCTCAAATTTGAGATGCATAAAAATCCTCAGCACAAATGTTGATTTCACTGCCGCAATTAAAAGGGCGATAAAAACAGTAAGGGTACCCAGATGAATTTTTGTTACGGTAACAGAAATAAGGGTCAGGACTATTAATCCTGCCAGCACGTACAGAAATGTCCGATAGGGTATTATATGATCTTTTTCGTGCTCCATATTTTCAATAAGTTTATGTAATCAGATAAAACAAAGGAAAGAGAAATATCCAGATAAGGTCAACGAGATGCCAGTACAATCCGCTGTTCTCCAGCAATACATAATTATCAGAGACTATTCTGTCCTTAATGATCAATCTTGCTATAAATCCGATAAATACCAATCCGATTATTATGTGCAGCGCATGAAGTCCGGTCATGAAATAATACAGTCCGTAAAAAAGGACATCCCCCTGGCCGCGTGAAGCAAGAACCGGTGAGCCCGGATAAATATTCTCTTTAATATGATGACCCCATTCAAAGTATTTATTTCCAAGAAACACCAATCCAAGCAGGATAGTAAAACCCAGGAGTAAAAGAGAAAGTTTCTTATTATTTTTCCGGATGGCAGTGACCGACATCGCGATAGTAGCACTACTGATCAGAAGAATAATTGTATTAATGGTCCCGACAGGGACGCTTAATTCCTGGGCTGCAAGGTGAAAAGCGTCAGCATTGATATAACGATATACAGAATAAACCACGAAAAGACCTCCAAACAGGAGCATTTCAGTGAACAGGAACAGCCACATTCCTGTTTTGGATGCCAGATCGTCCCGGTGTTCTTCCATCTTTAAACTCATTTATAACTATATGGTCCTTTAGTGATTATCGGGGTTTCAATAAAATTTTCGACGGGTGGGGGTGATGGAATGGTCCATTCAAGTGTACTTCCTCCCCATGGGTCTGCCGGAGCTTTTACTCCTCTTTTCAGAGAGACAAACAAATTCGTTATTATTATCGAAAGCCCGGAGTAAAGAATCCACGATCCCATTGTTGAGATAATATTTCCGGTATGAAAGACCTCATCATAGTCGAAATACCTTCTTGGCATTCCTGCCACTCCAAGAAAAAACATTGGCATGTACAGGGTTATAAAACCAATAAAGAATACCGTTAAACCGATGTTGGCCCAGAGAGCATCATACATTTTTCCGGTAATTTTCGGGAACCAGTAATGAGCGGCTCCAAAAAAGGCAAAGCCAGTTCCGCCGAAAACAATAAAATGAAAATGAGCAACAACAAAATGTGTGTCATGTAAATGAACGTCTGCTGCCAGCGAACCAATAATAAGTCCTGAAAATCCGCCGATCATGAAGACAAAGATAAAAGCCATCGCCCAGAAAAACGGAGTCTGCAGATATATAGATGCTTTATACAATGTAGATATCCAGTTAAATACTTTTATTGCGCTTGGGATAGCAACAAGAAAGGTCAGAAGGGAAAAGATATAAAGAGCCTTTCCGCTCATGTTAGCTGTGAACATGTGATGGCCCCATACGAAATAACCCACAAAGGCAATTAATAAGCTTGAGGCAACCATGAATTTATACCCGAAGATAATTTTCCGGGCAAATGTCGGAATTATCTCTGAAATTGCCCCCATGGCCGGCAGGATCATAATATAAACGGCCGGGTGGCTGTATGTCCAGAACAAATGTTGATACAATACGGGATCTCCTCCAAGGGTAGGATCGAAAAATCCTATATTGAACAATCTTTCCGCAACTATCATCAGCAAAGTAATCCCAACTATAGGTGTAGCCAGTAATTGTATCCATGCAGTTGCGTAAAGGGTCCATGGAAACAATGGCATTCTTAACCATGTCATTCCGGGTGCGCGCATCCGGTGAATTGTAACGAGAAAGTTCAAACCTGTCAGGATTGATGAAAAACCGAGAAGAAAGGCGCCAAATACTGCCGGTAACATATTTCCGGCAGTTCTGAAGCTGTACGGTGCATAAAATGTCCACCCCGTATCCGGAGCCTGATCTCCGGTAAACTGAGATATTACTACCATTAAGACACCGGCAACATACAGATACCAGCTCAAAAGGTTTAGTTTTGGAAAAGCCACGTCTTTTGCTCCTATCTGGAGGGGCAGCATAAAGTTACCAAATACGGCAGGTAAACCGGGAATGACTACCGCAAAGATCATTATAATACCATGGAGAGTAAAAAAAGCATTGTATGCTTTTGCATCCATAATTGTCTTCCCCGGAGCAATAAGTTCAAATTTCATTAATAAACCAATGGTTGCTCCAATGACAAATAATGAAAGAATTGAAAAGAGATATAATAGCCCTATCCTTTTATGATCAGTGGAAAAAATCCAGGAATAGATGCCTTTATATTTTCCCTTAAATTCCAGGTAATTGGGTTCCTGCATACCTTCGTGAGCACTCATGTTTTATGGTTCCTTTTTATTGTTTTTTCGTGTCAGCGCAAGAAATAAGAATATTACAATTACCATGAAACTTATAACAATTGCTGAAACTCTGGTTACATTAAAAACAAATTTATTCCCTTTATCATCATAGGAATAACAGACCGCAAGAAGCCGGTTGATGCTGGGACCGATTTTGCCATCAGCTGCTTCAACCATAGTAATCTTTATTTCAAACGGAAGAAATTCAATACCACGTAAATATCTGGTAATTTTTCCATCGGATGCAAGAGCAATAAGTCCGGTAGGATGTACAAACTCATTGTTAACTCTTTTGTAATTAAATCCAACGGATTGAGTCAGCCTGGCAATATTGCTACTGTCGGAAACAAAGAATTGCCACGACCCTGCTGAGTCCTTCTTCTTCATTGCACTGATATAATTGGCTTTTTTCTGAATTCCCAGATCAATACTTTCAGTATAATCAAAACTGATAGTAAGAACATCATAATCTTTACCTAACTGAAGATCAACTTCATCAATGAATTTTGATATTCCCCACATCAGGGGACTGCAGGTTCCCGGACAACGATAATATACCAGATTCAGAATAGTGGGTTTATTTATTACGTCTTGTAAAAGAACTGTATCCCCATTTTCATTTACAAGCTTTATATCGAGAGCTGCTATCTCTCCCTGCTTTTCATCGAAGCCTACCTGCATCTGCTGATCATACAGGGAACCCTGGGAAAACAAACTTATGCTGATAAGCCAGATTGATAATGTAAGAAACAGTTTAAGTTTACTCATTTTAAAACAATGAAAGGTTTTTCCGCATAAATATATAAAATATTTTATCTAATAACTTATAAACTCAACAGTTCCGGCCTCTGATATTAAAATTTAATCAGCCATGTTTTGGCTCTTCATCTTCAGAATATATACCGGCAATTATTAATGAACCTCCCATAAGGGAAATATCTTTTAAAAGAGCAATTATTGAAGAAGTCCTGTCGGCATCGATAAAGAGGTGCGGTATGTGAATTGTGACTATAAACATGAAGAGCAGTACCGCAAGTAAAATGGTTGAGAACTTAACGAATTTTTTAATAATGATACTTATGCTGGCAGCAATAAGCATTATGCCTGTTAATATTATGGTGTATGCTCCAAGCGGTATGAAAGAAGTCAGCATACCGAGGTAATAGTCCATCATAAGGAAATGGTTTATCCCGAAAAGTGCAAAGGGAATTGCAAAAAGGACTCTTCCGATAGTTGTTATCTTTTTCATGTTTCAGGATAATTATACACTATTTCTGAATGAATATTCTTTGAAACCAGGTCTGACATAGTTTTATTCCGAAGGTTCTTAAGGCTGAATATTACTTAATTTTATCACTTTATAACCCGATCCTGTAATTGCATCTTTGATTTTCAGTGTGTCAACAGTTCCGGGAAAGTATTCGATAACTGCCCTGCCGTCAGTAAAAGTTGCCTTTATTGATTTAATCCCCTCAAGTTTTCCTACATTCCTCTGTATTGTCTGTTCACAGCCGGTACATGTCATTCCCTCAATATTAACTTCAATCAGCGATGCCTCTCCCGGTTCTTTTGATTTCTCCTGCTTGTTACCGCTGCATGATATGGCGAACAGAAAGCCCAGACAAATGGAAAATACAATAATTGGTCTATACTTTTTCATGGTCAGATTTGTTTAGGTAGAAAGGTAAATAATATACCAGATAAAAGTATGAAATATTTCGTTACTCATATAATTTGTGTCAAAAAGCATTATGGAATATGCTTTTCTATAATCTCCCATGAACAAAACAGTTTTACTTTTGTTTAGAATAAAAAAACAATAATGAAACAAAGAAACTATTTAAAGACATTAATGCTGGCATCAATAGCTTTATTATCAAGTGTTATGGTAAATGCCGGCAATCCTGAAATGAGTACTGCTGCAGGCGCTGAAGGAGTTGTTCCTGCTGAATTTCCGGCTCTTCCCTATGGGTATGATGCACTTGAGCCTTATATTGATGCCCGTACAATGGAAATCCACTACGACAGGCACCACAGGGCATATTACACAAATTTTGTAAATGCCATAAAAGGGACAGCAATTGAAAAGGCAACTGTAAAAGAGATCTTTGGATCGATCTCAAAACAGAGTGACGCCGTAAGGAACAACGGAGGCGGTTATTACAACCATGTTTTCTTCTGGAACAATATGGGAAAAGGATCAACAACTCCATCCAAAGAGTTGTCAGATGCCATAAATAAAACTTTCGGGTCCTTTGATAAATTCAAAGAGACTTTCAGCACATCGGCAAAAACCAGATTCGGAAGCGGATGGGCTTGGTTATATGTTACTTCTGACAAAAAACTGGCAGTAGGAAGTACCGCTAATCAGGATAATCCGCTTATGGATGTTTCTCCGGTAAAAGGCACACCACTGCTCGCACTCGATGTCTGGGAGCATGCTTATTATCTGAAATATCAGAACAAAAGAGCTGATTATGTTGATGCATTCTGGAATGTTGTGAACTGGGATGAGGTCAACAGGAGATACAAGGAAGCTGTTAAATAACAGAAGAGATGACTCGCGAGTCATCCCTTATTTATCGCGAGTCATCCCTTCTTAATTTATATTTGGCTGCGTATCAGGTGTATAAAAATCTCTTGATCTTTAGTGTAGCCGTTTTCTGAAATGGAGCCGGTGTAAGAACAATTTTATTGATCTTGCTGAATTTGTTAACATGAGAGTTAACATACTCTTTTAATTCATTAAGCAGCTCCTCTTTCTTTTCCTCAAATTTCTCAGACATATCATCTTTTACGTGCTGGTATTTCTTCTCAAGTTCTTCCATATTGATGTGTACCATGGCAACAAGTTTTCCTTTTTGCTGTACAACAAGTGATTCTACTACGAAACGGAAATTATTGATCACCGATTCAATCTCCTCGGGATATATATTCTCACCGCTGGCCCCAACTATCATGTTCTTCAATCTGCCTTTGATATAAAGATTGTTTCTGCTGTCAAGAGTTCCAAGATCCCCGGTTTTAAACCAGCCGTCGGGAGTCAACACCTCGCTTGTCATTCCAGGTTCTTTATAGTATCCCTTCATGATATTAGGACCTTTTGCCCAGATCTCACCCTCGCCGGTTTTTTTGTCAGGATTGTTAATCTTAAGTTCAATTTCCTCTATTGCAGGTCCTGTTGATTCAAATACTGATTTTGAAGGATTTGCCCCGGCCAGAAGAGGAGCTGTTTCCGTTAGTCCGTAACCGATGGCATAGGGAAACTTTGCCTCAATGAGAAATTGTTCGACAGTCCTGTTCAGCTTTGCTCCGCCAATTCCATAAAACTTAAGACTCCCTCCGAATGTAGCATAGAGCTTTTTGCCTGCAGCCTTGTTAAGAAGTTTTCTGAAAAAAGGAATTTTATAAAGAAGCTTTAGAATCAGTTTTTCTCTGAACGCAGGTAAAATCTTATTAAAATATACCTTTTCCATAATGAGCGGTACGGTCAGCATCATTGTTGGCTTTACTTCTGCCATGGCAGGAAGAAGCACCGGCGGAGTCGGAGGTTTCCTGAGATAATAAACACATGAGCTGCCAAGCATAGGCAGAATCAGTCCGAGTGTATTCTCATATGTGTGCGATAAGGGTAGTACGGACAGGAATCTGTCAGTTTCATCAATCCATTGGATGACCATGCCTTTCATGGCATTGAACGTTATATTTTTGTGTGTCAGCATCACCCCTTTTGAACGGCCGGTAGTACCTGATGTATATATAATTGATGCCAGATCATCCTCCTCAACTTCATATTTTTTAGCAGGTTTTACCGAGGGAACAAATTCTGAAGCGCTTTCTCCCTTGATGTATAGCGAAAAATCTTCAATCATCACGATGGTTTTCAGATTTTCAGATTTATAACCCTCAATTCTGTTAAGAAGCGATGAGGAAATAAAAAGTGCTTTGGCTTCCGAATGGTTAAGAATATTGGCTGCTTCAATTGCAGAAAAATCAGTAAGTATAGGAACTGCTATCGCCCCCATGAAGGTGATGGCAAAGTATGTTATTCCCCAGTTGGGCATATTTGAACTGAGTATTGCGACCTTGTCGCCTGGCAGGATGCTGTTCTTTTCCAGAAAAGCCATTAATGCCTGAACGTCGCTGTTGACATCATTATATGTCTTTGGCTGTTCCCCGACAAATGAATATGCATTACAATGACCCGACTTTTGCAATGTTTCATAGAACTTTGCAGGAAAAGTCATTTTTGTGTCATTTGAATTCGCTACCCCCATTTTCCCATTATTTAGCTGTAAATAAACTACAAAGGTACGGAAATCCTTGAAATATTGTTTTATTATGATCATTTTAATGGCAGTTTACCGGAAATCGGCATGAAAACATTGAACCTTTATCATCAGGAATGGTTATTTTTGTAAATCATTTTAAAATCCCCTGTAAATGGCATCTGTTATAAGAGTTACAAAAGAGTTCGGTTTTGAGATGGCTCATGTGCTTTGGAATTACGATGGACCCTGCCGGAATGTTCATGGTCATTCATACAGGCTTTTTGTAACACTTTCAGGAGCTCCTTTTGAAGATCCTGATAACCCGAAAAACGGAATGGTGATTGATTTTACCGATCTTAAAAAGATCGTTAAGGACCAAATTATCAGCGTTTTTGATCATTCAGTGGTTGTGAATAAAAAGTATGATAAGGAGAAGACTGAAATGTTCCTGAAGCTGTTTGGAAACACAGTGCTGGTTGATTACCAGCCAACATGTGAGAATCTTGTGGCGGATTTTGCTGCAAGGATTATTCCATTTCTACCGCAAAGGGTGATACTTCATAACCTGAAATTGTTTGAGACAGCTTCCTCTTATGCTGAATGGTACGCTTCTGATAATAGTTAAACTTTTCGTATGACAGATAATCACCCCAAAAAGCTCTTTCTTCTGGACGCATATGCTCTTATTTTCCGTTCATATTACGCATTTATCAAAAACCCCAGGATTACATCCGGGGGCTTGAACACCTCTGCGGTGTTCGGATTTCTGCTTACCCTGGAAGAGGTTCTTCAAAAACAGAAACCAACCCATATTGCAGTGGTTTTTGATACCCCTACCCCGACTTTCAGGCATGAAATGTTCAGGGAATATAAAGCAAACAGGGATGAAACTCCTGAAGACATAAAAAAGGCAGTCCCTTATATCAAACGTCTTCTGGATGCGTACAGGATACCTGTAATTGACTACCCGGGGTTTGAAGCTGATGATGTTATCGGCACACTTGCCAGAAAGGCTTCCGGCGAAGGTTTTATTACATACATGATGACCCCGGACAAGGATTTTGCGCAACTTGTTTCTGACAATGTTTTTATGTTTAAGCCATCAAGAAGCGGCAATGAGTCAATTAAATGGGGAGTTGGTGAAGTAAAAAGTGAGTTTTCCGTTGAAAGGCCGGAACAGGTTATTGATGTGCTGGCCCTGATGGGCGATACTGCCGATAATATTCCCGGCGCTCCTGGTGTTGGCCCGAAAACTGCAATGAAGCTTATTTCGGAATATGGAAGTATTGAAGAGCTTTTCCGTCATACAGATAAGCTTAAGGGAAAACTAAAGGAAATTATCGAAACCAACAAAGAACAGATAGAGTTCTCCAAGAAGCTGGTTACAATTGAGCAGAATGTGCCTGTTGACCTGAATGAGGAAGCTCTTAAACTTAAGACTCCTGATGCTTCCAGACTTAAGGCACTATTTGATGAGCTTGAGTTCAAAACAGTTGCAGCTAAAATACTTGCTGAAATTGAGAAGCCAGATGAACCGGTTGTATCTCAGCAGGCTGAGGTTCCGCAAAAGGAGTCGCAACAGGGTTCTCTCTTCGGGGATGAGGTAATGGTTCCGGTAAAAGCATTGGCAACTATTGAAAACGTAGAACACTCATACAGGCTTTTACCGGCAAAAGCAGAAATTCAGAATTTTGTCAAAACTGCAATATCTCTTAAAGAGATCTGTTTTGATACTGAAACAACCGGTATAAATCCTCTCGAATCAGAACTGGTAGCTATCGCTTTTTCCTGGAAAAAGGGTACCGGGTATCTGATTCACTTCCCTGAATCACGCGCAGAGACTGAATCCATTCTCGAAATAATCAGACCTGTTCTGGGAAGTGAATCCATAATCAAAATAGGGCAGAACCTTAAGTTCGACATACAGGTTCTGGCAAATTATGGTATCGAAGTTAAGGGTACATTATTCGACACCATGATAGCCCATTATCTTCTTGAACCTGATATGCGGCATAATATGAACCTTCTGGCAGAAACCTATTTGTCATATTCTCCCGTTCATATAGAATCGCTTATCGGCGAGAAAGGACAAAACCAAAAGAATATGAGGGTTGTGCCTGTTGATAAACTGATTGAATATGCTGTTGAGGATGCAGATGTGACATACCAGTTAAAAAACCTGTTTTATCCCAGGATAAAAGCCGAGGGGCTTGAGGAACTTTCTGCCGGAATTGAAATGCCGCTTATAAGTGTGCTGGCTGATATGGAGAGGAGAGGAGTTAAATTGAATCATGAGGACCTGAAAGCAATTACATCCGGATTAAGGGAGGATATTATCTCGCTTGAAAAAGAAATCTATTCCCTTGCCGGTACAGAATTCAATATTTCATCTCCGAAACAGCTTGGAGATATATTATTTATCAGGCTTAAACTGGATGATAATGCAAGGCTTACAAAGACCCGTCAGTTCATAACCAACGAGGAGATATTGCAGCGATTGGTCCATAAACATCCCATAATTGAAAAAGTGCTGGAATACAGAGGTCTGAGAAAACTTTTGTCAACATATGTGGAAACCCTTCCGCTTCTGGTTAATAAAAACACAGGAAGGATTCACACCTCTTTTAACCAGGCGGTAGCAGCAACAGGAAGACTGAGTTCAAATAACCCCAACCTTCAGAATATTCCTGTCAGGGATGAACGGGGGAGAGAGATCCGTAAAGCCTTTGTTCCGGAAGAGAGGCATATCTTTTTATCTGCCGACTATTCTCAGATAGAACTGAGGCTTATGGCTCATCTTAGCGGCGATCAAAGCATGATTGCCGATTTCCTTTCAGGTAACGATATTCATGCTGCCACCGCAGCAAAGATATTCGGTGTTGAAATAAAAGATGTTACACGCGATATGCGTAGCCGGGCAAAGACAGCTAATTTTGGAATTATCTACGGGATATCCTCATATGGTCTTTCTGAGAGGCTGACAATCGGAAGAAAGGAGGCAAAGGAGCTGATTGACGGTTATTTCGCTTCTTATCCCGGAATAAAGGTTTATATGGATGAAAGCATCAGAAAAGCCAGGGAGAAAGGATATGTTACGACAATGTTCGGACGTAAAAGGTATCTTCCTGATATTCATTCCAGAAACCAGGTAGTACGGGGAAATGCTGAAAGGAATGCGATTAATGCACCAATTCAGGGAAGCGCTGCCGATATAATAAAGATTGCAATGGTAAGAATATTCAGACGGCTTAAGGATGAGAATTATTCTTCAAAGATGATCCTTCAGGTGCATGATGAACTTATTTTTGAAGCAGTTCTGCCTGAGTTGGAACGTTTGAAAGAGATGGTTGTTTTTGAGATGTCAAATTCAGTGAACCTGAATGTTCCTCTGATGGTTGACTGGGGTACAGGAATGAATTGGCTGGAAGCGCATTAATGGCATAAAGGCGCAAGGGCACAAAGGCTCAAAGGCTTTGGATCCTCTGGGAGGGGCTAGGGGTGGGTTTTAATGGAATAATTGAAATTTACTCATATGGAAATCAAAGTATTATTCTTCGGTGTTCTCACGGAGGTAACTGATACCAGCATCAAACACTATTCAGATGCAGATACAATGAGAGACCTCAAAATCAGAATTATTGATGATTTTCCTGAGATTGTGCATTATAATTACAGAATTGCTCTGAACAACGAAATTATTGATGGGGATCCTTCTCTGAAGTCAGGTGATGAAGTGGCTTTTCTTCCACCTTTTGCAGGTGGATGATTGTGATTAAGCTGATTAAAAATGATTTTTTCCTGTTATCAGGATCGATCCTGAAATGCCTTTTATTACTGAATCATATCTCTTTTTGTCATTCAGTATCTCCATAGCCTTCATTACCTGTTCGTCTTTTGTGATAGTCTTGGCAATTGCTCCTGCATCATAGAAGTAACGCCTCGTTATTTCATCTTCAAGGAGATCGGTAATTTCATCCCTGAATGAAGTAAGGTCCTGGTCGATGCTATGGGCAAGGTCTTTTTCAAGTTTTTCGAAAAGCTCTTTATTTTCCTCGAAGTATTTTTCCCGTTTGGCGGTTTCTATCAGCTCATTGAGAGACTCTTCTGTAACGGTTTTATAACTAAAGTCCCTGTTTTTAAGGAAAGTTCTGAAGTCATTGAAGTCCTTATCGGAGAATGAAAACATCTCAGGGGATTTAATTTCAGGATGAGCCCAGTAATATGATGTTGCAAAATCAAAGATCTGATTTCTGAGATAAAGCTCAGCGGTTATCTGGCTAAGTGCTTCCGGCTGGATTTCAATGTCAGGAGCTATTCCTCCTCCATCTTTAACAATTCTGCCGTTTCTTGTTTTGAATTCCTTTGCAACTGAATCTGGTATGATTCCGACGCTGCCATCTTCATTAGGGTGAGAAAAATCGCGTGCCTGTATGCATCTTCCGCTTGGTATATAATATTTTGCAGTGGTAACTTTAAGCTGAGTATTATAACTCAAAGGGCGGGTTATCTGCACGAGCCCTTTCCCAAATGAACGCTGCCCCACAATAACTCCCCTGTCAAGGTCCTGTATCGCACCGGCGACTATTTCAGATGCTGATGCAGAGCCCCTGTTGATTATTATGGCCAGAGGGATATTTTCATCAACTGCAGCTTTCTTAGTTTTAAAACTCTCATCGAACTGTTTTACTTTTCCCCTTGTTGAAACTACTTCGTTACCCGTACCAACAAAAAGGTTGACGATTTCAACTGCCTCGGTAAGAAGACCACCTGGATTTCCCCTCAGGTCAAGTACTATCTGCTGTGCATTACTGCTCTTTAATGCTATAAGGGCAGTTCGCACGTCAGTCACACAATCCTCTGTAAAATTTGTAAAGCGAATGTATCCGGTCTTCGGGTCCAGCATTCCATAATAGGGAACAGGAGAAATCACTATTTTTTGTCTTTTCAGGGTAAAATCCATTTCCTTACCATTTCTTTCAACAGTGATTGCTATCTCAGTACCCGGATTGCCTTTAAGTTTTTCACTGACCTTATCGGTTGTGAATCCTTTGAGAGAGAATCCGTCAACTTTTTTCAGAAGATCGCCGGCTCTGATACCTGCAAGGTCAGCAGGGAAGCCTTTGTAAACTTCACTTACAATAACATAATCGCCGTTGCTTCTCACCAGGGATCCGATACCTCCATATTTGCCTGATGTCATGAATGACAAATCATCAGTTTCAGACTCAGGGTAATAAACAGTATATGGATCAAGTGTCTTAAGCATATTGTCAATACCGCTCTTTATTACCTTATCAGGATCTATCTCATCGACATAGAAAGTGTTTACCTGGGTTAAAACTGATAAGAAAATATCCAGGTTTTTGGCAAGTCTGAAATCACGGGATTCCTGGCTGTAAAGAATACCAGTACTTAATCCGGTTATTATCAGCAAAGTAAAGACAATAATTATTTTACCTGGGAATATGTTTTTCATGATAAACCGGGCTTGATTATGAGTGACGAAAATAAGAAGAAAATTCGGGAAGAGATTTGATAAAGAAACAATTATGACAACTTTAACATATTATATAACAAAAAGTCCGGAGTCCGGAGTCCGAAGTCCGGAGTCCGGAGTCCGGAGTCCGAAGTCCGGAGTCCGAAGTCCGAAGTCCGAAGTCCGGAGACCGAAGTCCGGAGACCGAAGGCATTTCTTCCGACTTCCGACTTCCGACTTCCGTCTTCCAGCCTTTTAAAATAATACTATGAGTTCACCATAACATTATTCATTACCTGTAAGAGTGATCAGTTTGCCTATTACCTCCTTTATAGATTTTTCTGTAGTGGGATAGTCGGGAATTGAATTGACTTTCAATACAATGAATATTGAAGCAGAGATCTTTTTTTCAGCAAGATGCTCATAGAGAAGATGTTTGTTTTTCCTGTATGCTTCTCTCATCCTTCTTTTGATCAGATTCCTTACAACTGCATGGCGGAACCCCTTTTTTGATACGCTGAAGGCTGTCTGGGCAGGAAAAAGGAGAGGTTCAGGATTTATTTTCCATACCACTTTAAAGAGAGATGTATAGAAAACATTTCCATCCTCAAAAAGGGAGTCAATTGCTTTTAAACTGCAAAGTCTTTCCGGTTTGGAAAATGTCTCCCTGATAGAACTCATTGTATTGATATGTTCAAAAGAGTTAACCTGTTCCCGGCCCTGTACCTGGCGAAGATAAGGAGATGGTTTTAACATTATCTGAGATTTTTATGATATTCTTTCAGATAATCATCAAGTGCCATAGTCATCGAGGGAGCTTTAGCATTTGGAGCATTAATATCAAGTCTCAGCCCCTCATTTTCGACTGCGCAGGCAGTTGTTGGTCCGAAAGCAGCAATTTTAATCTCTCCCTGTATAAAACCCGGAAAGTTTTCCTTAAGCGACTTAATACCTGAAGGGCTGTAGAATACCAGGATATCATAATCAAACTCCTTCACATCCGAGAAGTCGGAACTGATGGTTTTATACATTGTCCCGATGGTGTGCCGGATGTTGTTTTTATCGAGTAATTCAGGAATTTCTGCATTATGAGGCTCTGAAATCGGTACAAAGAAGTTATCTTCCCTGTGCTTGGCAATTATATCAATAAGATCATGGAATTTAGCCCTGCCGTGGAAAATTTTGCGTTTTCTGTAAACAATGTATTTCTGTAAATAGAAAGCTACATTCTCTGTGATACAGAAATATTTCATGGTATCGGGAACAACTACCCGCAATTCATTGCAGATCCTGAAAAAATGATCTATTCCGGTTTTGCTTGTAAAAATTACCGCAGAAAAGTCAAGAATGTTGATTTTTTGTTGTCGGAAATCTTTGGATGTTACCCCTTCAACCTGGTTAAAAGGCTTAAAATCTATTTTAAGATTGTACTTTCTTGCCAGTTCGAAATATGGAGATTTCGGGTTCAATGGTTCTGGCTGCGATACTAAAATCTTCCTTATTTTCAACTCTTTACACTTTTAGTTTTACCCTCAAAGTAACAATCGCCAATTTTATGTCAGGCCTGAAAAATATTTTATTGATATCAAAACAGGCAGAATTTCCAGCGCACAAAGGTATAAAATCAAATAGAATATTGAAATATTACGATTTATAAATATTATAAACAGCCTTAAAATTCTGATAAGATATAAAGTTGAGAAGAGTATGCCACCTGAAATAAAATAGATAGTATCAGATAAAAAACTGGTATAAGACATCATTATTACAAGTGTGAACAGAAAGAGAGCATTAAGTCTGTAAGACTGGTAAACTGTATGGAGATAATCGCGGAATACCTCTTCCTGGGTGCTTAGAATACCAGTAACGATACAGATCACGTGTCTGACTGTTACTGCAATAATAATTGCTGCAAGTGCAATAAGCCAGACAACAACCTCTGAGATTTGAGGAGGGATAAGACTAAAATACTTTGCGGCAAAATAACTATAAAGAGCGATTATAAAGAAAGAGCTCAGGTTCAGAATAGTAGTCTGCCATTGAAATATGCCCATGACATCTCGTGAACTATCTTCTTTGGTTCCCCTGAACAGAAAAAACCTGGCTGTATCCGGCAAGAAGCTCTTTTTTGTTGCACTTACTAAAGAAAAGAGTAGAAGTGCAGCAAGAATAATTCCTATGTTCCAGTCATCATGAAAAAGCTTCCGGGGCATATTCTCCCCGGCCTTAAGGTGTTTTTCCACAGATGCTTTTCTGTCAGAATACATCTGCCGGGTCTTATCTGTAAAAAGGTATGGAAACAGGTTAATTCCGGAAGGGTCAATTGTATTAATTAAATAGTCAGGATTGTAAAAAGTTATGTCGGCAACGGGATTTCTGCTGCATACACTTGTTGTGTCGTTACTCTCTGATTTTTCCTTCAGATGAATAGCTACCGGCTTTCTGACAACAGGTTTTACTACTGAGCTGTTGACATTGAAAATTGCAGAATCCGGATTTAATCTGAAAGTATCCTGCGTAACAGCGGCTCTGTTTGTAACACTATCCTGATTAATCCCTGACCAGAACTTGATTGTCATTTTTGTGTATTCAGATCACAAAAGTAATGATAATTGCCAGAGAAAAGATAAAACAATCTGTTGTCAGAATTTCAGAAATGCTCTATCGGGCAACCAGAGATATCAGAGAGTATGTTGTTTGCCAGCCTGCTGGCACCAATTCTGAACAACGAATTATTGAGCCAGTCTTCACCAAGACAATACTTAACTATATTATAGTAACCCATAGCGTCTGCAGAATATACTATACCTCCGGCAGGCTTAAACCCAACCCTTATACCTGTTTCTGCAAAAAAATCGGAAATTGCCCTGCACATTACGAATGCTGCTTCAGGTGTTGCTGATTCAGGAGTTTTACCGGTTGATGTTTTAATAAAGTCAGCGCCTGCATCCATTGCGATCATCGATGCTTTAAAAATATTTTCATAACTACCCATGAGTCCTGATTCAACAATCACCTTAAGTTGTTTTCCTCCAATTGCCTCTTTGATCTCTCTTATCTCATCAGCAACCAACGCAAAATCATTCCCGAGAAAAGACCCTACCGGTATGACAATATCGATCTCATCAGCCCCTGCCTCAACTGCCAGTTTACATTCTGTCACTTTTATGCTTCTGAAAGTCTGGGAAGAAGGGAAGTTCCCGGCAACAGCAGCAATTTTTACATTTCTGGCAGTAAGTTTTTCATTTACCACTGAAACGAAATTAGGGAAAACACAGATTGCAGCAACATTAGGAATATTTGAATAACGTCCGGAGAAGCTGTTTACCTTTCCTGTGAAATGCAGGATATGGCTCCTGTTGTCGGTTGTATTAAGACTTGTCAGATCAATCATGTTCAGAATACTCATCAGCAGGTGTTTATCGGGTGCCTGAGCAGCACAAAGAGATGCTTTTTTGAGACCCTTCCTGATTTCTGATTCCGAAGGACATAACTTGATCAGTTTTTGATATAGCTTTGTCATGGCATTCTTCTGTTTTGTTTAACCAATTATATTAATTATGGTCATTAAGAACGGGTTCAATATAATGCTTTTTGTTTTCATAATGATTTCAATTGGTATATTTAGTTTTATCAAGCTTTCGATTCCTGGCCAGGGAGGCAAATATTCCCAGGAAAGATAATGCCGAGAATATCAGGAAACCTGTTCTCATAGCTGAGATCAGGCCCGGATAGTTTGCAGGACTTATCGGATTTTTACCAATGAACAGGGATATCAGCATCATTGCTATGCCCATGCTCATCATCTGACCCACCATTCTCATTGTTCCAACAGCCCCCGATGCAACTCCAAGATGCCGTTTTTCAACAGAGCTCATTATTGCGTTAGAGTTGGGTGAGGAAAACAGGCCAAATCCAATCCCCATCAGAAGCAACAATAAGATAATGATATAGTAAGGCGTTTCAACTTTTATGAAGCATAACAGAACCAGTCCGAGAGAAGTAAGTGCCATACCAAATGAGGCTATAACCCCGGGATTTTTTCTGTCAGATAATTTGCCTGCCAGAGGAGATAAAAGGGTCATTGCAATTGGTTGTGAGATCATTATCAAACCTGCTGTTCTTGCATCAAAGCCTTTCAAATACTGAAGGTAGAGGCTTATGAAGAAACCAGTGGCGCTTGTGGCAGAATAGTGTATAAGAGCTGCTATGCCTGAAAAAGCAAATACCCGGTTCCGGAATACCAGCTTAAAATCAAAAACCGGATTATTTACGAGATTTTCGGTTATGAAAAAAAGAAAAGTCAAAACTATTCCGGCGGAAAGGCAAACCCATCCGAATAATGAAGGGAGTTTTGAAAAACCATACATGAATGAGAATAATGCCAGACCATAAACCACCGAACCTTTCCAGTCAAATTTTTCCCCGGAAGCTTCGGCCCATTCTGTTTTTATTTTTCTCCTGATCAGGATGAGTGAGAAAATGCCGAAAGGGATAAGAAAGGCAAAAATGCTTTTCCAACCGAAATATTGTGTGAGCAATCCTCCTATGATTGGTCCGAGTGATAATCCCAGGTAAACAGCAGTAATATTTATACCCATTGCTTCACCGCGTTCTCCCGGTTTGAAAACGGAAGTTATTATTGCAAGGCTTGTTCCGAATATCATTGCACTGGCTACCCCCTGCAAAGTCCTGAATACTATCAGAATTGTAATGTTCCAGGAAAAAAGGATAAGGAAAGTTGAAATTGTGAAAAGAAGGATCCCGTTATAAAATACCTTTTTCCTGCCTATAATGTCGGCCAGACGTCCAAGGGGTAAAAGAAAAATCGCAGATGACAGGATAAAACTGCTTATCACCCAGCCAAGTTCAATAGCATTTGCATTCAGATCGCTGCCAATCGATGGCAATGCAAGGTTGACTGCTGATCCCAGGAAAGGTGTCAGAAATGCAGCAAATGTTGCCACAAGCAGCACAGATCTCTTCAGCGTCTTATCTTTATGTTCACTATCCATTGCTTTATTCTCATTTCTCACCCAACCAGTCATCAGGACCTCCTCACCCCTCACTCCTCACCCCTCACCCCTCACTCATTCTCCTTAGTATCTATTATTATCGTCACCGGTCCGTCATTTATCATCTCAATCTGCATCATTGCACCAAATTCACCCGATCCAACTTCTTTTCCCGAAAGTTCGGAAAGCCTTTTGACAAAAGAATTATATAACGGAATAGCTTTTCCGGGATGAGCTGCACGAATGTATGATGGACGGTTTCCTTTTATTGTTTTTGCATGAAGCGTGAACTGGCTCACAACCAGAATTTCTCCTCCGGCATCCTGTACGGAGAGGTTCATGACTTCATTTTTATCATTAAAGATCCTGAGCCGGACTATTTTATTGCATAACCATTCAAGATCGGCTTTATTGTCTGCCTCCTCAATACCAATGAGGACAAGCAATCCGTTCCCTATTGAAGATTTTATTTTATTGTTAATTGCAACAGATGCTTTTGTTACCCTTTGAATTACAGCTCTCATTGTCAATTATAATATGGGGATCAAATATATGCAATCAATTTAGAAACTTTAAAGTAATGATTTATATTATATTTACCCGACAGAATCGGGACAGATGGATTTTTTTTCAATTCTTGCAATAGCCATTGGATTATCCTTCGACACTTTTGCCGTATCGTTATCATATGGTGTTGTAAGTAATGGAATTGTTTTCAGGCAGGCAACCGGAGTGGCAATTGTTCTTGCTTTTTTCCAGGGAGGTCTGACTGTTACCGGGTATTTTCTTGGATCAATAGTTTCAAATGCACTAAAGGCTACTGATCACTGGATTGCATTAGGGTTGCTGGGATTTCTCGGAATTAAGATGATAACCGAAGGATTAAAAAATACCGGAAAAGAGCCACCCCGTGACCTAAACAAAACCCTGGTTCTGCTTACTATAGCACTGGGCACAAGCATTGATGCTTTTGCAGTAGGGATCAGTTTTGCCATACTGAATGTTAAAATATGGAGTTCCGGGATTATTATTGGTGCAGTCACTTTTCTTGCTTCAATGACTGCTATCAGGATCGGAAAGTCTGCAGGAGAAAGGCTTGGTAATAAAGTTGAAATTATCGGGGGAATTATCTTAATAGCAATAGGGATAAAGATCTTTTTAGAACATATTCTGGCCTGATTGAGATTATTTTTTACCGCAGATCCTGCAGATCAACGCTGATTTTTATCTGCGATAATCCGCGAAATCTGCGGGAAACTTCTTTATGATTGATTCCAGTTAAAATGGTACCATTTTTCTGACCCTCTTATCGAAAACAGCCATTTCGTTGAAACCAACATATCTCAGCAGCTCATAAGCCTCATCAAAATACTGGCCTACTCTCATTGGCATATGAGCATCTGAATTGACACAGACCGGGACGTGTTCTTCCCTGAAAAAATAGAGGAATTTCCTGTCGGGATAAAAATCTGCCAGAGGCCTGTTCCTGCCATTTGTATTCAGCTCAAAAGCAACATTATGTTTTCTCATTGACTCTGCAAGTTTCCTGTAAAAAGGTTCCAGGTCAATTGTGGGTTTATAACCGAAAATCCTTATCAGATCACAGTGGCCGATAATATCAAATATCTGGGAAGAGACTGCAGAAAGGACCATTTCAAAATATGATGCAAACAATTTGTCTATGCTTTTTCCTTCATAGAAATCAGGTCCATGATCAACAGTTGTTTCTCCCATATAGTGAACTGAGCCGATTATATAATCAAGAGGCAGAGGACTTAAGAAACTGCGGATATCATCCTCTTTACCCGGAAAAAAATCAACCTCCAGCCCTGTTTTTACTTTCAGCTCCTTTGTATTTACCCTCAGGTTATCAATATGTTTGAAATATGGCTCCAGGTTTACAGGTTTCATGTTCCAGTCTTCAGGATCGCGGAAAAGGGTAAGGTGTTCAGAAAACCCTATTTCATTCAACCCTGCAGCAATTGCCGGGGCTACATAGTCTTCCGGGTTTGACCTACCGTCGCTGTATAACGAATGCATGTGATAATCCGTCCTGTAAATCATTTTTATTCTGACTGAATTTATTGCAACTTGGAATTTCAAATTAGCTCCAAATTTCACAATAAAACAAATTGATAATAGATAATCTTATTATTAATAATGGTAAATTTGTCAAAAAGAGAACGAAGTGAGCGATAAGAAAAAACCCTGTATTTGTGAAAACTGCGAATTCAGGGATGTGGTATTTGCTTACCTTGATGAAAAATCAATAGAACAGTTGTGCGAACACAAGGAAGAAGAATCATTCCGGAAAGGTGAGATCATTAACCACGAAGGGGAGAAGATAACTAATTTTAAGTACCTCAAAAGCGGGCTCGTAAAACTTTACAGAAGAACCCTCAACGGGGATGAGCAGGTAATAACTATTACCAGACCGTTTGAGTTTGTAAGCAACATGAGTATTTTCTCTGAAGAACGATATCAGTATTCAGTTTCTGCACTTGAGGATTCTGTTGTATGCACAGTGGACCTCACTTTCATAAAGGAACTTTTCCTGAATAATGGTCATTTTGCGATGGGGCTTCTCACAAAGATCTCCATGATAAATGATAAGATAATTCGCCAGACACTCGATATCAGGCAAAAGAATCTTATCGGACGGGTTGCATTTGTCTTGCTCTATTTTACCGATGATATATATAATTCCAGGGTATTTGACCTGCCGGTTTCACGGAAAGAGATCGCTGATTATATTGGCATGAGTACCGCAAATGTTATCCGTACTTTGTCTGACTTTAAGAAAGAGGGGATAATCAGGATCTTTGGCAAGACCATTGAAGTGGTTGATTTACAAAGGCTTGAAATTATTTCAAGACGGGGATGATATTATAACCATTACAATCAGGGCAGGTTTTTCGACTTCTTTTAATTTTAACCAATATTTTATGAGAATTACAGTATTATTCACAGCCATCATTTTCATTTCATGTTCTCTCTTTTCCCAGTCATATACCAGTAAGCCTGATGATTCTGCCAGGGAGAAGGAGAACAAAATCTATACAGTATCAGGGCCAAGGCATGGAATAAGTTTTTTTCCAAAAGCGGCTTTTAATTCAGTTCAGTATGCAGCCGGGGAATCACTGGCTTTTAATACATATCACTCTGAACAGGTAATGATACACTGGCTCAATAAATGGGCTGAAAGCTATCCCGAAATTGTTGATCTGTATGAGGTTGGAAAGAGTTTTGAGGGTCGTCCCATTTACCAGATCACCCTGACAAACAAAAAAACAGGAAAGGATACAGATAAACCGGGAGCATTTTTTGAAGGTAACCGCCATAGTGGTGAAATTACTTCTGCTGAAAGTGTTATGTGGCTTATGAAATACCTGATCGGGAATTATGATAAGGATCCCGAAGTGACACATCTTATCAATACCAGAGCAATTTACCTGAGACCGGTAAATAATCCGGACGGCCAGAACCTCTATCTAAATACTGCGCAGAGTAACAGGAGCACAGTGCGCCCTGAAGACAATGATAATGATGGTCTTCTCGATGAGGATCCTCCTGAAGACCTTGATAGTAATGGAGTCATTCTGAATATGCGGTGGAAAGACCCTGTGAAAGGCAACTGGATACCTGATACTCTCGATCCTTCCGGAAGGATCATGAAAAGAGTGGCTGAAGGGAAAGGTATTTACAGGCTTGCTTCAGAAGGGTATGACAGTGACGGGGATGGACGTATCAATGAGGACGGAATAGGGGGACTTGACCTGCACAGAAACTATCCGGAGAACTGGAGACCAAAAAAGGAGTCTACGGGAAGAGGATTTACACAGGGTGGAGCCGGAGAATATCCGCTTAGTGAAACCGAAACAAGGTCGGTAGTCCTTTTTCTTCTCTCACATCCCAATGTTTATGTGGTAAACTCAATGGATACGAGTGTACCCATGCACCTCAGGCCTCCATCAACATCTGCCTCAGAAGACAGAATGTACCCCGAAGACTTAAAATGGTACAGGATCTTTGATGAGATCGGAAAGAAAATCACAGGATATGCTAAGGCCGGAGACGTTTACTTTGATTACAGTGATGGAAACGGAAGTCCTCTGTTTGGTCACGGACCTGATTTCGGATACTGGTACTTTGGATCAATCTGGTACGGGGATGAATTATGGAATAACGGCAAAAACAAAGATTACAACGGCGACGGAGAGTTCGACCAGTATGAAATACTAAGATGGGACGACGAAGAAAACAACGGAGAGGGTTTTTATGAATGGAAACCGGCAAAGCATCCTGTTTATGGTGATATTGAAATCGGTGGCTTTGATCCGAAGTTTTTCTCCCAGAATCCTCCTGCTAAATTTCTGGAGACCTGGATAAGCAACCAGGCATTGTTTAATGTGGAGCTTATGAAACATCTTCCAGAACTTGCCTGGGAGAATATTGAGGTAAAGAAATCAAAAACATACAAGACCGATTCTGTCGATTACCAGGTAAAAGTCAGCTATAAAAACACAGGTAAACTCCCGACAGCACTCAGTCAGGCGCACCTGGTTAAGATCGTGAAGGAGGACAGAGTTGTTCTTGATTTTGATACCACCGGTACATCTTCGGGGAAACCTGTTTTAAGAATCATAGAAGAGGAGAAACAGACAAAAAGAACCGGCAGGGGAAATCCATACAGCGAGGAGGAGAATACTCCAAAGATAATTACAGCATCGAAAAACATGCCGTTCACTCAGGGAGGTTATGTTACTACCGCAGTTTTTAATATAAGGCTTTATAAAAAGACAGAACTGGCAGGAAAGGCAAGTGTGATCTCTACGCGGGGAGGTGTTCTGAAGGATAAAGAATTTATTATCAGGTAATGGAATTCTAATCTTTCCTATCCAGAGCATTTTTAATTGCTTCTTTAAGGTTACTGAACCTGAATTTAAAACCTGTCCCAATAAGTTTTTCAGAAGAGATTCTGCTTCCCTTAAGCACCAAATCCGCCATATTACCAAGTGCCATTCTGAGAATAAATGCCGGTACCGGCGGATTAAAAAATGATTTATTAAGCGCAAACGCAAGTGTTCTCACAAATTCACTCTGGGTAATATGCTGAGGCGACACAGCATTATAAGGCCCGGACATGCTTTCATCCTGAATGGCTTTCAGGTATATATTGCACAGGTCATTGATATGTATCCAGGGCATGTACTGCCTGCCGCTTCCCAGTCTTGGGAATACACCAATTCCGGCAGGTGTCAGGAGCTTCGCTAAAGCACTGTCGTTATTTTCCATTACCACTCCGGTCCTGATCTTCACAATCCTTGTGCCTGAAGCTGAAAAGAGATCTGCTGCTTCTTCCCATTTCCTGCATACAGTACCCAGAAAATCGTCTGCAGGAGGATCATTTTCTGAAAATATCTTTTCAGTGGTAACCGATCCGTAGTAGCCAAATGCCGAGGCAGATATGAAAGCCTTGAGAGGGATATTATTTTCCGAAATAACTTTAAACAGCAGTTTTGCAGAATCAACCCTGCTGCTCTCAATCTCCATTTTCCTCTTATCGCTCCACCTCTTTTCTCCGATATTCGCTCCTGCCAGATGTACAATGAAGTTAACGCCGTCAAATACTATCGGATCAACAATTCCTTTATCAGGGTCCCACCGAAAAACTCTGACCCTTCCGAATTGGTCCTGTTTTCTCGACAGATGAGCTACATCATATCCTTCGCCCAGCAGCAGAGAGGTTAGATATCGTCCGATAAGCCCGCTTCCTCCTGTAATCAGGACTTTTTTCTCAGTTGCAGGAAGATTATTTTTCATAGTGATGCAAATTAGTCATAACTTACGATATTAATGCAAAACCATCCGGAGAATAGATATTTGTAATAATATTAAAATGTTTTACTTTAGGGGTCTCAAAAATCGATCAATATGGTATCAAATAAAAAGCAAGAAACTATGGCAACTCAAAAGACAAAAGGGATTATCGCTATTCTGACCGGCGGCGGAGATGTTCCGGGGCTCAACCCCGCAATTCGTGCGGTTACTATCCGTGCCAACCGTGAAGGATACAAAGTGATTGGATTGAGAAGAGGCTGGGCCGGGATTACCGAAATCATCAGGGACCACAAAGCAGATAACAGTAATAATTTTCAGATTCTTTCAGATGATATCGTGAACAGGGCCGGCCGTACAGGGGGCACATTCCTGCACACATCCAGGACAAGACCGAGTCACATGTCAAAGGAAAGCGTCCCCGACCATCTTAAGGATACCTATAACGAGGAATATAATGATCTGACACCAGAAATAATAAAAAACCTTGAGTGGCTTGGAGTTGATTACCTTATTCCGATCGGAGGTGATGATACTCTTAGTTATGGTGTATACCTTTATAAAAAGGGCGTTAAAGTTGTGGCTATACCAAAAACAATGGACAATGATGTACCGGGAACCGATTATTGTATTGGTTTCAGTACATGCGTAACCAGGACCATTCAGATGACAAACAGCCTCAGGACTTCTGCAGGATCACACGAGAGGCTTCTGGTACTTGAAGTCTTCGGACGTTATGCAGGTTTCACTGCCATGCTTCCCACTATGGCCGGTGCTGCCAACAGATGCGTTATTCCTGAATATAAGTTTGATATAGAGTTGCTTACAAAACTTCTTGTTGAGGACAGGAATCATAATCCAAGCAAGTATTCAGTGGTCCTTATCTCTGAAGGTGCAATGTTTGAAGGAGGTGAAATGATATTCTCCGACAGTGAGAAAGATGCTTACGGACATGCGAAACTCGGCGGTATTGGTGATGTTGTTTCACAGAAGCTGAAAGAGCTCTCAGGCAAATACAACAATGGTAAAACTATTAATGTAATTAACCAGAAACTGGGTTATATGGTCCGCGGAGGCGATCCTGACGCTATTGACTCTATTGTTCCGATGGCATACGGAAACCTGGCTCTTGATCTGATAATTAAGGGATTGCATGGAAGAATAGTGGTACTGAAAAATGGCCGTTATGATAATGTTCCGATCGATGTGGTTACCTCCTCGAAAAAACTTGTAAAAGTATCAGAGCATTATAATATAGAACGTTTGAGGCCTTACTATCATAGTTTCGAAATGAAACCATTCCTGCTGATGGCATCGGATAATTAGGATGTAAAGCCCCCGGCCTCCGCCTACCGGCGGATTCCACCCCCTTGCCCCCGGCCACGCCCTAGCGTGGCCGGGGGCTTTAAGGTCTGGCAGTTAGCCCTTTAGGTGGCAGTGGGCAAAAAAAGAAGAAAGAATATGCTCGCTTTTACAGAGTTGTTGGGCATGGATGATAATGCTACTATTTTCTTTACTTTTGTCTCAAATATTTGCCGATTGGAAAGAGGCATCGTTATAAAATCAACCGGGAGCAGGTACCGGGTTCTGTATGGCGATAATGTAGTAATCGATTGTTACATAAAGGGAAAGCTGCGGATCAAAGAGTTACGTACGACAAATCCTGTTGCAGTGGGAGACCATGTTCTTTTTGACATAGATGAAAAATCTGGTTCCGGGATAATTACGGAAGTACTCGACAGAAGAAATTATATTTTGCGTAAATCTTCAAATCTTTCAAAACATTCGCAGATAATTGCAGCTAATATTGATCAGGCCTTTCTGATGGTCACAATAATACTACCTGAAACCCCGGTTGAATTCATCGACAGGTTTCTCATATCTGCTGAAGCATACAGGATACCAACCATTATCCTTATAAACAAAACTGATTTATATGGAGAAAGTGAGCTTGCAAGGATGGATTACCTTGAATCATTATACGGGAAGATTGGATATCAGACTATTAATCTTTCATTATACTCCGGAACTGAGATTGAGGCAGTAAAACAACAAATGAAAGGCAAGGTGAGCCTTATCTCAGGGAATTCAGGTGTAGGAAAATCATCTCTGCTGAATATCCTTAATCCGGCATTGAATCTGAAAACTGAAAAGATATCAGATTATCACAAGCAGGGGAAACATATTACAACATTCCCGGAAATGCACCAGATGCCTTTCGGGGGATTTGTAATTGACACCCCCGGAATAAGAGGGTTTGGTGTAGTTGATATGGACCGTAATGAGATCTATCATTTTTTTCGCGAGATTTTCGAAGTTTCAAAAGACTGCAGATTCAATAACTGCCTTCATCTCGATGAACCAGACTGTGCAGTAAGGGCTGCAGTTCAAAACGGGAAGATTGACCCTCTTCGTTACAGAAGTTATCTGAATATAACTGAGAGCGATAACCGTAAATACAGATGAATTGAAATTTAGTCATTTAAGATTATCTTTATATTTTCCGGAGAAAATCAATTTGCAGGAATGAAGCGCATTCTTATCATAGTATATTCAATGCTGGCTATAATACTTCTGGCTAATTATATCTATTATAAAAGTCTGTATAATAAACAGATAAATTATATTATTGAACTCCTCGACAGGCAGGTTCAGATTGTAGGTCTGTCAGTTGATAACACCAATTATAGTTTCCTGAGCGATCTTAACCAGATAAGTTTTGATGAGGATCTTCAGCAGTTTTTTGCCAACTCTGACAACCATTTCAGGGCCAGTGAACGGATGAAGCTCTTCTTTTCAAAATATGAGGAGTTTGTTACCGGAATAAAACTGAGCGATAATAACAAGAATGAGTACACTTTGAAGAAGGATACTGATACTCAATCTGGAGAATGGCTGGAACAGACTTTTATACTTCATGACCAGGCAACAATAAGGGAAAGGGAGGAGCTTGTGGCCGAGAACAGGAAATACGATTATTATCTTCCATTAATCAGGGATAATGTGGCAATCGGAAATATTGTTGTTACGGTTGATTTCCAGAAATATTTCAATGCCATTTTTACCGAGTTTAATCTTCAGGATTATCAGTGGCAATGGGTTGTAAGCGATTATGGTGAAATAGTATATGACAACAGTGGCAAAAAGAACCAGTACTCTTCGATAAAAAGTATTACAGACGGAATCCAGGCCGGATCTCTTGAAAACCTTGTTCACAGCACCACTTTTGAGGGCGAGAGGCGTGAAATAATTTCTTCATATTATTCCACACAACTTCTTCAGAGAGATCTCGGGCTGATTTTTTCTGCACCAACAGATTTCTTCCAGAAGTATATTATAAGAAACTCTCTTTTCATTGTTTTTGGTACATTATTTCTTATTCAGCTGATTATATTAATTTTTATACGTTTCATCAAAGCCCGGAATAAGGAAATGTCGCGTCTGAGTGCTTCAGAAAAGATGCTGTTCAGACTTGTTGAAGAGATGCCTGTAGGTGTTATTATTCACAACAGGAGCAGAGAAATAATAAAGGCGAACAGAGTTGCTGCCGGCCAGTACTCTTATGCCAGTGAAAATGACATGGTTGGTAAGATCTTTCCTGAAACCACATTATCGGATGACAATAACTATTTCTCAAAGAATCTTAACAGTACTTTCAATCCTGACCACTTCATCATTATTAAGAAAGAGATCGGCGAGATTGTCCTTTACAGGAACAGCCTGCCTCTATTCTTTATGGGAGAAGAAGCGACAATGGAGATTCTGCTCGACGTTACCATGCTTGAATCCGCGAGAAAGAATGAAGCTAAGGCAAATGTCGCAAAATCAGAATTTCTTGCCAGGATGAGTTATGAGATAAGGACTCCTCTGAACGGCATTATAGGGATGACTGATGTTCTGAACCGATACGAGCTATCTGAAGAGATAAAGGAGCTGGTCAGTCTGCTGCGAAGATCAACCGAAATACTTCTCAACATAATTAATGATATTCTTGATTTTTCAAGAATTGAATCAGGCAAAATGATTCTGGATGAAATACCATTTAATTTCAGGGAAGAGCTGAGTTACAATACTGATATGGCCGGCAAATCTGTTGGGGACGATGTCAGATTCGTATACACGGTTGACAGCAACATACCTGAAAATATTATCGGCGATCCTTTCAGACTCAGGCAGATCCTGACAAATCTTATTAATCATTCAATAGGAAATACCGAAAGAGGAGAGATTCGTCTTAATTGCATGTTGAAAAGCAGTAAAGACGGATTGATGACTCTTACTTTTGAATTGCTCGATACCGGAATAGCTTTTGATAAAGCTACCCTGAAAAAAGTATTCGGAGATTTTGTTAATATTGAATCGCATACCATTAAAACCAATGATAATTTGATATTCGGAACGATTCTGGCCAGACAGCTTGTTGAGTTAATGGGTGGTGAGCTCACGGCAGAAAGCCCTTCCGGAATTGCAGGAAATAATGGCTTGAAAGTGATATTCACCATCCCGGCCTACTCTAATGACAGACAGATTAAAGACCTTACCCTGTCGCAAATAACCTCATTTCACGATATTAAAACGCTTGTTATTACAGGAAACCAGAACCGCGATGATGATGTCATAGGTGATCTTCATAAAATAGGTTTATCAGTGAAAATAACAATCTGGCAGAAAACTACAATCAGCCAGATTAAAGCAAATATGAATTATCAGGAGGATCGTTATAACCTTATTGTAATATTTGATGAAGAAGATTTAAATGGTTTTGATACCGCTGCCAGAATTTGGGAGAATGGCCTTTCGGCGAACTTTATAATCATGCTGATAACAACTGATGACAAAAAAGGAAATCTCCTGAAATGTATTTCTATGGGCATAGATCATTATCTTATTAAACCATTCGATATAGATGATTTAATTCTGCCAATAAAGACAAGTTTCCCATTTATTGATGAGCAGACTTCAGATTCAGGAAAAGCAACTACCCGGGGCGATCTGAAAATACTTGTAATTGAGGATAACATTATGAATCAAAAGGTAATAGGGGTTATGCTCCAATCTCTTGGATATAGTCATGACTGGGCTGAAGACGGATACTCCGGTTATACAATGGCAGCAAAAAAGAAATATGATCTTATTTTTATGGATCTGATAATGCCTGAGATGGATGGGTTTGAATCTTCTCAAAGAATAATTGATCACGATAAGGATGCACTTATTGTTGCCTTTACAGCTGATAATTTGCCGGAATCAAAAAGAAAAGCAGAACTCTCGGGCATAAGGGATTTTATTTCAAAACCTGTCAGAATAGAAGAACTTAAAAGACTTTTTGCTAAATACTTTAAATATTAATCCGGTTATCCCCTCAATAATATCAAAGTTATTTCCTTCAGAGGTGCATAAAATGAATTCAGAAAAAGTCGGAGCAGAATTGTTTCTGCGCCTCGCAGAGAAAATCCCGGTTTGTGATGTAAGATCTCCCCTCGAATTTAATGCAGGTCATATTCCGGGGGCATTCAATATTCCGATTTTTTCAGACAAGGAACGTGAGTCAGTTGGGATAAAGTATAAAAATGAGGGCAGGGTACCTGCAATTATGGAAGGTCTTGATCTTGCAGGTCCGAACATGTCAGTAAAGCTGGATCAGGCTCTCAAACTGGCTGAAGAGAATCATTTACTTGTACATTGCTGGAGAGGAGGAATGAGGTCTGAGGCAATGGCCTGGCTTTTTTCACTGGCCGGGATACATATTCATGTTCTTGACGGAGGTTATAAATCGTACAGACATTTTATCCTTGAAAAACTTTCAGAAAAAAGGAAGATGATAGTCCTGGGGGGATTGACAGGCAGCGGTAAAACTCATATTCTTAATCATCTGAGGAGACTCGGACAGCAGTTTATAGATATGGAAAGTCTGGCAAGTCACAAAGGATCTGCTTTCGGTTCGCTTGGACAGTTGCCTCAGCCAACAACAGAGCATTTTGCCAACATGCTTTATTATGAATGGAGGGGATATGATAGCGAAGCCCCTGTCTGGCTTGAGGATGAGAGCAGGAACATAGGTACTGTATTTATGCCGGATAATCTTTATGAAAACATGCAAAAATCCCCGGCGATAATAATCATGATGAATGTAAAGACCAGATTGCCAAGACTTGTCGAGGAATATTCAAAATTCCCCAACGACTCGCTTATTGCCTCAATTTCCCGAATAAGCAAGAGGCTGGGAGGGGACAATACCAGGGATGCAATTTCAGCTGTTAAGGCAGGCGATTTTGCAAAGGCTATTGAAATTACACTCTCATATTACGATAAGACCTATCTGTTCGGTTTAAGCCGGAAGAGTGCAGAGAATATTATTTATGTAAGAACTGATACTGACAATATTGCAGAAAACGCAGGACGAATACTTGAAGCAGCAGAGAAGATAAAGTGGTGAATATTTACTATTTCAGGTTCTTAAGATCTTTGGCATCAATCCATTTATAAACTTTGTCTGACCGCCGGAGATAATCAGTGGTTTTTACTGAGCAAAGCTCTCCTTTATGAGCAGTATCAGTTATAGTAAGATCAACACGAATCTCCCCCACTATATATTCGACAACTCCTGTTGTAGGTCCTGAAATAAGAATTGTTTCTCCTATACTGAGATCTCCGTTTTCAAGTTTTATTTCTGCAACATTCAGTTTTGTAAAATAGTTGGTGATCTTTCCGAGATAAATCTTCCTTCTGGTGGCACTTGAACCATAGTTGGTATTCCATTCCCCCATCTTCTGACCAAGATAGTATCCGTCCCAGAATCCCCGGTTAAAAACTGTTGAAAGCCTGTTTTTCCATACTTCGCACTTCTGCTGGTCATAACTTCCTTCTGTTATTGAGGTAACTGCTTCACTATAACATGCTGAAACCTCCTTTACATACTCTGCAGAGCGTGCCCTGCCCTCTATTTTAAGAACTCTGACACCTGCATCGATCATTTTGTCGAGAAACCCGATTGTGCAGAGATCCTTTGGCGACATAATGTATTCATTATCAATCTCAAGTTCATATCCCGATTCTTTACCGGTTACAATATATGATTTACGGCAGGTCTGATAACACTCTCCCCTGTTAGCTGATTTGTTGTTTTCGTGAAGGCTTAAATAGCATTTACCGGATACAGCCATACAAAGAGCTCCGTGAGCAAACATTTCTATTTTAACAGGGTCACCCCCGGGGCCTTTGATATTCTGTTCCCTTATAGCATTGTAAATAACCCTTACCTGCTCCAGGTTTAATTCGCGGGCGAGAACAACAACATCTGACCATTGTGAGTAAAACTTTAAAGCTTCAACATTAGTAATATTCAGCTGTGTTGACAGATGAATTTCTATGCCTGATGAAAATGCATAATTTATTGCAGAGAGATCAGATGCAATGACTGCAGTAATTCCGGCTTCTGCTGCAGTATCGATGATCTGTCGCATTTGTCCGATCTCATGGTCATATACTACCACGTTAAGAGTTAAATAGCTCCGGAGATTATTCTTTTTACAGACAGCGACAATGTTTTTGAGGTCCTCGAGGGTGAAATTATTTGAGGATGCTGCCCTCATATTGAGTTGCCCGACACCAAAATATACAGAATCGGCTCCCCCCTGGATAGCTGCCATCAGTGATTCATACGACCCTGCAGGGGCCATTATTTCTATATCTTTTCTGTTCATAAGGAAGTGCAAAGATAGTAATTAGACCTTATCCTTGTTCATTACAATCCTTATGCATGAGCCTCTTCCTACCTCGGAGTATCTTACAAATATCTTCCCGTTATGATAGTCTTCAATTATTCTTTTTGCGAGGGATAATCCCATTCCCCAGCCTCTCTGCTTTGTTGAAAAACCCGGACTGAATATTTTCTTAAATGCTGATTTGGGAATCCCCTTTCCCGTATCAGAAATGTCAATCATCGCGTGATTCTCGTTTTCTGTCAGATGAACTATGATCTCTCCATTTCCTTCCATTGCATCTATGGCATTCTTGGTAACATTCTCAATCACCCATTCAAAAAGTGCAGAATTCAAGGGTATCAAAATTTCTCTTTCGGGGTCATACTCAGTTATAAATCTGACTTTTGATGATGATCTGTATTTCAGATATTCTATTGTGCGGGAAAGGATAGGAACCAGATTTTCAGAAGATAGTGCCGGTTTTGATCCGATCCTTGAGAACCTTTCTGTAACTTTTTCGAGTCTTTGCACATCACGAGCCAGCTCATCAGTAATACTTATTTCAGGATGCCTCTGCTGCAGGATCTCTATCCATCCGGCCAGTGAAGAAGTTGGTGTTCCAAGCTGATGTGCAGTCTCTTTTGACATACTTACCCATACCTGGTTCTGATCAGCTTTGCGTGATGAGCTGAATGCAAGATACGATACTGTTATAAACAGGATAATAATAGCAAGCTGGATATAGGGATAATACATTAACATTGTAAGAATTATGCTGTCCTTATAGTAAATCAGATTATAATGCCCGTTTTCAAGATTTATAATTATTGGTTTATTCTTCTCTTTTATTTTTGACAGGACCCTTTTAAGATAATCCGGATTGCCGGTTTTTTCAGGATTAAAGTTCTTATGTCCGATAATTAGCTCTGATTCATCTGTGAGTATTACCGGTACTGTATTATTGTTATCAATTATGGAAAAGAGGAATTCTACATCCAGACTCGAGTCGGAAATGGCGATCAGTCTTGTGGCCTCAGCCCAGAGCTCGATGTTTTTTCTCTCTTCGGCCTTTAATCTTCCAACAAGGTTATTTGTATATATGAGCGATGACATGCCTGTGAGAACAGCAAAAAGAAGCAGGAACAGCTTCCAGTGGGTTTTATAGCGGGTGTTGTTCAACAGAGCTATGTGTAAGGTAAAATTAATTTTTCTTTAACAAACTCTTTAATGTATTACCTTTTTTTACTTTGCCACGATCTGGTTCCGGTGCTGTTTTCAACGTGTCGGAGTCATCCCATGAGATCCTGAACCTGGGCTTTTTATCTTCAGGTTTTTTTGTCGGAACAGTATCAGTTTTGTACATACCATATTCCTGGTTGAGGATGGTTTTTAGCGACTGTCTCTCTGTTTTAATACTGGACTTTACCTTATCTCCTGCAGCCTTGATATCATAACCAACCTTGATATTATTACCCTGGCTTTCAATTTTCAGAAGAAGCGATGTTCTTCCAAGTCCGTCATCTTCAACTACACCAAATTCCGTAACATTGCTTTTGGTCTTTTTCCTTTTCTTGCTCAGGATTTCCGATAACAGGATTTTTGCATGGTATTCAAAAGTATTGTCAAAATTATGTTTTCCGTTTATCGAGAGATCCGCAGCGGAAGACTTAACCTCCATCTGGGGTATATAAAGAGAATTGTTTCTTATAAAGAAATCGTTTTCAAGCTTATCAAAACGTATATCTTCCAATTCAGACAGTTCAATGAAAGAAGAGAGCTCTTTAACCGGCTCAAAATTAATCAGTGCACCATCAGAAATAACATACTTGCCTTCAGCAACCAATGACTTTATCTGAGGCTTCAGCAATGAATCCATCGGAAGAAGCAGCGACAGGGCCCCTGTAAGGTTTCCTGACAGATTTTCTGCTTTCAGGAAGTTCTGCCCGAAATTACGGAACCTTATAAATGTATTATGTATGTTTATGTTGTCCAGGTCAAAACTGCCCCTGCCAATTAATGACTTATCCCTGTTCTGAGAAATAAAACCATTACCCGATATAACGCCACTGAATGCTTTCAGAGTAAGAGAATTAAACTTTAACATTCCTTGTTTGTAGTTCAGATTGACACTTATATCTGATGCAGGTAATTTGTCATACTTTAAACTATCGATTTTTAAATTGATATCAAATATCATATCAGCCGGCATTGAGAAGGTTTTATTACCCGCAGTATTCGCTTCAGAAACCTGTGTTTTGCCCACAAAGGTTTCAGGAATAAGTCTGTCGAATGAGATATCAGCATCAGCTTTGAGTAGAACAAGGTGCCCGGTAAGCCATTCCGGCAGGTTTACAAATTCCCCGTTAATGCCTATATTCTGTCCGCGGTAATTTAAGTTCAGATTTTTAGCTATCAGTGAATTGGAGAACAGCACTTCTCCGCTTACATTATTAAATACCTGGTTTCTGTCTTTTAATCCCAGAGTTAATGATTTGAAATTGGCTGATCCTGAAGGTTTCAGTCTGACGATATCATCTAAAGTGACAGAATCTTTTGGCCAGAAGTCTGTGCTAAGGTTCATTTTGAGGTCAAAATAGCCTGATGCAGCCGAAAGATTATTCAGCCTGAAGAATTGTTTCAGTTCTCCCGGGAATATTCTTCCTGTAAAATCAATTTCAGTGACCGGTTTCTTTAAGTTCCTGATGTTTAAGTGACCTGCGTAATCAGCCGATCCGAATAATGCTTTAAAATCTTTTATGGTAACGGAACTTGTCTCAGCGCGGTTATTTGATCCGTTGGAATAAGATCCGTTAAATGAGATATTCCTTATGGTCATGGCGGTTGCAGGATAAACAATGCCTCCTTTACTGAGCTTGAAGCTTAATTCAAGATGCGGGTATACTGTACCAGATACCATACCCGAAATCTGACAGATTACCTGCAGGTTTCCCGAAAGATTATACTCCGAAAGTGGTTTCACATACTTATCGGGAAGATATTTTCTGATCTTTGAGAGATCAATTTCTGTAGCCGATAAATTCAAATCGAGGAGCTTATCGTTTGAAACGGAACCACTTATATTAAAGCGAAATCCTTCAACAGTAAGAGACCCTTTCCTGAAAATCATTCCTTTGTCCGAATCCTCCATCTTAATTTCAAGTCCGGCATTAAAAGGTTTATTTATCGTGATATTGTTTTGCTGAACACCGGTTACGAGAAGTTCAGCTTCTGCACCAAAAACAATATTGTTCCGGGTTATCCTGCTGCTGAGCCTGCCATCTTTAATCTCTCCGTCAAGTTTTAGTTTTGTAGCCCGATTATTATAAGACACTTTAATCTCTGTGAGAAGAATATGCTCGAGGTTTAATGTCATATCAGAATCCCGTGATTCAGTATTTGAATATGATAAGCGATAGTTGATATTCCCGGCAGAATCTGTAAGCAGAGTGATCTTCCCGTTCCGTATACCAATTCTCTCAATGTCATAAACACCTTTGATAATGTCTGTTATTCTAAAATCGACGGAAAGGTTGCCTGCAACAAGTAAAGTATCGGTATTAATATCTTTGAATGAATCTTTATTAAATCCGGAGGAAGAAAAGATTGTGACATCCTTAAGCTCCAGTGAAGCTTTAGGAAATTTTTTCAGGAGTGACAATCTGAATGTGCCAACACTGATTCTGGTGGAAATGTTCCTGTTCAATGAACCCAGTATTATTTCAGCTACCTGATCCCTGAGGATGAATGATAATGAAATAAGGATTACTGAAACCGAGGCTGTCAGCAACATGAAAATTTTAAATATTTTGCCGGCATTCATTGGTTCTTATTAAGTAAGTAGTCAACCCTGTTCCCTGATTATTGAAGGAGGAAAGAGAGATCATCCTCAGTACCCAACTCAGCCGGTAACTGTCCTTTTTTAAATACCCTTACTTTGCGTTTTCCGATCAGCTTAATTGTTTTTTTCTCAAGCAGAAACATACAACCCTCTCTCAATCCTGCAACAATTATACCGGGATTCACCTCGATGAACTCCTCAATCCTCTGTTCCCTTGTTTCTCCGGCATGTCCGGCAGGATTTGCATCGAGGTAATGAGGATTGATCTGAAATGGAATAAGATTGAAAGAATTAAAAGAATCCGGTTCAACAACAGCCATGTCGTTAGTGGTCTTAATTGTTGGACATGCCATGTTGGAGCCTGCGCTCCATCCTATATATGGAGTGCCCGACAGAACCTTTTCTCTCACCACATCAATAAGGTTATTTTCACGGATAGTTTTCAGCAGTTTCCAGGTATTTCCTCCACCCACAACAATAGCATGTGCCTCTCTGACTGCAGCTACAGGATCAGCATAGTGATGTATTGAAACAACTTCGTGTCCAATTTCCCTGAACCTTTCATTCACCTTTTCTTCATAGGTTTCGTATGAAAAAGTAACAGCTGCATATGGGATGAATAGTGCCTTTACCGGCTTTTTGCCAAGGAAATCCCTGATATTATTCTTTGGATAATCGAGATATGGTTCACCGGGATTGGTGGAGTTGCTTATCAGAAGTAATCTCATATTTAATATATTAAGGAATTTTAAATACTTAAATTCTTGATATTGTGATTTTCAGGAATGTTATTTACAGTAAACGTTTTGAATGTGTTATTAAGTATGTTCACCAGTAATATTTTGCCTGCCAATACCTCTCCGTTTCCGGTGATCATCTTAATTACTTCATTAGCCATGTATGTACCTGTTATGCCCGGCAGCGCTCCGATCAATCCCACCCGGGCGGAGGAAGGATTCCTGAAATTTCCCCCGGGGCCTGAGGGATTGTAACATCTGTAGGTAGGTCCACCCTTATAGTTAAAGACTGATATCAGACCTTCAAATTTGTAGATTGATCCATGCACCATCGGTTTGTTGAGGATTACACATGAATCATTAATAACATACCTGGTCTCAAGGTTATCAGTGGCATCCACTATAATATCGAAATTGCCAATTGTACCAAGCGCATTGAAGGGTTCAAGTTTGAGGTTTATTATTTCAAATTCAACATTTGCATTAAGATGTTCAAGACGTTTTTTTGCAATAATTGATTTGAGTTTCCCCACATCGGAGGTGCCATACAATACCTGTCTCTGGAGGTTTGTCTCATCAACCTTGTCAAATTCAGCAATTGCAATTTTCCCTACACCTGCTGCCGTAAGATACTGAAGCACCGGACATCCCAGTCCGCCGGCACCTACAACCAATACACTTGCCTTCTTCAGTTCTTCCTGTCCTTTTAATCCTATTTCAGGAATCATTATCTGCCTGTTGTATCTTCTGATTTCGTGCTGTGAAAGAAGGAGGGATTCCATGGAGAGTTTATTTGATCATATATGCAAATATAAGGGAGTATGACCAAAGAAAAAATAAAAGCATCGTAAGCCGGTGCACTAAAATCGAAAGTAGATTGAGTAAATCTTCCCGGGAAGGTACTAATATTTGTTTTCTGACTTATTTACAGGTGCCTGGATCTTAAGTATTTTTGAACTGAAGTATATTGATTTCAGCTCTCCGTTCTCATCATTGTTCTTTTCGAACGTCATTTCCCAGCCAAAAAGCTTATTTATCCCCGTAACACCTGCTTCTGCAATCTCGTAACCTTTTATAGGACTGTCATCAGTTGTATCATCCTTCAGGATCTTATCTCTGAAGAGTTTTGCAACGAACCTTCCGGGGGCCCATCTTTCTTCCGGTTGTGGCTGGTTGTCAACAGATAAAGAAATCAAAGCAAGTTTCTGAAGCCCGGGCCCGGATACTGAAAATATATCAGAACAGGAAGGAATTTCAACCGGAAATATTAATTCTGCAGACAGGGACTCCTGTAATGAATCTGTTATCTCATTCTTTTCAGGCAGCTCGTCTTTGATCCCTGCTGTTATTTTATTAACAGCAGCCACGGGTTCTTTAATACTTATTATTTCTTCAGATTTTCTAAGTTCGATGAATGAATGATCAGTTTGTTTTGGAATGTTTAACTGCTGTGCCCCACTCTCCTTTGTTATAATTTGAGAGATATTAACCTTTTCATCCTCCTGAATAAAAATGGACAATGTTATCAGGATTGCAGCAGTTGCAGCAGCACTTAGCAATGCAGCCGACAGACGAATAGTTTTTTGCAGAGGTGTTCTCTTAAAGAGTTTCTTCTTATTTACATATCTGATATCGGGAGCAATTAGTTTTAGTCTCCTGAATAGTTCCGATAAATTCCTTTTTTGAGGATCAATATCAATTATTTGAGAGAACTCTTGAAGTTCCTGAGATGAAAGGTCGTTTTCAGCATAAGCTGCACAGAGGAATTCGAACTGTGATTCTGTGATATCGGAAGGCGCTCTAAAAAGTCCTGATTTACCCATGAATTCATAAGGCAAAGGAATAATAGGCGATGAATCCATTTCCTTCAGTTCTTCCTTCTGGTCAGGATTTTCTGAAAGAAATTGATTGAGCTGTTCAACCTGATCATTATTCAGGTTTCCATCGAGCCAGTCAATGAACCAGATTTCGTAATTTGATCTGTCGATTTTCATTCTATAGAACAGTTTCAATTTTTCCGATAAAAGATTTCAGGGCAATACGGCCTCTGTAAATATTTATTTTCACCTGGGCCTCACTAAGGCCCGTAATTTCTCCAATCTCTTTGTAACTGTAGCCTTCATAATCCCTGAGCATCACCGATACTTTTTGTTGCCCGGGCAGCCTTTCAAGCGCTTTGTGAAGTATTTCATTCAGATCAGTATACCCCGATTCATAAATCATCTCCCTTTCATGAGAGGGTTCGATGCGTAACATTCTCTTTTCCTTCCGGATCATATCTATCATAGTATGATATGCGGTTGAAAAGAGCCAGGATTTAACTACCCAATATTCAATCTCAACTACATTTCTCCAGAGTTTCTCATAGCTGTCCTGGACAATATCATTCGACCTCTCCTCATCCTTTATGTTTCCAAGAATGAAGCGGTATATTGAATCGGAATACTCCTCAACAGAACGGTTATATTCTTTAACTGTCATAAAACTGATACAATGCAAAGACGGATAAACCTGGCAAAAGTTACAGAATAATGCTTAATTTTCGATTCTGAATGGCAACCTTTAAAAGAATAGCACTCTAATAACGCATGAAATATCTATGGACATTCTGTTAATCAATATCTTATGAAAACAGGCAATGCAATATTCATGGGCCTGATGGTTTTTATTATTTCCTGTGCCCCGGAAGAAGTTAACATCAGGAAGGAAAAACCCGTTATATCTGTAATTCCGGCAAAAGGATATGTTGTACCTGATGAACTGGTAGAACCACCTTTGAAAATTGTTGCAGGAAAGCCCTACACCACCAGGGTAAATACAAAAAATGAAATTAAGGGAGATATCAATATTGAACCGGTCGGACCGCCACAGATATTGAGAATGAAACCTCCTGTGGTAAAAACTCCCGGGAAGGACGGAATAAAACTTCCTGAAATTATTAAGGTAAATGAAATCTGTGTTTTATCCAGAGCTCCGGAAATTGTTCAGGCCAAAACTGCACACAGCAAAGAGATTAATCCCATGAATTTCAGCAGCCTCAGTAAAATTCAGGGGTTGAGGCATGATCAGATCAGGAACATGGCACAGGATAAGGCAGGTAATATCTGGCTGGGAACCGATGATGGCTTAACCAAGTATGATGGAAAGTATTTTTCTCATTATACAACAGAACAGGGACTTAACAATAATCTTATACTTTCTGTCTGTATTGATATCAATGAAAACCTCTGGATCGGAAGCTTCGGTGGAGGGGCGATCAGGTACGACGGTTTAAACCTGTGCAAATTTACAGATTCATCAGGCCTGGTTAATAATGTAGTAAACTGTATATTTGAAGACAGCAAGGGAAAAATTTGGCTTGGAACAGCCGGAGGGCTTTCAGTTTACAGTGGCAGAACCTTCACAAATTATACTGTTGATCAGGGTCTGTGTCACAATTATATAAGATCAATTGCGGAAGATAATTCAGGCAGAATATGGATTTCAACAAATGATGCGGGAATATCTGTCTTCGACGGAAGGTCATTTTCGAACTATTCTGAAAGTGAAGGACTGCCCGTGAATCATATTCATAGTCTGTATAAGGATAAAGACGGGAATATCTGGCTTGGAGGTAACAGACAAATGCTTATGGCTTTTAATGGTTCCGATTTTATCTCTTTTGGTCAGAATTATAGCAGCAGTCCGGGATATGACATGGTGCGAACAATGATCCAGGACAGTTCCGGAAATTTATGGATTGGAACCGAACAGGGAGGAATATCAGTATTCAATGGTAAATATCTGATCAATTATACAGAGAAAGACGGACTTGCAAGTAACATGATAAGGAGCTCCCTGCTGGACAGAAACGGGAATCTATGGTTTGGAACAAGAGGGGGAGGATTAATAAAATATGAAGGAACTTTATTCACACACTTAACAATAAACGAAGGTCTGAGCAACAGCATGGTTATGTCTATAATGGAAAATGAGCCAGGTGATATATGGCTGGGGACATTCGGAGGTTATGTAACAAGGGTCTTTATAAGAGAAGAAAATGGAATTGAACAAAAAAGATTTGTCTATTATGATGAAAAAGATGGCTTTCGTAATAACAGGATCTACAGTATATTAAAGACCAGGAATAAAGATATCTGGTTCGGTACCGATGGCGGTGGCGTATCGGTATTTGATGGAAAATACATGAAAACATTTACCAGGAAACATGGTTTGTGCAGCGATACAATAAGAAAGATAATTGAGGATAAAGATGGGAATATCTGGTTTGCTTCATACAGCGCCGGGCTTTCAAAATACGACGGAACTTACTTTTACAATTATTCATGGAAACAGGGGATTAGCAGCAACAACATTCTCAGCCTGTTTGAAGATTCTGAAGGGCGTATATGGATAGCTTCTGCAACTGCCGGCATTTGTATGATTGAAAAAGAAAAAGTTACACATTACAGCACAAAGCAGGGGTTCATCAATGATATTGTCTATTGTATCATTCAGGTCAGGGATGGCTCAATGTGGTTCGGAACAGGCGGATCGGGAGTTGTGAGGTATGACGGAACAAATTTCATAAGCTATTCCGGCAGGGATTTTGAAACAGACAGGGATGTTCTGAGTATTTATCAGGATTCGAAAGACAATATCTGGCTTGGGACCCGCTTTGGTCCTGTTATAATTGATGCCGTATCTCCTGATTCCGGGGCTATTGGCTCTTCAGCACCGAGATTTAAGCATTATGGCTATGAAGATGGATTTACAGGAATAGGCTGTAATTTTGGCGCCATTACCGAAACCAAAGATGGAACTGTATGGATCGGAGCCAATGACAGACTGACTGCTTATAACAGTAAAGGAGAAAGGAAGGATTTTTCTCCTCTTACAATTCAGCTTACTGGCATAAAGTTGTTTAATGAAGATATGCAATGGACAGGTCTTACCGGCCGGAAAGATACTCCTGTTCTGCTGCATAATGGGGTAGAAGTTGGAAATATCCGTTTTACAGGTATATCAAAATGGAGTCTTCTCCCCGAAAACCTGAGTTTAAGATATAATAACAACTATCTCACATTTGATTATATAGCAGTTTCAGTTACCGGAAGCAGCAAAATAAGGTATCAGTATATGCTGGAAGGATTTGATGATAACTGGAATTTGCCGACTGAAAGAACTGAAGTTTCATTTGGCAAACTGGATCACAGGGATTATGTTTTTAAAGTTAAGACCATGGATATTGATGGAAGGTTTAGCAACGTAATTTCTTTTCCGTTTACAATAAGGCCTCCATGGTTTCAGACTTTATTTTTCTACATAATATCAGGATTATTGATCCTTGTTTCGATCTTTGGTTTTATCAAGTACAGATTCAGAAAGCTGGAATCTGATAAGAGAATACTCCAGGAAAAAGTAGAGAAACAAACCGTTGAAATAATCCGGAAAAACACTGTTCTGACTGAACAGAAAAATGAAATTCTGGAAAAAAACACCGCGATCGAAAAGACCAATCAGGAACTTGTCAGAATCAATTCGGAAAAGGATAAGTTCTTTTCAATTCTTGCGCATGACCTGAGAGGACCATTCAGTAGCATTATGATGCTGACTGAGGAGATGGCTGCCGAAATGCCGAATCTTAACAGGGAGGAGATTAATGAGATCATTAAAGTGTTACAGTCTTCTTCTGCCAGTCTTTTCCGGCTCCTGGAAAACCTGCTTAACTGGGCGCGCATGAAACAGGGTCATATCCCTTTTAATCCTGAAAAAATAAAACTTTCAGCATTAGTCGGTGAAAGTCTTTCATTGCTTGTTGAGCAGGCTAAGGCAAAAAAGATTGAAGTAACCTGCATTATACCTGATGAAATAACAGTCTTTGGTGATAAAAACATGCTTCAGTCAGTTCTGAGAAACCTTGTCTCAAATTCAGTGAAATTCACCCGTCCCGGCGGTAAAATTGACATATTTGCTTCAATAAACAGAAATGATCAGATTGAAATCGCAGTTCAGGATAATGGTATAGGAATGAACCGGGAACTTCTACAAAAACTTTTCCACCTTGATGAGAAGACAAACAGGCCCGGCACTGAAGGAGAAATCAGTACCGGACTGGGATTATTGCTTTGTAAAGATTTTGTTGAGAAGCATAACGGACGTCTATGGGTTGAAAGTGAAAAGGATAAGGGATCAGTTTTTTATATTTCAATTCCTGCTGCAGATGTATAGGGATGACTCGCGAGCATCCTTTCCATTGTTTATTTTTTGGGCTGGTATACCCGTATCCAGTCTATTTCCATCGACGTCATCCCATTAAGAGGTTTATCCAATCCACCGGAAAGAAGAATATACATCGGTTCCTGCGGGATATCAGATGTCTGTTTATAGACTTCTGTATCATTTATCTTCCAGACAAGCTTGTCGGACGTCCACTGAAGTGTAAATATGAAGAAATCTCCCGCATATCTTGACCCGATTGAAGTTTTTGAATTACCACCCTTTGGTGTGAAGTAATCGAACCATACCTTCCCTTTTGCAGTACGGCAAACATCTATATGAGGAGTGATCTTATCTGCCAGCATCCAGAATGCGTTTTTGGCATTCGGGTCTCCAAGCTTGATCTTGGCAGTAAATGTTCCGTACTTCTGCCTGAAACTGTTCCCTGTACATACAATTCCTGATGTATAGTTGAATTCTTTGGTTGAGAATCCTTTGTCAGCTGACCAGATCTTACCTGATACTTTTTGTGGTTTGGTAATAATTTTAAGAACGCTGTTCCTCACTTCAAAGTTTTCTTTCTCAGTATATGCCTGAAGATCTGATTCAACTGAGTACCTGTCGTGCAGCAGCTTTTCTCCCCAGTAGTAATTTGTGAGCCATGTTTTAGTTTCAAGCTTATCTCCTTCAAACTCATCACTGAATGTCAGTTCTCTGTTTTTAAGTATGTCAAATTTGTTTGAATCCTTTACCTTGAAATACCATATGATATCAGAATCCTTTTTAAGCTTGTCATATTCCTGAACCTCCCTGAACATCTCAGTTTTCTCAAATCTCTTCTTGTCCAGGAGATACTCTTTCTTTTCCTTGAATTCCGGTGCGGCCACTAACTCTTTGAGTTCTTCATATCTCTTCAAACGTGCTGATCCGTCTGTATTCAGGAAATTGGCATACTCCTTCGATGCTTTGAATTTATAAAACTCTTTTATCTCAACACTGCTTTTGACCCTGTTATACTCCAGTAGCTTCTTATACTCCTCAGTGTCTTTAAAAGTGATGGGTTTCATGTTCTTTTTTGCAATGAAATCAGCCGATTTCATCAGTGCATCAAGCTCCTCATACCTGAGAACGGTTTTGGATTTCTTTTCATCCTCTTTCAAACCTGATTTTAAAAATCCTTTGATCTCTGCATCAGCTTTCAGGGCATTGAATTCAATAAGTTTTCTGTACTCATCAGTATCTTTGAAGGTAATTGGACGCATTTTCTGCTTTTCCCTGAATTCGGCAGACTGAATATATTTCTCAAGGGATTCAAATTCCCTGATCTTATCTGAGCCATCCATTTCCCTGAATCTCTTAAGCTCACTGCCGGAAACAGTTTTAAAGTAAAGAACAATATCTTTAGCCTTCTGAAGGGATAAAAACTCCTTCTCCTTTGAAAATTCTTCAGAATTCTTGTACTGGAGAGATTCAATCTCCTTCCTTTTCTGTGTAAATCCGGCAGAATTGACTTTTTCATTCAGCTCATTATATTTCGCCAGCTGATCGGACCCTGCAAAGGTATTGAGTTTCTCAAATTCAGCAATTAAAGCCTTTTCGGCCTGCTCAATTTTAGAAGTTGAAGGGATCAATCCCAGTAAAAGCTTGAGACTTGCCATTGTAAAATTGGTTTATGTACAACTGATAAAGATAAAAAATCTTTCTATAAAAATGCATTCAGGATGTTCAAATATATGTTTTTTAGGAATTATGGAACCCTTTACGACAAAAAAAGAGTTAAATTCGATAAACAAATTCTAAAAATGAAAACTCTTTTTTCAGCTTTTGTAAGTACAGTTTTTATGGTATTCAGCTTATCTGACATTCCTGCTCAGCAGTTATCTGCAACAGAGATCATAAGAAAAGCAGATGAGAAATTCAACGGGGAAAAGTCAAACATGATGGTAATGTCAATGACTATTGTCAGGCCATCCTGGAAAAGGACAGTAGAATTTAAAAACTGGTCGCTTGGCCGCGATTATGCCCTGACCCTGATAACTGCACCTTCAAAGGATGCAGGTCAGACCTTTCTCAAGCGGGCAAGTGAGATGTGGAACTGGAATCCGTCTATTAGCAGACTTATTAAATTGCCTCCTTCGATGATGTCGCAGGGATGGATGGGATCAGACTACACCAATGATGATATTCTCAAAGAATCCAGCGTTGTTAATGACTATACACACGAAATAACAGGAGAGGAGATTATTGATGGTCGTGAGTGCTACAGGATAGGGATGAATTCAAAGGCGGATGCTGCAGTTGTATGGGGTTATCAGATCAGATGGATCGATAAAAAGGAATTCCTGGTACTGAAGGCTGAACTGTATGACGAAGACGGCATACTGGTGAGGAGTGAAACCGGAAGTGAAATTAAAGTAATGGATGGCAGAACAATACAGACAAAAATAGAACTCCTTCCTGCTGATGAGCCCGGGAATAAAACAATTATCAGCATCAGGGAGATAAAATTCAATATTCCGCTGGAGGAGAGCTTCTTTTCGCAGCAGAATATGAAAAATATAAGATGAGTAATTACAAGATAGCCTGGAGAAACCTCTGGCGAAACAAAAGGAGGACACTTATAACAGTGGCATCTGTCTTCTTTGCTATTTTTTTTGCGCTTATTATGAGGTCACTTCAGCTTGGCACATATGACCATATGTTCAGGAATGCCATTGAATCATATACAGGTTATCTGCAGATTCAACATGAGGATTTCTGGGATAATAAGATTGTTGATAATACATTCAGTTACACCCCGGAACTGGACCAGGCAATAATGAGTCTTGAGAATGTAACAGGAACAGTCCCCCGATTTGAATCATTTGCACTGGCATCCTCCGGTGCTCTGACCAAAGGTGTTCTTGTAATGGGTGTTGATCCTGAAAAGGAATCCCTATTGTCAGATATCAGGGGCAAACTGGTAAAGTATAAGCTGAATGATAATAATATTGAAGCACTGAAAAATTCAGAAATACCGCAGGAGACAAAAAAGAATCTTGAAATTTTCAGGGGAAATTCATATAGTAGTAATTCCTCTCTGGCAATTGATTTTAACATACCGGATAAGGATTCCTCTTCAATCCTTGAAATATTCAGGAAATATGCCTCTTTCAGAAATGGTTATATTAAATCCGGTGAACCGGGAGTTCTGATTGGAGATAAACTGGCGCTTTATCTGAAAGCCGGCATTGGAGACACTATTGTCCTTCTGGGTCAGGGATATCATGGTACAACTGCCGCCGGTAAGTACAGGATTAATGGAATTGTAAAACTACCAGCCCCCGATCTTGACAACAAAATAGTTTATCTCCCTTATGATGTCTGCCAGGAACTTTATGATGCTCCCGGAATGCTTACCTCTCTTGCCATAAGTATCAGGGAAAATGGGGATAAGAAGATTAACAGCATGATCCCGGAAATAAGATCAAAGCTTGATCCTCAGCTTAAGGTAATGGGTTGGCAGGAAATGAATAAGCTTATGATCAATCAGATGGATGCTGACAGTAAAAGCGGGATGATTATGATCTTTATTCTGTACCTGGTAATAGCATTCGGAGTTTTCGGAACAGTTTTGATGATGACAGCCGAAAGAAGAAGGGAATTCGGCGTGCTTGTTGCCATCGGAATGCAAAAATCAAAACTGGCAACAGTAGTGACACTCGAAATGATATTAATGGGAATCCTGGGAATTGCATCAGGGATAATTGCAGCACTGCCTGTGATTTTTTATGGTTATTCCCATCCGATAAGATTTCATGGGGAAATGGCAAAAATGTATGAGGATTATGGAATGGAGGCTATAATGCCATTTTTGCTTCCCGATATGTACATTCTATGGCAGGCAATAGTGGTTGCCATAATAGTGCTGATTGCTCTTGTCTATCCGTTGAGGAAGATAACCAAAATGCAGGTAGTTGATTCATTAAAGGCTTAAAAAATCTTCATATGATCTGGAAAACAGCCTGGAAAAATGTATGGCGTAACCGCATCAGAAGTCTTGTGGTAATCGCCTCAGTTACGGTCGGAATATTTGCCGGGATATTTGCAGTGGCATTTATGAACGGAATGATTGCCCAGCGTTTTGATGCTGCCATAGATGAGGAGATCTCACATATACAGATTACCGGAAAAGACTATGTATTGAATAATGATCCTCAGATAATGATGTCCCGGGAGGATAATATTATACCTTCAATTGGCTCACTTTCAGGAATTAGTGGAATAGTTCAGAGAACACTGGTAACCGGAATGGCTGGAACTGCTTCAAAAAATGCAGGTGTGCAAATAGTTGGAATTGCCCCGGAAAAAGAAAAAGAGATTTTTACCCTGCATAAGACTATAATCCCCGGGACCGGTGATTATTTCGAACGGGAATCAAAATTTGATCTTGCGCTGATTGGTCAGGATCTGGCAAAGGAGCTGAATATAATTCGTTTTGTTATTGACTCCGCTGTACTTATAAAACTGGAGAATCAGAAGGTTCCTGCTGAAATTTTAACAAAGCTTTCGGTGATCTCAGGTAAAAGGTTTCCCAACGAAAAGAAATTCACCTCAGTTGTAACCTCTCTACTGTCAAAGAGCGAACTACGGGAATATGGGCAACTGATAAAGAAAGAGGCGTGGTCATTCCGTGAAAATTCAAGAATGACACTGACATTCCTTGACATGGATAATAATCAGGTTTCATCAGTATTCAGGATTGCCGGCGTATACGATATAAAAAATGCAATGTTTGAACAGGTACAGGTTTTTGTAAGGAACGATGTTTTGTGCAGGCTGGCCGGAATTGATGAAAACTCCTTTCACCAGCTTGTTATCAGGATAAATGATTTAAATCAGACTGTTGCTATAACAGATGAAATAAGGTCAGGATGGCCGGGACTGGATGTGAGAAACTGGAAGGAGCTTCAGCCCGATCTGGCAATGATGACTGATTATGTTCACCAGATTTATGGTCTGTTCATGGGCATAATACTTGCAGCACTGGCATTCGGAATAATTAACACTATGCTTATGGTGGTGCTTGAAAGGACCAGGGAACTGGGAATGCTCACAGCTATCGGGATGAATAAACGCAGGGTCTTCTCGATGATAATGCTGGAATCGGTATTTCTCTCACTTATCGGAGGTGTTGTCGGTATGATTTTCGGCTGGTTATCTGTGCTTCTTTCTGCCAAAAATGGGATCAATTTTGCACAATATGCCGAGGGTATGGAAGCATTCGGTTATTCAGCGCATATCTTCCCGGAAATTACATTCAGCTTTTTCATCCTGATCACCATCCTTATAATAATTACCGGTATTGCCTCTTCAGTATACCCTGCATTAAAAGCTCTCAGACTTGATCCGGCAGAAGCTATCCGAACAGAATAGCATATATGAAATCCTAAAAAATTAAGACAATGAAAGTTCTGGAATTAAAAAATGTTAATAAGATATACGACGGATCGGAAGTACATGTGCATGCTGTAAATAATGTAACACTGGAATTTCAGGAGGCAGAGTTTGCTGCTATTGTTGGGCCTTCCGGCTCAGGAAAAACGACTCTGCTTAACCTTATCGGCGGCCTTGATATGCCTACTTCAGGAAAGATAATCATAGACGGTTCAGATCTTTCCGGACTGAAATCTTCTCAGCTGATCGATTTCCGGATGAGGAACATAGGATTTGTCTTCCAGGCATATAACCTGATCCCTGTTCTGACGGCTAAAGAGAATGTTGAATTCATCATGAATCTGCAGAAGTGGTCGCGGAAGGAGAGGGATGAACGAACTTTTGAATTACTGAAAGCTGTCGGTCTTGGTGACAGGATGAACAGTCGTCCCTCAAAGCTTTCCGGAGGTCAGCAGCAAAGAGTTGCAGTTGCACGCGCTCTTGCATCCAGGCCAAAGTTTGTCCTGGCAGATGAACCCACAGCCAACCTCGATTCCAAATCTGCAACAACACTTCTTGAGATAATGGAGAAGCTTAATCATGAGGAAAAAATAACGTTTATCTTTTCAACACACGATGCCAGGGTTGTTAAAATGGCACATCGCGTTATAACCCTCGAAGACGGAAGTGTCGTTTCTGATGATATCAGGGAATAATCGAAGTCATTAGTAATCAGCATGCGTAAAGTACCGGAAATATACCTCATTCTATTCTTTCTTATTAATGTTGAAGCTTTTTCACAGGAAGAGGTTAAGAGATTTGACCTTAATGGTTATGTCAGTACTATGGAAAGTGTTATATTCGATTCCCTTTCAGGCCCTTTTATCGTTGACAATCTTTTGCATAACAGGATAAATTTCAAAGGATACCTTAACCGGAACATAACTTTTGCCACCGAATTGAGGAACCGGCTTTTTGTTGGTGACATGGTAAGAACCGGGCCTTCATATTCTGAAATGACAGGAATGGATCCGGGATGGGTTGATATGTCATGGAACATTCTGAATGAGCAATCTTTCTTTCTGAACACAACAATTGACAGGCTCTGGGTTGATTTTAACTATGATAAATTCCAGGCAAGGGTGGGCCGTCAGAGAATTAACTGGGGACAGACCCTTGTTTGGAATCCGAATGATATTTTCAATGTGTATTCATTCTTCGAGTTTGATTATATTGAGAGACCGGGCAGCGACGCTGTAAGACTCCAGTACTATCCTGATTATTCCTCTGCTATCGAACTGGCGGTAAAGGCAGATTATGATAACAGGATAACTGCTGCCGCTCTTTACAGGTTCAATAAGTGGGGTTACGATTTCCAGTTACTATCGGGATATTTTAACAGCGAAGATTTTATAGCAGGAGCCGGGTGGTCAGGAGCATTCGGTTCAGTTTCATTCAGGGGTGAAATGTCATGGTTCCAGCCAGTAGGGAACTTAGCAGACTCATCAGGAACAGGTATCTTCACTATTGGTTTTGACAAAGCATTCAGGAATAATTCAATGGTACAGATTCAGATTATGTATAGTAACAATCCTGCTGATTATACCAGTTTCCTTTCATTCTATACGGGCTCATTATCAACAAAGGAGCTCGCTTTTTCAAAATTCACACCTTTTGGTCTTTATTCCTGTCCGGTAACTCCATTGCTGAATATAAGTGCTTCGGGAATGTGGTTTCCTGACCTGGAGGGATATTTTGCGGGCCTTTCTCTCGACTTTTCGATGGCTGAGAATGTCGATTTTTCACTATTCTGGCAACATTTCAGAAGCGAAATTAATAATACAGAATCCAATATAAATCTGGGATTTCTTCGTCTCAAATACAGTTTCTAGATTTTTCCTACTTTTGCGGCATCATTAAAAAAACAGAAAATGGCTCTGGTACATGAATTTGAAAACAGCGGGAACTGGTTATTCAGAAGGCGAAGCTGGTTACCCGTTTTTATGGTTGCAGCTGGTATCTTTATGATGTATATAGGCAACCGTCAGGCAATTATCTTCGACATGAGAGATGAAATTATCTTTCTTGGAGTATGCTTTTTAGGACAGTTGATCAGAATCTTTACAGTAGGCTTTGCTCCTAAAAATACATCGGGCAGAAATACAGTAAACGGACAGGTAGCAGATGAACTTAATACTACAGGTATCTATTCATTAATCCGCCATCCGCTCTACCTTGGTAATTTCTTCATGTGGCTGGGGCCCGTTTTGTTTTTAAGATCAGTTGGATTTACAATAGTATTCATTCTGTTATACTGGATTTATTATGAACGGATAATGTTTGCCGAAGAACAATTCCTGAGGCGAAAGTTTGGTGCCATTTACGACAAGTGGTCGGAAGGAGTTGCCGCGTTTATACCCTACTCATTCAGATATATTCCTGCCGGGCTTCCTTTTTCTGTACGTAATGTGTTGAAAAGAGAGTATAACAGCTTTGTGAATATCTTCGTTATTTTCCTTCTTCTGGATCTTTTCAGGAATCTCTTTTTGTCCGGGAAGGTCTGTTTCACCCAGATGTGGCTATATCTTTCAATTGGCGCTGTGATAATGTGGTTCATAATCAGAACCATTCATAAATCAACAAAGTGGCTTGAAGTAGAAGGGCGATAGGAAAAGACAAAAGACAAAAGACAAAAGACAAAAGACAAAAGATACAAGTTTAAGAAGAAGTGCTCTCTGTCTTTAATCTTTTTTCTTTTGTCTTTTATCTTGTTTCTTGTATGTCAGTCTCTCGAGCCGAGGAATATCATTATGTAATACATCAGTGTGGCAAGTGAACCGAGAGCTGCAACAACATAGGTATAGGCAGCCCATTTCAATGCATCCTGTGCCTTATCGTGGTTCTGGTATGATGTTATCCCGGCATTTGAGAGCCATGCAAGAGCCCTTCGGCTTGCATTGATCTCAACGGGCAATGTGATGAAACTGAAAACTGTAGTCATTGCAAACAGTACAATTCCTGCAAGCAATAATGCCGGAAAGCTTTGAACGAGAAGTATCCCGCCAAGAATGACCCACTGCACCCATTTTGATGCGAAACTGACTACCGGAACAAGTTTCGATCTGAAACCAAGCCATGCATAGGCCTGCGCATGCTGCAAAGCATGCCCCGTTTCATGAGCCGCTACTGCTGCTGCCGAAATATGCCGACCGGAATATACTGCCTGGCTAAGATTAATTGTCTTATCTATGGGATTATAATGATCGGTAAGGTGCCCCTGAACGCTGGTTACTCTTACGTCAGTAATACCCTGATCGCGAAGCATTCTTTCCGCTACATCTTTGCCGGACATCCCATTGTCTACCAATATTTTGGAATACTTCTTAAATTTCGATTTCAATACCATGCTTACGATCCAGCTGAGGATCATGAAGCCTATAAATAATATCCAGATTGTCATTTTATGGTTCCTCCAATTTTATTAAACTTCTTAACAAAAGACCTGCCAGAATAATTATGTCATGATCAACAGGTCATTTTGTCATAAAAATAATAAATCGAGATGAAAGGTTCAATCAGCCGGCTTGCTATTGACAAATATTATCTTTGTAAAATGCTTAAGGCCATTTTATTATTTTTATCCTTTTTACTTTCAGTGCCTGTTCTCATTTACAGGTATTCAATTTCTCCGTTTCTGCGACCGTCCTGTCGTCATTTGCCTTCCTGTTCACAATACATGCTTGATGCTCTTAAAATGCATGGTCCCTTTTACGGATTAATAATGGGTACGGGCCGTATTCTTCGATGCAGGCCCGGAGGGACACACGGCTATGATCCCGTTCCGCTGTTCCGTTTTCGTCGTTATCAGCCATTCCTGACTTTTTTCAGCAGATACAATAAAGAGAACAGGCTAAAACACTAAACAGAACCGCCACACCGCCGTACCGCCACACCGTCGTACCATCGTACCGCCGTACCGCCATACCGTCGTACCGCCGTACCGCCGTACCGTCGTACCGTCGTACCGCCATACCGCCATACCCTCAAAACCTAAGCTCTTCTTTCAGTTGTTTATATCCTGCACGGCTTACAGGAAGCTTTTCTCCGGTGTTCAGAACAGCTACATGAGTATCTTTTCCATAGGGCTCGATCCTGTTAATTCCGGTTACATTTACTATGTATGCCCTGTGAATTCTTACAAAATCGGACTTAGGAAGGTTCTCTTCATAAAACTTCATTGTCTGCTGTTTCAGGGCTTTTCCTGCTGAATGATGAATCATCACATAATCATCCTGTGCTTCGACATACCTTACCTGTTCAACAGGAATGATATTAATTGAATTTGCCTTTCTTACAACTATCCTGTTTACTGCTCCATCAGTTTCCGGTTTTTTGGCGAGGAGATGGTTTGCCGGTTCAACATTCCCTTTCCCTGACCTGATTTTATCTATTGCTTTTTTAACTGCCTCAAGAAATCTTCTTTTTTCGAAAGGTTTCATCAGATAGTCAACGGCATTAAGTTCAAATGCCCTGATTGCAAACTGGTCATAAGCCGTTGTAAAGATGATCTCCGGTTTCTCAGTCAGGACCTCAACCAATTCAATTCCGGTAAGTCTGGGCATCTGTATATCGAGAAATACCAGATCTGGTTTTAATGTCGAAATTGTTTTCAAACCGGAAAATCCGTCTGAACATTCAGCAATAACCTCTATTGAATCCACCTCTTTTAAATAATGTTTTATTATTTCCCTTCCCGGGGCTTCATCGTCAATTATTACTATTCTGATTTTTTCCATAGGGTTCCCGCCTGACTGAACTGTTATAAGTAGATTTGGTTCAATAACTATAAAATTATGAATTTATTTTCATATGCTATTTATAAATATTCCTTTGGTATATATAAAGTTATGGTATAAATTCCATCTTCTTTTGTAGATTTTATTGAAGCTTTGTTGCCGTAGAACAACTCAAGTCTGCGTCTAACATTTATCAGACCGGTTCCGGTGCCTCTTTTAACTGAAGGAGCTGAATCATAATTATTTCTTATGATTATTTCAATAACCCCGCCAATAATCTTCGCCTGGGTATAAATCTTAACGGTTTCAGTACTTTCATAAACGCCATGCTTAACTGCATTTTCATATAGCGGTTGTAAAAGCATGACAGGAATTTTAAAATCATAACATTCCTGATAAATATGCTCTTCAGTTGAAAGCTTATCTCCAAACCTGACTTTTTCAATATCCAGGTATAAACGCAGGTTTTCCAGTTCACTCCTTAGGGAAACAGGCTGCTCGTCTTTTCTGGCAAGTGCATATCTCATAAAATCTGACAGTTTTACTACCATTACTCTTGCCTTCTCCGGATCCGTAACAGTGAGGGAACTTATTGAATTAAGACTGTTGAATAAAAAATGAGGATTTATCTGTGACCTCAGCATCTTGAGTTCAGTCTCTTTTATGAGGCTTTCAAGCCGGGCTTCTTTTGCATTCTTTTCTGAAAGATTTGTGAGGCTTATAAAAAGATAGTATGAGAGGACTATCAATCCGTAAATAAATACCCCGGTTCCTATCCTGTAAGGAAATGTAGCTTCCCAGTAGTCTTTGTAGCTGTTATCTTCCGGCAGAATCATCTGCATGGAATATTTGGTAGTCAGTGCCCATAATGTCACTGATATAATACCACTGATAATGAGGTTTAAAATAGTCGTTGTTACTCTTGTATTGCCACTGTTGAAAAAACTGAAAGGATACCATAAAGAAAGTGCAATGCCTGAATAGATCAGTAATGATAAGACGCTGTCTAATACTCCGATACTTATGAAATCACCGTAAGCATAATAAAAAAGAAGTGACTGACCGGCCATTAGGAATACCCAGATCAGCCACCATATAATAAGCCGTATTCTGTTTGATAAAACAGGATGTTTCATACGGATTGAGATTAATAGCTTTTTATTTCACCTCCGCCGAATACAACGGCCCCTTTAATTATGAGCTGGCGCGATGTATCTACTGTTCTTCCGAGATTAAGTTTTCTTTCGTCGCCAAAACCTCCCAGAACCGGGACTACTTCAATTTTTACATTCCAGTCATTTGGGACAATAATGGTTGTTCCTCCAAATATGCATGCTATTTCCAGTTCAGAAACACCCTGTGCAAGCTTTGACTGTGTAAGGTCAATTTCACTGCCTCCGAAGATTGATGTTATTTTCCCTCCTGTGAAATTCTCAGAAACGATCTGCCGCTCACCACCGCTGAATATATTTATGATATCGATATAATCATCACCCACCTGACCGGAAGTTGATACTCCATGCCAGACCTTTCGTTTTGAGAAAATGAAAATAACGCCGATTATTATGAAGACAGCAGGCCAGAAAAGATTAAAGTCAAATGTCTCCCTGAAAATATGAGGTAGCAGGAAAAATGCACCTACCGCCATAACTATAATACCTCCGGTTTTATTCCCGGATGATCCGAGAGTTATTACCAGACCTATGGTAACCAGAAACATCGGCCAGCTGAATATTATATGATCAACAAAGCCGGGAAATACGCCGGTATTTCTCATTATAAGGAATGCACCTACAAGAACAAGCACAACTCCGATAATTGCACGATTATTCTGAAGGTGTCTTCTATCGTGCCTGTAGAATCCTTTTTCATCTTTGTAATTATCATTTGTTTCCATAGCTGTAAATTTATTAGATTCTGATTTATTTGTCTTATTTAATTCTTTTAAATAATGATGAAATTATGTAAACAATTCCGATCAGCACTATCACCCCGGGCCAGTATATTGTTCTGATAATATCCGGTGTAACAAAATTGATCTCGTCGAGAAGGAACCAGATTCCACCTGCAACCATCAGCAGGCCGCCTGTAAAATGAAGGTTAAGCAGTAACAGTACTCCGATAAAAATAAGTGCTGTTTCCCAGGTAAAATACCTGTACATGCTTCCCAGGTTCAGTAAGTCATTTGTAGCAATCATCAGAGCTACTCCAAGAGTGACAAAAAATAGTCCCAGACTAATTCTGGGATTAAGTTCCCTCTTCGCCAGGTTTTTATTATAACTGTGTGCCATTAGTGAAATGTTTAATTATGAAGCAAAAATAACAGCCTTGTTTTTAGTTGACTATCAAAATTCGGCAAACGGCGTTTTTATACCGGTAAATGATCATTTAAGACATTAAATGTTACTTTTTTGTTGATAATTTTTTTAATTGAATAAGGATTCATATTTTTGCAAACCAAAATTGAAAGAGATGTCCGGACTATACAACATACCGTTAAGCGGATTGAAAGAGGTACGGCACACATTTAATTTTGATATTGGGAGAGAGTTTTTTGAAGAGTTTGAGGAATCGGAAGTTAAGGAGGGAAGCCTTAAAGCATATGTTGAGATGGAGAAGAGATCTTCACATCTTGATTTGCAGATCAGGATAGCAGGATATGTAATGCTCTGCTGTGACAGATGCCTGGAGATGTTTTCAAGACCATTTGAATGTGAGAACAGGTTACTTGTCAAGCTTGGAAAAAGCATATCAGATGATGATCCTGACATTCTTTCTCTTCCTTCCGATGAAAATGAACTGGACCTCATGCAACACTTTTATGAATACATTCATCTTGCGCTGCCCATCAGGAGAGTGCATCCGGAAGATAGAAATGGTAAGAGCACTTGTGATCCTGTTATGCTTAAGAAACTCAGTGAACTCCTTGTTGAGGAGGATAGCGAAGATAAACAGACTGATCCCAGGTGGGACGAATTGAAGAAATTGAAGAACGAAAATTAAATAGATTGACATGGCACATCCTAAACACAAACATTCCAAAACCAGAAGAGATAAGCGCAGAACTCACTATAAGGCAACTGCGCCTACAGTGGCTAGCTGTTCAAACTGCGGATCAGCTGTTCTCTATCACAGGGTATGTCCTGAATGTGGATTTTACAGGGGCAAACCGGCAATTGCCAAGAAGGCGACTGCCTGATACTCTTTAACTTAATAAAATACCTATGAGAATTGGCCTTGATGTCATGGGTGGTGATTTTGCACCTGATGCGATCATTGAAGGCGCTGTTGACTCCCTGCAGCATTTACATGCTGATGATACGCTTGTATTGATAGGAGATCAAAATGCAATCTGCAGTAAACTAAGCGATATGCAGGTTGATTCATCATTGTTTGAGATTATTCATACCTCCCAGGTGATTGAAATGGGAGATCATCCTGCCAAAGCCTTTTCACAGAAGAAGGATTCCAGCATAGCAGTGGGTTACATAATGTTGAAAAGCAATACTCTTGATGGTTTCTGCAGTGCAGGAAATACCGGAGCCATGCTTGTTGGAGCAAGTTATACAGTGAATGTGATTCCAGGTGTTCTAAGACCAGCCCTTGCTGTTGTGCTTCCTCGTGTTGACAACCGGAGATCAGTAATTCTTGATGTAGGTCTGAATCCTGATTGTAAGGCAGATATATTGCTTCAGTATGGAATACTTGGGAGCATTTTTGCAAAATGTGTTCTTGAAGTTGAAAATCCTACAGTCGGATTACTTAACATCGGGGAAGAAGAGACGAAAGGAACTTCTGCAGTAAAAATGGCTTATGAACTGATGAAAGAGCATCCCGGGCTGAATTTTATTGGAAACATAGAGGGAAATTTACTTTTCCAGGAAACTATGCCTGATGTAGTTGTTTGTGACGGTTTTGCCGGAAATGTAATACTCAAACTGGGTGAATCTTTTCATCAGATTTATAAGCAACGTGGTCTTAAGGATTCATACTTTGACCAGCTTGATTTTGAAAGTATAGGAGGCACGCCTATTGTTGGAATTAATGCCAATGTCGTTATTGGTCATGGCATTTCAAAAAGTAAGGCCATAATGAATATGGTAATACGGACCAGGGAAGTAGCACAGGCAAACCTTGCCCAGAAGATCAAAGAATCAATTTGAATTATGGAAAAACTACGGGCAGCTATTACAGGGATAAATGCCTGGGTGCCGGAATACAGACTGACAAACCAGGAATTATCTAAAATGGTTGATACTTCCGATGAATGGATAATGCAGCGGGTCGGAATCAAAGAAAGAAGAATACTTAAAGGTGAAGGTCTGGGTACTTCTGATATGGCTGAACATGCTGTCAGAGGACTTCTTGAGAAAACCAACACCTCTCCTGATGAAATAGACCTGCTTATCTGTGCAACAGTTACTCCTGATATGTTCTTCCCGGCCACAGCAAATATAACCTGTGACAAAGCGGGAATAAAAAATGCATTCAGTTTTGACATAGGCGCTGCCTGCTCCGGATTTTTATTTGCTCTTCAGACCGGTGCTCAGTATGTTGAATCAGGCCGGTACAAAAAGGTGATAGTGGTTGGGGCAGACAAAATGTCATCAATAACGGACTATACTGACCGGACAACATGCCCATTGTTTGGTGATGCTGCCGGCGCAGTACTTCTTGAACCTACAACCGAAGAAGTTGGCATAATGGACCACATCCTTAAAACAGATGGTTCCGGCAGAAAATTTCTTCACCTTAAAGCAGGAGGATCCTGTAAACCTTCCTCCCATGAAACTATAGATGCCAAGGAACATTATATTTATCAGGAGGGTCAGAGCGTATTCAAATTTGCAGTTGTTAATATGGCCGATGTGGCTGCAGAGATAATGGAACGAAATAACCTTAAACCTGAGGATATTTCATGGCTGGTTCCGCATCAGGCAAACTTGAGAATAATTGATGCCACTGGTCGCAGGATGGGCCTTCCTCCCGAAAAAGTGATGATCAACATTCAGAAATACGGAAACACAACTGCTGCAACTATTCCACTTTGTATCTGGGAATACGAAAATCGTCTTAAAAAGGGTGATATACTTATACTTGCAGCATTTGGAGGTGGTTTTACATGGGGCTCTATCTACCTTATATGGGCTTACGATCCAAAATAGTTATATTTGTGAGTTAATGATTTAATTCTCTCAACTCTTTAAAGCTATGGCAAAATACAACGAGACGGATAACAGCACTATCAATCTTATCAGCAACGGCACCGACATTACCGGAGATGTCAAATCAACCGGCGATGTCCGCATAGATGGTTCCCTGACCGGAAATCTTAATACAAAGGGGAAGGTTGTTATTGGTCCCACAGGAAAGGTTAACGGAGAGATAAACTGCAAGAACTGTGAGATCTCCGGAGCAATAGAAGGCAGGGTCATTGTTGGTCAATTGCTGAATTTAAAAGCTTCATCGAAGATATTGGGAGATATTGTCACCTCCAAGCTTTCGATTGAACCGGGAGCAATATTCTCAGGAACTTGCAAAATGAGCGAAAACAGCAATAATGGAGGATCCTCAGCAGTCACAGAAAAAGAAACCGAAAGGTCAGGAAAATAAAGGTCTGAATGATTTTGCAAAGTACTCAGGAATAGCTTTTCAAATGGGAGCTATTATTGCCCTTACAACCTGGGGAGGCATTAAACTGGATAAACTTACCGGTTTCGAAACGCCGGTATTTACTATTATACTTTCCCTTCTCGGAGTTTTTGCCGCAATATATACTGCCATTAAGGATTTTATTAAGTGATATATCCGGGTGAAATCACGGTTAACTACTATTCTCTATCTTCTGGCTTTTAGTCTTCTGGTTCTATGTGCCGGATACCTGATTTTAACAGCGAAACAATTAAATCATTTATTGAATGAGAGTATAGTCCTTACAGCTATATTTTCATTTATTTCCCTGTCAGCGGTTTTAATATTTTTCAGAGGACAATCACGCGAACCGCAGAGTCAGACGATGCACACTTTTGTTTCTTTCAGCCTTAAATTCCTGCTGGAGTTGGTTTTAGCTATAATATGGTTCATTCTTGCAAAAAAAACAACTTCCGAATCTGTTTTAATCTTTTTTGTTTTATATTTAGCATTCAGTTTGTTTTTAATATGGATTATATTGAAAGCACTGAAAAACAAATCTTTATAAAATAAAAACAGATTTGAAAACTAAACTGGTATTTTTCTTTTTATTCTTTTTCCTGCTGACAGGAACTACACTGACTTCTTTTGGACAGGAAGGCCACGAAACTACGGAACCATTTGATGCAAGCACCTTCATAATGGATCATATTGCAGATTCACATGAATGGCATCTCTGGACCGTTAAAGATCAGGAAGGACATGACAGGCACATAGCATTACCATTGCCTGTTATCCTTTATTCCAAAGAGAATGGACTCGATATCTTCATGTCAGGTAAACTTGCCCACGGACACAGTTACAAAGGTTATAAGCTTGAAGAAGGCGTTATAATTCATGAAAATGAGGAAAGCAATTCAGGTGAAAAGACAATTCCGCTCGATTTTTCAATGACAAAAAGTGTTGTCGGCCTGCTTTTTTCGTGTATCATCGGGCTGGTCCTTTTTCTGTCACTCTCCAGGTCCTACAAAAAGACCGGGATCAGCCATCCTAAAGGCATTCAGAGTTTCCTGGAACCTGTCATCCTGTTTGTGCGCGATGATATTGCAATTGCGAACATTGGTAAACACAAGTATGAGAAATATATGCCGTATCTTCTGACAGTCTTTTTCTTCATCCTTATAAATAACCTGATGGGGCTTGTTCCATTTCCTCCTCCTTTCGGAGCGAATGTAACGGGCAATATTGCAGTTACTTTTGTTCTTGCTTTTTTCACTTTTATAATTACACAGTTCAGCGCCAACAAAAATTACTGGAAGCATGTCTTCGCAACACCAGGTGTTCCATTGTGGTTGTTGCCGGTAATGATACCGGTTGAACTTATAGGAATTATTTCGAAACCATTTGCCCTGATGATCCGTCTTTTCGCAAACATTACTGCAGGACATATTATTGTACTCAGTCTTATTTGCCTGATATTTATTTTCAAATCGCTTTTAGTGGCGCCGGTTTCAATTCTTTTTGTGATTTTTATGGATTGCCTCGAGCTTCTTGTGGCATTCCTTCAGGCATATGTATTCACCTTGTTGTCAGCCCTTTTTATCAGTCTGGCAGTGCAGGAAGAGCATCATTAGTTTTTAATTGTTTAATTAATAATCAGTTATTATGACAGGTACAATGGCAGCAGTTGGGGCAGGTCTTGCAGTTATAGGTGCAGGACTAGGTATCGGAAGAATTGGCGGATCGGCCATGGAAGCTATAGCACGCCAGCCGGAAGCCACCTCCAAGATCCAGACAGCTATGATTATTGCAGCAGCGCTTATTGAAGGTGCAGCACTTTTTGCAATTGTAGTTGCTCTTATTGCTAAGTAAAAGGAAATAAGAAGTCCTGTAACGGTTGGTTGCAGGCTTCTTTTCAGTTTAAACAGTTAAATCATTAAGATATGATCTTATTAGCAAATAGTCTTACATCACCGGCGATTGGCCTTGTTTTCTGGTCCGTACTGATCTTTGGTTTATTTTTCTTTTTACTCTCAAAGTTCGCCTGGAAGCCGATATTGAATGCTGTGAAAGCGCGCGATGAGATGATAAAAGGCTCACTTGAAGCAGCCGAGATAGCACGGGAAGATATGATGAGGCTTCAGAGTGATAATGAAGCTATTCTTCGCAAGGCAAGGGAGGAACGTGAAGTTATTCTCAAGGATGCCAGGGATGTCCGCGACAAGCTCATTGCAGAAGCAAAAGGAAAAGCTTCTGAAGAGGCTGAAAAAATTGTAGAGAAAGCAAGGATTGGCATTGAGGGAGAGAAGAGAAAGGCCCTTGCAGAGATACATGACCAGGTAGCTATTCTTTCTGTTGATATCGCATCAAAACTTCTGGGGGAACAATTGAAGAAGACCGGAGAACAGGAGAAACTGATAGATAATTACCTGAAAGAAATCAATTTCAATAAGAATTAGGAAGGCATATATAATGAATGACAGCAAAATATCCGTAAGGTATTCAAGGGCATTATTCCAGTCAGCTGTTGAGAAGAATATTCTTGACAAGGTTAATAATGATATGTTATTCCTTTCGGAAATATGCAGAATTCCTGAAATGAAGGTATTACTTCATAGCCCGATTATTGCTCCTTCAAAGAAGGCAGCTATTCTTCATAAAATGCTTGAGGGAAATGTCGAGAAAATAACATTTTCGCTTTTGGATCTTATTGTTAAAAATGGCAGAGAGATATTTATTCCGGCCATTGCCAGGGTATTCATTCATGAAACTCAGACCTATAAAGGGATTACTAAATCAATCCTTACAACCGCTGTAAAGGTTGATCCGAAAGTTAAGAAGCAGATCACGGAAATGATCTCAGAGATATTCAAAACAAAAGTTGAATTTGAAGAGAACATTGATACTGATATCATCGGAGGGTTTATACTCAGAGTTGATGATAATTATATTGATGCCAGTATAAGGAATAAGCTCAGGAAGATAAGTAAGGAGTTCAAGGGAATTGCACTGGTGCAGTGATCTTAAAGATAACAGAATGGAATTATAAGAAAATCAATATGGCAAACATTAAACCATCAGAAGTTTCAAAAATCCTTAAACAACAACTTGAAGGTATACAAACCGGAGTTGAGCTCGAAGAAGTCGGATCGGTTCTCCAGGTTGGTGACGGAATTGCCCGGATATATGGTCTTTCAAATGTTCAGTCAAATGAACTGATCGAATTTGAAAATGGCATGGAAGGTATCGTTCTTAACCTTGAGGAGGACAATGTAGGGGCAGTGCTCCTTGGTCCGACGGAAGAGATAAATGAAGGGGATATTGTAAAAAGAACAGGCAGGATCGCCTCCATTGACGTTGGCGAAGGACTGCTGGGACGGGTCATTTCACCGACAGGCCAGCCGCTTGATGGAAAAGGTCCGGTTAAAGGGGAGTTGTTCACTCTTCCTTTCGAAAGAAAAGCACCCGGGGTTATTTTCCGCCAGCCGGTTAAACAGCCACTGCAGACAGGACTCAAGGCAATCGATGCAATGATCCCGATTGGCCGCGGGCAGCGTGAACTTATAATTGGTGACAGGCAGACCGGGAAGACAGCAATTGCTATTGACACTATCATAAATCAGAAAAGCAACTTTGAAAAAGGAAAACCGGTTTATTGTATTTATGTAGCTATAGGACAAAAGGGCTCTACAGTTGCCAATATTGCTGCAACGCTTGAAGAACACGGAGCTTTACAGTATACAGTTATTGTACTTGCAACAGCATCTGACCCCGCCGCGGCTCAGTTCTATGCTCCTTTCGCCGGAGCTGCCATCGGTGAATTTTTCCGTGATACCGGTCGCGATGCCCTTATCATTTATGATGACCTTTCTAAACAGGCTGTATCATACCGCGAAGTTTCACTTCTGCTGCGCCGTCCGCCAGGACGTGAAGCTTACCCTGGCGATGTATTTTACCTGCATTCAAGACTACTTGAAAGAGCAGCAAAGATTATTGAGTCGGATGAGGTTGCACGACAAATGAATGACCTGCCTGAATCAATACGCCATATGGTAAAAGGAGGTGGATCACTTACAGCTCTTCCTATCATTGAAACACAGGCCGGTGACGTTTCTGCATATATTCCTACAAACGTGATCTCAATTACTGACGGTCAGATCTTCCTTGAATCGAACCTGTTTAATGCCGGTGTGAGGCCAGCTATAAATGTAGGTATTTCTGTTTCAAGGGTTGGTGGAAATGCCCAGATCAAGGCAATGAAAAAAATAGCCGGTACTCTTAAGGTTGACCAGGCTCAATACCGCGAACTTGAGGCATTCTCTAAGTTTGGATCTGACCTTGATGCATCTACACTGGCGGTTCTGAATAAAGGAGCCAGAAACGTCGAAATTCTTAAACAGGGACAATATGCTCCGGTTCCGGTTGAGAATCAGATAGCGATTATTTATTGCGGAACAATGGGTCTGCTGAAGGATATACCTGTTAATAAGGTTAAAGCATTTGAAACCGATTATCTCGAATATCTCAGTCTGAAACACAAGGATGTACTTGAAGAACTTCGTAAGGGAATAATTAACAACGATATAACAGCAGTTCTGGAAAAAGCAGCATCTGAGGTGGCGATAAAATACCGACAGAATTAACTCAGGCAGCAGGAATAAATTGATCCTAAATGGCGAACTTAAAAGCAATACGAGTAAGAATCACTTCTGTCAGGTCTACCCGGCAGATAACATCCGCAATGAAGATGGTATCTGCTGCAAAGCTGCGCAAAGCTCAGGATAAGATAGTCAGGCTGAGGCCTTATGTCAATAAGCTGCAGGAAATACTTGCTGGTCTTGCACAAAGTCTGGCTGATGATGAGGTTGAAAATGTTTACGGGAGGGTAACAGATCCGGAAAAAATCCTTATTGTTGTGATTACCTCAAACAGAGGCCTTTGTGGAGCATTCAATGCAAATGTCATAAAGGAGACAAGAAGGATCATCTCTGAAAAGTATGCAGATCAGTTTAGAAGCGGTAATCTGCAAATACTTACAATCGGTAAAAAGGGCTTTGACTATTTCAGGAAACAGCAGGCAAAACTGCTACCTGACCAGAATAGCCTGCTTAACAATCTGTCTTTTGGTAATGTTGCCCAGGTCGCTGATACAATTATGGGTTCATTCATTAAAGGAGAGTACGACAGGGTGGAGCTGGTATATAATCAGTTCAAGAATGCAGCAGTACAGAACCTGACTAACGAATTGTTTCTGCCGGTTACCGCTGCTACTAAAGGTAAGTCTGCTGCTCAGCCGGTTGATTATATCTATGAACCTACGCAGGAAGAGATAGTTAAAGATCTGATACCTAAATCACTTAAAATTCAATTCTATAAAGCAGTACTTGATTCATTTGTCGCTGAACATGGAGCCAGAATGACTTCCATGCATAAAGCAACGGATAATGCTACTACAATGATCAGAGAGCTTACACTTCAGTATAATAAGGCAAGACAGTCTGCCATAACAAACCAGATACTTGAAGTTGTCAGCGGGGCTGAGGCCCTGCGAGGCTAGTATGGTTGTTTTACATGAATTTAAATCATAAAAATGTACAGTCAGGCCGATCTCAGGAATTTAGTCGATAAGGCTATTATTAATCTTTCATATCCGCGTGAAGCCAAAAAACTTGCGGACCCAATCAAATATGTCCTCTCGATAGGCGGAAAAAGACTGAGACCGGTACTGGCACTGTTGGCATGCAATCTTTTTAATGAGAATATTGATGACGCAATGATGCCTGCTACCGGACTGGAGGTTTTCCATAATTTTACTCTGGTTCATGATGATATTATTGATCAGGCTCCTGTGAGGCGGAATTTCCCCACAGTGCATAATAAATGGAGTACAAACCAGGCAATCCTGTCGGGTGATGTAATGGCTTTCATTGCCAATGACTGCTTTCTGCAGGGTCCGCCCAAATGCATGCTTAAAGTGTTCAGGGAATTCAATAAGGCTGCTGTTGAAGTTTGTACCGGGCAGCAGCTTGACATAGATTATGAAAAAGCTTTGATAGTATCACAAAAGGAATACCTGAGGATGATCGAGCTTAAAACAGCCGTACTCCTTGCAGCATCAGTTAAGATCGGAGCTATTATTGGTGGTGCCGGGGAGAAGGACAGTGAGTATTTGTATGAGTTCGGAAGAAACCTGGGACTGGCATTTCAGATACAGGATGATCTGCTTGATATATATGGTGACATAAAGCTCTTTGGAAAGATTCCCGGTGGGGATATTGTTTCTAATAAAAAGACATTTCTGTCGGTAAAGGCATTTGAACTTTCGAAGGGAGATCAGTTCAGACGTCTTCAGGATCTCTTATCAGAAAAAGAATCTGATCCTGAAGTTAAAGTCAGGGCTGTCATGAAAATTTATGACAAACTGAACATAAAGACATTTACAGAGAACCTCGCAGGAGAATATATTGAAAAGGCTTACAGCATGCTTGAAAAGGTCGATGTTCCAAAGGAGCGAAAAAAAGAGCTGACTATGATTGCCGGCTCACTGATCGGACGGGTTCAGTAATCTATATTCCGGAATTCTCATTTTTCTTCATCCACTCAATATTGAACAGGATACCTGCATTTAGCATAAACTGGTTGTATTTGTTATTGAACAGGTATTTTCCTTCAGCATAGATGTCAAATAATTCAGTGATTTTCATATAGGTTCCCAGACCAATATTAAGTCCGAGGGCATTATCCTTCTCTTTAAAAACCTCGTCATTATACTTCTCTTTTTTCCATGCGAGCATTATATCCATACCTGCAAGCCCGTAAAATTCAAACTGGTCGAGTGAATTGAAAACATAATGACCGTTTATATCGAACATCATTGTATTCACTGTGTACTTTGATCCTCCGGCGTCTTTATAGACATGAGGGATAAAAAATGACAGAGAGGGAGAGATATGGAGAGGCAGGCTTACCTCATATATCCCTTTCAATGAGCCTAGAAAATGGCCGCTCTTGTTATAGTCCCATTCCATCCCGTGGAAATAGTAACCTGATGAAAATCCTGCACCACCTCCAAGTTTTGTGAACTGTGCGTTTACTCCAACAATAAGAGTAAAGACCATAATACCAGTTATAAGATATTTTTTCATAATCAGGTAAATAACACCGTGATTTAGTACTAATTAGAATTTATGAATTAAAAATAATAAAAAACAGGCTGAATTCCAACTCTGGTCAGATTAAATTTTTAAAAAATTAATGGCATTTTATGAGACATGAGTTCTGCGTGGTACATAAAAATTATTAAATTTGTATCTGCTTTAACTCTTTATAATATTTGGATATATGTCACAGATTACCGGTAAAATAAGCCAGATCATCGGAGCAGTGGTGGATGTAACTTTTGAAAAACAGGGCACTGATATGCCTGATATTTATGATGCTCTCGAAATTAAGCGTGATGATGGGACTGTTCTGGTTGTTGAATGTGAGCAGCACATTGGAGAAAGAACCGTAAGAACAATTGCAATGGACTCTACTGATGGTCTGCGCAGGGGGATGGAGGTTATTGCTACAGGCTTACCTATTACAATGCCCATTGGTGAACAGATCAAAGGCAGGCTTATGAATGTGACGGGTGAAGCTATTGATGGCATAGGTTATCTTGACAAAACAGGCGGGTACCCGATACATCGTAAACCACCCGCTTATGAAGAACTGACAACGGAAAAAGAGGTATTATTTACCGGGATCAAGGTTATAGACCTTATTGAACCATATTCAAAGGGAGGAAAAATCGGATTATTTGGAGGAGCCGGAGTTGGAAAAACCGTGGTTATCCTTGAGCTTATCAATAATATTGCCAAAGCATATTCAGGATTATCGGTTTTTGCAGGTGTCGGAGAAAGAACCAGGGAGGGCAATGACCTTCTCAGGGAGATGCTTGAAGCCGGTGTTATTACATATGGAAAGGCTTTTCTGGAAAATATGAAAGCAGGCGGATGGGATCTTGCAAGCGTTGACAAGGAAGCACTTAAGGAATCAAAACTGGCACTTGTGTTTGGTCAGATGAATGAACCTCCGGGTGCCAGGGCAAGAGTTGCCCTGTCGGGTCTTTCTGTTGCCGAGCATTTCAGGGATGGTGATGGTAAAAGCGGAGGAAGAGACATCCTGTTCTTTATGGATAATGTGTTCAGGTTTACCCAGGCAGGATCCGAGGTCTCAGCTCTTCTCGGAAGGATGCCTTCTGCTGTTGGTTACCAGCCTACTCTGGCAACCGAGATGGGGATCATGCAGGAAAGAATTACTTCAACAAAAAATGGTTCAATAACTTCTGTTCAGGCAGTGTATGTTCCTGCGGATGACCTTACTGACCCGGCACCGGCAACAACATTTGCCCATCTCGATGCTACAACTGTGTTAAGCAGGAAAATTTCTGAGCTTGGTATCTACCCGGCTGTAGATCCGCTTGATTCAACTTCCAGGATCCTTACACCTGAAGTCGTTGGACAGGCACATTATACCTGTGCACAGAGGGTAAAAGAGCTGCTTCAGCGATATAACGAACTTCAGGATATTATTGCTATACTTGGCATGGATGAACTTTCAGAAGAAGATAAACTTGTTGTTCACCGCGCAAGAAGAGTGCAGCGATTCCTCTCTCAGCCATTCCAGGTAGCAGAACAGTTCACAGGAATCAAAGGGGCCTATGTATCTATTGAAGATACAATTAAAGGCTTCAACATGATTATGGAAGGCAAGGTGGATCAATATCCCGAATCAGCCTTTATGCTTGTAGGAACAATTGAAGATGCCATTGAAAAGGGCGAGAAGATCCTTGCCCAGACAAAATAAACACCCGGAATGAAAATAGAGATAATCACACCCGAGAAAAAAGTATTTGAGGGGGATATAAAATCAGTCAGGGTTCCGGGCAAAAAAGGATCTTTCCAGGTATTAAAAGACCATGCCCCTATTGTTTCTACTCTCGAAAACGGACAAGTCATTATGGTTGATATGGATGGAAAGGAATCAACCTTTGAGATTAACGGAGGAGTTATTGAAGTTAAGGCAAACAAAATAATACTTCTTGCTGATTCTGTGAAATAAAATAATCTGAATGAATCCGGAAGATTTTCGCAAACATGCCCATGAGCTGGTCGAATGGATGGCTGACTATATGGAGAATATTGAAAGCTATCCGGTTAAATCACAAGTTACCCCGGGAGAAATATTTTCAAAGATCCCCGACAAGCCTCCCTTAAAGCCGGAATCATTTGATTCCCTGATGAAAGATATGGATAACATTATAATGCCAGGTATGTCGCACTGGCAGAGTCCGAATTTCTTTGCCTATTTTCCCGCTAATGTCAGTCCTCCGTCAATTCTTGCAGAGATACTTATATCAGGCATTGGCGCACAGTGTATGATATGGGAAACATCACCGGCAGCTGCAGAGCTTGAAGAAAAAATGATGATCTGGCTGCGCGATCTGATACTACTTCCCCCGGAGTTTGAAGGAGTCATCCAGGATTCAGCCTCAACAGCCACACTTACAGCTATACTTACTGCCAGGGAAAAAGCCACAACCTTTTCAGTGAATGAAAATGGGGTATCTCAGGCAGGAAAACTGCGTGTATATTGCTCTGAACAAACACATTCATCTACAGAGAAAGCTGTAAAAATCAGCGGCATAGGAAGGAAGAACCTGGTAAAAATACCTGTAAAATCAGATTTTTCGATGGATGCCGCAAAACTTAAGCAGGCTATTGACAGAGACCTGAAAGATGGATATATTCCGGTATGCGTTATTGCAACTCTTGGAACCACAGGGACAACAGCAGTTGATCCTCTGAGGGCAATAGGTGAAATATGTAGCAAATCAGGCATTCATCTCCATGTTGATGCCGCTATGGCAGGAACTGCCCTGATCCTTCCGGAATTCCAATGGATGCTCGATGGCAGGGAGTATATTGACAGTTTTGTGTTCAACCCTCATAAATGGATGTTCACAAATTTTGATTGTTCTGCCTATTTTGTGAAAGATGCAACCTCCCTTATAAAAACATTTGAAATATTACCTGAATACCTCAAAACAAGAACAAGGGGAAAGGTAAATGACTATCGCGACTGGGGCGTACCGATGGGAAGAAGATTCAGAGCATTAAAACTCTGGAGTGTTATCAGATCCTATGGAGTTGAAGGACTTCGCGAAAAAGTTAATGAACACATACGAATAGCTTCCAGTCTCTCGGAGATGATATTAGCAGAGGATGATTTTGAGATTCTTGCACCTGTTGTTCTGAGTGTCGTTTGTTTCAGATACAAACCTTCGGGGTACACAGAAGACCGGATAAATCAGATCAATGAAAAACTGAATCACACACTTAATGATTCTGGAAAAATTTATCTTACCCACACGGTGTTGAATGGAAAATATACATTAAGGATGGTCACTGCCCAGACCAACGTAACCATGGCGCATGTTGAAAAAGCATGGTCTCTGATCCGTGAGACTGCACGATCAGCAATACACTTATAACTTCTCCCTGTTAATTGCCATTCCGAAAAGCTGAATATTGAAAAGGATCCCGAAAACGGGATTTTTATCAATATCGGTCCATGCTGTCTGTACTCCTCCCGAGATCATAAATGGAAGCCTTAACAGATGAAAATCGGCCAATAATTCTAAACCAAATGACCGGAAGATCTCATTGTAGTTATGTCTGTAATCAAAGGTCAGTCCGGTATTTGTCTCTTTCAGGTAGTAGTTGTCTGTTCCGCTTGCATAATCACCAAAAAGAGAGCAGCGGATTCTTTTCAGGTAGAACAGGCTTGCGATATTAAAATCGGGGTACGCCAGCGGAAACACATAATCAACTGAAAGAAAATCAAGATCCTTTGAAATAATATTCTTATAACCCCTTGGAAATGAAATCCTGTTATTCATTGTATGAGCTGACTCGCCCTGTTTTTCTTTTTCAAATCTGACTTTGATACTATTATTTGGCAGCAGGCCCGGAATATAGAATGAGGTTTTAATGGATGCTGCAGGGGCATAAATATCACTGTTGAAAGGGGAGAAGTAGTAATTTAAATCAATCGTTTGCGCCCATTTTGGATAAATGTCTCGTACCGAACTCCTGTAATAGTTGGAGATAAAAAGCCTGCCCGAGAGGTATGCCTGCCCATAATCATATGTCCCTTCTTCTATAACATAGATATATTTATTTCTGTAATCGCAGGTAACTGAGGGTTTGATATATTGTGAAAACCTGCCTGAATTGAATCTTAAAGGGAGATTCACGGAATTAAACGACCTGATTCCCCGTTTAATATTTTCGGGATTGCTTACTGATTCTCCGCCGGTATAGATCCCCGGATCACCACCATAGTCAATTCTCGATTCAAATACAGGATACCATGCTTTCCAGGTCAGGCGGGAATGCAGGAGATGTTCCTTATCTTCCGTATATTCATAGCCTATTGCAGTAGTAAGTGTACTAAGCTGGTTCTGTGAGAGTAATGTTAATCCGGGCCTTACCGAAGCAGGATCATCCTTAACCTCTTCAATGTCTGCATAAAAAGGCATCCAGCTGTGAAATCTGAACAAATGAGTGTATTTTCTGTAGGGTTCCGGTTTATAATCCGACAGATCTTTTGTACCTGCATCATCAGACACCATGTCAAATCTGTTGATAAGGAAAGAAGATGAGGCGGTGTCATGATAGCTTACATCCGATACATCATAAATACCAGCAAGACAGACATCATACCCGGATACAGAATAATTATTGAATAACATGGTGTTATCCTTTAAAAAGATATCTTTTATTCCGTATTTTGACCTGGTAAGGCATAAAGTTTTATTTCCCGGTGACTTGAGATAAACATTATCGGTTCCGGAGGCTGAACTGATAAAAAACAAAGAATCGTTTCTGAGTAATGAAGCCTGCAAGTCATCTCTTCCATACTCAATAAGAATTTCCCATTTATTATCTTCAATGGAATAGGATAGGATTCCTTCACCTTCTTCTGTTAATGAAATAACAGTAAGTTTTTTCCCCTCTGGTTCCCATTGCGGCCTTTGCAGAGAACCATTTTGAGGTGATCCGGCTGACCTGATAACCTCACCAGATCCCGGATCAATAAGGACAAGAGAGTTGAGATTTTTGATAGTGTTTTCTACTGCAGCAATAACTGATCCGTCGGGAGATAAGGCCGCAGCCATGTATCTCGATTTGTTTGAAAGCTGCCGGGTTTTACCTGTTTTAAGATCGAGGATCTTTATTACAGAAAAATTACGGTTTTCCCACCTCGGATCCGGCTTATTCTCAACCCACACAATTAATCCCCTGGCGTATGAAAGAGTGTAGGGATACATCTGTCCCGGAGTATGTATCCTTTTCTCAGTTCTGTCCAAAGCATTTATTAGTACAAATGAAGATGGATCCTCCATTGAGGTTTTTATAGCAATAATACTGTCTTTGCCGGCATATACGGGATTGTAATAATTCCTGAATTCCCCCTGTTTTGGCGGATTTCCCGGTTTATATGTAATTATTTGTTTTTCTGACAGCTCTTTATTCCAGATAGTCCTTAAAGTGTCAAAAGTTTCATTATAGAGTTTTTTCTTTGTCAGTCCGGCATTCTTTGAAAGAGAAATATTTACAGGATTAAGCAGATATGGTTTCCGGGCGGTATAATCAAGTGTTTTGTTCCAAACCTGCATACCATTCTTTGCAAGTGCATACGTCACCATCTGATAACCTGATTGATAGTGATCAGGTATATATGTTTTATATGAATCATTTACAATTTTATCATACTTATATTTTTTGTCATTCTCAATTGTAATGGCCTTGAACTGTTGTTGGAATGAAGGTGTGCGTCCTCTTCCTGATTCGGTCAGGGCTGATTCGGCAAAAACAGCATTTCCTTCAAAATACCATAATGGCAGAAAGACCGCAGAGATACCGGTGAATTGTTCCCCGAGGAATACTGACATTAATCCGGAAAATCCCTGGTTGAGAGAAACGAGCTGCAAAACATGAGTAAGTTCGTGTATTGCAAGCTGTCTTTTAGTTTCCAGGGGTATGGAGTTTTGTTCAGGAGCAGGATACAACTCCATTCTGCGTGGTGCCCATGCAACATATCCGTTTGATTTCGTGGAATAGCTGTGAATTATAACAGGAATTCTTATTTTCTTTTCAGGGAATATTGCCTTCATCTTTGTATAGGCCTCATCCAGCGATTTTGCAAACAGGATGCCTTCATTACCATATGTTTCAGGATAGATGACTCTGAATCTGCCGGTCTTTATCTGAAGCCATTTTATTGAAGAAGGATCCTGCCCTGTATCGTAATACTGTGCTGACAGGAACTGTGTACTAAACAGTATGCATGAAAGTATTATGATTTTTTGAAATCTCATAAATGGTCATAAGAGAAGCAGTCTCTGTAATTATCTTCAAATTAAGTCACTGGCGAAAGTATAAAAAAAATAAGTATTTTCGTCATCTGTTCTTTATGGGCAAATTCTTAAAAAAGATATAGGAATGAAGAGTTACAAGCTGATAAATGATATATCGGGATGGGTTGTTTTCCTTATTGCATCGGCAACTTACCTGCTGACAATTGAGCCCACTGCAAGCCTGTGGGATTGTGGAGAATTCATCGCTTCGGCGTTTAAGCTGGAAGTAGGGCATCCTCCGGGGAACCCGGTATTTATGGTGATGGCCCGCTTTTTTACTCTTTTTGCAGCTGGTGATGTTTCAAAAGTCTCTGCCATGGTAAACTCAATGTCAGCTTTAGCCAGTGCCTTTACTATCCTTTTTCTTTTCTGGACCATTACCCATCTTGGCAGGAAAATAATCATAAGGAATGAAAATAAATTCAGCCTCGCAAAAATTATTGCAGTGATGGCCTCAGGAGCAGTAGGCGCGCTGGCCTATACATTTTCCGATTCATTCTGGTTTTCAGCTGTTGAGGGTGAAGTTTATGCCACCTCATCTTTTTTTACGGCAGTGGTTTTCTGGGCAATACTTAAATGGGAAGATGTAGCAGATGAAAAGTATGCCGACAGGTGGATCATTCTGATTGCATTTCTAATGGGTTTGTCTATAGGGGTACACCTGCTTAACCTACTGGCATTGCCGGCTATCGTGCTGGTATATTATTTCAGGAAATATGAGTTTTCGTGGAAAGGTCTTGCAATTTCATTAGCGGCTTCTGTTGTAATTCTTGCACTGGTGATGTACGGAGTAATGCCGGGCGTGGTAACTATCTCCTCCAGGTTTGACCTGTTTTTTATCAATTCCCTCGGTATGCCATCAAATTCCGGCATGGTTATACATATGATCCTTCTGACAATTCTGTTCATTTTTGCTGTAAAATACTCCTTTACCTCAGGGAGCGTTTCAATGAATGTACTTTTTTCTGTCTCTGCACTCTTTTTTACAGGAATATGGCTCGTTTCAGATTCGCTCTTTTTTAATTTACTTGTATTACTGGCTGTTTCGGGTATTGTATGGTACACAGCAGGGAAAAGCAGAAGTGTGCTTAATACAGCCATGACAGCAATAATGGTAATTCTTATCGGTTATTCGACCAATGCCATAATTGTTATCCGATCCTCTGCCAATACTCCTCTGAATGAAAATAATCCTTCGAATCCATTTAATCTTTTATACTTCCTGAACAGGGAACAATATGGTGAAAGGCCTCTGTTCAGAGGCGCGTATTATAATGCTCCGGTAACAGATTACAAGGACGGGAAACCAAAATATGCACTTGAGGACGGGAAATATATTATTACGGGTAAAAATCTCGAAAGGGAATATGATCCTCGTTTTATAACGGTTTTCCCAAGGGTATGGAGCGATCAGAGCGACCATCGGCAAATATATGAGGAATGGGGAGAGATAAAAGGAACTCCTCTTCAGGTCACAGATCCGTCAGGAGAAAAGAAAATTATAAGGAAACCAACATTTATTGAGAATATGAGGTTTATGTTCTCCTATCAGTTCGGGTATATGTACTTCAGATATTTTATGTGGAATTTCTCCGGTAAGCAGAATGATACCCAGGGATCAGGCGGAGCACTGAATGGTAACTGGCTCACCGGGATAAAGTTGCTGGATGAAGCAAGGCTTGGAAAGGGAGAACTTCCTTCTGACATGAAAAATGACACATCACGCAACAGGTATTTTCTGCTGCCATTCCTCCTGGGTCTTGGCGGAGTCTTTTACCAGTTGAATCGCGATAACAAAAACTGGGGTATAGTTCTTCTTCTGTTTGTAATGACAGGTATAGCCATTGTATTTTATCTGAATCAATACCCTAACCAGCCGAGGGAAAGGGATTATGCCTATGTAGGATCATTTTATTTCTATTCGGTCTGGATTGGGTTGGGAGTGCTTGGGATCTTTGAGTTGCTATCGAAGCTGACAGGTGAAAAAATTGCTGCCCCTGCAGCAGGATTATTATGCCTGCTCGCAGTACCTTCAATTATGGCAGCGGAGAACTGGGATGACCACGACAGATCAGGAAGATATCTTGCCAGGGATGTGGCCTTCAATTACCTTAATTCATGTGCCCCTGATGCAATACTGTTTACCAATGGTGATAATGACACATTCCCTTTATGGTATGCACAGGAAGTTGAGGGTAAACGTACAGATGTAAGAGTTTGTAACCTTATGCTTCTGAATACAGACTGGTACATTACGCAAATGAAACATAAAACATACCTTTCTGATCCTCTTCCTGTTACTTTGCCGGTAAAAAAATATTACGATGGTATCAATAACCAGATCTTCATTGTTGAGAAGACAAAGGATCCTGTTGATGTTTCAACAGTTATCGATTGGATTAACAGCGATAACAAGGGGACTAAAGTACAGGTTTCTGCAACTGAATTACTCGATATTATTCCTACAAGGACAATAAGGATTCCTGTTGATGCTCAGAAAGTAATTGCATCAGGAACCGTAAAGCCGGAAGATGCAGGTAAGATCGTACCGTATATCGATATAACTCTCAAGGGAAATTCAATTCTTAAAAGTCAGCTGATAGTTCTCGATATACTGGCCCACAATAACTGGGAACGTCCCATATATTTCGTTACCGGCTATCACAATGATGCATTTGGGCTCGAGGAGTATTTTCAGCTTGAAGGACTTGCTTACAGGCTTGTTCCGGTAAAATCGCAGAATAAAAGCTGGATTGAATATGGCCGAATCAACAGTGATATCCTTTACGAGAATATGATCAATAAATTTGTATGGGGTGGAGCAAAGGAGGAAGGTGTGAATATTGATTATAACCATAAGCGAACACTTATTGTTGTAAAAGCGCGCATGAATTATGCACGTCTTGCCAAAGCACTTACTGAAGAAGGGAGAAATGAAAAGGCAATAGCTGTACTTGACAGATGCATGGAAGAGCTTCCTTTGAATAAAGTTCCCTATGATCCTTATGTAGCTGATATTATTGATTCATATTATGCAGCCGGGGGAATTGAGAAAGCAGTTGATATGACTCTGTCTTTTCGCGATTATTATTTTGAAAGACTTGATTATTTCCTGAAGCAGGATCCTTATATCATTAATTCTGCGGAATATGAAATCCAGACTGCAATACAGTATACCTCCCGTGTTGCCAACTCCTGTGAAAAGTATGGAAAGGCAGAATTATCAGGGGAATTAAATGATAAACTGGAAGCCTATTATGCCAATTATATGACAAGGCTCCAGCCCTCCTCCGGGTTGAGGTGAAGGTGATAAAGTTCAGAATCTCAGATGAACCGGTGTTTCCTCTTTAAGATACTTATCAAGAAGGAACATTAATTTCTCGCAATAGACAGGTTTTAAAACATATTCATTGCATCCTGCAATATATGCTTCCGTTTTAGTCTGCTCAGAGGTATAGGCCGTTAGCATTACTATCGGAGTATCCTTATTTGATTTGCGGTAAATCCTTATGCAGTCAATACCGTTTACCAGCGGTATCAGGAAGTCCATGAATATAAAGTCAATCTTCCGGTCTCCCTGCTTTATGTATTCAATGAATTCCAGACCTGAACGAAGTATTGTGACTGAGGCACCAGTATTCTTCAGAAGAGTTTCATAATACTTGATTGAATAAATATCATCTTCAACAATAACTATGTTCTTGCTATATAGTTCTAAGGTGTATATTGTCAATCCCATTCACAGTTTTGTTTAAACATGAATAAAATTACGATAAGATCAGTACCTTAGTTTTGATAAAAAGGCCAATTATTAACATTTTATCAACATTTATCTGTTTTGATGCTATATTGATATTTGGTTTACTGAATAAAATTGTGCAAATTCGTATTAATAAACCTGCATTATCATGTCTAAAAGCTTCCGTTTCCTGAGAATTCCAATCCTGATGTCAGGATTGTTAATACTGGTAAGTAATTCATTTGCCCAGGTGGGTTTTGATAACCCTACCAGAGCCTTGTACGTTTTTGACCTGGCAAAATATGTAGATTATGGTCCGGGATTCGCTGACTCTTCAACCTTCAAAATAGGAGTTTTGCTTGGCGATTATGATCTTATTAATGAGATGGGCAATCTTGCCAAGACAAGAAACAGAATTCAGGATAAACCTGTAACTGTTGCAGGATTCAGAAATCTTGAAAGTGTTACCCACTGTCAGGTACTGTATGTAAATATGAATGCAGGCTTTAATCTTGACAAGATAAAGAAGATGATTGAAGGTCAGCAGACCATGCTTATTACCGAAGGATATGAGTTCCGTGAATCGATGATGAATTTTATTGTTGTAGAAGGCAAACCAAGGTTTGATATTAATGAAGAGTATATCAAAAAGGAAAAAATGTCAGTTCCTGAAACTCTTCTCTTCACTGCCATTAAAACAAAGGAAGACTGGCAGAATCTGTTTGATATAGCAAGCCGGGAGATTGAGGTCCAGAAGGAGACAATCAGACAGCAGCTGGAGACCATTGATATTCAGAAGCAGGAAATACTCAAGCAGCGGGCATTACTCGACAGCCTCGATAAGGAGATAGTTGAAAAGGAAAAGACACTGAACGAAAAACAGAAGGTACTCGAAAAGCAGTTTGTGCAGATAAACAGGCAGCAGGGAGAGATCTCTGTCCAAAGGAATACAATATCGGTTCAGCAAAAAGAGGTTAAGGTACAGCAGGATACTCTGGCAAGCCAGAAGGAAAAAATTTCCATTCAGATTGCACGCATTGATGAGCAGTTAAGCAAGATTGCAGAACAGGAAGGCAGAATAAAAGTCCAGCTTGAGACACTGGAAAAACAAAAGCTTATTCTCTACTTTGTCCTTTTTGCTCTGCTGCTGGTCAGCTTCCTGGGATACTATATTTACAGGGGATACAGAATCAAAAAAGAGGCAAATATCAAGCTTGAAGAGAAAAACCGGACTATTTCCCTCCAGAAGGATGAGATTGAAAAGCAGAGAGATCTTGCCGCCGCACAACGTGACCAGATTGCTTACCAGAAGAAGCATATTACCGACAGTATAATGTATGCCAAAAGGATACAGACGGCACTTATACCATCACTCGAACTCTTCAGCGATAAACTCGAACATTTTGTTCTTTACAAGCCTCTTGCCATTGTCAGCGGCGACTTTTACTGGGTATCATCACAGGGAAAACTTCAGATCATCATTGCTGCAGACTGTACAGGACACGGCGTACCGGGTGCTTTTATGAGCATGCTGGGGGTAACCATGCTGAATGAGATCGTAACGAGTAAGCATATATTTATGCCTGATCAGATCATTGAAGAACTTCGGCATGGAATAATAACAGCATTGAACCAGGCTGCAGATGAGGATAGCGTTAAGGACGGAATGGATATCGCCATCTGTGTTGTCGATTTTGAAAAGGATATATTGTATTATGCAGGGGCAAATAATCCTCTTTACCTGGTCAGAGGAAGGGAGTTAATACATTATCGCGCCGATAAGATGCCTGTTGCAATTCACTACAAGATGGTCCCGTTCACTCTCCATACAATTGAACTTAAGAAGGGTGATGCATTCTATATATTCTCAGATGGATATGCCGACCAGTTTGGCGGACCGAAGCAGAAGAAATTTATGACAGCACAGCTTAAGGAAACAATAGTGTCAATGGCCGACAAGCCAATGCTTCAGCAAGGTGAGAGACTTAGTGAAATATTCGAAGAGTGGCGCGGCGACAGCCCACAGGTTGACGATGTAACACTTATTGGTGTGCGATATTAACGGCACTCAACCTTGGTGGTATATGAACCAATTGTAACATCAGGTTTGGCCTTTTGTGTAACTAAATCAGTACCGCAATACTCAGTTTCTGTACCCGAATTAATTACAACGCCATTCTCATAAGTGACATTTTTGCAAAATCCGCAATCACCAAGAGCTTCACAGGAAGTAAATGCCCATGCAACAAACAGAAAACCTGTTCCAAATAAAATTTTTCTTTTCATACCTTAATAATTTCAGTTCAAAGATATTAAAACTCTTGCTTCAAAGAACATTTATCGAATTAAAATAGGTTTATGTTAAAAATTAAACCTGCAAGGATGCATCAATCGTTGAAATGACCAGTCATTTAGACAGGAATGAAAATTATCATAAATTGCATAAAAACTATTTGTCATGGAAGATTCAAAGATGAAAAAACATGTGACCGTGGTAGGAGCTATACACATCGGCTTCGGACTGCTTGGTCTGATAGGAGCAGTAGCAGTATTCTTTGCTCTTAATTTTGCCAGAGGTTTTGTAGAGGGGGAAGAGGTGCCCAATATGGTGCTTAAATTTCTCTCCCTCAGCCTTCCCCTTCTTATCGGATTCATGTCGACTCTTGGCCTGGTTGGAGGAATTGGGTTACTATCGCACCTGCCATGGGCAAGGTACCTGGTAATAGTGGTTGCAGCCCTCGGTTGTCTTAATATTCCGATCGGTACTCTTAAAGGGGTCTATTCATTATGGGTATTGCTGCAGGATGATACTGTTAAAATATTCGAGAAGAAACAGGAAATTACACAATAACATACGAAAACCCGTGGTTGTACAGACGCGCAATTTGCGCGTTTGTACCGGTAACAAAGCAAAAAATATTACGTATAGACGCGCAATTTGTGCGTCTATACGTATTTTTGTCAGATAATTTAATTTCTCACCCATGGCTGAAGACAATAAGATAATTTTTTCAATGTACAGGGTTGGAAAGACATTTCCGCCTCACAGGCAGGTACTTAAGGACATATCCCTCTCGTTTTTCCTTGGCGCCAAGATCGGTATCATTGGTCTCAATGGCTCCGGTAAATCAACCCTTCTGAAGATAATTGCAGGATTGGAAAAAGAGTACCAGGGAGATGTAACTTTTCTGCCGGGTTATACTGTCGGACATCTGTCACAGGATCCATTGCTTGATGAAAGCCGTACAGTGAGAGAGATAGTTGAAGAGGGGGTGAAGGAGATAATGGATATCATTCAGGAGTATGAAAAGATAAATAACAGCTTTGGCGAGCCTGAGGTTTATGAAAACCCTGATAAGATGCAACAGCTTATGGACCGCCAGGCAGTTCTCCAGGAGAAAATTGATTATCACGACGGCTGGAACATCGAGCATAAGCTCGACCGGGCAATGGATGCGCTGAGGTGCCCCGAAGGAAATGCCCGTGTTAATGTGCTTTCAGGAGGTGAACGTAGAAGAGTGGCATTATGCCGCCTGTTGCTCAAGCAGCCCGATGTACTTCTGCTTGATGAACCTACCAACCACCTTGATGCTGAATCAGTCCAGTGGCTCGAAACAACTCTTAAACAATATCATGGTACTGTTATTTGTATAACACACGACAGGTATTTTCTGGATAATGTAGCAGGCTGGATACTTGAGCTTGACAGGGGCGAGGGAATCCCATGGAAAGGTAACTATTCTTCATGGCTTGAACAGAAGACAAAACGGCTGGAAGTGGAAGAGAAAGGCAATGTAAAAAGAAGGAAAATACTTGAGCGTGAGCTGGAATGGGTCAGGATGTCACCTAAAGCCCGGCACGCAAAATCAAAGGCAAGACTTGGAGCCTATGAGAATTTACTTAACCAGGATATTAAGCTGAAGGAAGAAAAACTTGAAATATTCATTCCAAACGGACCCAGGCTGGGCGACAAGGTGATTGAAGCAAAATCAGTTACAAAGGCATTTGATGACAAGGTTCTTTTCGAGGATCTCGATTTTAATCTTCCGCCCAATGGTATTGTAGGTGTAATAGGACCAAATGGCGCCGGAAAAACAACCCTTTTCAGGATGATTATGGAGCAGGAGAAGGCAACAAGAGGTACCTTCAGCATAGGAGAAACCGTCACTCTTGGATATGTTGATCAGGCTCATGTTGCAATTGATCCGGCAAAAACTGTCTATGAAGTTATTTCGGGAGGTCAGCAGGATGTAATGGTCGGAAACCGCCTGGTTAATGCCAGGGCTTACGTTGCCCGTTTTAATTTCACAGGAGCCGATCAGGAGAAGAAGTGTGGCATACTGTCAGGAGGCGAGAGAAACAGGCTCCATCTTGCGCTTACGCTTAAGTCGGGGGCGAATGTCCTGCTTCTTGACGAACCTACAAACGATATTGACGTAAATACCCTGCGGGCCCTCGAAGAAGGACTTGAAAATTTTGCAGGATGTGCAGTCATAATATCTCACGACAGGTGGTTCCTCGACAGGGTCACTACTCACATGCTTGCATTTGAGGGCAATTCAAAAGTTGTTTGGTTTGAAGGCAATTACTCTGATTATGAGGAGAATTACAGGAAGAGTGTTGCCGATACTACTCCGGTGAGAATCAAGTATAAGAAGCTGGTTTAACGGGATTCACTGCCATGATTATCAGCCCCCCTGCCTCCTAAAGAGCCTCATTACCAGTCTGATCAGCCCCCCTGCCCCCCTAAAGGGGGGTATATTTCGTTTTATAACAAGCGTTTGTTAAGGGTAGGAATAAAACCCCCTTCAGGGGGTGGACCCGCGTCAGCGGGGCCGGGGGCTTTACATCAATGCAGGATGCTAGTTATTAAAGCTGAATCTCCAGAGCCTTCCTGGTTGTTCCCGGAGTTGTGAGTTCCCTGTCACCCATTGAAAGCCACTTCCTATCTTCAAATCGTTTTACAATTTTATCGATAGTGTCCTTTTTAACACCATAATCCGATAACCTGGTTCCTAATCCCAGTGACTGAAAAAATTTCTCTGTTTTGTCTATTGCAGCATCTGCCTTCTCATCATCTGTTCCTGATTTAATATTCCACACTCGCCCGGCATACTGGACAAGTTTTTCTTTTTTCTCCTCCTTCAGGGTCTTCCACAGACCGGGAAGTACAATAGCCAGTGTTCTTGCATGATCAATATTATGGAATGCAGTAAGTTCATGTCCTATAGAGTGTACCGACCAGTCGCCGGGAACACCACAGCTGATAATTCCGTTCAGTGCCATGGTTGCACTCCACATCAGGTTCGACATTGCTTCATAGTCATCAGGTTTGGCATAGACCTTTGGCGCTTCTTCAATGAGTGTTATCATAATTGCCTCGGCAAACCTGTCCTGGATAGGAGCATTAACAGGATACGTAAGATATTGCTCCGTAACATGAACAAATGCATCCACTATGCCATTTGCTACCTGTTGTTGTGGCAGTGTACCGGCAGCGTCAGGAAGGAGTATTGAGAACTTTGGGAATACGGGAGGAACAGAGAATGCAAGTTTTTCTGTGGTTGACTTCCGGCTGATTACAGAGTTTTTGTTCATCTCGGTACCGGTTGCAGGCAAAGTAAGAACACATCCGAAAGGGATTGCTTCAGTTACCTCAGCACTTTCAGAAAGAATCTTCCATGGATCGCCGTTTTTAAATAAAGCAGCGGCAGCAATGAATTTGGTGGCATCTATTACCGATCCGCCTCCTGCTGCAATGATATAACTGATCTTTTTCTGTTTAATGATTTCCACAGCTTTCATAGAGGTTTCGTATGTGGGATTAGGTTCAATGCCTCCGAATTCGGTCAGTTCAAATCCTTTAAGAGCAGCTTTGACTCTGTCGTAAACGCCATTTTTAAAGATGCTTCCACCGCCATAAATAAGGATCACCCTGCTACCGGCATGTACCTGTTCTGTGATTCTGGATACCTGGTCTTTGCCGAAAAATATTCTGACCGGATTATAAAATTCGAAATCTTTCATGATTATGATAATATAGTTTATTCAATGCTGATAATAACAAAAAAAAGTGACAGAAAGTTTAACCTCAGCCAGGTTGATATAATTTTCAGGTTTAGTTGCTCTCCTATTTTTTCAAAGGATCATATGACATCCAGTCAATTTCCAGTTCATAAGGATGAAGAGGCTTTTCGATTGAATTGGGATTGGTTTCAACCGGCCAGTTGTTTGTATGCCAGAAGTTCATCCTGTAATGTGTTTTATTCTGAGGTATTCCTTCAAGAGATCCCTTGTAATCCCACAAAACAACCGTATCAGCAGTTACCGGATGAATCAGCCACCACCTTATACGATCAGGATGCCAGTCGAAACCGTAAGTGTAAAACTGCGATGAAGCATCGTAGCCTTCAATAGCCGGAATGGTATCGGGCTGGCTCTGAATTCCGGTAAGTTGCCTTCTCACTCCACTCAGGTTTTCCCTGTATGAAGTATTATAAATAATCCCTTTGGCCATATTTATAGTCCGGCCTATTCTTCTCAGGTCTCCCCTGGGACCAGTCCAAGTACCAACATAGATGACTTCAGGATCTGCTATCAGCCATTCCCAGTCTATTTCACTGAGCCCGGGATCGCTATCCATATGGTAGGTAAAATATCCAACTACCACGCCTGCATCGGGCTGAATATCTCTTATATCCGGAACCTTCAGGCGTGCTGTATAAGTACCAAAATGGGTAAAATTCTTTGAAATAACTTCAGGCCCCTTACCAGCGCCGGCTGGCCCCTCAGGATCTATCCTGAAAGAGAGAACCTTAGTACCTTTTTCTGAAGGAGATTCAACTCCATAGGCATACCTGAAAGCATCTCCGTCACCGAAGGTGTTATGTTTGAAAATCTTTGAAGATGAACTGCTGAAATCTTCGACGAAGGTATCATGATACCGTTCTTTTTGAGTGCAGGCTGACAGACCTGCAACAATAATTACAGCTAAAGATAAAAGGTGTTTCATACTGCCTCCTGAATATAAATTATTACTGTTGATCAAACTGTATTTATAACCATGTGTTAAAAATAAGATTAAAATCTGATTTTCGTAAGAGCTGTTATGGTAAACCGGTAGTTTAACCTCTGAAATAAAATTGGTTTGGGAAAGGCAAAGGTTTAAATTTGATTTGATATACTCCCGAACTTTTAAATAAACAGATGTTCAGACACTATATTAATTTATCAATAAGATCCCTGATGCTGAAAAAGGGATATTTCATAATTAACCTATTAGGACTGACAATAGGTATTACCTCATTTATCCTTATCGTACTATGGATAAAAGCTGAAACTTCTTACGATAATTTCCATAAAAATGCCGGAAACCTGTACAGGGTTGATTACCTGTTATATGAAGAAGGTATTCTTGAGCAGCATTCTGCCTCGGGATCGCTTTATTAACAGTCAGCTGGCAGAGCTGGCGGGCTGCAACGAGGAATCCTGTCGAAGCATTGAGGTACGAATAGACAACACATGTGGATGGTTTATCCGGGAGCAGAAGGGAAAAGACTGATCCCTGAGTCCTTTGCTCCTTTATGGTTTACCGTGCCGATCATCTTTCAGTTAAACTGACTCCTGAATGAGATATTAATGGTGGTTCCGCTCAAAGGCATTTTCAATAAGCCTGCGGAAAAACTGTTATCAGAATAATTAAGCCGGATATCCACCCATTTTCGCTGTGCAGGATACCAGAAATATTTTATACCTTTCAACTGATCGTTAGCACCAATGGAGATTCCGAGATCCATTATTTCCGATATTCCGATTTTCCCTGTAACAGAGCCGGAAAATAAAACTGCGTCCATGTTTGTAAACTCAAACAATGCATCGAATGATAAATTACAGTTTCTTTTAAATGTAAACAGAATATTTCCCATCACATCTATTGCCGGGGTTATGATCTTTAGATTCGGTATTAGAACTGTCGGATCAGGTGAGAACAGTCTAATGTCATTTGCCAGCAAGCAACTTCTGGCTTGAACACCAGCTGAAGAATATAGAAATCTGTTCTCGCTGTTGTATTCAATATTGAAACCATTACTGAATGAAACATTTCCATCTCCGGACGCCGAAATACTATTCCGGGTAGTCTTATCTATGGTATCGCTTGTTATAAATGAATTTGCTATCAGGAATACATCAACCTGCTGGTTCATAAATGCTTCAATCGTAAAGTTACCAAATGAGTATTCAGGTGTTTCAAATCTGGATATATACCTCGGTATAGTCATCAGGCTGACCGCCGTTTTCCAGTCAGTCTGGGGATAAAGGGATATTTTCTTCCGGGTATCTTCATGTATAGCAGCCTGCAGGGCAAACTTATTTGAATGATGAAGAAATCCGGCAATTTTTTTCCTGCCCGTATTTAAATACCAGCTTGAAAGGAAATACTTCTGGTAAGGATGATATGAGCCAAGGGAAAACCTCATTTTACCGGATTTACCCATGTTTTTATGAAACCTGATATCCGAATAGAACTCTTCATCATATATGCCGTTGAATTGCCTGTATTCTTCCGCGCTTAGAATATCTTCATCAAGGATCTTTCCGAATTGGGTCCGTTTGAAATCCAACGCAGTGCTCCTTTGTTTTTCACTGTCATATTTCCAGATCCTGTAATTGTTCCCGTACAACCGACCGCTATTAAAACCTGTAATATTCTTTTTTTGAATCACCCTGCCCCAGTCGAGTTCATAGATTTCACTGGTATTAAGCGGATTTATCAGTGATATGGTTACATGCTGTGATTTATTGGTTGTCCAGCTTTGAAGGAAAATATAATCATCAAAATCTATTTTCTTTTCAGGATAAAAATGGCCATACCATGTCTCAGCCATTGTTTTCAGTAATTCTCTTCCTGTTTCATGAATATCGCGGCACACACCTGCTTTGATTTTTGTATTCTGGGCGGCAAGGGAAGTGAGTATTTTAACCGATGTTACTATTCCTCTTGAAGCTTTACCCGGAAACAATCTTGCATGATCGTAATTAATCAAATGGTTTTCTTCCATCAATACTGTAATGAAGGGAAGAAAATCCCTCCCCAGGTCTGTATAGCCAAGATCGATCAGGTGCCGGGTACCATTGATCATCGATTGCTTTATTTCAGCTTCAGAAGAAGTTCTTACAAGATTATTCCTCCATGCACCATAATAAATATATTTTGCATCAAGGAGGATTTCGGTATTTGATATATCATTTCCTGTCCAGTTATTCTTTAGAAAACCGAAACTTTTCAGGATGGAAGAGTCGTTATAATTTGCCGATGTCAGCAGGTTCTGCAGGGAATAGTTGATCAAAACTGCCCGTTCATTCTCATTAACGTTTGTAAGTATTTTATATCTGTTTTCATATTTTGCCAGGTCCGGAACCATCCTGTAACTGATACTGATTGAATTCCGGCTATCTCCTGATGTTGTGTCGCTGCTTTCCGTTAAACTGCCGGTCTGTGAATAAATGCAATTCATCACAAACAGGATGGAAACCAGCAGGGAGAGGAGCTTCATTCAGACTATTTTAAAGAAGAAAGATATTATATTTTAAGTAATTCTGTTCTTCCGGCAAGTGGTATTGATGCATTTAGTTTTCATTCTGATACCAGAAGATACAGATATACTATATTTGTTTCCAAACAATTAAGATGTTTTAACACTAAAAGGAGATCTTATCCGGACTTCTTTTTCTATTTTTGTTTGCCAACCCATTAACAAAACAAACTATGAAACGCAGAGAGATCATAAAAACCTTATCAGCACTTCCTGTTGCAGGAGGTATAATGTCGATCGGGCCACTGATGGCATCACCTGACCAGAAGAAACCTGTAACCGATGCGGGTCTTTTGTCCAATCCTGAAGAAGGAGCTTTGGCTCTCGGGCCTCAGATTTACCAGTCAATAGGTGTCGAGCCTGTAATTAATTGCAAGGGAACATTCACGGCAATCGGGGGATCTGTTGAACTGCCGGAAGTACGCAAAGCCGTTGATTTTGCAGCACAGAACTATGTACATATAGATGAACTGGCTATGGCAGCAGGCAGGAGGCTTGCTGCGATTACCGGTGCCGAATGGGGAATGGTGTCCTCAGGTTGCGCTGCAGGTATGAAGCATGTTACTGTAGCCTGCCTTACAGACGGTGACCCGGAAAAGCTTGTCAGGGTTCCTGATCTTACAGGTTTTCCCAAGACAGAAGTAATAGCTCCCCGCTACTCACGGAACCAGTACGACCATGCCATTAGAAATGCAGGTGTAAACCTTATAACAGTAGATACTATGGAAGAGCTTAAAAATGCAATAAGCTCCCGTACGGCAATGATCTATCTTTTCTCTGCTCCTGATGGTTACGACAACGGACCAATGTCGGTAGATAATGTGGCAGCAGTTGCAAAGGGGAAAAACATACCCATACTCGTTGATGCAGCAGCTGAGGTACTTACCGTTCCGAATATCCACCTGAAACGCGGTGCAACCATAGTGGCATACAGCGGAGGTAAGGCAATCAGGGGGCCTCAGTGCGCAGGACTTCTCCTCGGCAAAAAAGACCTTCTTTTCTCAGCATGGCAGGCCAGTTCACCTCACCATGGCCCGGGAAGGGATAACAAGGTTGGCAAGGAAGAGCATATAGGCATGCTTGCTGCTGTTGAGGCATGGGTTAAACGAAATCATCCCGAAGAGGAAAAGACCTGGATATCCTGGCTGGAGTATATTTCAAAGAAAGTGACTACAATAAACGGGGTGACCACAAAGATCACACAGCCAAAGGGTGTTGATAACCGGACCGCCCGTTTGTCCATAACATGGGATCCGGCAGTTCTTAATATCACCGGAGAGGAAGTTGCCGCAGACCTTGCCGACAATAAGCCCCGGATCGTTCTTGGTGGAGGAAGAACCAATCCAGGAGAAGGTACTTCATCGATCTCTATCAGCGCTCACATGATGCAACCCGGTGACGAAAAGATTGTTGCCGACAGGATCTATAAGATACTGGCACAGAAACATGATAAGAAGAATGTCGTCATCGAGCCGCCTGCTGCCAATCTTACCGGCAACTGGGATGTATCAGTAGATTTTTATTCAGGGAAGGGAGAACATAAACTATTTCTCGTGAAACAGGACGGGAACGATATAAGCGGTACTCACAAAAGTACTTTCTCAATGCTCGACATTGCCGGAAAGATTGATGGCAAAAAGGTAAGACTTCAGAGCAATTACCGTGAAAATGCTGAATCAATACCATATACCTTTGACGGGGTGATGGAAGGAGATACTTTCTCGGGAGTATTATTTCTTGGGGAATACCGTTCTGCCAATTTCATCGCAAAAAGGTCAGAATCCAGGCAAAGACCTGTTAATAATATAACAGTTCCGTCGTACGGAGGAAAGAAAAGTGATTCATGGTAATACCGGCCGGTTAAGGGCTCATATCTGACTGAATGCGTCGCTGAATCCGGCGGCATTTAAATCGAAATGATATACAGATGAAGAATCATCATTGATCTCAACATTGATTACCCCTTCACTCTGGAGTAAAAAGATCCTGAACTGGCTGTAATCATTGTTATTTTGTTCTATTAAGATACCCCCGGATTTATTCCATCCTCTGGAAGAAGTCATTTCTAATTCCTTACCGGATGAGTTTTTCATTTTAATCCGGACCAGACCCGTGAATTTTTCTGCAGGATTGGATCTTTTATGCTGGTGTAAAAGTATTCCTGCATTTTCTTTATTCACCAGGAATACGGTGTGCAGGTAATTGTTTGATACAGTTGAATTTGAAAAAGTACCGTCTGTATCCAATCTTACATATTTCCTTGCTGTGGGCTCACCATTGGCATCAACATACGACTTTACAATCCACGGACCCGGCGACGGTTTAGGAGTAGCCACCTTAGGTTTTGAAGGGGATTTGGTTTTTACACTATTTGCCGGAGGATCGGGTGCATTACAGCTAACCAGGAACAGGAACAAAGGGAATATTATCTTTTTAATCATGCCATAAATTTTTTTTAACCAGGCTGCAAATTGTTATTTGAAGAAGAGTACCATACCTTTGAATAGTTTATGCAATAAGTTTCAAAAATCCGAAATTAAAAATTTCTTTTAATAAAAGAAATACTTAACAGGAAACCAGAATAAATGATTAGTTTAAGAAAAGAACAGCGTTAGTAACTATCAACTCTTTTGTTTTATTTCATGCCAAAGAACAGAGGGAAGCCAAATACTACAAAAAGTATCCATATCAGATAAAGAGGCAGGTATTTTGCAATAGTTAACTCAACTTCCCTGATTCGAGATATTTTGAAATTTACTTTGTACAAATCAATGATTAACAATACCAGGTTACCCAAAATCAGGATATTTGAACCAAGAACAGCTAATCTGTTCGGTGTTAAACCAAATGTACCTAAGCGATAAAAAATTGCAGATAAGGCAATCAGGTCAATAATTACTGTTATTATTGAAAGGATGAATAAGATCAACTCATTGAATTTCTGTTTTCGGACTGTTGATGTTTCGGAGATTGAAAAAACAATTACGGCCATAACGCCTAACAGCATAATATTAAATATCAATAAAAATTCACGATCGCTGTAAAGATCTTTTTCTGAGATTGCCAGAGCAATAAGGAATATTACTGCTGTCAGCAAAACCAGCGGGCTGAAAATATTGGCTATTATAGGGGCGAGCTTATTTGTTAATGTCGTATAATTCTTTATAATATATGTAGCAACTATTGGTACAGAAACTGCCCCGACGATCACCACATTTTCCATATAAAAGTTTTCAATGCTGATCCCTATTGCCTCAAATAGCCCAATAGTAATTCCGGTCAGGATACCCCCGGTAATAGCTATTAATGCCATAAGAATTGCCAGGTCGCCATTGTATCTTATAAACTCAATCCGTTTGATTTTATCCTTTAAATTGAAATCAATAAAAACCAATCCATACAGGCACCACATCAGAAGAGGTAAATGAATATACACGAGATAAATTGAATCACTGTCTGTTACTGATGGTAAAAGATTAACATATATGGTCAGTATTAAAAATGCAGCAAGGATATATATAAGTCTTTTTAGTTCAAATACTTTGTTAGTCCATGTAATGTAAAGGATCAGTCCGGAGAAAACAATTATCCCTGCATTTTTGGTATAAAAAACCTCAGGTGTCGGGATATTAAAGATAAACGGGATTTTAATCAGAACTCCGGTTACAAGACACGATGTGATAAGAATGAAAATATCCGGCAGATTAGTTTTTGTAATCGTACCCGGTTTTTTCCTGTAATCCAGTCTGATCTTCCAGTATTCTGACAATTCGGATTTTTCTATCTCTGAATAAACTTCTTCAAAGCCTGATTCAAAAGCGTTTTTGTCATCATTAAATAATTGTTCAAGTTTCTCAGGATCATTAATGTGTTCTTTAATTTTGTTTTTCATATTTTTAGTTAAAAGTGCTTAGAATTACAAAGTATAGACATAAAAAAATTATTGTTCTTTAATCAGGTTTTCAAGAGCTTTTAAATGCTGCCTGAATTCAGCAATACCTGCTTCAGTTGCTGAGTAGCTTGTATTTGGTTTACGGCCGATGAATTGTTTATTTACCTTAATGATTCCTTTTTCCTCCAAAGCTTTCAGATGACTGGCAAGATTCCCGTCAGTTACATTCAGAGTCTCCTTCAGTCCGTTAAAATCATAGGTTTCGTTTACCATCAGGACTGACATGATCCCCAATCTTACCCTGCTTTCAAAGACTTTGTTTATGTTCGAGATCAGATCTTTCATGCCCCGTATTTTCTGAACATTGCCAGTCCGTAGATAATATGAAGGATGCCAAAACCGAATATCCAGAATATCAGGCCCCAGCCCGGAACAAAGGCTGATACAAGGCCGGTAATTATTTCGAGTATCCCGAGGTAGAAAATCTCACCAAAAGTGAACTTCCCTGCATTTACCAGCGCCAGGCCGTAAAAAATGAGAAAACACGGAACTATCAGCTGTATATTGTTCTGAAGCATGAGAATAAAAACAAAAACACCTCCGGTAAACAGTGGAATAAGAAGGTTTATAAGCAGCCTTCTGGAAATGGGAGTCCAGAAATTCTTTCCATCCCTCTTTGCTTTTTTTATTGAAAAAAAGAGAGCAAGAAGCACAGAAAGGAGAAGTACTATAGCAGCATCTGAAATAAGTTGCCATCTGAGAGAAAAAGACTCTTCTGCCGGCAGGTTTCTGAAATATTCATTATAGTGAATACTACCATCCAGAATAAAAAAATATGCAACCAGTGCTCCGGCTATTGCCGTAATCCCGATAAAAACTCCTGAAAGGCCGCTAAGAGAAAGAAATCTTGAAGATTCTTCCATTATTTTCCGGATTGCCTTTATATCCTCGATTGATTTTGTATCACTTTTCATGTTATAAAAGTACTTTGAGATGCAAAGTAAAAAAAAATATTATGCGATGCAAATTTTCTTAACTAATTGTTCTGGCTACCCCGGACTTTCATGTGCGATTCACACCATGACCATACCTTATCTGTGACATTGAATTGTTTTTGAATAAAATAATATAATTTGATAATGAACTCCGGAAAGAGTTATGATATCCCATCATTGTTCATGTGCGAATAAACACAATATTAGAAATTCTGAAAGCTCTCTCTTTTTATTATCTCCTTCTTCTTTCATGGGAATAACGACTCATCATAATATACAAACAAATATAATCCTTTATAAATTGTTATTATGAGAAGTCCAGCCAGTTGCTATCTTCTTTATATTCAACAATTACTTTTGTATTGTTTTCAAAGTGGAAAGTATTTAAAAGCGTGGAGATATCTTGTTTTAATATAATCAGGGTATTATCTATTAAATCTTTGCGGAATCCTTTCTCTTCGAGGTATAAAACCAGATCCATCGAAACTATTCTGCTTATTATCTGACCTAATTCAACGAGCTTTCGTTGCGAAAATCCAAAATTCAATTCAAACCTGACCAACTCTTTAATATGATCGGCAGCACGGGTAGTATAGCCTTTTAAAAACTGGTAAAAACTATTCTCTTTGGCTGTTTTCATTAGTTTCATTACCGAATCTGCAATCTGGTGATAAAGAATATCATTTGATCCTTCAAAAATCTGAAATGGACGGCTATCTACTACCGATCGACCTGCTATGCTGTTAAGCTGAAAACCTTTGGCACCGAAAAGCTGGAGTAACGACTGAGCTGATTCCTGCATTATATCGGAAGTAACACTCTTGATAATATTTGCTTCGAGTCCAAGTGAAGAGAGGTTATTCTCCATTCCGGCAATTTCACCTGATTTCAGACAAAATGCAGAGCAAATAGTGAAATTGGATTGCAGGCGGGTGAGGCGATGTTGAACCTGATCATAAGTTGACAGGCTTTTATTGGCTACCAGCCTCGATTTTGTATGAGTTAAAGCCTCATCAAGTATCCTATTAATAAACCCAAGACCCATACCCGGAAACTGAAACCTGCTTCTGTGAAGGATGTCAAGTAACATCTGAATGCCTGTTGTGTGAGGAATAAATTTTTGTTCTTCGGGTATATATACATCTATGGAATTTCTGCCATATGGGATCTGATATAGTCCGAGGTTCTCGAAATACTCTTCAACAACTATCTTCTGTTGTGGGGCATTTACATCACAGATAAACATATCTATATCTCTCATCAGATCCCCATTTAATGCCCTTTTTCGTGCTGTAAGAATCCATAATTCAGCCATTCCTGTAAGTCCGGCCCAATGTTTTTTACCCTGCAGATGAAAAAAGCCATCTTTCTCAGAGAATGAAGTCTGCATGTTAAGTGCATCACTGCCAAATCCGGGTTCAGTGATCATTAATCCTCCCATATGGCTTTCATTCAGAAATTTGTTGAATATTTTAGCCTTGACTTTTTCCTGACCATATTTGACAACTGGCTGAATGAAGAGACCATTATTGATTCCTAAAGTTAATGAAAGGGCAAGTGATTCATAAGAAGCAACTGAAACAAATGCAATGTTCTCCTTTACATTGCCACCAAATCCTCCGTATTGTTTTGGAATACAAAGAGAAAGGGGATTCCCCGACATCAACTCATTTAAAACGTCAGGAGGTATTCCCCTGGTACTGCAAAACCGATCGATTTTATCCACTTTATGAAAAGCACGTTTCATACTGGCTTTAAACTCATTAAGAAGCTTACTGAATGATTTCTCTCTGACAAGTAAATCACCTGATTGATTTTCATCCAATTCCCGAATTTGTGACATTTGTAACTGTTTTATATTGAATTATTTTGCCAGTAATTATCCTGACTTTATGAATTAACAATTTGTACCGCTTTTTGTTTTATTCTCACAAAATTTGTCCATCGTAAACGAAAGGGTAAGTTAATTCGTGCCAATAATAATCTGGGAAATGAATATCCACATCTGGTTGCAAAGAAACCCAAGGGTGAGTTGTTATATATCTGGGTAAAAACAGAGATGTATCCGAAAGTCCCTGGTGTAATGTCATTTGAAAACCAGGAAGTAGTTATTAAGCTTTCAAATCAGTTTGGTGCAATACCGGTGTTTGAAGGAATGAGAATGAAATGTGTATCTACTGAAGTGAATAGTCTTTCTATTTATGGAGCAGGATATGTTGCTGAGTTAACTGGGTTCAAAGCATTTTGAATTGAGCAAAACATGTAAAAGCGAAATCAATTTAGGTAAATTATGGGCTGTTACACTTATTAAAATTGATCCACTATTTGATAGTATTAGAGATGAACCACAATTTCAGCAAATAGTTATAGAGGTTGAAGCCAAATATCAGGCAGAGCATGAACGAGTAAGGAAATGGCTTGAAGAACAAGGGAAAATTTAAGGTTTAATTAACCAGGTCAATAGGTGTTCGGGTTGCTCTCTTTATGTTTTATTGCAGAATAATTGAGACTTTAGGCTTGTTTAAATTGGGCTAAAGCCCGTTAAATAATTTGGTTTGGACCCGTTGGCTGAAGCCAACGGTAATTGAACTTCCTTACTATAAGCCTGATTCATGAATAACTCAATTAACTCAGGGCTGTGCCTGTGAGCCTGTCTCTTTATGACAGATTTTTATATTGAGAAGATTCAATTGCTTAAAGCTTCAGAGGAAGGGCTGATCTTTTAAACAGCAGATATTATGCTGAAGTGAATCTGTTGCCGCCGGCATCAGCCGACGGATAAGAAGTCCCCTATAGAGCGGGACTTTAGTCCCTCATATTTAAATTAATAGAATATATCTCAGAAATATTTCAGTAATGATTCAGCAGAAGGATAAAGAGAAAAAAGCAGAAAATTTTCCTTTACTCCGAAAAAAACTGAGTGTGAGAGTGAGTGTGTGAGCGGGAAAACAGAACGAGAGTGCTCGCTCCCCCTCTCACTCTCGCTCTGTTTTAGTAGTCCCACCAGGAATCGAACCTGAATCTAAGGTTTAGGAAACCTCCATTCTATCCATTGAACTATGGGACCGGAATTCAGCGCAAAAATATATCTTTTTTTTGCTTTAATCAAATTGTGATGGGATTAACAGTTATACACTTCCCAAACAACCCACCCCTGGCCCCCCGCTGAGGCGGGGCAGGCTCTCCCGGGAGGGGATCCGCCGAGTATTCTGCCTTACGCCTTCTGCCTTGCGCCTTTCGCCTGTTATTCATTTTGATAATTCCCCTATCTTTCATACTTTCATCCAGTCAAATTTTTACAATATGAACTGGATCGATATGACCATCATAGTGATTCTCATCTTGTCAATGGTAATGGGTTTCATAAATGGTCTGATTAAAGAAGTGGCATCCCTTACCGCCCTTATTCTCGGTATCTGGGGAGCAATAAAATTTTCTGCATTCACTGCTGAAAAACTCTATGACTATTTTGACATGAGCGGTCAATATGTCGGAGTTGTAGCTTTTCTTATCACATTCGGGATTATTGTTGTTCTCATTCATTTCATAGGATTAATTGTAAATAAAATTGTCGATGCCGCTGCACTGAGCTTTGTAAACAGACTCCTGGGAATTGTCTTCGGATTACTTAAATCAGTGCTTATCCTCAGTGTTTTATTTGTAGTCCTGAATTCAATTGATGCCCGCAGATCGTTTCTTCCAAAGGATACTATTGAAAAATCGATATTCTATAATCCGATATCAGATATTGCAGCCTCAATATTCCCGATAATTGGTGAGGGAGGATTTTACCGGAGCTTCGACCGGTTTAAAAAGAAGCCGGATGATGTTACAATCTGACCCTCTTTGCTATATTTGCAGTCGAAAAACCCAGCCAGATGAATTTTGTTGATGAACTGAAATGGAGAGGCATGATACATGATATTATGCCAGGTACAGAAGAACTTCTGAATAAGGAAAAGATATCAGGGTATATAGGATTCGACCCAACGGCCGACTCCCTTCATATAGGACACATGGTACAGGTTATGCTGCTTGTACATTTCCAGAGGGCCGGACATACTCCTATAGCCCTGGTTGGCGGTGCCACAGGAATGATTGGCGACCCCTCGGGTAAATCAGAAGAAAGAAACCTCCTCGATGAGACGTCTCTCAAAAATAACGAGGACGCTATAAAAATGCAGCTGTCACACTTTCTCGATTTCAAGTCGGAAAAGGTAAACAAAGCCCTGATGGTTAATAACTATGACTGGATGAAGGATTATTCATTCCTTCAGTTCATAAGGGATATAGGAAAGCATATCACTGTAAATTACATGATGTCGAAAGACTCGGTGAAGAAGAGGATAGGATCTGAATCGAAGGAGGGGATGTCATTCACGGAGTTCTCATACCAGCTGGTACAGGGAACCGATTTTCTTCATCTTTATAACAGCCATGGATGCAAACTTCAGATGGGAGGATCGGATCAGTGGGGTAACATTGTGACGGGCACAGAGCTTATAAGGAGAAAGGCAGGAGGTGAAGCTTTTGCTCTTACATGCCCGCTCATTACCAAATCTGACGGTACAAAATTCGGAAAAACAGAATCGGGAAATGTATGGCTCGATCCTGAAAAGACCACTCCGTACCAGTTCTACCAGTTCTGGCTGAATGTTTCAGATGAGGATGCAGCCAGGTATATTAAGATTTTCACCATTCTTGGCATGGATGAGATTGAAGGTATCATAAATGAGCATAATAAGGCTCCGCATGAACGATTGCTTCAGCGCAGACTCGCTGAAGAGGTAACGGTAATGGTTCATTCCCGCAATGACTATGAAGGTGCTGTTGAGGCATCGCAGATCCTTTTCGGGAAAGGTACAACCGAATCGCTCAGAAAGATGAATGAGAATACCTTTCTTTCTGTTTTTGAAGGGGTACCTGTATTTGATGTAAAAAAGGAGGTGATCGACAAAGGTGTTTCAATATCAGATCTTTGTGCTGAACATTCTCAGGTATTTGCATCGAAGGGAGAACTGCGAAGGCTTGTACAGGGCGGAGGGCTGAGCATAAACAAGGAAAAGGTAGAGAATGCGGAAATACTACTCGGTCAGGGATCTCTCCTGAACAACAAATACCTGCTTATACAAAAGGGTAAGAAAAACTATTTCCTTATCAGGGTTATCTGACGATCACCTTGGAAGATCTGCAACAATAATTGAAACGTCATCAAAAGTTGAAGGATTGTCATCAGGCAGTCCCAGCTCCTTTATCATTTCCTTAATGTTTTCTTCAACGGGAGCTGTATTTGAAATATGCCTGATAATAACTCCTGTACCGATATCATTCCCGTCGTCTCCCTTCAGTTCCGAGAGACCGTCGGTATAGCATACGATTTTAGAATAATTCTTTATCTGCAAGTCAGATTTTTTTGCATTAGGGATCTCATCAAGCATTCCTATTCCAACGCAGGAGGCCTGAAGATGAAGTACCTCGCCTGTCACGGTATCGTAAAGAACAGGCGGATTATGTGCAGCGTTGAGATATTCCATTATGCCTGTTTTATGATCGTACCGTGCCACAAAAAAAGTGAGGAACTTTTCACCTGCTGCATTTACCACAACAATGGAATTAAGCTTAACTACAAGTGTTTCAAGATTTATATCATGAGTAAAAAGTGCCCTCAGGCTGGCCTGGAAATTGGACATCAGTATTGCTGCAGAGATCCCTTTTCCTGAAACATCGGCAATGCAGAATCCTGTTTTGGTTTCGGACAGCTTCAGACAATCATAGTAATCTCCCCCCACTTCATAATGAGGGAAATAAAAACCATGTACTATGATTCCGGGGTTTTTGGGCATCTGGCTGTTATCGGGGATCAGCATCTGCTGCATCCTGGCTGCCAGCTCAAGCTCTTTCTTCATGGCTTCCTGCAGCAGGCTTTCCCTGAAAAGCCTTATGTTCTCAATTGCTACTATGATGATACTTGAGAATGTCTGGATGAAGTTAAGGTGTTTCAGCACAGGGCTCATTCCCTCGCCCTCTTCCTCAATATCGCCTATAAATACAAATGCCAGATGGACATTGTTGTTAAATACAGGAATGATAATGTCAACCCCTTCAAAGCCCATTTCAGCTGCATCGAAAAAGATCTCCTTAATATCGAGCAACCTCGATTCCACATCAATGTTTTCAAGTTCTTCCGGAAAACCTCCGTTCAGAATACACTCCCAGGTATTGGATCGTTTATAGATGAGGATCTTCCCAATACCCAGATTGTCCCTTAATATGCTCTCGTATTTGGCCAGAAGCTTCTCAACAGGCAGATTGGCATTGATCGACAGCGTAATGTCGAGCAATGCATCCAGTTTGAATTTGGATATCTTCAACCTGTCCATCTGAGCCAGCTTTTGTCCCATTCTGATAATTATGTTTTAACCCTTTCCACGTATGATCTGTCGCGGGTATCAATTTTTATCTTGTCTCCCGTATTAACAAACAGCGGCACCATAATGACCGATCCGTTTTCAACCTTAGCCTGCTTAAGTGTGTTGGTTGCAGTGTCACCTCTCAGTCCGGGTTCGGAATATACTACTTCCAGAACAACAAACTGAGGCAAATCAACAGTCAGTACAGTCTCTGTTTCAGCATGTACGACAACCTCAACTCCAACTCCTTCTATGAGGAATTCAGGATTTTCGATCATTGAATCCTGTACATGTATCTGTTCAAATGTTTCGAGATGCATGAAATAATATCCCATATCATCCTTATAGAGATACTGGTAAGGCCGTCTTTCAACCCTTGCGACATTCACTTTTACTCCGGAGGAAAAAGTATTGTCAATTACCCTTCCGGTTTTAAGGCTCTTCAATTTGGTCCTGACAAATGCCGGTCCTTTACCGGGTTTAACATGCTGAAACTGTACAATTGTATAAAGGTCATTGTTGTACTCAATGACTAAACCATTTCTGAAATCTGCAGTACTTGCCATAAAATCTTACATTATTCTCAATAATTAATAAAGTTACTTGTTTTTAATTTCCACAGGGTATGCAAGACCCTCATAATTTGTCATTTCAACTGTAAATGCACCGACAAATATATCAAATCGTATTTTAACCGGTAAATAATTTTTATCAGCAGAGAACCAGAAAGAAACATCCTCATCTGTTTTGAAAAGACGTCCGGTCTCAGTAACCGGATTAAACTTGTAGCACATTATCTTTCCCAGCTTTGTTTTCACCTCTTCTTTTTTGACATACTTAAGCCGTACAGGATATAATTCATCTGTGAACCAGGTGTTTATTGTAATTATTTCACCTTCAATAAGTTCTTTTTTATCAGGCATAATATTATCGCGGAAATGGTAGAAACATGACAGGATATCATGCATCCCCTTTTGTACAATATGTACTCCGGTAAGGTCGCTGGTGAGAATTGCAGAATCAGCTCTTGTCTTGTGATCAAATATCACTTCATTGTATTTTCTGTACCTGCCTTCCCTTATGTTCCTTATTGTGAACACAGGAAGTTCAGTTTCAGGGTCGATATAGCTCTCATAGATATCAACAACTTTGAATAATGCATCAGCCATGCCGGTTGTTTTACCGAAAAGTTTTGTATGCCATACCTGCATCCCTTTATATGTTGCTTGTTTAATTTCAAGAGATGCGATACCGGCGTTGATCGGTCCGTAATGTACACTGTAGTTTACTGATTCGCCCGGCATGTATGATACGGTCTGGCACCATCCTGAACAGAAAGTCATGGTTGCAAAAATTGTTATAGAGATAAACCTTTTCATTTATATTATAATGCTCTGCAGTTATTATGCCACGTTTATCCAAGAATGTTTTTCCGTTGGGTTGTTGTGATGAAATCTTTCAGGTAATAAGGTTCGAAATATGCGACATCTTCAAATTGTTTCGATTTAAGTGCCTTCACAGCAGGTTTATGCATATTGGCAGCTGACATTGTAAAATCATCCTCAAACTGAATACCGGGTCTTTTCAATACAAACTTGCATTTTAATGCTCCATCGCCAAAAAAGATAATATTCTGTGATTCAGGAACATTTTTAAAAGAATCCTGAGTAATTATCTCGGCAGAGATATCTTTAATTGTGTTACCTTCTGAATCAAAGAGGGCATAATAAACCTCCATCCTTCTGGCATCAAGCATAGGGCAGAAGATCGTATCCCGATAAGGAAGCCCTTCCTTTATCATCTTTTCCTTTAATCCCGTAAACATGGAAAGAGTGGTTTCAATACCGATCAGTGGGATTGAAGCTGCAAATGCAATCCCTTTAGCCACGGAAACGCCTATCCTTAGTCCGGTATATGACCCCGGTCCCTTGCTTACGGCTACAGCTTCAAGGTCAGAAGCATTAACACCGGCCTCTTTCAGGATATCCCCTATAAAGAGGGTAAGCATTGAAGCATGTGACTTCAGGTCGTTGCTTTCTTTCAGTGAAATTACTCCTGCACTGTCGCAAAGTGCCACTGAACATAGGTTTGTGGCTGTTTCAATACAGATTATCATTCTTTGAAAGTAATACTTTTGAATTATTTCACTTTAAAGAGCTCTTCTTTCTTAAGTATCTCTATCAGGGTACTATCGGATAATTTCTTACTGATTGCACTGAAAGGTGCTGAGACTACCCTGTCATTTTCCTCTACACCTGAAATGATCTCAATGTAACTGTTATCCTGGATGCCTGTTTTGACATCGCGTGCAAGCGCATACTTCCCGTCAGTTATAAAAACCAGGGTTCGTATTTCATCAGATGATTTTCTGACAGAAGTTTTTGTAGTGTCTGTTCGTGTTGTGACAGATTGTATCGGAATGGCAATCACATCATCCTTCGATTCTGTCTGAATATCAACAGTAGCAGACATTCCCGGCCTGAATGGGTTGACCTTACCATCTTTTATAAGATTCTGATATGATTCGGGAAGAACCAGTATCTTAACATCAAAATTAGTGACCTGGTCTGCCGATATTCCGGTTGTTTTTGCCGAATTGGCTATTTCAGTAACCACTCCCGTGAATTTCTTATCGAGGTAAGCATCTACCTCAATAATCGCTGTATCTCCCAGTTTCACTCTTACAATATCATTTTCATTAACCTCAACCCGAGCTTCCATCCTTGAGAGGTCTGCTACTCTCAACAGTTCTGTACCCGCCATAAGATTTGTTCCTGCCACCCTTTCGCCAAGTTCAACCAGGAGCATTGAAACGGTACCCGACATCGGTGCATAAATTGATGTTTTTATAAGATTTTCGTTGGCCTCCTTCAGTGATGCTTCGGAGCTGATAACAGAATATTTTGCAGCATCGACCTCAGCTTTGGCTACTGTGTATGAGGCTTCAGCCTGTTCAAAATCTGATTTTGATATTGTCTGTTCATCAAACAGCTGCTTGTTTCGCCTGAATGAAAGCTCTGCCTGTGTGAACTGGGCTTCCGACTGAGCAAGCCTGGCCCTTGCCGAGCTTATAGCAGCCATCGACCTGTCTCTCTGAGAAATATATGTATCAGGCTTTATTCTGAGCAAAAGCTGCCCCTTTACAACAGGGTCCCCTTCTTTGATTGTGAGTTCCACGATTTCTCCCGATACATCAGGGCTTATCTTAACCTCTTTCTCAGGCTGTATTTTTCCATTTGCAGTTATTGTCTCAACAATCGTTCGTTTTTCGGCATTTTCCACAGCAACCTTAACCATCGCTGCTTTGCCGAACCAGCCTTGTTTCTTACCTATTACAGCCAGGATTAACAGTACGACTACAAATGGAAGTAATATCTTCAGTATCTTGTTGTTTTTCATGATATTAAAGGTAATTATATTTAGTTATTATTAAGGCTTAACGGGATTCCTCTGTAAAAATCAAGGACTTTTGTTTTAAAGATATATTCATACTTTGCCTGGGCAAGATCAGACTGAGCCTGCAGGAGCTGGCTTTTTGAGGCGTTATAGTCAACCGGGGTGACCAGTCCTACATTGAATTTCTGTTCTGTATAGCGGAAAGATTCTTCCATGGAAGTCACAGCTTTTTGACTGGCTGTGTACTTTTTCAATGCTGCAGAAGCATCGGCATAAGACTGCTGGATATTTTTATAAAGCTGTTTCTTAGCCCCGTCGAGTGCATACCTGCTGTTCTCTATACTGATTCTTGAATTTGCTATATTCTTATTAACCTGCCATCCGTTAAGGATCGGGACACTCAGGGTAAACCCCAGCGCCAGGCTTCTGTTGTCTTTAAACTGTTCGTTGAACGGATAGTCACCATATATGACTTCCAGCGATGCCGGGTCGATTCCAAGAACTTTCTGACGGACATCTGAATAGCCGGTTGTTAATGAATGGTTCAGGGAGATGCGGGGACTTCTGGATCCTTTTGCGATTTTGAGATCATATTCACTTGCTGTGAGCATCAGTTCAGGGCTTTTTATGCTTGGCCTTGCCCCAATGGCAATTTGAAATATTTCATCAACCGTTTCGCCCACAATGGCATTTGTATCAATGCTTATCGGAGGAACTACCACCTCAAACCCTTCAGGTGTTTTGAGTTCAAGAAGCTGGCTGATATCGAGATATGAAAGATCAAGTTGATTTTTGACGTTAATGAGCTGAACTTCTTCCTGCGCAGCCTGGGCTTCAATCTGAAGAAGATTTCCACGTGCAGCGCTGCCGGCATCAACAAGTTTTCTTGTTTTTTCAATCTGCTGAAGTGTTATCTGAAGCTGTTCATTTGTTGCGGTGACAAGCTCCTTATTAAGAAGTATCTGCAGATAATTCAGAGCAACAGTCAGTGCAATATTCTCCTTTATATTCTCAAGATCCTGTTGTCCGGCAAAGAGTTCATATTCATATTTTTTAATTGTGTTGTAATTCTGCAGTCCATTGAACAGGTTCATGCTGCCGCCGACATAGAAGTTATTGGAAATCACTTTCTGATCTTCCGTGTACCTGTAAGTTGTCTGATCAAGCGAACGGCCCCAGGAATAGTTTTGTGTAGCAGAACCGGAAAGAGTGGGAAGAAGCCTGAACTTTGAAAGATCGAGGGAGTTCTTCTGATATTGGGTCTGAAGATCCTGCTGTTTTATCTGGATGTTATTATCAATTGCATAGTAGATACATTCATCAAGTGTCCAGACCTTCTGCTGGGAGTAAATAAATCCCCGGGATGCTGGTAAAATCAGGAATAACAATAATAAGCACTTTTTCATATAAGGATATTTTGTTTGCTAAACAAATCTGAATTACCTGAAATTTACTTCAAAACTCAGGGGTACTTCACAGACATTTCACTTCTACAGTAAACAACAGTTTTCAAAATAAGCTGACGAAGATAGGCAATATCTTAAAATTTTTAAATGATTTTTCACATGAGTTGATTTAAAATGTTCCTGCAAAGGTCAAATTATAACAAAATATTTTGCGGCACCACCTAAAATAGCTAACTTGTGCGACTCATTTTAAAACCAAGTATTATGCTACATTATAAAGAATTAGGATTAGTAAACTCAAGAGAATTATTCAGGAAAGCAGTAAAAGGCGGGTATGCTATTCCTGCATTTAACTTCAATAATCTCGAACAGCTTCAGGCAATTATCAGCGCCTGTGTTGAGACGAAATCCCCGGTGATACTTCAGGTATCAAAAGGCGCACGCAAATATGCAAACCAGACCTTATTGCAGTTCCTGGCCAAAGGTGCAGTTGAATATGCAAAGGAACTCGGATATGCAATTCCGATCGTATTGCATCTCGATCACGGCGATACATTTGAAACATGCAAGGCTTGCATCGAAACGGGCTTCTCATCCGTAATGATCGATGGTTCACATTTTCCATATGAGGAGAACGTGAAATTAACAAAACAGGTTGTCGAGTTTGCACATAAGCATGATGTTACAGTTGAGGGTGAACTGGGTGTTTTAGCCGGTATCGAGGATGAGGTTTCATCAGATCACACATCATATACCAGGCCTGAAGAGGTTGAAGACTTTGTGAAAAAAACAGGAGTTGATTCGCTGGCTATTTCAATCGGAACTTCTCATGGCGCCTTCAAGTTCAAGGTTGCTCCCGGCCAGCTTCCTCCTCCGCTTCGCTTTGATATTCTTGAAGAGTGTGAAAGACGTATCCCCGGATTCCCTATTGTCCTTCATGGGGCATCCTCAGTGCCTCAGGAAATTGTTGATGAGATCAACAAATATGGCGGTAAAATGGAAAATACTGCCGGTGTATCTGAAGACCAGTTAAGAAGGGCCGCCTCATCAGCAGTATGCAAGATCAATATCGACAGCGACGGGCGTCTTGCAATGACAGCTGCTATCCGTAAGGTATTTGCCGAAAAACCGGGTGAGTTTGACCCGCGTAATTACCTCGGACCTGCAAGGGATAAGCTGAAAGAGCTCTATAAGCATAAGGTGGTCAGTGTACTTGGCAGTGCAGGGAAGGCGTAGGAATAAAGGCACAACGGCGCAAGGGCACAATGGCGCAACGGGTGGATTTAATAAAGTTTTGAATAAGCTAAATATCAATCAGCCAGTTGGTTAAAGACTGGCTGATTTTTTTGTGTTAAAAACTCTGCAGATACAGCTTCTTTCCTCATGCTCTCTTTTTATAATTTAGCTTTCTGAAGCTTCATTGATGGAAGGACGAAAAATAGTTTACAAAGAGGAAAGACTGCGGAGAAACAACCGCTTATCACTTATGCTCAATCAAAGGGAGATGAGGGCACTGGGCATCTTTTGCAACAGGTACAGGGTGAAAAACAAGTCTGAATTTCTTAGGGAAACTATAATGAAAGCAATCATTAAAAGGTTTGAAGAAGAGCATCCTACTCTATGGGAGGAGAATGAACCGACTCTCTTTAATCAGAATGTTTCCTGATAGCATTTGGAAAATAGTCTTCTTTTTCTAATTTTACATGGCAGGATTTTAGTAAAATCCTGAAATTGTTGTTTATTGGATTTGTTTCTTCAGGCTGTTTATCATATTTTGATTTTAAGTGGGATGGTATATCCGGAAAAATATATTAAAGAAATCTCCAAAAGGACTCCCTGGATAATCCTGGAACCGGGTAAGCTATTCATTATGGGAAGATCAATCCCTGAAAATCCGGGGGATTTCTACCGCCCATTGCAAGCCTGGATTACAGATTATACTCAAAAGTACCGGGGCAGCACTAAAATCATCCTGGGGTTTGAGTATATCAATACTGCCTCCATGAAATGGATCTATACAATACTGAGGGAGATGTCGCAGGTTAAGGAATTTGCCAGGGATGCCACAATAACGTGGTATTATGAAGAAGGTGATGAAGACATGAAGGATCTGGGTCTTATTCTCAAGTCGCTGGTGGTCAGTACTTTTACAATGATTGAGGTAGAAGAGATGGATAAGGGCAGGTATGAGATGGTCCTTGCCGCCAGGAAGTAACCGGAGTTTATCTTAGTTACCGATCAAATTTCATTGACAGTCGTCACAATTAAAAAAAAAGTCTATTTTTGCAGCTCGATTTACCGGCACTGACCCATGGTGTAATTGGCAACACGTCAGATTTTGGTTCTGAAGAGTCCAGGTTCGAAACCTGGTGGGTCAACTAAAAGAGTGAGTGCGTGAGCGAGAGTGAGCGAACTCACTCTTTTTCTCAAAACTCACATCACACTCACACTCACACTCACACTCACACTCACACTAGATTTCTTTACGCCCGGTCCGGTTCGAAACCTGGTGGGTCAACTAAAGTCGCCCCCTTAACTATTCCCCGAATAGTTAAACCATATCAGAACCGCTTATAACCAACAATATGGGCGGTTTCTGATTATATACCCCTATCGATTATATGTATTGAATTTAGCTTATAATCGAGAGTAAATCGAGAGTCTTTGAAACCATTTATACGGCAGGGAGGTTTGTGCCTGGAGCCTATGAAATATTCTGATTCCATTAATAGAAAGCTGCCATATTTCCAAAATCTCATCTACCTTCCGTTAAAAATTCTACTTTCCTTAATGAAAAGCAATCATCACCTGAAAATAACAACCAGCATATCTTCCCGTCCTTGCTCATCCATTTGGTTGGGATGGACGCGCTTTCTCCGGGACCCATATCCCATTCTTTTGTGAAATAGACAGTTCTCCATGGTCCCCAGGGATTGGCGCTTTCATAGATGCCAAAACCTCCCTGGAAGCGTGGACCCTGCGGGTGAGTGCTGTGCGGAATTATCTGGGTCCATAAATATCTTTTAAGTCCTGGATTGTAAGTAACATGCGACCTGTAACAGTTGGCGGGATTGGTGAAAACAGCACCTCTCTGTGAAATGTCTTTAGTCCACACAGACTTTCCGTTTCCATCAGCTACACTGAAAAATTCATATGCATTCCTGTCGGTGATCCTGTTCTTATCTACCCTTGCCATTACCATACGGTCGGATGGTACGTAGGCATCCTTATCATCGAAGGAGTAGATGTAGACATAGTTATCCCTTGCACCCTTATAATTTTGACCGAAATTCAGGAATGTTGGACATCCGAATCCTTCCGTGAACTTCCATTCAGCTTCTATCCATGTCTTCCCGTGATCTCCGGACCACATGAGCTGAGATTCCTCCCCTTTCAGGTTGGCATTTCTTATCCACATATAAAGTATACCGTTCACCATCAGCATACCGCTTGCCTTTTTACCGTACCTGCCCTCACCAATCTGCTCTCCGGTTTCAGAACGAACGTTCATTCCGCTTACGTCAGGCGGATTCCCGCTGATCTTCACCAGTCCCAGGCTCAGCTTCTTTTCAACTTTAGGATCAAATCCCCATCCGTCACCATAGGCAGAATAAATGTTGTCATCATCAGCCCATGTCGACGGCCAGTTGTCGCTGCCATCAGCTTTACGGATAACTGAGCTTGCGGGATCAAATTTCACATCACTGATGAAATCACTTTTTGGATATGGGGGATCCACGAGCGCATCCATCAGCAGGTTGACCAGGTATTTCTCAATACCATAAAAGCTTCCTTCACCCGGGTTGTACATGTCAGCACCATTACGAACAATAATTATATTCAGGCTGGGTATTACTATAAGCGTCTGGTTACCTGCGCCATGGCCAGAGAACAGGTCTCTGGGTGCCTTTTGCCAGACTCCGTCGAAGTTCGTGTACCATGCGAGACCGCTTCCAGGGAACGGACTTTTTTCATTTCTCCCGGGAACCGGTGTTCCTGCCCATTTTGTCATTGTCTCAACAGAAACGGAATCCAGCAGCTGTTTACCCTCCCAGTTACCTTTCCTGAGCATCAGCCTTCCGATGCGTGCCGTCGCCCCTGGGGTGAAATTTCCGCCGCCCCAGTTGGGGACAATATTCAGTCCGCTGATATTGTAAGTCTTCCCATAGCCAATACTCCATTCATTATCTTTGATCCCGATAGGCTTGAATACTCTCTCTGCCAACAGGGACCTTATATCCTTTACACCTGTTCCCCGGTAGCTTGATGTAATTGCATACGAAAGCAGTGCCATCCCCGGATTTGAATACCGGAAGGATGTCCCCGGTGTAAAAATTACCGGTGCTGAATCCCTTGATATGGTAAATGGATCCGGATCCTGTCTCCAGAATTGACCTTTCCAGCCCGGGAGATCCATATGTTTGTCCTTCATGACGATCCCGTTTGCCTTAATATATTCAATGTCCTTATCGTTCAGCTCGGCATCCTCAACACCCGAACTGTGCGTGGCAAGATGGCGAATGGTTATCTGTGATTTCAAGGGATTATTTTTCCATTCCGTAATATATTTGCAGGCAGGATCGTCAGCCTTCAGTCTCCCATCATTAATCGCAACAAGAAGTGACATTCCCCCAACAAGAGCTTTCGAAAGGGACGCAGTATAATGCTGTCTGGTTTTATCCCATCCCGGGGCAAACCATTCCATTACGATCTTGTCATTCCGGATCACCAGGAACATTACCGTGCCGTGTGCGGCAAGCGAGTCCCTCATGATATTCATCTTCCCGGATGAGAATCCAGCTTCCTCAGGCTTCGCGGTTCCCCATTCAAAAGATTGTGCAGGCAGTGAAACGTAAAGCAATACACCATAAATAATTGCGAATAATTTTTTCATCATTTATTGTTTTTTTAGCAGAGAGCGCAGAGCCAATATTGGCTAATAGGCTACCAGGCTTATTCGTACCGTATTAAACGAATCATTGTTCAATCCCCTTCCACCACCTGTGAACACCATCGTTGAACTACCTTTCATGAAGTGGCCAACAAAGTTCAGCATATTCAAAGAGTTTTTCAGAAATATTTCTTTCGCGTTGTGACCGGACAAAGCAAACATTACTTGCCGGTACAGCATGTGGTGAAAGATTCATACTTTTAAGAAGATTGATAAACATAGCCATAAACCATCAGCATATCGAGGTTGTCCTGAATTTTTCTCCTGAATAGTTCATGTTTGCG
>MENI01000025.1 GCA_001768195.1 Bacteroidetes bacterium GWA2_40_15 | reverse complement strand
GAGAGACACCCAAATTTACAATAAATAATTCTCTTATTTGCTACTTATCAAATAGTTATGTTTTCATGGGACTATAAACCGCTCAAAACAGGAGTATTGACTTATTAACAATTTTGTCTGCCTCTCTCTAATCCTTTTTGTGTTAATTCTTTAACAAACTTATATAAATGTAATGGCCTCATTATCAGAGATTAGTGTAATAGTTAATAACTACACTACCTAATGTTAATAAACTTAAATTTTTACTCTTGCATTGGGTTTTACACTTGTTTAATTTAGCAATTACCTGCTTCGGAAATCAGGGGCCTTGTAATCGTATTAAAATCAGAACATAACAAATTGTATGGAAGAATTATTTGTCCAGGAGCCTGCTGTCGCTGCTGAAAAAATCAAAAAAGAGAAGTCAACACCCGGGGTTGAAAAGAAACGTGAAGTGAATGGGAAAAAAACATATTCACATGATGAAGCCGTTGAAGCCAGCATTGAATACTTCAAAGGTGATGAGCTTGCAGCACGGGTATGGGCAAATAAGTATGCACTGAAGGACTCATACGGAAATCTGTTTGAAAAATCACCTGATGACATGCATCGCAGGATTGCCCGGGAGATACACCGTATTGAAAAGAAATACAAAAATCCGCTTTCAGAGGAACTTATTTACAGTGTATTAAAAGACTTTAAATATATCGTTCCCCAGGGTGGTCCAATGACAGGAATAGGCAATGATTATCAGATAGCATCATTATCGAACTGTTTCGTAATTGGTAATGAAGGATTGGCCGATTCTTACGGAGGAATAATGAAGATAGACCAGGAGCAGGTGCAGCTTATGAAGCGGCGCGGAGGTGTAGGTCATGACCTTTCACATATCAGGCCAAAGGGTACACCTGTGCTGAACAGCGCGCTCACATCAACCGGTGTCGTTCCTTTCATGGAACGCTATTCGAATTCTACAAGGGAGGTTGCACAGGATGGAAGAAGAGGCGCTTTAATGCTTTCCATTTCCATTAAGCATCCCGATTCCGGAAAATTTATCGATGCAAAACTTGAAAGCGGAAAAGTTACCGGTGCTAATGTATCAGTAAAGCTTACAGACGATTTTATGAAAGCTGTTGAAGGTAAAACTATCTTCAGGCAGGAATACCCTATCGGTTCACCAAATCCAAAGTATTCAAAGGACATTGATGCTCTGCAGTTGTGGAATAAAATAATCCATAATGCCTGGAAGTCAGCCGAACCCGGGGTGCTTTTCTGGGATACAATAATAAAGGAGAGCGTTCCCGACTGTTATGCTGACCGGGGGTTTGAAACAGTATCAACAAACCCGTGCGGTGAGATACCTTTATGCCCTTATGACAGCTGCCGTCTGCTTGCCATTAACCTCTACAGCTATGTAAATGATCCTTTCACAAAGAAGGCTGAATTCGATTTTGAACTCTATAAAGAGCATGTCGGGCTGGCACAAAGAATGATGGATGATATCATTGACCTTGAGATGGAAAAGATCGATTCAATTCTTGCAAAGATCGATGCAGATCCGGAGAAGGAGGAGCTAAAAAGAGTTGAAAGAAACCTCTGGACCAACATAAAAGAGAAATGCGGACAGGGAAGAAGGACAGGGATAGGTATAACTGCGGAAGGCGACATGCTGGCAGCGCTGGGATTGAGGTATGGAAGTGATGAGGCTACGGAATTCTCGGTAGGGATTCATAAAACCCTGGCACTTGAAGCCTACAAATCCTCAACATACCTGGCAAAGGAAAGAGGCCCGTTCACAATATATGATGCTGAGAGGGAAGCCAATAATCCTTTTATACTAAGGATGAAAGAGGCAGATCCTGTTATGTATAACAACATGGTTAAATTCGGAAGAAGGAATATTGCTCTTCTGACAATTGCTCCGACCGGGACTACCAGCCTTATGACACAGACAACCTCGGGGATAGAACCTATTTTCTCAACTTTCTACAAGAGAAGAAGAAAAGTTAACCCCAATGATAAGGATGTAAAAGTTACATTCAAAGATGAGGTTGGAGATTCATGGGAAGAATTCAATGTATTCCACCATAAATTCGTAGACTGGCTGAGGCTTAACGGGTATGATCCTGATCAGGTCACACGTATGGGCGATACAGAAATAGAAGAAATCATCGCAAAATCACCCTATTCTAAAGCAACAGCAAATGATGTTGACTGGATCGCCAAGGTGAGAATGCAGGGAGCAATACAGAAATGGGTGGATCATTCTATAAGCGTAACAATAAATCTGCCATCGGATGCGAAAGAGGAACTTGTGAGTGATCTCTATCTGACTGCCTGGAAATCGGGATGCAAAGGGGCAACGGTGTATCGCGACGGTTCAAGAAGCGGAGTTCTTATTGCCGGAAAAACTGAGGTGCGCTCCGAAAGACCAAAAAGACCCAAAGTACTTGATGCTGACGTGATCAGATTCAGCATTAATGAGGAAAAATGGGTCGCATTTGTCGGACTGAAAGACAGCCGGCCTTATGAAATATTCACAGGTCTTGCCGATGATGAGGTATTCCCGATCCCTAAGAGCATTGTGAAAGGCAAGATTATAAAGGTGAAAGAGGATGGCAATAAAACACGATATGATTTTCAGTATACCGATAAATATGGATACAGGAAGAATATTGAAGGTTTGTCTCATATGTTCAAGCCTGAGTTCTGGAACTATGCCAAACTGATATCCGGAGTTCTGCGCCATGAAATGCCGATTGCCGATGTAGTAATCCTTGTAGAATCATTAAGGCTCGACAGTGAGTCGATCAATAACTGGAAAAACGGGGTGGAAATGGCGCTCAAGAAATATATCCCTAACGGGACAAAGGCAAAAGGCAAATGTGGGGAATGCGGTTCAGAGAACTTGGTTTATGAGGAGGGATGCCTTATTTGCAGAGATTGCGGTACTTCAAAATGCGGATAATCACCTGACAGCTCTTATTAATCCTCTTCTCAGATAAGGTGATTTCAGCTTCTTGTCGTAATAGTTAATCATATACCCTTCTGAGGGAGTAACACTGAATTGGTGTTTCTTCAGAAGCGACGTAAAGTCTTCTTCATCATTATTCTTATGATATGTACACAGAGCTACTCTAAAGGGTGTTCCTGAATTAAAAATTGTGTTGCAACTGTTAAGTACTATTGATTCTGCGCCATCAACATCGATCTTGAGGAAAGTAAGGTCCTTCTTCTGTTCGTAAAAACCATCCAGGGTTATGTGCGAATCATCATTAAAATCGGAGACATACTTATTTACTATCTCAACTTTATCGCTCCATGGAGCAAAAGTTGCCCTTAATGCTTCATCCCATTCCCTGTCGTATTCAAAAAGATATATTTTTTTAACAATGTCGATAACAGAAAGGCTGAAATTACCTTCCGCAGCTCCGATATCGGCTAAAACATCATCGTTGTTGATTGTGAATGAGTCTGTCAGGTATCTGTGGGGACTTTTAATATCCTGCTCCCTCGAAAGATCTGAATATGCCTGCCGGATCCTCTTTGCCCCCCACCTCCGCTTAAAGTACAGTCTTTTATCATCCTGCATTACATATCTCATTTTATTTTCCGGATCGTACAGGACTTCTATCTTTTCGGGGGAATAATCATCATGAAAAGGGTATGGAAAAATTCTTACCTCGTTCGACTCAAGGTATTTCATTATTTCCCTGTGTTCATCATTAACATCGTCTTCAGGGAGTGATGAGTAATGGGCGATAATTTTTTTCCTGAGAGATTTCTTAAGGATTATTGTCCTTAACGGTTTTGGAACCAGGATCCGATAAACCGGGAAAATGTACTTATTCATCAATCAGATGTTTATTTTAAGACTCCAAGTTCTTTTCCGATCTTCTCAAAGGCTTTAAGCGCCTTATCAAGGTGTTCGTTCTCATGTCCTGCCGAAAGCTGAACTCTGATTCTTGCCTGACCTTTTGGAACAACGGGATAATAGAAACCTATAACATAAATCCCTTCATTCAGTAGCTTTGCAGCGAACTCCTGGGATAATTTAGCGTCATAAAGCATGACAGCGCAAATAGCCGATTTTGTAGGCTTTAAGTCAAATCCCAGCTTCTTCATACCGGAAATGAAATAATCAGAATTCCTGTGCAGCTTGTCCTGAAGTGTGTTTGTTTCTGTCATCATTTCAATCATGCGGATACCGGCTGCAGCAACAAGCGGAGGGATTGAATTTGAAAAAAGGTAAGGACGCGATCTTTGCCTGAGCAGGTCTGTTATCTCCTTTTTCCCGGTGGTAAAACCGCCAATTGCCCCCCCGAATGCTTTTCCAAGAGTACCTGTAATGATTTCTATTTTACCTTTAAGGTCATATAATTCAGTAATTCCTCTTCCTGTATTGCCAACAACGCCTGCCGAGTGCGATTCATCAACCATGATCATGGCGTTATATTTGTTTGCCAGGTCAAATATTCTGTCGAGAGGAGCAACATTTCCGTCCATTGAGAAAACGCCATCTGTAACAATAAGTCTGAATCTCTGTGCCTGAGCCAGTTGCAGTTGTTTCTCAAGGTCCTCAATGTCGGCATTCTGATACCTGTAGCGCTGAGCTTTGCACAGACGCACGCCATCAATTATTGATGCGTGGTTGAGTGAATCTGAGATAATTGCATCCTCTTCAGAAAGTAATGGTTCAAAGACACCTCCGTTGGCATCAAAGCAGGCAGCATACAGTATGGTATCTTCCGTATTGAAGAATTCAGCAATCTTTTTTTCAAGTTCTTTATGAAGATCAGTAGTCCCGCAGATAAACCTCACAGACGACATTCCGTAGCCATGATCATCAAGCGAAGATTTAGCTGCAGCAATTAATGATTTGTTGTTTGACAGTCCGAGGTAGTTGTTTGAGCAGAAGTTCAGCACCTTCTGACCGGTATTCAGTTCAATCTCTGCACCCTGAGGTGAAACGATAATGCGTTCGTTCTTAAAGAGACCAGCCTCCCTGATCTCGTTTAAAGTACTATCGAGATGCTTCTTGTATTCGTTATACATATCTATTGTCTTATTTAAATCAGTCCCAACTTAGGATTACTTTACCGCAGTTTCCTTCTTCCATGGCATCGAAGCCTTTCTGGAATTCGTCGATATGGAAGCGGTGAGTGATAACCGGATTAAGATCGATTCCTCCGATTATCATCTGTTCCATTTTGTACCATGTTTCCCACATCTCCCTTCCGTATATTCCTTTCAGAGTAATTGCCTTAAAGATTATATCGCTCCAGGGCACTTCGAAATTGGAGGGGAGAATACCCAGAAGTGAAATGCTTGATCCGTTGTACATGCAGCTGATCATCTCAACGAAAGCCTTTGGTGAGCCTGACATCTCAAGGCCAATATCAAAACCTCTCATTCCCAGTTTTTTAAGAGCATCAGATATCTTATTCCCCTTTGAAGGATTAATTGTAAGAGTGGCACCCATTTTTTTTGCAATTTCAAGGCGGTAGTCACTAAGATCGCTGGCAACAATGAATCTTGCTCCTGCAAATTTTGCAATTGCAACGGCCATACTGCCAATCAATCCTGATCCGGTAATCAGAACATCTTCCCCCAGCAGAGGAAAAGAAAGTGCAGTATGAGTAGCATTTCCGAATGGGTCCATTATAGCGGCCCATTCATCCGGGATGCGATGGTCAAGAGGTATGACATTTTGTGCAGGGATCTTTACATATTCAGCAAATGATCCGTCGGTATTTACTCCTATTCCAATGGTATTTTCACATACGTGCTCTTTACCCCGGCGGCAGTTACGACAATGCCCGCATGCCAGATGCCCCTCTCCTGTAACTCTCTCACCTAATTTCAGATTAGGGACTCCGGCTCCCATTTTTTCAATATATCCCATGTATTCATGACCTATAACCATTGGTGTTTTAATGGTTTTCTGTGCCCAGTGATCCCATTCATAAATATGCAGATCGGTACCGCAGATGGCAGATTTTTTTACCTTAATGATAACGTCATTCAGGCCAGGTTCGGGTACAGGTACTTCCTGCATCCATAAGCCTTTTTCCGGCCTGGCTTTGACAAGAGCTTTCATTTTTTTCATAGAGGGATGATAATAGAATTCTGCTAAATTAATACATTTCTCTTCCACAAAACCTGATTTTCGTTATAGTATTGTATGTTATATGGTTTGCATATCTTTGCACATTGATTAAAAACAATTCAGAATTTCATTATGTCAGAAGTAAGAGTGCGATTTGCTCCAAGCCCCACAGGGCCGCTTCATATAGGAGGTGTAAGGACAGCTCTGTATAATTATCTGTTTGCAAAAAAGAACGGAGGTACTTTTATTCTCAGGATAGAGGATACTGATCAGACAAGGTTTGTTGAGGGAGCTGAAGATTATATTATTGATTCACTGAAATGGTGCGGTATTAAGATCGATGAGGGAATTTATGAGGGAGGTGAATACGGACCATACAGACAGAGCGACAGAAAAGCGATATACAGACAATATGCTGATATGCTGATAGAATCAGGAGATGCATATTATGCTTTTGATACTCCGGAAGAACTGGAAATACTAAGGAGAGAATCTGAAAATGCCGGTAATACCTTTATTTATAACGGATATATACGGGCGAAACTGAATAATTCCTTATCACTTGCTGAAGCTGACTGGAAATCAAAACTGGAAAATGGAGATCCTTTTGTAATAAGGTATAAAATGCCGCTTAATGAAGATATTCATTTTGATGACCTTATAAGAGGAGATATAGTTGTAAATACCTCTACACTTGATGATAAGGTTTTGTACAAATCTGACGGGATGCCTACTTACCATCTTGCACATCTTGTCGATGATCATCTGATGAAGATAAGCCATGTTATAAGAGGAGAGGAATGGCTTCCATCACTTCCTCTGCATTTTATGCTCTATCGATCCTTTAAATGGGACCCGCCCAGGTTTGCACACCTGCCTCTTCTGCTTAAACCTGACGGAAAGGGAAAGCTTAGCAAGCGGGATGGGGATAAGATGGGTTTTCCGGTTTTCCCGGTTTTCTGGCCATACGGTGAGACAGCTAAAGGATACAGGGAAGAGGGTTATTATCCCGATGCATTTGTCAATATGATTGCACTGCTTGGGTGGAATCCGGGGACGGAGCAGGAGATATTCTCAATGGATCAGCTCATAGAAGCTTTCACAATTGAACGGGTAGGAAAATCAGGATCCAGATTTGATCCGGAAAAGGCTAAATGGTTTAATCACCAGTATTTGCAGACAAAGCCGGATGACCAGATTGCCATTGAATTCAGGGAATTTCTGCGGGCAAAGGGATTTCATTTTGATATTGTAAGATTAGAAACTCTGATAGCACTGGTCAAGGAGAGAGTGAATTTTGTTAAGGAAATATGGGATCAGACTGACTACTTTTTCAAAGCCCCTGAATTATATGATCAGGAGGTAATAAAGAAAAGGTGGAAAGACGATACTCCGGCCCGGCTGATGGAATTAAGGGCAGTTCTTGAAGAATGCGAAGATTTTTCTGTTGCTTCGACAGAGGGTGTTGTCAAGTCGTGGATAGAGAATAATGGATACAATACGGGCGCTATAATGAATGCTTTCAGACTGGTTATTGTGGGAGCATCGCGAGGTCCTCATATGTTTGATATTATAAGCTGGATAGGAAAAGATGAGACCCTTCAGCGTATTGATAAAGGAATTGCTGTAATTGGAAATATATCAAAATGAATCTTCCTCAACCCGGGGACTATATTGATATTCATAATCACGATTCAAGGCCTGAAGAGGGGGTTTTCATCCTCGATAACCTGATGGCACACGAAGAGACGCTTCCCGGAAATGAAAAAGGTATGATACATTCTCTTGGAATTCATCCCTGGTTCCTGAATGAAACCAATCATGATGTTTTAATTGATTTTGTGAGGCAAAATGTATCAGATATATCGATTGCAGCCATAGGGGAAGCAGGGTTTGACAAACTTAAGGGGCCTGCTATGGACCTTCAGAACAGGACATTTGCAGAGCAGGTTGCAATTTCGGAAGAGACCGGGAAACCCCTGGTAATTCATTGTGTAAAAGCATGGGACGAACTGATGGCAGCTCACAAAAGAGTTAACCCACAGATGCCATGGCTGATCCATGGGTTCAGGGGAAAGAAAGAGTTAGCCATGCAACTTATTTCGCGAAACATGTATATCTCATTCTGGTTTGATTTTATTGTTCGTCCTGAAGCCACTATGCTTGTACGTTCCCTTCCCGTTAACAGGATCTTCCTTGAAACTGATGGTAGCGGAGCTGATATAAGAGAGATCTACAGGACGGTTGCAGATGATCTCGGAATATCAGTCGATTCCCTGAGGGACCAGATAAGATCAAATTTTGAAGGATTGTTACTTCTTTAGGTTCTCCCCGCTTTCAGCAGGAGTTTGCTTAGCAGTATATCCCAGCTTTTCAATTGATTTCTTAATCTCTTCAGGATTATTCTTTTCTTTCTGATAAACTACTGTAACCTCTTTGGTATTAAGATCGCATTTAACATCTTTTATCCCTTTCTCCTGCGGAAGATTTGTCATTATCTTATCCACACATTCCTGGCAGTCGATTGAGGTTTTGTATTTAACTGTTTCTGTAGATTTTGATTTCTGCTGTGCATTTACTGCAAAAGGAAGTGTAATCAGAACGATCACTGCTAATAAGTCTCTTATTTTTTTCATTTCAATTATGATTTAATATTTAAAAACTATTTTTTAACCAATTAACCCTGCGCTCCCGCTATGCGGGACTTCGTCGCTTCGCTCCTCAGCCTGCGCCCGCAGTAAATTATATATCTCTGTTCAGAAAGAACCTGAGTCCTGCATATATTTTCCTTCCATGTACCGGCCCCCAGATCAGGCTTGAGTCGAAGTATTCACCAAATGGATCATTAGCATCAATTATTGCCATCTCCTGAGTGAAATTAAATATATTTTCAACCCCGGCATAGATATGCATTTTCCTGAAATTTCTTGTAATCTGTCCATTCATGACAGGGAAAGGATTATAGGAATCCGGCATCCTGTATGCTTCCGGATTGGAAATTGTTGAAGGTATCCTGCCAGGGCCATTGATCTGCAGGGTATAGTCAAACTGCCATTTACGCAAACGGGTCAGATATGAAGCCGTGAACAGACCTTTATAACGGCTTGCAAGTGGCTTTGTTCTGAGTACATCATCTATTGTCATCATAACATCATTTATCCTCCAGGCAGCCAGAAGATCAAATCCCTGAACTGGCTGAACTGATGCTTCAAACTGAAGTACATTTGAAAAAGATCTGCCATTCAGGTTATAGAATCTTACTTCATCAACATCAGCATCGAGATCAGTAATGATCTGATTAACAAAGTTGGTATGGAAGAATTCTGTAGATAGCTTTATCTCTTTCCCAAATACATTCACATGACCGGAAAGGCTTATGCCTGAGTTCCATGCTTCCTCAATTTTAAGGTCACCTGCGATTATCATATCACGGCTGCTGGCAAGCATGAAAGCATTTTCAGCAAGTATATTGGCCGACCGATAACCTTTACCTGCCGAAGCTCTCAGTATCAATCCGTGAATAATTTCATATCTCACATGCAACCTTGGTGTAAACAGGTTACCATACAGGTTATGATGATCAGTTCTTATCCCTGCAACAATTGTTATTTTTGATGTATCAGCATATGTATATTGTACAAAAGCTCCCGGCACTGACTCCTTTTTGTCGAATGGGTTTGTATTGAGCTGTTCATTATAAAGATCATACTTGTAACTTATTCCGGCATCGATAGTATGTCTTCCGAACAGAGGATTCCACTGGTAAAGAAGGTTTGAGTAATAGCTTTTCTGTGAAGCATCGTATTTCTTCAGGCCAAAGAATGAATTCTGATCGTGTAATGAAACATTCTGGATCCATCCTACCGACATGCTCTTGTTTTCGGTAAACAGAACCCCGGCTTTTGCAAAAGCCTCAAACCTCTTCGATTTAATATCTATTCCGAAAGCGTCGGTCCAGGTGTCGGTATTATTTCTTTTATATGCAAGCTGGCCACCGATCCTTTCCTCTTCGAGATAGTTAACTCCAACCCGGATATCACCTCCATTTGTAAGGTAATCCCACCTGTTCACAAAGTGGTACTGCCTTATATCAGGCTCATCCCTGAAACCATCGTGGTTATGGTCGCTCATGCCGCTCTGGTTCTCGGCATGGGCAAGTATCATCGTGCTTAGCTTATCATTCAGGATGAGTGAAGCGTTTGCATTGATCTCCTGCCGGCCTGCATCACTTAAGAAGCCATTTACATAAATTTTTTCACTTGCAGCAGGTTTCTTGTATTCAACATTTATCTGGCCGGCAATTGATTCATAGCCATTCCTTACGGAAGATGTTCCTTTGGCAACCTGAATCGATTCCATCCAGGGTCCGGGTATGTAGTTCAAACCATAAGCTGATGAGAGTCCGTACATTGAAGGTACATTCTCGGTCAGTATCTGAGTGTAATTGCCAGCAAGTCCGAGCAGTTGTATCTGTTTGGCGCCCGTTGCAGCATCGGTGTAGTTCACATCCACCGATGCACTTGTTTCAAAACTTTCAGAAAGATTACAGCAGGCAGCTTTTCGGAGTTCTGCGCCTGTAATATTTACTGTCAGTACCGGATCAGTTCTGCTGATATGTGCCCCCGGTGCTTTTCCGAATACAAGTACCTCCTCCAGTTCGTTGCCCTTGATAAGGCTTGTAATTATATATTCATCGTCCTTTCCGACTGTTATGGTATCGCTCTTATAACCGATGAAACTAATCACAAGCTTATCTGTTTCCCGGCTTCTTTTCAGCTTAAAGTAGCCGGCTGCATTGGTTGAAGTACCTGTAACTGTACCTGCCCATATAATACTGGCACCAGGCAAACCCGTCTCATCCTTATCCTCAGGATCAAATACTTTTCCTTCGATACTATTCTGTCCGTTCAGAAATGCCGGAATAAAAATCATTAATGTAAATAATATATGAAATAATCTATTCATCCTGTAAATAATAAAGTGATACACAATAATTTGTGTAAAAAGTAAGTAGTCAGGTATCTACCTGAAAACAGGATGATTGATCAAATGGTTAACTGGCAGTTGGATCTGAGTATATCCCTTCCTCCATGTTTATTCCGGATTTCAAAAGTGGAAGATGGTTTTTCCGGGGGATCATCATAAGACAAAAACTGAGCAGGTGAAGCCGGAATTAAAACAACTGAAAGATTGACCGGTGTTGTCTGATTATATTCTTTAAGAGATAATTTTTCAGAGATGAAAGTACAGCAGTTATTCTGCAAGGCCTCCTCTTCATGATTATGGCATGATGATTTATCCTTTTCACAATCACAGGAATGTTGTGTGTGGACTGAAGAAAATATTTCAGTGTGTAGATCTGATAATCCGCATGAAATGCAGGTGTGTTTAACAATAACTGCTCCGGTGCTTCCGATCATTAAAAGTATGATCAGAAAACCTGATGTTATTGATAATATGGTTCTACTGCCTTTCATTAAATGCAAAAGTAAGTAAATTTTGCATACAAATATAACACCTTGCATATTCATTTGTTCTGACCGGCATATTAAAAAAGGTTAAAATTTTCATTTTATGCAACTATTGCCTTCTTGTACGAAAAGTTTTTCTTTCATAACTTGTGGGATGAAGAATTCAATCCTTACTGTTACAAAGGATCCGCTGATCCCCATGATGGCTCTCATAAGCATATTCATTCACCTTATTATCATTAACAATCTTGAATACCACAGAGATGAATTGTTGTATTTCTCCCTCGGAATGCATCCGGCTGCAGGGTATGCCTCGGTTCCTCCCCTTACGGGGTGGATTGCCTGGATCATGCAGAGTATTTTTGGATATTCTGTTTTTGCAGTGAGACTCTTTCCTGCTCTTTTGGGCGGAGCCCTGATAATTCTTGTGGCTTCTGTTACCAGGGAGCTTGGCGGTTCAAAATATGCTGCCTTCCTGTCATCAGTCGGACTGATGATTTCGATCTTCTTCCAGCGTACCTATTTTCTTTTTCAGCCGGTCCATATCGAGATATTTCTTTGGACACTAATTATCTTTCTGGTAATAAAATATATTAATTCAAATAATGGCAATATTCTTATTCTTCTTGGTATTTTTTCAGGACTGGCCCTGCTGAATAAATACCTTACAGTATTGCTTCTTGCAGGACTCTTCGCAATGATTCCTTTCACAAAACACCGTTATGTTTTTCTGGAAAGAAAATTTTTGGCAGGACTGGCAGCAGGATTACTGGTCTTTCTGCCCAACCTTATATGGCAATTTTACAGGGGATTCCCAGTTTTTAATCATATGTCTGAACTCTATGATACACAGCTTGTTCATACGGATGCACCCCTTTTCCTTACGGAGCAGCTTATCATGCCGTTCGCCGGATCTTTTTTTACTGTTGCCGGTCTGATTTTTTTACTTACATCAGACAAATTGAAGAGTTACAGATTCCTTGGTTGGCTGGCACTTTTTGTAATAGGAGGACTTTTGCTCCTTAAAGGTAAAAGTTATTATACTCTGGGAGTATTCCCTTTGCTTATTGCATCAGGGGCAGTTGCATACGAACAATGGTTATCGGAAATATGGAAGAGGATACTTTTTATTGTTATCCTTATCCTGGTTACCTTACCCGTTGTTCCAATTGGCATCCCTGTATTCAAGACACCTGGTTTAATTAAATATTTTGAATTTCAGGAAGACAAGTTAGGGATCGACCTGGGTCGTAGATTTGAAGATGGGACTATTCATTCATTACCGCAGGATTATGCCGATATGCTCGGGTGGGTGGAGCTGACAACTGTTGCAGATTCTGCATACCGGATGGTCAGAGATAAAGGTGCATGTTTTATATATGGAGAAAATTACGGACAGGCAGGGGCAATTACGGTTATCGGGAAGAAATACGGTCTCCCTGAAGCAATAAGTTTCAGTGAGAGTTTTCAGTACTGGATACCCCGGCAGTTTGAGCCTGATATTAAATCGGTTCTTTACATTAATGATGAGGAACCGGGTGAAGATGTAAGGGCGCTGTTCTCCAGGATAACAATGGTAGGGAGTATCTCTAATCCGCATTCAAGGGAATACCGCACTGCAGTATATCTTTGTGAGGAGCCGGCACGCAGTTTCAATGATTTCTGGACAGAAAGGATCAATGCTGAATAACAAATCCCGACTTGATGCGGGATTTCATATTCTTGAAATATTTCATTTTTATTAATAACTTTCCGGCTCCGTTTCCAAAGATCTGAAGCATTAAACAAAAGAACATGGAATGGTGTTACTAATAGGATAAATGATAAAAAAAGAAACAATTTATGAGCTTTTCAGATTTCACTACTTATCATGGAATTAAGGTACCGAAGGTACATTATCTGCACCTCATCCAGGTTGCCCGGGCTGACGGTAAAATTGATCGGCAGGAAATGGCTATACTTCATAAGGAGGGTCGCAGATTCGGATTGACAGATGCTGAGATTGATAACCTGATCGAAAAAGAAAAAGATCATCAATACCATCCTCCCTATAGTCTTGATGATAAGTTCGAGGATCTCTTCTACATTGCTGAGATGATGCTTGCTGATGATGTAATTAATGATGATGAATTACGATTGCTCAGGAGGTTTGCTATTGAAGTGGGATTTGACGACAGGGCAATAGAGATACTGGAAGAGGTTCTGATCGGGGGGATCAGAAATATGGAGAGTGAGGAAGAACTGCTGAAGAAATTTAAAACAGAGCTTTTTAAAAATAATGGTTAATCGGATATCACACTTATCCAAGATCTGAAATTTTCCGGAGAATACTTTTGTCATTTATTGTTACCTGCCTGCCTTCGAGACTGATGATGCCTTCTTTACGCATTTCAGTCAGCAATCTGACAGTATTCTCTTCAGAGATTGCAGACATCTCGCCCAGCTCTTTGCGTGTTAATGATAATCTATATTCGTTGCTGCCGTAGAAGTCTGCCAGATATAAAAGACTTTCTGCAATACGTCCACGTATATTCTTCTGATTCAAACAAATTATCTTATTCATTATAAGTGCCACAGATTTTCCAAAAGCTTTGTTCAGTTTGAGGAGGACAGCGTTATTTTCCAGATAGAGCGCTTTCAGATAATCAAGATCAACCATGCATATCCTTGCATCTTCAAGCGCTGTAACTGAGTATGTATAGCTTATACTCTGAAAAAAAGAGAGAAGTCCTATATATGCAGGCGGCTTCATTAAGTAGAGGATGATATTATGACTGTTTATCCCCTCAATAAAAAGCTTGGCAGTACCATCCATAAGGTATATTGCATGAGTTACAAAGTCTCCCTGACGGCATATCCTTTCGTGCTTCCTTAATTGCGCCTGGATTGTCTTTGCACCTGCGAATGATCGTCCTGTCAGTGTTATTGCTTCAAATATGTCGCATCTGTTTTTACAGATTTCACAGGATACTTTGGTTGTCACTTTCATATATGTATCAGATTTTACTGATCAGGTTTTCAAATATACACAAAAGTTGATTCTAAAGGTTGATTTAAATCAATGATACATTGCAATATATTAATTGCAGAGTGCACAGACATATTCTTTATTTTAGCTGGCATTTAAAAACGATACCTAAACCATCAAGATCTTATGGAATCTTCAGAAAATTACAATTTCAGTATTTTCCGGCCCCGGAATGTACATGGAAGGAAGAACAGGAATGTCATTCTTACCATGCTTCTGGTCTGGATTGTTGCTGTGTTCGGTTTCCAGTTCCTGCTCCGTGCTATTGAGAAACCGGTTCCGGAGAAGGCACTTGTTACTTTTGAGAAGCTGTGGCCGGCAGTTAAAACAGGCCGGGTTTCAGCAGACGATGCAAAGTCATTTCTTAATTCCCTCATAATGGCAAGAGGGAAGGGTACTCTTAAAACAGATGAACAGAAAGTCCTTTCCGATGTAATCAGTTGCTTCTCTGGTCAGATGCTTACAGAGGAACTTAGAGCAACACTTACTTCCACAATCTCTGAAATAGAATCTCTCCGGTTAATGCTGCCGGCATTAAAGGACCAGGAATTCCTGGCGACGAAGAAGAGAATTTCAGAACTGTCGAATTCGATAGTTGTAATCACAGCGCCATTTACAGGGATTGAAAAAGGGACACTTGAGTCGGAGATTTTTAAATACACTCTGAAAAGTGATTATCCGGGGACATTGAATGATAAGTCATTTGAGGGGCTGGAAGATATTATGAAGTTATATATGACACATAATCAGTCAATACTGACCGATACAAAATTTCTTGGTTTTCCTTTCCATTATTTCTATACGGCAGTCTTCCTGCTTATCCTGTTCATTGGTTTGTGTATAGTATATAACATATTGATAGAGTGGAGATTGAAGAAGCAGGGAGTTGTTGAATAAAAAACATGATAACAGATATGAAAAAAATTTATCTTATTATATTTCTTTCCCTTGCAAACCTCCTGAATGGTTTTGGGCAGAGTCTTACTCAGCTTGAGGGAAGTTTCAAAACGGGTCCGGCAATTATCCTTATTGCCATATTGATAACATTTGTTCTGGTAGGGATATTTTTCAGGGCAAAGGATCCGGCCGACTATTACGCTGCCGGCAGAAAAATATCAACTGTAGGTTCCGGAATGGCAATTGCTTCAAACTGGATGAGTGCGGCCTCAGTTTTGGGGATGGCAGGTATGATGTATGGTTTTGGATACAATGGCCTGGCGTATGTTGTAGGATGGACGGGAGGATATGTACTTCTTCTTATTCTGATGGCAGCACAGATAAGAAAGTATGGTAAATACACTGCTCCTGATTTCATTGGTGACAGGTACTATTCACGCAATCTGAGGATTGTAAGCGCTATCTTTACAATACTGATTTCATTCGCCTATTGTGTCGGACAATTCGGAGGTATAGGATTGATGTTCAAATGGATCCTTGGGCTGAATTACACCTGGGCAGTTATAATAGGTTCATCTGTTGTATTATTGTACACCCTTATATCAGGAATGATAGGTGCTACCAAGAATATGCAGATCCAGTATGTTATAATTGTTGTCTCATTCCTGATACCAACTTTTGTTATGGCATTTAAGTTTGACTATTTCTGGCTTATACCACAGGTTGGTTATGGAGCAGCTGTTACAGATATTGTGCAAGGGATCGCTGCTCCAAATATTGCCGGAGGGGAAGCACTTCTTAATGCTTACGGGCATGATCTGGCTATAGTTCCGAGTCCGGAATTTGCAATGCCCTGGGATCCTTCGACAGGCACATCATTTTTTCAGTGGGTAGCTATCTGTTTCTCCCTTATGGTTGGAACAGCCGGTCTGCCTCACGTCATTCAGCGGTTTTATGTAGTTCCCAAAGTAACTGATGCAAGATGGTCTGTTGTCTGGGGATTATTCTTTATCTGCCTGGTTTACTGGACAGCTCCTGCGTATTCAACATTTGGCAGGCTTCTCTCCTCGAATCCCGAAGTCGGATCCCTTGCAAAAGATGCTATTGTGGTATATACAGCACAGCTTGGCGGAGTTAATGGTCTGATAGTCGGATTGCTGGCTGCCGGGGCTATATCAGCGGCATTCTCAACTGTTTCAGGGTTACTTGTGGCAGGTGCATCTGCATTTTCTCACGATCTGTATGTTAAAGTGATTAATCCGGAATCTACTCCTAAAACACAACTGAAGATTGCAAGAATCGGAACTGTAATTATGGGACTTGCAGTTACAATTGTGGCACTTCTCAAGCTTGGACTGATTGCACAGCTTGTGTCAGTGGCATTTTCAATGGCTGCCTGCACCATCTTCCCTTTATTCCTTCTCGGAATATGGTGGAGTGGATCGAACCGTGCAGGAGCAAAAGCAGGGTTGTTTGCCGGAATTATGGTAACAACAATTGCGCTGACATATTTTATTGTAGGCTTAAGTGGTGGCAGGCTTCCGGGTCAGGAGTTTATATCATACTGGCTGAATGTCTGGTACTTTGCCTGGTTCGGGGCTCCTATTTCGATAATTGTAAATATTGTTGTTTCCAAATTTACTACACCTACTCCTCTGGAAATCAAAAAGTTTCTAGCCGAACAGGTTCATAATTGATGCGATTACGGGAAATTTTTATAGTATCAAAAGGAACGAAGGTGATCCTTACGATCACCTTCTCAGTTTCGTTACTGGCTCTGCTTTTTGCTTTCTTTTATTACAGAAGGATAAACAGGGCAGAGGATCCCAGGATAACAAGGGCCAGGGAGATATTGCTTGAATTTGAAAAAGTATCCGGGAGCCTGGCAGGTTTTGATGCCTTCCCGGTGCTGGATTCAGCAGCTGCTGTTTTTAAATCATTGCCGGATTATGCCTGCTCATTTGAGATAGGGGTTATCTATAATAATAAAAGCAGTACTTTGTTGATAATGGCAATTTATGACAGCACAATAAGCAACTCTGAGAAATTAAGTCTGCTGGGCCTTTCAGGGAATTACTGCGACAGCAGTATAACATGTTACAACCGTTGGAAAGCCGAGTGGGGCAATCTGTCATCGGAAGAGATCAGTTTGAAACTCAGGCAGTTAATGCTGGAAGATGATTCCCGGTTTAAAAAAATTAATTTTGATAGGGTTTTTGAAAGAAGAGTTAAGAATATACTTACTGCTCAGATTGAAACAGATCGTCGTCTTTCGGTAAGTATGACCAACAAAGGTACAATTTACAGGCATTTACAAAAGCAGGATTCCGCACTTATCTGTTTCCGGGAAGCTCTTGAATTATGGGAAGACAACAGGACCGCAAAAAGCAATCTGAGTGTTCTTATGGGAGGTGAACCTGTTAAGCCTACTCTGCTGGAGTCACTTTTCCCTCCGGATAAAAAGAAGAAGCAGATAATTATAAAATGAGGCATAGAGTATTCTATTGCCTAATAAATTAAGAATATATTAAATTCAGATAGAAATGAAAAAGAGCTTTATTTTTTACATGACGGTAGCATCCTTTTTTCTCGATGTAAATTCACAGAGTTCAGATCCTCAATGGGGTATTAAGTTTTCAGGATTTGTTAAGTCAGATATTTTTTACGATACAAGGCAGACACCGGTGTCGTGTGGAGTCAGAGAGGGCCATTTTTATCTTTATCCTGACAATGTTCTTCCCGATCTGGAAGGGAATGATCTGAATGCTAGCCCTTCTTTCCATATTCTTAGTATCCAGTCAAGGCTGAAGGGCGATATTAATGGCCCTGATGCATTTGGAGCAAAAACATCAGGTGTGATTGAAGCTGAGTTTTTTGGGACATGTGAAACCGACATAAATGGTTTCAGGTTACGTCATGCATTTGTAAAGCTCGACTGGAGTAATGTTTCTCTTATGGTTGGACAGAACTGGCATCCTATGTTTCCGTCCGAAAGCTTTCCGGGAACCCTGAGTTTCAACACGGGGGCACCCTTTACACCTTTCAGCAGGAATCCACAGGCAAGAATTACTCTTAAAGCAGGAACTGCTGCAGTACAGTTAGCTGCATATTCGCAGCGTGATTTTATCTCTACAGGTATAGAAGGCCCAAGCAATAAATATATGAGAAACAGTGCTCTTCCAGGGATCAATCTCCAGGCAAAAATTCCTTTAAGTGAGAATGTAACAGCCTGGGGAGGAGTAGATTACAAAAAACTCCGGCCAGAGGTAAAAACTACTGCAAACTATGAAACAGATGCAACAATTGGATCGATGGCGTTATTTACAACAGTCAGAATCAAAACAAATCCTGTTACTGTTAGCATGATGGGTACTTATACACAGAATGGTACAGATCTGTTTATGATCGGAGGGTATGGTGTTTCTGAAATTACTGATCCTCTACGGCAGGATAAGAAATATACAACTCTCAATACTGCAAGCTTCTGGATTGACATGTCAACAAACGGGAGTAAAGTTACCGTAGGATTATTCTCAGGATACTGCCTCAATCTTGGCTCAGTGGATGAAATAACTGGTCCTGTTTATTCCAGGGGCAGCAATATAGACAGGGTCTTCAGAATTTCTCCAAGGATAATTTTTACCAGCGGGAAGGTCAGCTTTGGGACTGAGATTGAAACAACCTCTGCAGCCTATGGTACAATGCAGAGTAATGGTAAAGTAGCTGATGCAAAGAGTGTTACAAATGTCAGAGTGCTGCTGAGTGCAATTTACAGGTTCTAGATTTCAGTTGCATAAAAATCATTACCGGCTTTCAGCATAAGATTATTTATGCTCCCGATGGCGAGGTTGGCAAAGTAAAGTGTGTTTTCTCCGGCTAAGCTGAAATCGATAAGATTATCAGGTTCTTTTTCACCGTAAATACACTCTGCCTGGTGCCGGAATCTGAGCTTTGACAGGAATTTTAGTGATTTCATTGTTTCACGCAACAATCCGGCATCAAAATATTCACCTTTATGAAGAGTCAGAATTCTTGTAGTTGTAGAGTATTCACTGATACCATATCTGAGGGTGTACAGACGTATCAGTCCGGTAAGTGGCATCAGGATCCTTTTTATGTCAGTTATGCCTGAACCGGTTCTGATCAGGGAGGGTTGAAAATGTTTCAGGGCAGAAGCCAGGTGATGAAAATAGATGTCGTTTGTTACCAGGCTGTTATTTACGTACTCACGGAGTTCACTTGTTAATGTATCATCTCCGTAGCAATGTCTGAAATCAAAGAAGATGCTCATTTCGAGAAGGCGTACAGGTTCAGGGATCCTTATCCAGCCTGAAAAATATTCCTTCCAGACCTTTACAGGCTGCGACCAGTTCGGATTACCCGCCATGTTATTCCCTTTGCATAAATTATATCCTGCCGCTGCCAGCGTCTCATTAATTTTCCTCCCTAGTTTGGGAAAATAGCTCCGGGCATTGTTCAATAATTCTCCGTCGCAATCTTCAAAAATTATTCCGTTATCCTGGTCTGTTACCAGTGTCTGTTCCCTTCTGCCGGCGCTCCCGGTTTGTATAAAAGCAAATCGGCATGGAGGAGGCCCCAAAGAATCAATGCACATCTTTATGACTTTAACACAAATCATATCGGCCGTTCCTGAGATGAAAGAAGAGATTGTAAGTGGATCGATGTTACCCAGGATCAATGAAACAGCCATCTGTTTCATTATATAAGAGACTTCTTTATAGTCATTCAGTGTTGCTGCATTGTTTGTCAGATTTCGCAGAAGGTCATCTGAAAGTGATGCCATACGCAGAATCTCACGTTCCGTTAAGATACCCTCCAGCTTGTTATCAGAGGAAGTTACAAGCAGCGGTTTTTTCCCGTGGCTGTATATAATTTCGATAGCAAGAGCCAACGGTTTGTCTAAATTTATAAATTCAGGAGGAGAGCTCACCCATTTGCCAACTTCAGTTCCTGCGGATTCCCCATTCACAAGTTTTTTTACAATAGTTGAGGTATCAATAGTTCCGCAGGGGACACCTTTGTTATTATTTACCACAATAACATCTGCATCAATCGCTAACATATATTCCATCGCTTTTGAAGCAGATGTATCGAAACTGCATTCAACCGGACTTTTCATTAATGATCTTACCGGAGCATTCTGTATAAGCGAGAAATAATACTTCGGCGGTACCGGATTGGATTCTTCACCAACTGGTTCAACAGCTGTTAAATATTCGATAGTACCCTCACACCAAACTTCGGGATAGTTCTGGTCTAACACCATTATACTCACAATTGCTTCAAAACCGGCACCGGATTTCTTTTTAAGTGTTAATACCATTTCTGAGATGGAAATTTTTGAGGCAAGCCTTTTTTTAAGTATTCTTAATTGTTTCGGATTCACGAAAAGTGATTCAACCTGGTACATCAGGAGGTCACTTATATTGTCAAATCCCAGGATTCTCAAGGCCGGTTCAGTTGCATCAATAAACCTGGTTTTTCTGCCAAAGCTGATCCGGAAGAATCCTGTTTCTATTGATTTCAGGATCTCCGGAGGAAGGTTGAAAACCTTCACGGCTGCCTGTTGTTTTACCGGCCGGATAACAATGACTACGGCTTTATTATCCCCCAGCAGTATCCTTGAGTACCCGGAATGTGCTTTCAACAGAGTTCCATCAGCTGACTTAAGTTCACACTCCCCGAATTGGAGGAGTCCAAGATCTTCGTAAGCATGGTCGGAGCCCAATCTGGAATCAATGTCGACGGATGCAAAAATATCATCCACAGTTTTTTTATTAAACTCTTGTTCAGTATATCCGAGCAGGGTTAAAAGTGTCTTATTGGCCTGAATTCCGCTATTTGTCCAGATAATTATCCCTTCCGTTGTTGCTTCAGCAAGAGTCCTGTAAAGCTCCCTTGAATGGAAGAGATCCTCCTCGGTCTTTCTCCTCTTCTGTTCAATCCTGTGACTTTGCCGGGTAATAACAGATAATAAAATTATGATAAGAATGCCTATTACACCTGAAATAATCAGTGCCCTGAACTCCATCCTTCTTATTTCTGTCCTGACATCTTCAATATATATACCGGTTCCGATAATCCAGTTCCATGGTTCAAACAGTCTTACATATGATAGTTTTGGGACAATTGTGGTAGAGTCATCGTTCCACTGCCACATATACTCAACATAGCTTTCGCCGGTTGGGGAAACCGCCCTGGCAAATTCAACAAAAATGAGTTTTCCCTTTGAATCCTGATATCCTGAAAGGTCCTTCCCGTTCAGGTCGGGTCTGTATGGATGTATAACCATAACAGGTTCCCTGTCGGTAATCCAGAAATAGTCCTTAAGCTGATCCCCGTATCTGATGGAACCAATAGCATTCTTTGCCTGAGTCCTGGCCTTTTCACTTTCCATGGCTCCTGTTAATTCAAGTGAATGATAATGATCAAGAAGTGAGTATGCTGATGATGTCATTTCCTTTATCAGGGTCCTTTTCCTTTCCATCATCGCATCCTCAAATCCGGGGATCAGATATATGAAGATCAAACCTGCAAAAAGAATGAATGCAAACAGTGCGGGAAGATCTGTTTTAAGGAAGAAGAGCTTTTTACCCTGACCTGCTTCTGACTGCTGCATAATTTATCCTGGTTCAAATTAAAGTGAAGTGAAAATTTTCAAAGTCATACTTTCCGTATCAAGTATTGAATAACCTCTTCTGCCCTTTTCACCCGAGAGAGGTGGTAATATTACTGCTACCATTTCCCTGCCCAGATTAAATTTATTCCCTGAAAAGGAATGAATGGCTTTTGAATATGAACCGGCAGAATGGTAAGCAAATCCTGTAAAATGACTATGGCAATGACCGGAAAAGGAATATCTGACAGTAAAATCCCTGAGAGTTTGCCAGTGGTATTTAAGTTGAGAGCCGCGTTCGATGTAGGTAGTTGTTGAACCGGTGAAATCAGGTGCAAAATAATGTGTAAACAGGCATGAGAATCCGCCATATTCAGCTATAATATACTCGGGGATCTTTCGTAAAAACAGAATATCATCTTCTGTAAGATCATTTGGGGCTTCGCCTTCATAACACCATACCTTGCCTGCAGAAATATTTTTCCTTTGAACAGGATCAAGCTCATACCAGTTTTCGGGATAAGAAAATCCGTTTGAATATGAAGGGAAGATGTGGGCCGCATACAGGTCATGATTTCCTGATGTAACCCATTTACAGTTCGATCTGATAAGCCTTAAGCACTCCTTTCCGCTACGGGAATCATCATATCTGTAAAACCTGCGATCATATCCAACTATATCCCCCAGGCAGGCGATCTCATCACATTTGTTAACTGACATCATACGAAGTGCTTCCTGCAGCAGCAGGGTATTTTCATGTATGTCAGTTATTATTCCGATTTTCATATCAGCAATCAGCCCACTTTTAATGGATTCTGCCAGTAAAACTTAAAGTTAGTCAATTTTTAATAAACGGTTTAAGGGAGACTTAAAAGGTGACCTCCGGGAGCAGAGGACACCTCCTGAGAAGAATAAGATGATTACTTCAGTTTGTAAAAATCATAGATCCGGGTATCGATATCAAGCTTTCTGTAATCAGCTGAAATATCCTGTGTCATTGATTTTTTTCGGGATTTAATTTTAACCTTATCTGAAGTCTATCTTACAATTATTTCTTAACTTGTAGGTAATTATAATTGGTAATAACAATAACATATGTAAAAAATGAGAATCCTTGTAACAGGGTTTATTGCATTTGTGATCTGGTGTTTTATTTCAGCATGGCTCTTCAATGATATTCTGCTGCCTGTGATTAAAAAGCCGGTTCCTATGCAGACAATCCCTGAACCTCAGTCAAACACGGCAGATTCTTTGGCACAGCTTAAAGCATCTATGCCTGCAACACTTCTGATCTACTTTGAATTTAATGATTACAGATTCAAACCGGATCCGCAAACTGATAACAGCGTTGGTGCATTTAAGGGATGGCTTGAAAAATATCCGACCTCAGTGTTGTCAGTTACAGGTCACACTGACCTTGTGGGAGAACCTCAATATAATGAAGATCTTGGGCTTAAGCGGGCCCGGGATGTGGCTAAGTATCTTGAATCGCTGGGGATAGCCGGCAGCAAGATGATCATTGAATCAAAAGGTGAAACTGAACCTGCTGCTGGTTATATTACAGCTGAGGGAAGAGCGAAGAACAGAAGAACAGAAATATCAATAAAAATACAATAACATGACACAATTATTTGTACAACTCGCACTATCTGTAACAGGAGCAGTAATTACCATTGTGGCTCTGCTGCTTGTTGCTGCCGGCATCGGATATGTTACAGCCTGGTTTTACTCAAAATCAATTTATACGCCCATAATAAAAGGCCTGGAAGCTGAAAAGGCAGATCTCCATAAGCAGGTTGCCGGTTTAAAGGATGACATAACGAAGCTTAATGCGAAAACCGAAAAACTTAATCAGGATATTGCACAGCTTGAAAATGAGATCTCTGAGAAGAGTAAACTCATTGCAGAAAAAGAAAAGCTCATTTACGAAAGGGACAAACAGATAAGCGAACTTAAGAATCCCCAAAAATAGCTACGGATATTTTTATGCGATACAGACTTATAGCAATTGCTATGGCCGGGTCCTCATTATGTCCGGCTCAATCCAAAGAACATCCGAACGTTGTTATAATAATTACCGACGACCAGGGTTACGGAGACCTCTCATTTACCGGGAATCCCCATCTTAAAACTCCTGCTATTGATAATCTGGCAAGGCAGAGTATCAGACTTAACAACTTTTATGTTTGTCCCGTTTCTGCTCCGACACGATCAGGCCTGATGACAGGACGTTATTCACTGCGTACAGGCATCCGCGACACTTACAATGGTGGAGCTATTATGGCTTCAGATGAGATCACGATAGCAGAAATATTGAAGAAAGAGGGTTATGCAACCGGTATTTTTGGCAAATGGCATCTTGGTGACAATTATCCCTCGCGGCCTGTTGACCAGGGTTTTGACGAATCTCTGATCCATCTTGCCGGAGGAATGGGTCAGGTAGGAGATATAACCACCTGGTTCAGGAATGACAGCAGTTATTTTGATCCTGTACTTTGGAGCAACGGGAAACGGGAGAAACATACCGGCTATTGTTCAGATATATTTGCTGATGAGGCTATTGAGTTTATTGAGAGAAACCATAGCTCTCCTTTCTTCTGCTATCTCTCATTTAACGCTCCTCATACTCCCCTCCAGGTACCTGACAGGTATTATGATTTATTCAGGGATACCGATCCTTCAAAAGGGTTTAAGCATGATGGAAGGCCCTTTCCGGCAATGAGCGAGAAAGACAAGGAAGATGCAAGGAAGGTCTACGCAATGGTAGCAAACATCGATGAGAACATCGGGAAGCTACTCAGGAAGCTGGAAGATCTGAAACTATCGGAGAATACAATAGTTGTCTTCATGACTGATAACGGCCCACAGCAACGTAGATATGTTGCAGGAATGAGGGGCATCAAAGGTTCAGTTTACAATGGAGGTATCAGAGTTCCTTGTTTTATCAGATACCCCGGTCTTTTAAAAGAAAGTGGTGAAGTGGGAATAAACACGGCATATATTGATATAATGCCAACGATAGCTGAATTATGCCACGCCGGATTACCCACTGACAGGATTATTGATGGCAAAAGCCTTGTACCTTTAATAACAGGGAAAACCAGGGAATGGCAGACCCGGCCGATTTTCTTCTACTGGACGAGAAAATATCCGGAATTCTACAATAATGTTGCTCTTCTGAAGGGTAACTATAAGCTTGCAGGGCATGTAGCATATGATTCTGACATTAACGGGTTTGAGCTTTTTGACATATCAAAAGACCCGTACGAACAGAATAATATAGTAGGGGAAAGAGCCGACGTTGCCATTAACCTGAAAGATGATCTTGATAAGTTATTTAAGGAATTGGTCAATTCTCCCAACCTGACAGATCCTCCGTATGCTGTTCTGGGCAGCAATCATGAAAATCCTCTCTTTCTCAGCAGGAATGATGCTGACGGTGAGCGGGGCATATGGGACCAGGAGGAGGTGAACGGAAAGTGGCGGGTCAGATTTACCGAAGGAGATTATAACCTGAAATTCAGGTTTGTGAAACCGGTAAAAGGCAAGGGGCAGATGATACTGGAGACCAGGTCATTTATAAATCAGAAAATAAACACGATTGATCAGGCTGTCGAGATCGAAATGAATGGGATCCACTTCCCGGAAATGGAGTGCGATCTTGTGCCTTATTACCTTGTCGACTCGAAAAGTATATTCCCTTTCTGGGTTGAGGTTGAGAGGATAAAGTGAATAAATTACTAACTTTGGCTGTCAGACTCATAAATATTATTGCCTGAAAAATGAAGCCATACATATTAGCAGAGTCCAACTGGAAAACTGTTAAAGAACTGAAAGTCGAACTGGTCATTCTTCCATGGGGCGCCACGGAGGCTCATAACTATCATTTGCCCTATTCAACCGATAACATAATGGTTGAAAGTGTTGCTAAGGACTCAGCAAAACTTGCATGGGAAAAGGGTGGTAAAGTGATTGTTCTGCCGACAATTCCTTTTGGAGTAAATACAGGTCAGCTTGATATTAAGCTGAATATTAATATGAATCCCAGCACCCAGATGGCCGTTCTTACTGATGTTGCTGATGTACTTAACCGTCATGGTATTTTAAAGTTTATGATACTTAACGGACATGGGGGAAATGATTTTAAACAGATAATAAGAGAGCTTGGCTTTAAGTTTCCAAAGATGTTCATATGCTGCTGCAACTGGTACCAGTCTTTTGAAAATTCTGATTACTTCGAGGAGAGCGGAGGCCATGCTGATGAAATGGAGACCAGCATGATGCAATTGATTGCCCCGGGGCTTTTACTGCCTTTGACTGAAGCAGGGAAAGGAGAGGGGAAAAAGTTCAGAATTAAAGCTTTGAATGAAAAATGGGCCTGGGCTGAGAGAAAATGGACCCAGATAACCAAAGATACCGGTATAGGAAATCCATCGAAAGCTACTCCTGATAAAGCTAAAAAGTGCTATGAAGACGTTATTACTAAAATAGGGAACCTGATGCTTGAATTATCGCAGGCAGATATTAATAATATGTATAAATAGTAGTTTCATAAAAACATGTTATAAAACATATATTCAAGTAATTATAGAATAGTTAGTACTTAAAGAAAACAGATTAATGAAAACTTCAAGAAGAACATTTATCAAAACAGGGGCCCTGGTCACTGCCGGTGCCGCCCTGTTAAGGAACCAGGTATTTGCCTCGGCTCCTAAAACTTCTATAGTGGGGCTTCAGCTTTACTCCATACGCGATGAGATGAAGAAGGACCCTCTGGGGTCACTTAAGGAAGTGGCAAAAATGGGATATGTTTATGTAGAGCATGCCAATTATGTGGATGGTAAGTTTTATACCTATGCTCCAAAAGAATTCAGAAAGATACTTGACGATCTTGGTCTAAAGATGGTAAGTGGTCATACTGTTTTTGGAAAAACCCACTGGGATGCTTCGAAAAAGGATTTTTCTGATTCGTGGGAAAAGCTTGTTGATGATGCAGCAATCCTGGGCCAGAAATATGTTGTAAGCCCTTCGATGGACATGACCATGAGAAATAAGTATGAGGATTTTAAAGGTTATATGGATATTTTTAATAAGTGTGGAGAGCTGTGTAACAAGCAGGGTATGAAATTCGGTTACCACAACCACTCGTTTGAATTCGCTGAATCGCTTAATGGTGAAAAACTATTCGATATCATGATGAAGAGTATGGATCCTAAGCTTGTTGTTGTTCAGCTTGATATGGGAAACCTTTACAATGGAGGTGCAATTGCACTCGATGTGGTTAAACAGTATCCGGGAAGGTTTGAAAACCTTCATGTTAAGGATGAAATTGAGGCACCGGCAGGCAGCGATGAAAAATATGAGAGCACCATCATAGGAGAAGGAATTGTAAATACCAGAGAGGTTACTGACCTTGCTACAAAGATAGGTGGTGCCCAGGTATATATAATTGAACAGGAGTCATACCAGGGCAAGACACCTATGGAATGTGTCAAAAAAGACCTTGAGATTATGAAGATGTGGGGTTATGTTTAATACCTCACTTCAGTCCACAATTTCAGAATGATAGTCCTGTAATGACTTTACTTTATATTCACCATTCTGCCTCTCTCTGATACCTTTGGCAGAGGAGAGAGCTGCAGAGGTGGTAGTAATATAAGGGATTTTGTATTTGATGGCATTCTTCCTTATATAGGAGTCATCGTATTCGCTGAGACGGCCAGCCGGTGTATTGACAACCAGGTCTATTTCATGGTTTTTAATAGCATCAACTATATTGGGCCTTCCTTCATGAACCTTCAGAATGGGAGTGGCTTCAATTCCGTGCTTTGCAAGAAAGTCCCTTGTACCTCCGGTTGACAGTATTTTGAATCCCATATCCCTGAAATTTTGTGCAGCTTCAATTATCTTATCCTTGTCACGGTCAGCTATTGTTATCAGGACGGTTCCGTTTACCGGAAGAGGGGTTGAAGTTGCCTCCTGCGCTTTGAAAAACGCCATGCCATATGAATCAGCCATTCCAAGTACTTCACCTGTCGATCGCATTTCTGGTCCAAGCAGAGGATCGATTGCCGGGAACATATTGAATGGGAATACAGCTTCCTTCACTCCATAGTGATTTATTGTCCTCTTCTTCAGATTAAAAACGGAGAGCTTCTGTCCGAGCAAAATTTTTGTGGCGATTGTTGCCATACCGATATTGCACACTTTTGATACCAGGGGAACTGTACGTGATGCCCTTGGATTGGCTTCCAGGATATAAACAGTATCGTCATAGATAGCATACTGGATATTCATTAGTCCAACTACCTTGAGTTCCATTGCGATCCTTCTGGTATAATCATAGATCGTTTTCTTATGATCTTTCGGGATAATAACCGGCGGAATAACACATGCTGAATCTCCTGAGTGGATCCCTGCATACTCTATATGCTGCATCACCGCAGGAACAAATGCACCAACTCCGTCAGAAATTGCATCAGCCTCAGCTTCAATGGCATCTTCGAGGAACTTATCAAGCAGCAGGGGTCTGTCGGGTGATACGCCGACTGCCCTGGTAACATACTCCTCAAGCATAGCTTCATCAAGTATGATCTTCATTGCCCTTCCTCCCAGCACATACGAAGGTCTGATCATAAGAGGGTAACCTATCCTTCCGGCAATTGCAAGTGCCTGTTCGAGGTTACTTGCCATGCCTGATTCAGGCTGAGGGATCCCCAGCCGGGTTATGACATGCCTGAATCTGTCGCGGTCTTCTGCCAGATCAATGGTTTCGGGTGTGGTTCCAAGTATCTTAACTCCGGCTTCAGCAAGCTCTTTCGCAAGGTTCAGAGGTGTCTGGCCTCCGAACTGAACAATTACACCATCAGGTTTTTCATTGTCGTATATGCTCAGTACATCTTCAGCAGTAAGGGGTTCAAAGTAGAGTTTGTCAGATGTATCATAATCGGTTGATACTGTTTCAGGATTGCAGTTGACCATTATGGACTCATATCCTGCCTCCCTTATTGCAAAGGCTGCATGTACGCAGCAGTAGTCGAATTCAATTCCCTGACCTATCCTGTTGGGTCCGCCTCCGAGAACCATTATCTTCTTCCTGTTGCTGACTTTTACCTTATCGGGGGCGTTGTAAGTTGAATAATAATAGGCAGCATCTTTTACACCACTCACAGGAACAGGTTCCCATGCCTCTTTAAGCCCCAGTGATATCCTTTTTGCCCTGATATCTTTTTCAGGTATTTCCAGTAGTTTAGCCAGGTATTTATCTGCAAATCCATCTTTTTTTGCCTTTATCAGGGATTCATCAGGAAGCATCTTCCCTTTATACTCAAGTATCTGCTCCTCTTCTTTAACAAGCTCTTTCATCTGGGAAATGAACCATTTCTTAATATGGGTCTTCTTGTGAAGTTCTTCAATATCAGCTTCTTTACGCAATGCTTCATACATTATGAACTGCCTTTCGCTTGAAGGATGAGTAAGCATGTTCATAAGTTCATCAAGAGGTTTCTTATTGAAATCTTTTGCAAAACCAAGGCCATAGCGACCTATTTCAAGTGACCGTATTGCTTTCTGCAATGCTTCCTTGTAATTTTTACCAATGCTCATTACCTCGCCTACTGCCAGCATCTGTGTGCCCAGCTTGTCTTCGAGTCCATCGAATTTTTCAAATGCCCAGCGTGCAAATTTTACTACAACATATTCACCTGACGGAGTGTACTTGTCGAGGGTTCCCTCGCGCCAGTAAGGCAGTTCATCAAGTGTGAGTCCACCTGCCAGGAGAGATGAAATGAATGCAATCGGAAATCCGGTGGCCTTTGATGCGAGGGCCGATGAACGGGATGTTCTTGGGTTTATCTCGATCACAACCACCCTGCCGGTTTTGGGATCATGGGCAAACTGGACATTTGTTCCGCCGATAACTTCAATTGCCTCCACAATATCATATGAATATTTTTGGAGCCGTTTCTGCAGATCAGGAGCTATTGTAAGCATGGGTGCAGTGCAGTATGAATCGCCGGTATGCACCCCCATTGCATCAACGTTCTCAATGAAACAGACTGTAATCATCTGATTCTTAGAGTCCCTGACTACTTCAAGTTCAAGCTCTTCCCAGCCAAGGACCGATTCTTCGATCAATACCTGGTTTACTATGCTGGCTGATAGTCCTCTGCTGGCAATGGTTCTCAATTCCTCGAGATTGTAAACCAGTCCACCGCCTGTTCCTCCCATTGTGTATGCAGGTCTTATCACTACAGGATATCCGAGTTCTGCAGCCACCTTTTCAGCATCTTCAACATTATTTACAGCTTTACTTTTGGGCATTTCGATACCCAGCCTGGTCATTGTCTCCTTGAAAGCTATCCTGTCCTCACCTCTTTCAATGGCATCTATATTGACACCGATGACCTTTACATTATATTTATCAAGTACTCCCTTTTTTGCAAGCAGAGATGAGAGGTTAAGTCCGGTCTGACCGCCAAGGTTTGGCAGCAGTGCATCGGGCCGTTCCTTTTTTATTATCTCCGTGAGTGCATATTCATTCAGAGGCTCAATGTATGTTGCATCGGCAATTCCGGGATCAGTCATGATCGTAGCAGGATTTGAATTGACCAGTACTATCTTGTAACCCAGTGACCGGAGCGCCTTACAGGCCTGAGTTCCGGAATAATCAAATTCACAGGCCTGTCCGATGATGATCGGCCCTGAACCTATTATCAGTACTTTTTTAATATCCTCACGACGTGGCATAGGCTTAAATTTATGTGGCAGTACAATATAAAAAATCAAATTGTAAGGCGATAAGTCAGGTATAATAAAATATTCTATAAGTTATTAACCGCAAAAAAAAAGCTATCCTTTGCGGGATAGCCTTTATGGGAAATCTGAAATTTATTTTTCGAATGTATATCCCATAATTTCTGTTGGCTTGAAAACAGTCATCTGTTTAGCGACCATTTTATCATAGATCATTCCGTTTGTTCCGAAAAGTATAGATTTTGCATCATAACCAAGGAGCCTTAGATAGGCTGAAAGGAACGCACTGGTCTGGCCTGTATAGCAATATACAGCAATTGGTTTATCCGCAGGTAGTGTTTTAAGACCGGCAGCCAACTTTATTGATTCTTTCGGGGTATACTGTGCAGCTCCGGTAATATGACCGGGGTCAGTATATTGTGCTTCGGGCCAGTAATTAACTATATAATATCCTGAGAGGTTACCGAAGAGAGTCTGGGTATTAACTGATGCAGGAGTAAACCCTTCGGTGAGCAGAACAGCCACTCTGGCTTCAAGAATCTCCTGTCCTGTTGTTTTTCCGGTTGACAGTACCGGCATTTCTCCTGCTGTATTCTTTGCTGTTGCAGTAGCAGTAAACTGTGTCTGATAAGCATTACCGCCGGCTATTGCTGTATTCCATTTGCCTGCAAAATCTGAATGCCATGCACACATTCCCCATTTCATTGAAAATGCTTTGTCATAACCCATTAGTCTGAGCAGTGAAGTTGCAAAACCAGCTGTCTGTCCGGTATAACAAACCACAGCAACCTTTGTATATGAGGAAAGGTTGACTCCTTTAATATGTGTAAGGATATCGGCAAGAGCTACATTATGTGCATTCTTGATATGACCGAGAGCAAAATCAGTTGCTGACCGTATGTCAATAATACAAACCTGGCTGGTTTCATTAAGTGTTTTTACTTCACTTGCAGCTATAATAGAAGGCATGTCGGAATTTACATAATCCTTATGCAATGGAGATTCTGTAGATTCCAGATATGCTGCAAGAACTTCGGATTCATTGATAGGATCTTCCTTGTCTTTTTCACAGGAATTAATAAAAATGGATAAAAGAAGAAGAAGCAGGTAATAATTCTTTCTGATCATAATGGTTGTTTTATTTAGTTTAACAATTATTTATTTGGTTTTATTAAAAAGAAGATCAATTGAACCAGCCTGAAGGTAATTTGCCATCAACTGTTATTCCGGTTGTAGCGTTAAGCTCCCAGCTGTTCAGGTTTTCACGGAAAAGATAAAGGGTCTTGTTTACAAGCACATTACCCTCTTTTCTGATGTGGCATCTTGAAGTACAATTTCCTCCATCACTAATCTTAGTCCTGTCTGTCCATCTCTGGATATTATGGGGAGTGGCATAATTGAATGTTGGTAATGAGTTGAAATTTGAGTACTCGGCTACACCATACTCCTTCCAGTTATCAGGAGCTGCAAGAGTTCTTCTTACAAGAGTGAAATCATAACCGGTTTTAATATCAGGAATTGGATTTGCAGCAATTTTGAAATCCATGTAGGCAGGAATCCTGGCCCCTTCACCATGAATATGACAGCTTCCACAATTGTTATAGTTTTGCGAATGACAGACCTGACAGTTAAAGCTTTCATAATGAATTGAATGGTAAGTATTTTTCTTGGCAATCCCTGTATGACAATCATCACATTCCGGAAGCTTATTGTAAGCATACCTCTGCTCAACCTTTGTTCCGTCACCATGCAGTTCTGCTCCTTCATGGCAATCAGTACACTTGAATCCTTTAGCGGTGAGATGAACATCAGGGACTGTTCCGGAAGCAACACCCATATAGGCATGACCGCCCCGCGAAGAGTGACATGTAACACATACACCAACCATATCAGGTTCTTTTGTGAACATGTGTCCTTTAGCAAGGCCTCCCCCTCCGATCAATGGACGTACTACATGACAGTTACCACATGTACCATGGCAGGTGGCACAGTTTTTATTATATCCCTCGGTCTGATGGGCTGGCAATTTATCAAAATCACCAGAACCGGAATAACCGCTTCTGATTGCAACTTTCCTTTTCTGCCCCATTCCATTGTGCAGGCTTGATGCAAAATTCGTGGAGATTTCTTTATGGCATGTTCCGCAACTCTCTTCAGCAACTGCTGACGGATGAGCTATAAATGTTCCTGAATGGGCTTTATCCTTATCTGATGATTTGTCATCCCCATTATGACATCCTGCACAGCCAATTTCATAATGTCCGGAACTCTTAAACTCTGTGAACCCGTCTCCTCCCATATACACTCTGTCGTAAGGTTCATAATAGGGAGCATCACCTCCGCATCCACTGGCAGGTGGTTCTGTATCAGGTGAATAAACTTTTTGAAGCATCGCATAGTCGGTATGGCAGGTCTCACATGAGTTAACCTCAATACCATGGATATTATCTTTTTCTTTGCAGCCGCCCATAGTTAAGATGACAATACATGATAACAATACTGATTTTAAATAATTATTCTTCATTCAAAATTGTTTTAAGCAGATCATTTTTCACTGGCGAAAATAGACTATTCAAACTAATTGTTAATAAAATAACAGCAGTCGCGCATGTTGTTTTAATATGATTCTTAACATAAATCAAACTGATCCAGATCAGTAACTCAAGTCTTATTTTACTATTTTTGCAAAAACAAAAATGTGTCAATGAACAACAAAACTTATTTTTCAGGATGTTCAATAAGTATGCACCAGTGCAGGTGCTTTGATACTCTGACAGAGAATGAAAAAAAGCTTGTAGAAAAGAACTCAGTTTCAATTAGTTATAAAAAAGGAGAAGTGATATGCAAGAGAGGTAGTTTTGCATCACATGTCATGTATCTTGAGAGCGGATTGGCAAAAGTTTACATTGAAGATGGTGTTAATACTCTGGTATTAAAGATATTACCTGAAAAAAACCTACTGGGTCTTGCATCTGTTTCAGATGATTTTAAAACATTTGAATATTCCGTTATGGCTTATATTGATTCTGAAATCCTTCAGATTGATATTGGGACATTCAAAAAACTACTGGTTCAGAATCCTGTATTTGCCAAAGAAGTGATAGATATTCAGAATGCAAACAGTGTTCAGATTTATGGACGATTTTTCTGTCTCACCCATAAACAGTCATTCGGGCGTCTTGCTGATATCCTTTTATGTTTATCCGACAGAATATTCAAAAAAGATGAATTTGAGCTTCCGCTGTCAAGAAAGGAACTTGCTGAGCTATCCGGTTTGAGCTCAGAGACAGTTATCCGGATGCTGAAAGTGTTCCGGCAGGATAGTCTTATCGGAATTGAAGGTAAAATGTTTAAGTTGCTTGACAGGGAGAAGATGAAACAGATAAGTGAAACAGGTTGACCCTCAGTAAATATGATAACTTTTTTTAAAATATTTCCGCATATTATTGTGATTACGATTGCTATATTCAGTAAGTTATTGCCTTTACAGTCTCAGCCATACAGTGATAAAAGGCCGGTGGCAAACCTGAGAATGGATGCTAAGGATACCGGTATCGTTCTGAAGCATGGTGACGGACCCGGCCCCACCTATAATAAAATAATAACATTCTAATGAATTTATCATTTCCTGTTATGAGGAAGATATCTTTGCCTTTATTTATTATTCTATTTATAACTAATTCATCTATAGTATTTTCAGGTCCCCCGGATTCGACAATTAGCTTCTTTCCTGAGAACCGGATCTACCCTGTGATTTTCCTTGATCCCCTGGAATGTCAGATAATGAGCGGATCTTACTTATTAAGCCAGTCAGGCAAGAACCTTAGTCTCTACTCAACTGTAAATATGGGATTCACATTGCCCGTTATAGCCGGGAGAGGCAAGAAGGTAGCATGGGAATTGAATTTTGGCACTGCAATTTTTTCACAGTTCGATCTGATAAAAAAGGATGACGGAACCTGTCTGGCCGGTTTAATGAACAATGATTTCAAGCTGAGCGGGGATCTTACAATCAGGAAAAATAACAATCTTCTGAGACTTCGGACATATCATCTCTCTTCACATCTTGGAGATGATTATCTTCAGCGGTATTCCGATACTCTGACAAATGATAAGTCGGCGAACTATGAGCAGGCTGACCTGACATACATGGGAAAATATGGAAATAATTACTGGTATGCCGGCGCAGGTTATATCTACACAATACATGTTTTCAGGGAAAGATTTTCTATCCTGTCAGGGGGAGTATTGAATTTCAGGGAAGAAAACCCGGTAAGTTATTTCACGGGTATTGACATTAAAATTCTGGCTGAAAACGATTTTTATCCCGATATCCGGACTGCCTTCGGAATTAATTTAAATCGTAAATCTGAACCCCTGATACGGATCTGGGCTGAGTACTGCTCAGGCAAACTTCCGTACAGTACAATAGATTACGGCAGGGTTAACTGGTTTGGAATGGCAATGGCACTGAACATAATTAAATAATTATTGGTGAAGGCCGGGCAGCGAGCCTGAAAAGAAATAGCATCAGGAAGATTACTAATCCAATAATCTGTAGAACTCCAGAGATATTTTGTCTTTCAGGGAGATAGCGTTCCTGTCCTTTCTGATGAAATTATTCCAGACTATTACGGAAGCTGTGAAAATTATAACAGTAGCAACAGCAACTTTTAAAAGATATGGTGCTATACTGATGAAGTGCCTGATCCTCCGGTTTAATTTATTGAGGAATGTTTCCATATGGTCTCCCGGAGGAGCATAATTACCAAATTCATCTTTGTTTTCGCGGATGAATTTTTCGATAGGATCTTCGCTGCGCATTACCATGATGGGTTTTATTTAAAGACCGGAACAAACTCAAAATGATGCATAAAATTCATTTTCATTGATTTAAAGTTAGTCGTTCATCTCAAATTTGTTTCTTAAACAGGTAATATGCCGGTACTCCTGCCGCTACAGTAAGTAAAGCAATGGATGATTCCAGAGGCCTTTCAAGAAAAGAGAGACTTAATATTAATACTCCGGTTGTTACATATAATATCTGCGAATACGGATATCCTGGAAGCCTGAGACCATACGGGAATTTCTTCCTTGATCTGAAAACTCCAATAACAGTCAATATAGGAAATATTCCGAGGGCGAATCCCATATAGGTAAGGACCTGCTCAAAAGTTCCTGAAAGAGTAAGAATTATGGCAATAATCCCCTGCAGAATTATTGAATTGGAGGGAACATGGAACCTGGGATGCAGCCTGCTGACGGATTTGAAAAATAATCCATCTTTTGCCATTGCATAATATACTCTTGGTCCGATAATAATAAAAGCGCTCAATGAAGAAAAAAGAGCAAATGCGATAAGCAGTGAAAAGAGTATTTCAGCAGTTTTCCCGAAAAGGTTTCCCATGGCCAGTCCTCCGACAGAAATTACACCTCTCATGTCAGCTGGCTCAATACTGTAGATATATAATGCATTCAGGCCCAGATAGAGAAGCATTACTATTCCGGTACCTGTAATTAATGAGAGGGGCAGGGTTTTTGCCGGATCCTTAATCTCAGCCCCCAGGTAGGTGGAGGCATTCCATCCGCTGTATGCAAACATGATCCACATTAGTGAAAGTCCGATAGTCTTCAATCCCCCCGGACCGGAAGAAACTCCGGTATCTGCAGAAAAATTGCCAATGCTTCCGTTTCCCCGGAGAAATCCCGCCAGAAGCAGAAACATGATGAGAGCTACCTTGAGAATTGTGAGGATATTCTGAACTGGTGCACCGTATTTTAATCCGAAAAAATGAATTGAAGTAAAAATCAATATAACGCTGATAGAAAGAAAAGTCTTTGTGGCAGAAGGATCCATTATCCCGGTGGTTTCAAGCCACACCGGGATTACAGGAAGGGCCCTGCAGAAATATTCGCTGAAGCCCATTGCCGAAGCTGCAATAGGAGCTGAAAAACCTACAGTGAACGATACCCAGCCGCTGAGAAATCCAAATAATGGATTATAAAGTTCTGACAGGAAATGATATTCACCTCCCGATCCGGGCATTGATGCCCCAAGCTCTCCGTAAGAAAGAGCACCACAAAGCGCTATAACTCCTCCTGCAAACCATAGTGCCAGCATTAAAAGCGGATCATTCAGCCCCGACATGAGCAAGCCTGATGTTGTGAATATCCCTGCACCTATCATATTTGCCATAACGATATTTGTGGCAGGGAAGAGCCCCAGTTTCCTTTGCAGGTTATTTGAGGTCATGCCGGGAATAGTTATTTCGCTGCTCTCTTGTAACTTATCAGCATACCTGCACCCTGTGTGTTCAGCGTGCTTTCGTAATTACTCAGGCTCTCAATATATTCCAGATACGACTGCAAATAATTTCTTCGGGATATATTATGTGTGGCATAACAGCCTCCGACAATAAATTTTGGATCAATATCAATAAAGTAGTTTTTAAGCCAACCCTTGTCTGCATCGCTGAAGACAAAATCAAACGGACCTTTTAACTCCTTTACAAGAGAGTGGGCATCAGCCAGCCTTGCATCAATGTATTCCGGAAGGCCGGCCTTTTTGAAATTCTCAACGGCAATTTTATGTCTCTCTGCATCGATTTCAATTGTTATGAGTTTTCCTCCGGTTTTACTCAGGGCCCAGGCAATGTAAATTCCTGAGTAACCTGTTGATGTTCCGATTTCAAGGGCATTTTTGTAATTACCCTTAATAACCAGATCATAAAGTAATTTTCCATCAGATTCCGGAACATTCAGGTCGTGCCATCGGCCTGACTGTTCTGCAAGGAATTTTTCCACTCTTTTGTCAAGATCAGGATTTTTTTTGAGGTCCTGGCTGTTCAGAGTTAACGGAAAAACTGCTGCTGCAATGAGCAGGAACAAAACGCTGTAAATTTCTTTAAATCTCTTCATAATCATTATGTTTTCTGATACAAAAATACAATGGATAACAAATGTAAATGATTTTGTTATCCGAAAAAACCATTACTGACAGATTAACAACCGAAATATCCTGATTGTTGTGTCAGAATTATTAAATCCGCTTATATTAGCAAAGTATCAAAACTAATAGATTATGAAAGCAAATGACCGACTTTTTCAGAGATTACTGCTAACACTGCTCATTTGCATAGTATTCTCAAATATTGTTGCCGGCCAGCTTTATGAATGGCGCGGACCTGATCGCACCGGGATCTATAATGAAACCGGGTTACTGAAGAAATGGCCCGATGGAGGACCAAAACTTATATGGGAATCTCAGGGGATGGGATATGGCTTTTCATCACCGACTGTCACCGAGGATGCTGTCTATGTTACCGGCAGGAAAGAGTCCAATGATGTTCTGGTTGCCCTTACCCTTGAAGGAAAAAAGAAATGGGAGGTTATTTACGGAAAAGCATGGATGACCAATCATGATGGCACCAGATGTACTCCCACATTTTACAATGGGAATATTTTTCTTATCAGTGGCAGCGGAGATATTGTCTGTGTGGGTTCCGACGGAAGAATAAAATGGTCGAAAAACCACTATGCCTTATATGAAAGCAAGCCGATAATGTTTGGTATTTCAGAATCACCTCTTGTTGTTGATAATATGGTAATTGCATCACCCGGAGGAAAGAAGGCATCGGTGGTTGCTTTTAATACAGCTGATGGAAAGGTTGTTTGGGAAGCTGAACCCATAGAAGCCCTGCCTCAGTATGTAAATCCAAAGCTCATTGAATATGCCGGAAAGAAAATGATTGTTACAGTAATGGGTACAAACATATTTGCAATTAATGCAAAAGATGGTAAGATCATATGGAAAATGGATTATGTCAATATTAATGCAGGGCCGGAGCGAGGTTATAAAAACCATGCAATGACTCCAACGTACAGAGATGGTCATATACTTATTGCAAACGGATATAAATGGGTAGCCCTGAATTTGAAACTCTCAGCTGATGGGAACTCTGTAAGCACTGTCTGGGAGAACAGAAACTTCGATCCCCAGCTTGGGGGAGTTGTACTTCTGGGAGATCATATATACGGATCAACTCATCAGGTGCAGCCGACTGACTCATGGGCATGTGTCGACTGGAATACCGGGAAGATCCTGTGGACATCTAAATGGCATAGCAAAGGTTCGATTATAAGTGCTGACGGAATGCTATATATGTATGAAGAGAAATCGGGACATGTCGCCCTGTCAAATCCAAATCCTGCGAAACTGGATATAGTGAGTGAATTTCAGATCACAAAGGGAGAAGGTCCATTCTGGGCTCATCCAGTGATCAACAAAGGCAAGTTGTATATCAGGCATGGCGATTATATTATGGCTTATCAGGTTAAATAAATCAGGTTTCATTTTTAATTTTAAATAATCATTAGTGTCCGATTAAAAGTATGAGATTCTTCGCTTCGCTCAGAATGACAATTACTTAGGGAGTTTTAGGTGGAGGAGGTGGTTGGCTGCACAGCAGCCAACCACCTCCTCCTTAAAAACACTATTACCTGTCATTCTGAGCGAAACGAAGTGAAGCGAAGAATCTCATGGTTGATTCATATATTATCCGTTTATTAGTGATAAATTATCAGATTATCCTTAAATAGATTTTTCCCGGCTCGCTCTTTTCAGAATCCGGAATGATTCTGAACTTTTTATATTCCTGGAATGTAAGCTTCCCTTTCTTCCGTGTTATCAAAACAAGATCAAGCATTTCATTCTCAGTGTCAGGGACACTGAATTCACATCTTATATCAAGATGTTCTCCGAGTGTCAGCTCAATATTCCTGATATCGTTTGCCAGAAGTTTTCCCTGGCTCTCCAGTCGTACTTCAACCTGAACACTCTCATCAGTGAAACAATCATTATAGAGGATCAGATTGCGTGTTTCAGTTGTTCCTGCCTTCAGGTCGGGATACAACTTTTTTCTTATTACATCAATTCCCAGATCATCATAATCCTTATCGAACAAAGCCACCGGAGAAAAACTGTTCTTCAGGTTCAGATGTACTTCAGTAAGGGTGTCTGCTGTCCATGCCCAGTCGAGCGTGTACGGCATCATCTGTGCTGCATTGATATACCTTAAACCCCGGCACCAGGTACCATGCCACCACTCCTTACCATCGGTATTGCCAAAGAGGAATTCACCGAAGCTCGATGGTTTTGTCTTAGATATGAGAGTGTCCCAGCTGTAAATACTACCCGTTACAGTTTTACCCACGCCTTCCGGGTAATGGTCGCTGTAGAAATCATCACCGATATCAAAATCTCCTTCCGCTATTACAGGCCTTGTTGGATCAACAGCGCGTATACTGTCTGCAAGAGTCTTTAATTGTTTGTCAGAGAACCATTTGAGCCAGTCGCGGCCGATTTCGTTTTCGGAACTCCACATTATTACTGATGGGTTATTGCGACGGTCTCTGACCCATGGATTGAGCCAGGTCAGTGCATTTCTGAAATAGACTTCGTTATTTGACTTTAAGATATAGTCACGTGCATACATTGGAGATTCTTCAACAACCAGCAGACCGCGTTCATCGGCAATTTCAATGATTCTTTTTGATGGTGGCTGCTGATGAAAACGGACGCACTGAATGTTCATTGCCTGCAGCCTGTCGATGGTTTGATTCCAGGTTTCTGTAGAGATATATTTATATCTGCCCCTGTTATAACCCTGTCCGTGGGTGTTGATACTTGTCCCTCGCAGATTTAACCGGTGGCCGTTAAGCATAAGCTTTGTACCCTCAATCCATATCTCGCGAAACCCGAACCTTCTGCGCTCTTCATCAATCAGCTCAGACTTGCCTGTATTACCCTTTATTATCTTACTTGTAAGGAAATACAGGTTTGGTGTTTCAGGATTCCAGGGTTCAGGATTGACCCATGCAGATTTCACCTGAACCATTTTCTTTTCACCGGGCCGGAGAACAATTTTTTCACTTTTCAGGCTGAGTTCAATCTTTGAATTTCCATTATCCCGGATCTCGCCCTGAAGTTCTATTTCCTGTTTTGCTGGCGATTGATTTACAAGATAATAATTAACAATCAGATTCTTATTTCTCCATGAGGTTTGAATGAAGGCTTCTTCAATGTAAACGGTTCCATAAGCTCTCAGCCAGGTATCGAAAATAATTCCCCACCGGCTTTCCTGTCCATACCAGCCTACAGGCCATTGAGGATAGCCGTTTGCATCAACAATCGGGGAGTGACTGCCTCCTTTTACCAATACCTTTAATCTTCCTGTTTTACCGGGTTTAATGAGATCAGTAATATCAACTGTGAATGGAGTCCATCCGCCGATGTGGGTTTGAAGCAGCTTATCATTAAAATAGACCTCAGCGATATAATTAACTCCTTCAAACTCAATTTTGATTATCTTGTTTTTCCAGGCTTCGGGAATAGTTACTTCTCTTTCGTAGATACCAATGGTTGTGGAGGGCAATAATACTTCACGTACTGTTTTCTCACCCCTGTCATTTGTATATTCGCGGCTTACCTTTTTAGTAAAACCGGGTGCAGCGTCCCAGAACTCCGGGACCGGAATAGTTGATTTTTCTCCGGCTTCAGTAGTAAAACTCCAGACGCCGTTAAGGGATAACTGTTCACGCAGGGCAGGTGCCTGAGAAAAAACCGGACAGCAGCATAGAAATGCCAGTCCAATTATACAGCGAGCATTAATTAGTATTTTCCTCATTTAAATATTCATTCAATGTTATTTACTGACTTTAATTTTATATGGTTCGTAAGACATCCAGTCAATTTCAAGTTCATATTTATCGAGAGGTTTTTCAATAGAATTAGGATTTGTCTGAACCGGCCAGTTATTTGTATGCCAGAAATTCAGCCTGTATTTAGTATGATTCTGTGGTATCCCAAGCTGGCTGCCCTGGTAATCCCAGAGAATAACAGTATCAGCGGTCCGGGGATGGATAATCCACCACCTTAACCGGTTCGGATACCAGTCGAAGCCGTAAGTATAAAACTGTTTTGCAGCATTATATCCTTCAATTGCCGGAACTGTTTCCGGCTGATTCTGAGCCCCTTCCAGCTTTATGCGTTCCCCCTCATGGCCTGCACGGTATGATGTGCTGTAAATTGTTCCCGTTGCAAGATTCAGTGTGCGGCCTATTCTCTCAAGTTTACCCCTTGGACCAGTCCAGGTTCCTATGTAGATAATTTCAGGATCAGCAATGAGCCATTCATAATCAATCTCACTCAGGCCCGGATCACTATCCATATGATAGGTGAAATACCCAACGACAGCACCGACATTCGGCTGTATTTTGCTTACATCAGGAACTTTGATCCGGGCTGCATAAGTTCCGAAATGGGTAAAGTTCTTTGAAACTATTTCCGGACCTTTTCCGGCTCCTGCAGGATCATCAGGATCAATCATGAATTTCAGAATAGTTGTTCCCTGTTCACTTTTTGATTCAGATGCAAATTCGTACCGGAGATCTGTGCCACTTTCTTTATGGTTTGGATTGAAGTATCTGGATGAGGATTTTTTGAAATCCTCAAAAAACTTCCCATGGTGTTTATCCTTTTTTGCTGAAACTGTAACAAGGATAACTAAAACTGATGCTGCAAAGAAGATCCTTTTCATTTGATTAATTTCATTATTGTTATTAATTAAAACTATCTGATATTCCAATTTCCAAGGTAAATTACAAATAAAATAAGAATGAGAAATACAATTTCAATTTTAATTGATCATTCCACCAGGCAAATATTTTGATTTTGAGCAAATTCAGACTAATTTTGATATTGGTATATCCTTAAGAAGGAATTGATCTTTGTTCATCTCATACACATTATGGGTAAATCAGCTATTAATTCCTGCAATATGAAATTCAAACCCTGGCTCAATTCATTGAGCAGACTTTGTATACTCATTTGCGTAATATTAATTGTATTACCTCTATCAGGTCAGCAACCCGGATCGCCTGTTATAATCTGGGAAGATCCGGTACTGACTGATTCAAAAACCAATCAAAGTGCCGTCAATATTAAAGCAAGGATCGAATCTAAATTTGAGCTGCAGAATGTAGAGGTTCTGGTAAACAATGTTCCTGTAAGGTCAGAGAAACGGGAACTGACAATTATTGCAGACAAGGCCAGCTATTCATTTACTCAAAGCATTTCTCTGCAACCCGGAAAGAATAACATTGTTATCCTGGCAGCCAATGCAAAGGGTGTGACCTATTCAGGCAAACGTGTTATTAATCTGCTTTTTGGTGCTGTTCCTGAAATCAAGATAGTAAATCCGGCTCTAAAGGATAGTCTGAATATTATTGGTACGGTACTCGTCAGGGTGGAGATTATTTCGCGCACTGCCTTAAGGGATTACAGGATGATACAGAATGGAAAATCTTTGACAATCCTGAGTGTGGAGCGACCCGTCCGAAAAGATAGTATCACATACATTTTTGAAAAGAAGCTTGAACTCCAGAATGGTTCAAATATTATTTCTGTTGAGGCAGAAAATATAATCGGAACCGGAAGCTCGGGTGAACGCAATATATTATTCAGCAGGGAACCGACTGTAAAATGGATTTTACCTTCTTCTCTCAATAATTTCACTAACTCCGAAGTTTATACTGTCAGGGCAGAAATCGTCACTCTGTTTGAACTTCAAAATGCCCTGGTAAATCTCAACGGTGCGTTATTACCTGAAGATAAAGGAGAAATATCGAAGGTGAATGAGGGGAAATATATATTTGAAAAAAACATTCATCTTGCACCGGGTAAGAACAGCATTTTCATACAGACAGGAAATGCTAAAGGTCTTGCCACTTCATCATCAAGGTTTGTAGGCTACCTTTTTCCTGTGGTCAGCATGGTCTATCCTTCGTACAGGGATAGTATTATGACCTCAGGTTCAATACTTCTTAAAGCTGAAATTGATTCCAAGACTCCTTTGCAATCAGTGAGATTATATCTTAACGGGAAAGTGGTTTTTGGGGAACCTTCAAAGAAACCTGTGCAAAAAGATAGTGTAACATATTTGGTGGAAAGCCAGTTACAACTGCAGGCCGGGACAAATACAATATATCTTGAAGCAAAAAACACTCTGGGCAAATCAGGATCGGAAAAGCAAAAGATCATCTGGCAGGTTGAACCATTTGTACTATGGGTCACCCCATCTTCCGATAATACAACTATACCATCAGGAACAGTCAATATCAAGGCCAGTATCAAATCAAAATTCGATCTGCAGAGCGTAAGGGTAAATCTTAATGATTCTATACTGACTGATGAAGGCGGAGTTATCACCAGGGTGGATAATGATAACTATACCTATGAAAGAAATATCAGGATTAATCCCGGACAGAATACCATACAATTAGATGCCGGTAATGCAAAAGGTATTGGCTATTCAAAAAGCCTTAAAGTTGTCGGGAAACCTGGTCTTGCATCAGAAATTAAACCAGTTTCCCGCGTTGTCCCTGAATTACCGGTGCTTTCATGGAAGAATCCTTTAACAGAGAGGAGTGAAGTTAACCAGCCTTCACTTGATATCAGGATGGATATTGGATCGAAAGAGAAACCTGACAGCATAACTGTATACTTAAATGGCAAGGTGCTGGAGAAATCGGCAGGATTGAACAGGGTGGAGAAGGAAAATGGCAGCTATGTTTTCAAAAGTAACATTATGCTCAATCCCGGTGACAACTCGATATATTTGACAGCAAGAAATATTGCAGGGACGGTGCGATCAAAAGAACTGAATGTAAAATATACAGTCCCTGTGGTTGCAGCTGTTGCACCACCGGAAACTAAACCTGATTCAGTTCCTGTTATGATGGCAGCAGTTATAAGCAAGGTGACTCCTTCATCACCTGATATAACCTGGATTACACCATCGAGGCCAAAATCCGATATAGATCAGAACTCGGGAACCATAAGAGCAAGGATAAAGTCGCATGAAAATCTTCAGTCGTTGCTTGTTTATGTTAATGGAACAGCATCCGAAGAGTTAAGTAAGGTATTGGCCTCGGATACCCAGGGTGAGTATCTTATTGAGAAAGTAATTAATTTTCAACCCGGTGAGAACAATATTTATCTGGTTGCATCAAATACTGCAGGGACAAGCAAATCGGAGATCCGTTACCTGACCAACCCTCCGACCAATCCTCCGGTTGTAAGCTGGGCTGTGCCTGCAAATCCCAAGGCAATAGTCAATTCAGAAATAATCACCATTGAAGCATGCATCAAAACTGCTACAACACTTAAAACAGTGCAGATTTTTGTGAATGGCGTTCAGCAGGCCAGCGAGATGATGTTTCAAAATCCGCAGACCGGCGACTGCAGTTACAGGTTTAACAAAGAGGTGATCCTTAAGGAGGGCGATAACAGCGTATTTATAATAGCATCGAACTTTGCCGGGAGTACAAATTCAGAAAGAAGGCTGATAAGGTTTGAGCAGGCTATGACGACTGAAAAACGGCTGGCGCTTGTTATTGGCAACGCTGATTATGGCAGTTCGAATATTCTGAAAAATCCTGTCAATGATGCAAATCTTATTGAAGGCACTCTTAAGAACCTCGGATTTGTGATTATCAAACGGACAAATGCCAGCAAGAATGAGATGATGGAAGCCCTGAGGGATTTCAGCAAGCAACTTACTGAGTATAATGTAGCATTGTTTTATTATGCAGGTCATGGAATACAGGTAGATGGTCAGAATTACCTCATCCCTGTTGACGCTCAGCTTAAAGAAAAATCTGATTGCAAATGGGAAGCTGTACCTGTAAATTATATCGTGGAAGAATTTGAGAGAGTGCCTGAAAATATAAATATTGTGATTCTTGATGCCTGCCGTAACAATCCGTTCAGAAGCTGGGTACGAGGTGGTGAAGAGGGTTTCAGGGCAATTAATCCGGTTAGCGGAACAATTGTCTCATTTGCCACTTCCGAGGGATCAACAGCGGCTGACGGTTCGGGTTCAAACGGCACTTTCACAGAAGAGCTTGTAAAACAAATAGTTATTCCGCAAGCCGTTTCAAGTGTATTTATAAATACAAGGAAGGAAGTAATGAGAAGGACTAATAACGCCCAGAGGCCACAGGAATGGAATATGCTTACAGGTGAATTCTATTTTGCTAAATAATCCTTTGCATTTGAACTTTTGAAAACCCTGTCCTACGCAAATCATCTTCATCGGAAGCCTCAAAATGCAGGGGGGGTCATATCTTAAAAAATACTGCTAATATTACTTCCAAGGACTCTTTTGGTATGCCAGAAGGCCAGGGTCAACGCATTTAAATTTTAATGAGTATCCGGCATAATGCACATAAACTCTTTGATTTTTTTATGCGAGGTGAGATTCCTCA
>MENI01000024.1 GCA_001768195.1 Bacteroidetes bacterium GWA2_40_15 | reverse complement strand
GGCAATAGTAATGAACATCATTGGGAAAACAGGGAATTTTTCAGCCTCATTGTGAAGATTGCTAAAATTGGAAAGAGTAAGCTCCGGGATATGATAGCCCTTGAATATCAGTGCCGTAATAAGACCAACAGCCATAAAGACTAGTGCCAGGCCAAAAACCGGATATATCCTTCCGATGATCTTATCAATAGGCAGCATTGTGGCAAGCACATAGTATAAAAAGACTATCCATACCCAGAATGTCATTGTGAGCGATTCCGGCGTGAGGCCGCTCAGTATCTTTGCCGGGCCCATTATAAAAACAGCACCCACAATTACCATAAGCAAAACCGTGAAAGCTCTCATGAATTGCTTTGCACCCTTACCAAGGTAAATACCAACAATTTCAGTGATACTCAATCCATTATGCCTTATGGATAACATTCCGGAGAAATAGTCATGTACTGCCCCGGCAAATACCGAGCCCAGCACAATCCACAAAAAAGCAATGGGCCCCCACATTGCTCCCGCCACAGCCCCGAATATAGGTCCGAGCCCTGCGATATTCAGGAACTGGATAAGGAAAACCTTCCACCATGGCATAGGTACGTAATCCACGCCATCATTCAGTTTATATGCGGGGGTTTGCTGATCAGGATCGATCTTTTCTATCCGTTCAATAAGCTTTGAATAGAACAGATATCCCAGGATCAATACAAGAATACATATAAAAAAAGTAATCATAATTGAGATTTGATCACACAGTCTGTTCTAAAGAGTCCATCCCTTTCTGTAGTCATGATGCAGAAATCTGTCTGCTTCAGAAAGATTGCTGAATCCGGGTTTCACAGGGTCATATTTAAGAACGATACCACTAAGTTTCTCTTTTAGTTCAGGACGCAGACAGACGTTGCCCAGAAGCACAGTTTCTGTAAGAGGGCCGGCCCATTCAAAGTCGGAACCTGCAGCAGGTCCTCCCTTGCATGCATTTATCCATTCTTCCTCATGTCCGGGGGAAGATGGTATAGATGGTGCAGGCGCCCGATAAGATTCACGAAGCGACTTGGGAAGTATCCTGTCATCAAGTATAACTCCCTTGTCTCCAACATAGAGAGTACCACCGGAACCCATCTTCATCCCTTCTTCCATCTCCTTCAGCATCATAGGTCTTAATCCTCCGTCATACCATGTCAGGGATACAGCAGGCATGCTTTCCCTTGCAGCAAACTCATATTTGACAATTGAGCCTGAGGGATAAGTATCCTCATTAACAAGAGTTGAGACTGCCTGAACAGTTGTCGGGTATTTCAGCTTAAGAGCCCTGAATATCGGATCTAGTGAATGACAACCTATATCTCCAAGTGAACCTGTACCATAATCCCACCAGCCTCTCCAGACAAATGGATGGTATGCAGGATGATAGGGCCTGACGGGTGCAGGTCCCAGGAAGAGATCCCAGTCGAGATCTGCCGGTACGGGAGGTGTATCCAACGGCCTTTTGACACCCTGTGGCCAGTATGTCTTCAGTAATCCGTTATTTGGTCTGTCGGTCCACACATGGACTTCACGCACAGGGCCTATAGCTCCATCCCATATCATTTCCCTCAGGCGCCTTGGTCCGTCAGAAGCCTGTCCCTGGTTCCCCATCTGGGTTGCCACTTTGTACTGCTTTGCAGCCTTTGCCAGCTCTCTTGCTTCATGAACAGTCTGGGTAAGTGGCTTCTGTGTAAATACATGCTTTCCCCTCCTCATGGCATCCATACTGATAACTGCATGAGTATGGTCGGGAGTGGCAATAATTACCGCATCAATATCTTTCTGCTTGTCGAGCATCACCCTGTAGTCCTTGTACTGTTTTGCTCCAGGGTATTTTTTGAAGATCTTCTGAGTGGGTTCTCTCCAGTCAACATCGCACAGGGCGACAATATTCTGAGTTTTCTCAACATTCTCAAGATTAACCCGGCCCATACCGGCTATACCAACACCGGCAATGTTCAGCTTATCGCTTGGAGCTATATGACCCAATCCTGAAACTGCATGCGAAGGAATAAATGTTAATCCGGCCAGTGCTGCTGACGAGGTTCCTATAAATCCTCTACGGCTGATTGTTTTCGAATTGATTTTACTCATTTTTCTGTGATTTAAAAGTTATTATAAACTTAAAAAATACTATTCAACAGGCCAATCATCTGTTCTGAATGAAGATGCAGGTAAACCTTCAGTGTTAAAGAGGTCCCCAATAATATAATCCTGAAAAGCATAACGTACTGCCACAGGTTCATTCACATACTGTGAGAAAAGGCTGATGCCGGCATTGTTAAAAAAGGCTGTTGCCGGATAGAATCTTTTATTTGCCCCTGCAACTTCAAAACATGACAGTTCTTTGCCAAATGATGTCAGCCCATTAACTGCATTGTCAAAGCTAAGTTTTACAATCTGACCCTCAATAAGCATCTCCTTAAGAACCGGTCCCTCTGCAGCAAATCCTTTTTTTCCGTATGTTTTTACAAGTGCCTGATAAGCAAGCCTGTCTCCTCCTGCCTTTTTATCGGCAGGATGAATGCAATACTCCTCGCTTATATCCATAATGCAAGCCATCCCGATATTCTTAATGGCTGAACTTGCTTTTAACTGAGCCTCGCGAAGGTAAGCCGAATTAACGCCAACCGGACCATAATTAAAGGGAGCTATCTGAACATAATAAAATGGAAAATCACCAAGTCCCCACAATGAACGCCAATTCTCAACCATTCCCGGCAAAAGCTTTTCATATCTGTCGGGCTCATTGCGGTTCGACTCGCCCTGATACCATATAGCTCCTTTGATTCCATAACCCGCCATCGGGTTTATCATGGCATTAAATAAAACAGTTGGAGTTTGAGGTGAAAGTGTCCCTGTCTGATTCTTATCGGGAAGAGTTACAAATTCGAATTTTTTCACTCCTGCCTCACTTATCCAGGGTTCAATCCTTGTACCTCCCCAGCTGCTGTTTATAAGTCCAATTGGCACATTCAGCGATTTATTGAGCATCAATCCGAAAAAATAGGCTGTAGCGCTGAACTGGCTAACATTTTCCGGCTCACAATTCTTCCAGGTGCCGGTGAAATCATCCTGGGGATTCAGGTTTGAAGCTTTTGTAACAGTGAATAAGCGGATCATGGGATTTGAGGATGTCGCAATGGCCTCATTTGATCCCAATATCGGTTGATTCATATAACCTTTCATTGGCATCTCCATATTCGACTGGCCTGAACATACCCATACTTCGCCAATCAAAACATTTTTAAACTTTATTGTATTGCCCTCACTGATTGTTACTTCATATGGCCCGCCTGCCGAAGGAGTAGAAACCTTAAGCTTCCACCTTCCATCACTTCCCGCCTTTGTGCTATAACTCTTTTTATTCCATGAAGTAGTAACTTTAACAGTTGAATTATTTGAAGCAGTGCCCCATATTGCAACATCGGTCTGCTGCTGAAGCACCATGTTATCGCTGAATATTGCAGGGAGTATCACCTGTGCATTCAGGTTGCCGGTGATCATAAATGAAACCAGCAAAAGCGCAGTTAGAAATGAATAATTACGTTTCATTCTGACATTAATTATTAATTATTGTTTAGTCCTGTTCAACCTGTATATTTCCTTTCAATACTGCCGTTGTGCCCTTGCGCCGTTGCGCCGTATAATTACACGTCGTCACCGACCTCATAAGGCTTCCTGTATGCCCGTGTCAGCATCAGATCCGCTTCAGGATCACCGGCAAACTTCTCATATTCGCCTATGAACCTTAATTCGCGACCAAGTCTGTATGAGATATTAGCCAGGATGGGAAGTGAAGAAGAAAGATGGCCTTCAGTAATATCGGCGTGCAGAGTCTCATTTTTTCCTGATCTTAAGGCATCAATGAAATTGGCATAATGATCAGCGCCACCCGGTGCAGCAAGATACCCTGTTTCGGCAGGTTTTTTCTCACCGATTCCAGAACCGGCAAAAGGTTCCTTCTCTCTTTTTCTGAAAGCTTTCCAGGTATCACCGTCCAGCTCAAGATAGCCATCAGTGCCATAGAAGGTGTTACCAATCCTGATATCAAGACTTGATTCACCGTTTGTATACCTTCCCCTGGTTTCGAATTCAAGGATCTTGCCATCAGAATATTTGAATATTGAAGTCTGGGTATTTGGTGTCTCCTGTGCGCATTCAGCAGGATCGATACCGAATATTCCTCCCATTGAGAAAACAGAAACAGGGTGTTCATTCTTGTTAAGACCCCAACGGGCTATGTCGAACTGATGAGGACCCTGATTGCCGGTATCACCATTTCCGGTATCCCAGAACCAATGCCAGTTATAGTGAAGGCGTTTTTCATTGTATGCACGATATGGAGCCGGACCAAGCCACCTGTCGTAATGGAGTGTTGCAGGAGGAGTGCTGTCTTTAGCAATACCAAAAGAGTCACGAGGCTTATAGCAATTACCTTTCGCCATAAATACCTCACCTATACCACCATCGTGGAGAAACTTCATCGCTGCCATCACATTCCGGATTGAACGGTTCTGTGTGCCTGTCTGAACGCGAACATTATATTTACGGGAGGCTTCAATCATCTTCCTGCCTTCAAAAATATTATGCGATGCCGGTTTTTCAACATAGACATGCTTGCCTGCCTGGCAGGCCCAGATAGTAGCAAGGGCATGCCAGTGGTTTGGCGTTGCAATTGAAACCGCGTGTATCTCCTTGTCAGCAAAAACCTTCTGCATATCCCATTCTGTAACAGGTTTTACACCGTTTTTTTCAGTGATTGCTTTTGATCTCTCTGCAAAAAACTGCTCATCAGTATCGCAGATGGTCTTAAGATTTACATTTCTGTTTTCTTTAAGTGACAGCCATGTATTAATATGCCCGCCGCCCTGTCCGCGGATACCTATTACAGCAAGATTGATTCTCTCATTCGCGCCGATAACAGATGAATAAGACCTGGCGCTGAAGCCCACGCCCCCGATTGCCAATCCGGCAGTTCCAAGAACACCGGTCTTGATGAATTCTCTCCTTTTTGTCATGATTATTGATTTATCAGTTAATTAATAGGTTAATTTTCTTTTTACCGAATACCGAATACCGATTACCGATTACTCCTCACCGTCCATGTCCTCACCATATATCCCCTATATGCGTAGAAAACCAGGTATATATAACAGGGAATCAGTACCCAGTAAGCTGCAAAAGGAGTGTAATGATCTGCAAAATATCCGTATGCAATAGGCACAAGAGCGCTGCCGCATAAACCCATAATCAGAATTGATCCTCCCATCTTCGTAAAACGACCGAGTCCGTTTAGGGCAAGCGGCCAGATTGCCGACCACATAAGCGAATTGGAAAGACCGAGCAATACCAGTACCCATATTGAAATATCAGCTGTGTGGTTTAAAAAGGTGACCTGCCGTCCCTGCACTAAAAAGAACACTACTGTAAGAAATAATGCTGAAGTCGTACATATCCGGAGTATGTTGAGGTGTTTTATAAATCTGGGTATCAGAACAATGCCCAGAAGAAAGCCAAACATAGTAATACCAAGGATATATGAAGGGAACACCTTCGCCTCGAGTAAAGGAAGTCCTAAGAACTGCCCGTAGCCTATTACAGTATTGATACCGGTTACCTGGGAACCAACATGGAGGAATATAGACAAAGCGCCCAGTATGGTATATGGAAACTGAATGATACTTGTTTTATCGGAATGATTATCCGCAGAACCTGCATTATCCTGACTTGTATTTATCTCAGGAAGAATGGAGTAACGGACAAATATTCCAAGCAGGAATAAAACAACCGCCATTGATGCATATGGCACAATGACCCTTTTAATAAGTTCATCCAGAGCTGCGTTTCTTGCAACTTCATCCATCAGGGGTAACTGCCTGAACAATTCTGTGTCGGTAGGCTTAAGTATAGCAGCAGCCAGCAAAAGAGGGGCGATGATCCCCGCAGTTTTATTACAGACCCCCATGATGCTCATTCTCTGTGCTGCCCTCTCCTTTGAGCCGATCATTGTAATATATGTATTGGCAGCAGGCTGAAGTACTGCCAGACCTGTACCAATTGAGAACAGTCCCAGAAGGAACAGACCATATGTTCTGGTGAAAGCAGCGGGTACAAAAATAAGCGCACCCAGTGCCATTATCCAGAATCCGATCATAATCCCTTTCTTAAATCCGACCTTTTCAAGCAGGTGAGCTGCAGGAACAGCCATAACAAAATAGGCTATATAGAAGGCGAATGCTACAAGAAGAGACTGAACATTATTCAGCTCGCACGAGATCTTAAAGTACGGGATAAGAATGGCATTTATCCATGTTGTAAAACCAAAAATAAAAAACAATAATCCTATTATGGAAATTGAAATAACTGTCTTTCGGGTTGAAAGTGAACCGGAGTCTACTGTTTCTATTCCTGGCATACTAAATCTTTATTAGTTCGGCTTTTAAAATTATCCTTATCTGCAAATATTAATGCCCCCCTCGCCTTCGCGTAGCCGCTCCGGCAGAGCAAGGCGTGGGGGGATGGGGGGTTAAACAACCGGCTCCCAGCCTGGCTGATATTCACGTGACCAGAGCTTCTCTGAAGCAGTATCATTCTGAATATGTCCATTTGCAGGATTAATATTCAACGTATGTCCGGTTCGCTGGGCAATATTACCAAGCTGTACCAGAAGAGTGCTCTTGTGACCGCTGAGAATATCTGCATTCAGTTTTGTCCCTTTTCTGATAGCCTCGAGAAAATTAACAATATGAACGGCATCGAGTCCTCCTGAAGGATTGCTGAGATTTCGTGAATCGATCACTGTATCAGCTTTTACCTCTTTCACAATCTTACCCTGGAGATCAAATACTGAGTAGGCATTGCCAGCATCAATTCTCAGTGAGCCGTTATCTCCGCTGAAAATTACACCAACGGCACTTCCTTCAATGGGCCTCCCGTTACAGCTGAGTCCTTCCCATGTCATCCCTGTATTATTGTCAAACTCCATGGAGATTACCTGGGTATCAGGAGTTTCCCAATCATCACTATATCTGTAGCGTCCACCTGAAGAAGCTACCTTAACAGGAAAATCAACTCCTAATCCCCACCTGGCCAGATCGACAAAATGGGTACCGTTATTGAGTGCCTCACCTGTTCCCCAGTTCCAGAACCAGTGCCAGTTGTAATGGATAAGATTATCCTTGTAAGGCATCCTCGGAGCAGGGCCCTGCCATAATTCATAATCAAGCCAGGAGGGTACAGGTACTTCCTTACCCTTCCCAATGGATGGACGGTTATTCGTATACCATGTTTTTGCAAAATATGGCCGGCCTATTATCCCCGATTTAAGTTCTGCAATTCCTGCAACTACATTAGGGAATGAACGGCGCTGATTTCCCATCTGAATAACATTCTTATATTTTTCTGCTGCGGCTACCAGCAATTCACCCTCACCGGGGTTATGGCTGCATGGTTTTTCAAGATATACATGTTTTCCTGCTTTGGATGCAAGTATTGCTGCAGGTGCATGCCAGTGGTCAGGAGCCGCAATGACCATTGCGTCAAGCTTCTTATCTTCAAGTGCTTTCCTGAAGTCGGTACATGCAGCAGGGCGCTTTTTTCCAAGCTTTTCAATTGCTGACGAACAGGCTGCTTCTGCCCTTGAATCCACATCACAGACATAGATTATTTCAACATTCTCCTGCTTTGAAAAAGTATCAGAAAGCGCGTTACCCCTTGAGTTTACTCCCATTACTGCAATGAGTATTCTGTCGTTTGAACCAAAAATTGATCTGTAACTCCTTGCGCTGAATCCGGGCAATATGCCCCCAACGCTTACAGCTGCAATTCCGGCAGCTGATCTCTTAATAAAAGTTCTTCGACTATTTATCATAATTATTCGAAATTTATTTCAGTTTAAATAATCAGATGAGTTTGATTTTGGCAGCTTTTTTTTCTGCATCGGCTCTGACAGATCCAACTTCAACAGGAATACCTCCTTTTTTCTTGCTAACATCAGCAGCCTGCATGAATGCAAATATCTCAATTGTCTCTTCCCTGTTAACCGGCTCAATCCCTGTCTTAAAGAATTCAAGTATTTTTAAAAGCAAAGGATCATAGCCTGCATAGGTGCCTAATGACATACTCCCTTTTTCACCGAAGGCTGTTCCTCCGTAACCATGCTGTCCTGACCTTGTACCACGGAATGTTCCAATCCTGCCGTCATTCCAGATACCTGCCACAACATCGGTATCTGCTGTACTTACCCGTGTAACTGTTTTACAGCCGGTTCCCATCACTGCAATCAGGGCCTCAACTCCGTGTATCCCATACCAGAAGAGATCAGGATGGGATGGTTCAAGACTGCAGGGCGAGAATGTGTCAGCACCGGTAACCTTTCCAATCTTACCTTCTGCAACATCTTTAATACCAGGCATATACCTTACTGAAGATGAAGAAAAAACCGGCACCTTATACTTGTCAGCAGCTTTGAAAATAGCAAGTGCATGTTCGAGACTGGCAGCAATCGGTTTGTCAATAAACAACCTCTTACCTCCTTTGAAAACCGGAAGAGCCTGTTCAAGATGAATTTTTCCGTCATTTGTTTCAAGCAGTACAAAATCTACTTTTGTAATTAGCTCCTCAATTGAATTTGTTATCTCAACCCCATATTTCTTAACCTCTTCAATATAGCCGGGTATTCTTTCATAACTTGATTTGATATCGCTGCTTCCTTTCGGATATGCAGCTACAATCCTGAATCCTGCAAATTCAGGTTTTTCATCCGGAGCATTCAATGCTTTTGTAAAAGCTATACTATGAGAAGTATCAAGACCGATGATCCCTATCCTGCCTGATGCCTGACTTCCCATTCCAAAAAGAGCACCATTACCTGCTGTCATACCAAGTCCTATCCCTCCGATAGCAGCTGTTTTTACAAAATCACGGCGGTTGATTTCTTTTTTCATATTGCTATTCTGTAAGATTATATTACTGAAAAATATTTTTCACAATTTAACTGTTATAAGTCAAATATTATAATGATAGGGGTGGATTTCAGGGTCAACGCACATAAATTTTAATGAGTATCCGGATTAATTCACATAAACTCTTTGATTTTTCTATGTGAGGGGAGATTCCTCACTACTCCGCCTGTCGGCGGATCCATTCGGAATGACAATTCATTTTG
>MENI01000023.1 GCA_001768195.1 Bacteroidetes bacterium GWA2_40_15 | reverse complement strand
CAAAGAGTTTATGTGCATTATGCCGGATACTCATTAAAATTTAAATGCGTTGACCCTGACAAAATAACAAGTATTATCAGGGGAACGAAAGATTTTACTGTGCAACAGGTCCCCAGCCGACAAGAGTATTATTCTCAAGATATAGCCATGTGTTTCTGTATATCCATTCTTCTTTAACTGTGTTCCCGCTAATTTCCCTGGTTATCTTATCAGCCTTGCCCCAGCTGTCTTTCACCATCCCGGCATTCATGCCCTTCCAAATCTTACCGGCATTTATTCTTGCTGCCATGGAGGTTCCGTACTTGCTCTCAAGATAGGAAAACCTGCTTACCTGAGGCTGTTTCTGCTGCGAAACCGGTTGATTCTGCTCATCTGGTACATCCTTTGCTTCAGGTTTGGAAATGATAACAGGGGTTTTATCTAAAACAGCATGAAGTCTGTTTATGAAGCCTTCATCCTCTTCAAACAAGACATGGAAAAAGGCGCTGTCTGAATCAAGAACTGTCACCGAACTTCCCTTGGGAATAACAACGATTACACTTGTAAGGTCATCAGGATTGCCGAACAGCCGGCTTGAAGAAGTTAAAGTGGCAGTAACTGTGCATCCTGAATTTCCGTTCTTCTCATACTCTTGAAGCTTGTTCGCTCCTGATACCTGAGATATGAGGGGATAACAGACAGCTGTAAGTAATAAAACAAATATCAGTTTTTTCATAACTGGTTTTTTCTGATATGCGCAAAAACTGTACCATAGTTTAGGCTGAAGGCGAAAGGAGGAAAGGGGGTGTGGATTAACAATATCATGAGGGAACGTGATCATAGTTTTCTGATAATAGTTAATCCATCTCTCAGGGGAATGATGACATGTTCAATATCTTTTTCATTCATTATCATGTTATTGAATTCGATAATTCCTCTTGAATGTTTGTCGGTTGTTGCCGTTTCCAGTACTTTTTCACCCCAGAGAACATTGTCAGCCAGAATATAACCTCCCTTTCTTACCTTATTCTTTATCAGTCTGTAATAATCGCAATATTCCCTCTTATCACCATCTATAAAAACCAGGTCGAACATCATGTCGAGCGATGGTAAAACTTCAATGGCGTTCCCGGTCATCTGTACAATATCCCTGTCAACTCCGGCCTTTATGAAATATGATTGCACAAACCCCCTCAGTTCATCATTCAGTTCTATAGTGACAAGCCTGCCTCCGTTCCGGAGTCCTCTTGCCAGACAGATAGTTGAGTATCCTGTGAATGTTCCTATCTCAAGGATGGATTCCGGGTTTATCATCTTTGCGATCAGTTCGAGGAATTTCCCCTGAAGATGGCCCGTTGCCATATTGGGATTAACAAACCTGATATATGTCTGCCTGTAAAGATCTTCCAGTACGGGGTCTTCCTTCGATGAGTGTTCCTTAATATATTGTTCGAGTTTCCGGTTCATAGAAGTAGTAATTTTTATTCCTGATATCTTTGTTTAAATCTCTCTTCTCTCTCCGCTCTCCTCTCAACTCTCCCCATCCGCCCTTCGCCTTCCGCCTATTTATATATAAGAGTAGACAACTTTGACTGATCAAAAACTTCATTTGCGATCTCAAGCAACCGGGAGGCAGTTATGGCATCTATTTTTGAGCATGTTTCCTCAATTGTTTCAATCCTGTCAAATGTCAGGAGGCTTTTGCCCAGGCTGAGCATCAGATTCTCGTGATTTTCATATCCCCGGGCAAGATATCCTTTGATCTGTTTCTTTGCTTTATCCAGTTGCAAGATGCCAAGTTTTGTATTGCAAAGTTTTGCGAGCTCAGCATTTACAATTGAAATGCTTTTATTCAGGAACTGTTTATCGGTACCAAAATAAATACAGAATGTTCCTGTATCAAAATAAGGATTATAGTTAGATTCAACATTATATGCAAGGCCGTTCTTTTCACGCAGTGTCATGTTCAGCCTTGAGTTAAGTCCCTGTCCGCCAAGTATATTATTAAGCAGGAACATCCCCAGCCTCCGGTAATCCTTAATATCATATGCCACATTTCCTATTATGCAATGATTCTGGAAAGTATCCTTTTCCTTTGTGACTGATGTTGGTTTATAATGCCATTCAGCTGTTTTGTGGGATTTCCTTTGACCCGTATTTCTTGAACCAAAATGTGTTTTAAAAAGCTTCAGTATTTTCTCATCAGCAATATTACCGACTGAGCAGAATACTATTTGTTCATTAGTGTAATTACGGGAAATAAAATCAAATATTCTTTCCCTGGAAAATGTTTTCACAGTTTCCGGCTTGCCAAGAATACTTCTTCCTATAGGTTGCCCTGAGAAGATCTGCTCCTCGAATTCATCAAAAATGAGTTCTGAAGGAGTGTCGAGATATGAGTTTATCTCCTCAATGATTACATCCTTTTCCCTTATTATCTCCTTTTCAGGGAAGATGGAATTGAATGTGATGTCAGCAATAAGTTCAATTGTTCTTTCATAATCCTCCTTAAGAAATGAGGCATGTATTGCAGTATCCTCCTTGGTGGTATATGCATTGAGTTCTCCCCCTACGTCCTCGAGCCGGCTCAGGATATGATAGGATCTTCTTTTACAGGTCCCTTTAAACATCATATGTTCTATGAAATGAGCTATTCCGTGTTCAGGGGAATTTTCATCACGCGATCCTGCATTTATAATAATTCCGCAATGGGCAACTATCCCTGAAGTTCTGTGATGAACAAGCCTGATATTGTTATCGAGAGTGTGGAAAAGTAATTTCATCTGATGATTTAGTGAGGCTGCAAATGTACCACTTCAGCAAAAGGTTTCCAAATTACACTTGTTTCAAAATACAGGGATCAAATATTCCTCAATCTGAAATACAGTACCTCAGTTCAACCGGAAAGTTGAAGATTATTCTCTGTTGAGCACATCAGGGTTATTAACAATTGATTTTATGATTGTTAATAAATAGAGATTATTTTTATTTAGATTAAATATAAATAATATATAAATTTGTATAAGCATGTTGATTGATTATAAATCTTATCAGGGAGAGAGTTCCACTCCGATGGCTGGGACTAAATATATCTGACTAAAATGGCAACAAAAAAAAGTGCTAAGAAGGCAGCGCCAAAGGCAGCTAAAAAAGCAAGCGGAGCCACCAAGGCCAAGCCAAAGAGCAAATAACAAGGCAATTTCGAAAAAGGGTGTCCATACGTGACACCCTTTTTTTTTTACATGATCCGGCACAGAATTTACCTCATAAAATCAGCTGGATCTTCCCTGTAAAATTATTTCAAAATGATTTTTTTGGTAAAACTATTTGCGTAGTCCGATTTGCGATATATATTTGCAGTCCGAAAAGGAGGTGCCATAGCTCAGTCGGTAGAGCAATGGACTGAAAATCCATGTGTCCCCGGTTCGATTCCTGGTGGCACCACTTAAAAAAGAGTGAGAGTGAGAGCGAGAGCGACCACTCTCTTCTCCTTTTTTATAACTCAGGTAAAGAGTTTTGCGATTCTCCTGTTAAATCCCGAGTTTGACAGTTGATTTTTGTAAATAGTTAATATAAAGCATATTATTTTTGTAAAAAAAATTTGTGCCACTACAGTTCTGTTTTCTGTAATATTTTTGGTGGAATTCTCATTCCGATTGCTTTTATAAGGTTTTGGGCATTAGGAGGTATATCTGTTCTTACCCAAATGGTTTGTTTTCTTACCTTTACAGGTATTGCCATAACCCGGTTCAATTCGTCCATTGCCTGAACCACTGTTAATTCTCTTGACCGGATAATTTTCTTTTCAATTGATTTTTTATCAAGATACCCGTTACTTTCTCTCAGTAAATTTGTTAATTGGGCCTCACACAGGTATGCCAGAAAGCACAACATCAGATGTCCGATAATTCTTTTATCATTCCAATGGAACATGGGACGGGTTTTAAGTGTTCCCTTGATTTCCCCAAAAGCATCTTCTATTTTCCATAATTGTTTGTAATGGGTAACGATCTCTGAAGCTTCCATGGAAACAACATTGGTAATGATGCCAAAAGAACCGTCTTTTCTTGCTTCTTCAGCAATGGCCCTGAGATTGAGTTCACAATGATCTTTCCCCTCCATCTTGAGGTATTTCTTGTTAATAATTATTAATATGTATATTCTCCGATTATGATCAGGTAATATTTGATGAATCAGTTTCAGATGTGATTTTTGACCGGATCTGATTAAGAAACTTTAATCCGGTTTACACACTAATGAATTTTCCGGAGCTGACTTTTTGCAAATCAACCCGCCTGAAGATATGAACTTATGAAAGCAACAGCCCCGGACACAGTTTGAACCTGGAGGGATTTATCTTCATCCATTTCAATATTAAATTCTTCTTCAAAGCCTGCAACAAGGCGTATACTTTGAATGGACGACGCTCCTAAATCGGTAACAAAATTTGCATTATCCCCGATATCTGATGCATTTTTTTCAAGAACCTGAGCAATTACTTTTTTCACTCTTGAATTAACTTCTTCTATATTCATATGTTTATAATAATTTGGTTTCTAATTTCTCATATCAGCAACAAAGTTCACAGGTAATTTGATTGAAGTACTTATGATTACGAAGTTACTTCAAATTCTTCAGGCTCCCATTGTATTTTAAACAGAAATCGGGCATATATTCCTTTACCTTTGCCTCAAGCTCTTCGTCTGTCATAGTTGAAAGCCTTCCCTCAATTTCATATTGATCCATCACCCATTGAGCTACCCGGTGTACTTTTATTTTACTTATGCGATTTTCACCTTTCAGCCCAAGATATTCATTTACCCATATTGAAATTCCATCAACTCCGCTTTTATCAGTAATTGCTACCCTGGGAGACCGTCCGAGCAATTTATAGGTATCAAAGATATTGTAAATCTGTTCAGCCTGCCTTAAACCACCTGCATGGATTCCTGCCCGTGTTGTATTAAAGTGCTTCCCAACAAAAGGATAGTTTTCAGGGATTGAGACTCCGATTGACTGCATATACTCAGCTATGGCAGTTATCATTGTTGTATCAATACCGTTCAGGTCACCTTTCAGGGAAATGTATTCAATTATTGCTCCTTCAAGAGGCGGATTCCCGGTCCTTTCTCCGATTCCAAATAAAGTTGCATTCAGAGCATTGCAGCCATATAACCAGGCAGTTGCTCCGTTGATAAGGACTTTATGGAAGTCATTATGTCCATGCCATTCAAGTCGATCACCCGGCACACCACATTCTTTGTTCAGTTTATATATCAGTTTCGGAATACTTCGGGGTAGTTCAGCTCCCGGATAACTTATTCCAAAGCCCATAGTATCGCATAATCTTATCTTTGCTTTAAGTCCGTCAGGCACCTGTTCACTCATTTTCATAAGCCGTTCAACGAAAGGCAGAACAAATCCGTCAATATCAGACCTGGTTATATCCTCGAGGTGGCACCTTGGTCTTATACCAGCTTCAAATGCAGCCTCAACTACTTCACAATATGCATCGATACATTCCTTGCGATCTTTAAATTTCAGCTTCTGGAAAATATGAAAATCAGAACAGCTGGTAAGCATACCCGTTTCTTTCAGGCCCGCTTCCTTAACCAGACGAAAATCACCTTTATTGGCACGGATCCATCCTGTACATTCCGGATATTTATGACCCAGATCCCTGCATTTGTCCAGAGCTTCTCTGTCGTTTTTTGTATAGAGAAAAAACTCTGTTTGACGTATGACACCATTAGGTCCTCCCAGTTTCGAGAGCATATCATAAATCTTAACCATCTGCTCAACCGAATATGGAGGTCTTGCCTGCTGCCCGTCCCTGAAAGTTGTATCAGTTATGAAAATGTCTCTTTTCAGTAAGGATCTGGTATCAAATTCCACAGGTTTTCCATCGATATACTCAACTATCGGGCCATCGAATTTAATCAGAGGAGGAAGAGAGTATTTGAAAGTTCCTTCAAGGAGATTAGGTTCTGTTGTATTAACAAGGGGGTGGTTTTTGATCTGGGTACTCATAACATGCTCCTTTCGTTTATTATGTTTTAATTAGCCATGAATTAAAAAAGCAGATGAATAAATAGTTATAAATTATACCTCTATATTAATATATAGAATGTATCTATTCCGTTTTCAAAACTTCATAACATTAACAGAAAATGCATTTCAAATATTAAAAATGGCATAATTATTTATATATAAAATAATTACAAGCCATTAAAATATTCCAAAAAACGATATTCTCAAATATAATATTATATTTAAAAAAAAGAGGACATAAATGATATATATTACCGGGAACAACAGGTACCTCAGAATAAAGTATCGCGTAAAAAACCGGCTTCCGGTATTTGATAAAAAATAGCTTAAATTTGATGTCCCGTGGTTAAAATGCCGGGAGTACCCCGGGAAGATAATTCTTCCCTATTTCTGAGTTTTAATATTAAAAATACAGACCATGAATTATCTTAGGCTTATTATTCTGTTCAATACTATTATTAGTTTAGTTGCCTGTTCCGGGGATAAAACAGAGAAGGCTTCTGATTATCCAATGTTCTGGACATGGCCCGATTACCGGCCCGGAATGAACTTCGATTCGGTATGCAGTGTAATGAATGAAACCGGTATAGACGGTGATAGGCTAAGTCGAAGCCCAGTGACGCCCACTGTTCAGCTCTTTCAGCTTTCCAGTAAGGAATCCAGTACAGTTTCATATCTTTTTTCTTCAGGTATTCTTTTACTTCAGGAATAATACTGAAGTCCTTACCTGCAGCTTCATGAACCCAGTAAAAACCATCAAGCTGAATGTGTTTGTATTCCTTCTTTTCCCATATATCCAGTTTTGAATTTAAAACCCGGATCCCATTCATATCCTTGAATATTATCGAATATCTCAAGAAATAAAAATCCATCGAAGAGAAAATGAAAGTCCGTTTCACCTTCGGTATAAACATATGGTTTCAACTCATTTGCGTTCCACTCAGGACGATTCTGTAAATGTAAGCTACTATCCCGGGTAAATATAATAAAAGGCTGCCTGATCCTGATCAGACAGCCTCTCACCCTAAACCTGATTTAAATTACCTGTGTGAACCTATTTACCGGATGGAATAATATCAATTATAACGGACCTGTTATAGAAACGTTCCTCCGGATATTTGTTTTCAAACGGGGCTAAGGTTTCATCCTCGCCAAATCCTAATACTTCAAATTTAACATCTGTTCTGCCGGTTTTCGAGAGGGCACTTTTCATAATGCCACTGACTTCGTTAGCTCTGGCCAGAGATAACTCCTGGTTGTGTACATCATTTCCGATAATATCGGTATGCCCATGAATTATGACTGTTCCATCTTTAGGAATCTTCGGAGTAACAACATCTGTAAGATATTTTTCATAAATATTGATTGCATCTGAGTCATTGATCTCAAAAATAATACTGTACCTCAATGCTTCTTCATTTTCCGGAGGCGTCCAGAGTACCATGTGTACGGGAGTCTCCTGTCTTACAGTCTTGCCACTCTTTGTCTTGCCGACCATTGTCACCTTATAATTCCCTTCCGGACGTGTACCCAAAATAGTTTTTCCGGGAATACTTACCTTTTCCTTGGAATAAGGTCCGAAATTCTGCACTTTTCCGGCATCATCCTTCACTTCAACTGACCATGATGTTAATGCTTCTTCTGCTCCCTCTACATTGAAAGTGATATAACTGTCAACAGGCGCTTCCTGTACACCAACAAATTCCACAGGCTTCAGCGGGGTATTCGGACCGGTCTGGTATTGCATCATTAATTCCGGCGATTCGCTCCAGATAGTTACTCTGCGGTCTCCTTCACGAAGCATGTCAAGTTCTTTTGTGGCGCCTGGCTGTTCTGATGGAATTCTTGGTTTAATCCTGCCTTCAGTATTAATCCTGCCAGGCTCAATCCCAAAAATATCTACAAGGTATTTTTTGATCGATTCTGCCATTGCCAATCCATCTTCTGTGCCTTCCATCGATGCTCCTGATAGCCTGACAACAGTTGCAGGAAATCTTCCCATACGGTCACCAAGAATATTGAGAACATTATAATAGACGGTCATCTGTCGCTGTGAACGACCTGAAAGCTGTTTAGGTGTAAATGTTTCCAGCCTGTCTTCTTTAAAGTCTTTTACCTGATCTTTGGTAATCAATACATACCGGTCAGATATCTTTGCTGATCCTGAATCGAAAAATACATAATTACGAACAGGGAAAGTTTCTCTTACCCTTCGTTGAACCGGAATATTAGTCGGAGAGTTTACAGTAAACTTAACTTCAGGATCCGGTACAACAACAACTGCTGCTGCTTTAACAGGTTGTTCAATTTTTTTGCCCTTACCAAATTTCAGTGCCGCTCCAACTCTTACAGTTGTAATATTCCATGTTTCAATTGAACGGGGATCCTGTCCAAAATATGGTTGAAAAGAGACAAAAGGAGAGAGTACGGCCTGACCTTGTTTATCCGGAGAAGAGAGATTTATATCATACCCGGCTCCGATCTGCATCGAGAAGACTGATGATCGCATGTTGCTGAAATCGCCGGTTATCTCAGGAGGGTTTTCCTGATCAGGGTAATCAGGATTGATACCCTCATCGTATTTGAATGATTTTGCCATATCGAAAGCCAGACGCGGGCCGCCATACAAATAGAAATTTGATTTAAAGGGCGCCAACCGTAAGCTGGGCTCTATTGTTAGATAGGTAAGCTTAGCGGATAGATCTGCCGGACAGTTGCAGGGATTGACTATCTGGTCGAACTTGCCTTTACGGCTGTCAAATCCTGCCTGCAGCATAAAGCCAAGCCTTGTGTCAGGCTTATGAAATTCAAGAAGCGGGGCAAGATAAAGCCCTACGCCAAAGCCATCATGAAAGATAGCGGGAACAATTAAATCTGCATTCAATTCCTGGGTGGAGCCACGGTAGAAATTTAGATTTGCACCGGCAGCACCGCCAAACCACCATGAAGGTTTCGTGTACTTATTATCCTGGCCCTGAAGTGAAGTCTGAATACCCATAAGGACTAAAGCGCTTATAATAACAGCTTTGATCATGAGGGTATAATGCGACCACATTGTTTGTGATCTTTTTTTAAATTTAGTTTCAGCTTTCATATTATTATTGTTTATAGCTTATTGTTTATGATTAAGTAAATCCCCCCGAAGGGGGAGATACCTGATTTAATTATGGTTTAACTACAGTAGCTGCATTTAATGTAACTGCGGTTTGTGCTAACAATCTGCCGTTAATCTTAGCTCCGGTATTTAAGGAGATTAAAGTTTTACATAAAATGTTTCCGCTGAAATCAACACCTGTTCCCAGAACAGCACCAGAACCTGCTACTACCCAGAAGATGTTTTTAGCCTGTGCACCATTTTGTAATGTTATGATTGCACTGTTTGCAACTGTAAGATCACCAGCTATCTGGAATATAAATGTTGCACAATTATCACCTCCACCATCCAATATGATACCATTTGTTACTCCAACATTTGAACTCCATTTATAGATACCTGCTGTTAATGTTTGACCATTGAGATTCCCTGCCATGAATTCATTCGTTGGTGCCGGAACTACTAATCCATTTGCTGTAGTATATGCAGTATGCATGTCTCCGGTTGCAGTTACCAGATTAGCTGGAGTTGGAGCGGCATAATCTGGTGCGTAGACTTTTCCAACAACTAAACTTGATGTTGAAAATGAGCTACCGGCCGGAAGAATTAATCCGAATCCGGTTATAAATGTTGCTGCTGCAGGGTTAATTCCCATATTACCAGTAACCTGAGTGACTCCGGTAGTTGAGATTCCAGATTCTGCCAGGATTACGTAATTACCAGCTGTTCCCAGATCTACTATTGGCGGACAAGCACTAACCGGTGCTAATATAAAATTAGCTGTGATGATTTTATTTGCATCCATAATGACATTTAATGGATTTATAATACCGCTGCCATCACCACTCCATGAATCAAAGTCATATCCCAAATCAGGAATTGCAGTAATTTGTACTGAGGTTCCATAATTATATGTTGGTTGGTCCGGGAATTTTGCAACAGCTCCATTGACAGCTGCTACAGCTAATGAATATGGTGTTGTGAAGTTCCATACATAGTCATTTGTCATTGCTGTACCTGCAACATTCTTAGCTCCGGTGGTAATAGTGGCCGTATATGTTTTACCTGCCGGCAGAGGACTGTCTGGTGTAAAGGTTGCAACTATGCCTGAGTAGGCTACTGTACCTGTAACCGGTGTCACACCATCCATTAAAGTAAAGGTAGATGTTGTGATTGTTAAAGGATCCATAGGTACGCTAAAAGTAGCACTGACTAACTGATTCAGAGGCACATCTATTGCCAGGTCTAAGGGATCAGTATCGATCACTGTGGGTGCCACAACTGCTCCTGTTGAGAATGCCCATACATAGTTGTTTACCATTGCAGTACCAGCTAAATTCTTAACTCCGGTTGTAATTGTAGTCGTATAAGATTTTCCTGACAAAAGAGGACTGCCTGGCGTAAATGTAGCAGTGGTGCCGGAGTAGGTTACAACACCTGTTACAGGAGTTAGTCCATCCATTAACTTAAAAGTTGCATTAGTAATTGTTGCCGGATCCATTGCAACACTGAAGGTAGCGCTGATCACTTTAGTCAGGACCACGTTTGTTGCCAGATTTAATGGGTCGGTGGAAATAACTGTTGGAGCGATAAGTGCTCCGGTTGAGAATGTCCATATATAATTACTTGCCAGTGCTACTCCCGTGATACTTTTAGCTCCGGTTTTAATTGTAGCCGTATAAGTTTTACCTAATAAAAGAGGACTGCCTGGCGTAAATGTAGCACTAGTGCCTGAGTAGGTTACTACACCTGAAACAGGAACCGGCCCATTCATAAGGGTAAATGTCGATGCAGTAATTGTCAGTGGATCCATCGCTTCGCTGAAAGTAGCACTGACTACCTTATTGAGTGCCACAGTTGTTGCCAGATTTAATGGATCTACTAAAGTTACTGTGGGTACAGTAGCGGTTTTAAAGGTCCAGACATAATCTTCCTGTAAAGCAAGTCCTGTCAAACCCTTAACCGATCTCTTAATGGTCCCGGTATAAGTTGTATTGGGATCAAGAGGGCTGGAAGGAGTAAATGTTGCCGTTTTTCCTGAATATGTAACTACACCCTCTGTTAACATTTCTCCTTTTGCTTCTTCTGCTATGGTAAAAGATGTTGTGGTGATAGTTGCAGGATTCATTTCCACATTGAATGTTGCCGTAATTACCTTGTTAAAAGGTACGCCTGTTGCACCATCGGCCGGATCTGTTGATATCACAAGGGGGCATACTCCGACATTCCCTACAAAATCATCTTTTCTGCACCCCGTAAATAAAACAATCAATACTAATGTAAAGATTGTTAATAGCTTTTTATGTTCCATATTTTTAAATATTAGAGATTTAGTGTCTGATAAAATATCCTATCTCATTTAAGAATAAACCGGATATAAGATATCCCTGAATTTCAGCTAGAACAAAGATAAACCAACTGACAAGGGTAAGCGTTACACAATTTCACAAATGATTTACATTATTCACATGTTCCACAGGAGAGGAATTTGAGGAATAGTGGCGAAATTAGACATCCATTTGTCATAAGCCGGGGCAGTCTTCGGGTGGGTGACATAAAAGAAAAATCCATACACTTTTGTGCACGGCTTTTTTTGTCGTGATGATAGCGGGCAAGGTTTTTATTAGCATTTTCACAGTGTAATTATTAATTTTGCAGATTATTGACTATTATGTTTAGCTGATAGAGAATCTTAAATATTAATTTGAATTTTGTATTATGAGAGAATTCAAAAATTTAAGTATCGGCGGAACTACAAAAACACCGAATATTGAGTGTGACACTCTAACGGGGGATCTTATATTACAGGGAAGGTCTTTTCCTGAAAATGCGGCTGAAGTTTACGAACCTTTGGTGGAGTGGGTTGATGAATATGTAAAAATGCCCCGGGATGTGACAAATTTTTACCTGAGGCTTGAATATTTCAACTCTTCTTCCCTTCTCTGGATTATTAAAATTATAAAAGGATTAAGCAGGATAGAAAAGGAAGGATCGAATCTGTTTTTCCATCTTTACTTTGATGATGACGATTTTGATATAAAGGATGCGGATGAACTCAAGGATGTTATTCGTTCCATAATTGATATAGAAGAACTTAAAATACAAATCGGCATTAAAATACATGGTACCGACAGCAATGGTAAAGTTATTGATGAATCATCATTTCTGAACTGAACCTGTTCGCTGGCATCGTATTTCAGGCTCGCAAAACCGTTGAAGCCAGGAGAGGGATCCCGATACCTTTTCTAAGGATCTACACCTTGCCGGGTGTCATTTTTAGATTTTTTGAGAAACATAAGATGTTTAATTACAAACTTTATGTCGCTCCATGACACCTTTTCTCCCAGAATGATTTTAACCGGGCCCATTTTAAAATCATCGGTTCCTTTAAAATGGTCCGAGATAAGGTCTGTTATTTCCTTTGATACAAATTTATTGATTGGAATTTCGCCTGTTCCTACATAATAAGCCAGATGACCCTCAATAGTAGTTATATTCAACATTCTCTCCTCTGCGATTTGTGAAATTGATTTACCTTCATTAAAAAGATCGTAACTAATTTTCCTTGTTTCTTTTTTTATCTTTTTTGGAATCTCATTCTCAGTAAGAGTTTCTACAGGTGGTTCAATTTTTTCTTTTTTGCAATATGCAATAATAATATCTAAAAGTTCTTCACCGAATTTTTCTGATTTCTTCTTTCCCATACCCTTAACCATTTTAAGAGATGACAGAGTCTGTGGGGTAAAATTGGCCAATGTAACCATTGTTTTCTGTGGCAATATCATATAATGTTGAAGTTCCATTTCCCTGGCTTTAATATTACGCCATTCTTTAATCTGTCGAAACAAAACCGGATATTGAATAATTCCGGAAGTGTCATCCACTGACTTTGCAGAATGTGATTTTACTGCAGGAATATCAATGGCTGATTTAGCTTTGGCATCGAGATATTTGCTGATCTCAAAACCGGATGCGACAGCATTAAGGCAGGCTAACTTAATGACACCCTCCTTTCTTGTGCGCTCCAGAGCTTCGGTAACTGATTTACGTACTGTCTTATTATCTGTTTCCACTGAAAACCCGGCCAGAATTTCCTTCAGAGCGACTTCAAGTTTAACCGAAAAGAATACGGCTGCTTTTTTTACCCGTTCCTGCAGAAGAATATTTGATTCAGCATTAATTTCCCCATTTAAAAGTCCACTCCATTGTGGGTGGAATTTTTCAGATACATCAATAAGGTCTGTCCTGATGGCGGTTAAAGAATTTTCCAGCATTTCCCGGGGATTTCCCAAAATGCTGTCCTGGTGGTAACTTACAACTTTTTGACAATAGTTGAGGTTATATGTAAGGGGAGTAAAATCGAAAAGTTCTGTCAGAAGCATCCGCCGGTAATCCTTTTTCGATTCTGCCAGTTGCTTTTGGTCAGGTTGATTTTGTCCGGTTTTAATAATAAAGTCAGAAATAGCGGGATCGTCGGTTATACTTCGCTGATTGATCCGGGTGCTTAGTACAAGTCCGTCTAAAGTACGGCACCGGCTGAGTGCCACATACACCTGTCCATGTGCAAAAGCAGCGCATGCATCAATAACAGCTCTGTCGAAAGTAAGTCCCTGACTCTTATGAATTGTTATTGCCCAGGCTAACCTGAGAGGGTATTGTGTAAATGTTCCGATAACTGTCTCCTGAATCTCTTTAGTTTCCTCATCGAGAGTGTATTTCATGTTTTGCCACTCGGCCTTCTCAACACTGATTGGAAAATCGTCGTCGGGACACTTAACCACAATGAAATCGTCCTTAAAAGATTCAACTTTACCTATTTTCCCGTTAAAGAAAAGCTTATCGCGCGATATATCATTCTTTACAAACATAACCTGGGCACCTTTTTTTAGAATCAGTTCACTGGTATTAGGATAGGAAAACTCCGGAAATTCATCCTTAATTATTGCTGTAAAGGAATGAGTGGTGCCGGGAAGTTTCTCAAGCTTTGAATCATTTAGCGCCCGGGCCTGATTATTGTGAGTGGTAAGAGTAATGTATCCCCCACCGGAATCAGGGTCAAAATCAGGAATATATCTTTTATTAAGTTCGCTTAGGACATCGGAATCCACATGCTTGTCGCGGACTTTATTAAGCAGGTTAATAAAAACCTGATCATTCTGCCTGTAAATATGTTTCAGCTCAATTGTTATGTAATCGGTGCAGCTGAGGGCCCTGCTTCCGAAGAAAAATGGTGAATCATAATATTTCTTTACTATTTCCCTGTCATCGTCTTTTACAACCGGAGCAAGTTGCTGGAGATCACCAATCAATAGCAGTTGCACACCGCCAAATGGAAGATGATGGTTTTTGTATCGCCTCAATGCAGAATCAATGGCGTCGAGTGTATCAGCCCTTACCATACTTATCTCGTCAATAACAAGAAGATCAAGGCTTTTGATAATATTGATCTTTTCACGGCTCATTTTATAACCAGTAAGATCATTTTGTTCAGCCTGGTTACCAGGGTTTTTTTCTGATAAATAAAACGATGGAATATATGGGTGAAAAGGCAATTGAAAAAATGAATGTATGGTAACACCTCCTGCATTTATTGCAGCTACTCCTGTCGGGGCCACAACGATCATTCGTTTTGGAGATGATTTTTTCAGGTCACGCAGGAATGTAGTTTTACCTGTACCGGCTTTGCCTGTAAGAAAGATGTTGCGATTTGTGGATTTAACAAAATCAAAAGCTAAATGCAGATCCTCATTTGTGGCAGTGTTCATTATTATGTTCCTCTTCTTCAGAATTCATTTTTTCCAGATTGTATTTAAGATCATTAGACATAAACCAAGCTAATTTAATAAAAAGGATTGAGAAACTCTGAATGGCATTAGCCACTCCCCGGTATACAGATAGGTATTTGTATATTATTTATAACTGATAGGGTATTTAAGAACAACGATTAACCTCTTTTGTTAATATTTTTCTATTAAGTAAACATTGGAGTCTGATAACAGACAGGAATAATAACTACTTTTAAAAAAATAACCAGACTGTAATTTTTCTTATTAAATAGTACTGATTTTTAACTGAATAAGAAATGGCGCAACAATATTTAGATCATTCAAAAGCAATTTTAACTTCTAACCGTTCAAATTTTAAAGGAGGAAGCAAAGAATCCGGGATAATCTCTTTATTCGGGTATCAGAACGAATATGATCTTAGAGAAGGGTATCCATTATTAACTACTAAAAAGATGGCTACAAGATCTATGTTTCATGAAACAATATGGTTCTTAAGAGGGGATACAAATATTAAATATCTTGAAGACAATAACGCACCTGTCTGGAGACCTGATGCTTTTCAGGGCAATCTTCCCGGCATGCAAAAAGAGGGAATTTTCCCTGAAAGTATTGCAAAGTATTCTCCCGACTGGGACAAAGCAATGGAAGAATATGGTCAGAGAATAAAAGAAGATCCTGCATTTGCGGAAAGATGGGGCGATGCCGGACCAATTTACGGAAAACAATGGAGAAGATGGGAATATTTTGATCATGAAAAAGGAAAGTTTGTTGAAATAGATCAGTTAACAAATCTGATATATGGTCTGCGAAAGAAACCAACCGGAAAGAAACATATTGTTGATTCATGGAATCCCGGCGACACTCCAAGAATGTCTTTGCCTCCATGTCATGTTTTATACCAGGCAACTGCCAATGAAGAAGGGGAGATGGAATTGCAGCTTTACCAGAGAAGTTGTGATCAGTTTCTGGGTGTTCCTTTTAATATAGCCAGTTATGCTGCTCTTACCCAGGTAATTGCTCAGGAAGCAGGGATGGTCCCAAAAACATTTATCCATACTTTCGGAGATTCACATTTTTATGCCGGTATCGGTAAGAGAACTCAATGGCACAAAGATAACTTCAGGGAACTTCAAAAAAGAATAAGAAATGTTTCTGCAAGAGAAGAGTACCTCGAAGTTGTTGAATGGATCAATAAAAATGCTCCCGGGGATGGCAATGAAGAAAAATATGATCACGTAACTGCTATTCTGGAACAATTGTCAAGGGAACCCAAACCTTTACCTAAATTACACATTACAAAAAAACCATTTGATCAGCTGACTATTGATGATTTTGTTGTAGAAGGTTATAATCCTCATCCTCCGATCAGAAGGAGTATGGCTGTTTAATGAGGTCGTTCGGTCTTGCAGTCTTGAATCGCTGTTATGCTGTTGTGCCGTTATACCGTTATGCCTGAATAATGATGAATAACATGGGGGAGTTAGTATTTGCTTTTCCGACAGACGAGTTATGGAAATTAATACCTTATATAAAAAAAGGTTTAATAAAGGAAAATAGTGAAGTATTAAAAAGGATTGTTCAAAATGGTCTGTTTCGTAAAAGAAGTGAACTGGAAGAAGACCCTTCTTTTAAACAGATAATTCCGTATGCAATTATCTCCAACAGAGAATCATTTTATCTATTCAGGAGGAGATCGGGGCAGACAGAAAAAAGATTACACAATAAATTCACTTTGGGAGCAGGAGGTCATATGAATCCTGACAACTCTATGAGTTCGAAAGAACAATATTTAATTAATGAATTGAAAAGAGAATTATATGAAGAAGTCAGATTACTGAATGGATGTTCGATAGAGGATGTTGAATTTATTGGCTTTATAAACGATGATACAATCCCGGTTGGCAGGGTTCATATCGGACTATTGTATAACATCCATGTATCAACTAAAGAGGTATATATTAATGAAACAGATAAAATGACGGCAGACTGGGTTGAGAAATCCGATTTGGCTGAATTCTATGAAGGGATGGAAACATGGAGCAAATTAGTATTTGATTTCTATATTAAATTGTAAGTATCAGGAATTACAAATAAGTGCTCATTGATTTTTTGAATTGATTTATTTACCCCGAAGGGGTTTAATTTGAATAACCGTGGGTGCAACCCACGGTAAAGACAAAAAACTCTCCTGCAACCCCGGAGGGGTTGAATAATGAACTTAATATTAGTCTAATATTCAGCCCCTTCAGGGCTGTAACTCTTAGTTTGCAGTTTACCGTGGGTTGCACCCGCGGTTATTCACATTGTGCCACTTCGCGGCACTACTATGATTGATATCAAGATCATAACTTAAGGCCTTTGCGACCTTTGCGGTTAATGGATTTAATTTTTAAAGGTAATCCGGAATTGCATATTTTTCAAATTCCTCAAACATACTCCTACCGTAAATGAGTCTCGACAGTGCTTCTGCTTCGAATCTTGCTCCGTTAATTGCCCTGTGCGGTTTTGGCTCGGGTGGTAATCCGACATAACTCATTATAATATCACTATTCAAATCTGAGAATCCGTCTTTTAAAGGAGGCCTGATATTTCTTTTCAGAAAATGAGCATAGACAATTGAATGCTGATCGACTTTTCTTTTTCCCAGACTGAAGTTTAACCCGCATCTCGCGAAACTCTCGTTAAGGAAGTTTATATCAAAGTCTACATTCTGACCTGCAATAGTTTTATCTTCTAACTGGTCTGTCCAGATCATGAACGCGGATATTAATTCCTTTTGTGTAAGAATTGCAGGATCCTGAATTTCATTAAGTGTCAGTCCATTTATTTCCAATGCTTTAAAATCAATTTCAGCCCCATCCCGGATCTGACATCTTTCATTAAAAAAAATTCCAGGAGAATCAAAATCGATGGCTCCGACTTCAACTATCGAATGACGCCGGGGATCAGGCCCCGTAGTTTCAATATCAAGTACTATCATAAAATCTGATATTTGTTCAAATTTAAGTGCTTCGGAAACATGAAGCTAATAATTAATTCAGACATTCGGCCGGAGTTTATCCCGCAAGGCGGGGCCGTCATTCATGGTCATTTGTGCTTCGCACGTCATTAGTCCTTCGGGCGTCATTGGTGGTCAATAGCTTCGAGTCATTAGGCTGCGCCGTCATTTGTTGTCGTCAAGTGTTTTACAATTGAATGACTACTTAATGACCATTGAATGACAATAAATGGTTCACGACGCACGGCTCAGGGCTCAGGACATCCTACGCAGGGCAATCATCGTGTAATCTCAATGATACCGGCATTGGGCATGGCCTGATATAGTACATATGTTTCGCTCCCTTTCTGAACCGTTTTGATTATCCTGACATCACTGCCTTGTTTTACAGTAGCTTCCTTCCACTGCGGACTGACAACAGTCTTAATTGTGAGGGGGAAATTATATACTGATTTATCAAGCGTATGGGTAAGACTGACAGTTATTTTTTTCTTTGTCACTGAGGCTTTTACCTCTGCATGCTTTCTCTCACGGATATACTTTGTTACATCCCTGTAAGTGGCAATCCACAGAACATCATCTTTTGCCCTGATATACCTGAAGTAATCATCCATCTCTTCGCTCTTTACCGATTCCCACCCGATTCCATCAAGTCCGTGGATTACAAGAACAAGCCAGACATTTTGCTGATCCGCTGTTGTATCAACCCAGGCCTTATATTCCTGCAGAGGCTTCCTTGTATAGGTTCCGCGCTGCCACTGAACATATTCACTGTTCTGACCGACCGGTGTTGTCCGGTTTAAAAACCTGATCTGCTGAAAGTATTCATCGGTAAGGCTGCTCCTTACTGCCGGATAAACCCTGCAGGTATATTCCAGAACCCTTTTATCCTGAGAACAATACGGTGTCTCTGCTGAAAATGTATGTTCCGGTCCAAGCTTGTTAAGAATATCCTCCCGGCTTTTTTCAAGCTCATAAAGCATATTAGGCTCATCAAGCACTCCAAGATACGGATGCCCAATAGTATGACTGGCAAATTCATGTCCCTGGGCAGCATATGTTTTAATCATCTCCCAGGTCAGTGTATTTTCAGTGTTCACCTTTCTTTCAGTCTCTGGCGGGAGTTCACCCTTATTTACTTTTCTGTAAAGCTCATCAATGGTCTTATAAGCTTCTTCATCCTTCCCTGCATCAAGCTGAGCACCTGCCTTTGAAAAATACTCCGAAGTTCCTTTATATCCGAGAAATCTTGCAGCTGAAGCCCTTTCATAGAAATTATCCTTGTTAGTGGAAAGCGATCCGGCTTCACTTATTATCTCTGATACCGGACGACCAATAAATTTAGGCTGGTATTCCGACCCGGGTATATTGCCGGTATTTATGAAGAAGGTACCGGGCAGGTTAAGCCGGTTCATGATTGGCACAGCTTTCCGGAACTGATTAATTGAGCCATCATCATAAGTTATTGAAACAGCCCCGCTCTTCCCATATTGCCACTTCGTAATCTCCGTCTGACCCATAAGAAACTGATAATTCAATAATGTCATCATCAGCACTCCCGATAAACTAATTGTCAGCGATTTATGATTTGATAATATTTTCTTCATAGAGCAAATGTTACTTTAAGTATCGTTAAATGTATTGAGCATTTACACAAAGATAACTTTTACAGGGTGAAAATACCAGTTAGTTCCACAGTTCCACATAGATGACGAATCTCCGATCATAAAACTGTAACCGTGAATCAGAAATTTATGCGGAAGGCTGTCATTTGCGCTACACGGGTCATATGGTTGTCATTCGCTTCGCTGTCATTTGTGGTCAATAATTTTCATACAATTAAATGACTACTGAATGACAATTGAATGACCACTTAATGACATTTTCTCCCCTCTCCCTTACTCCTCCTTCCCTTGAAATACTTCTTTTATTGACTCCAGGTAGGACATTCCATTAACCACATCCGGTTCAAGATAGCTCCCTTCGGTCCATTCGTTCCAGCAGTTGATGTTGAAGATCCGTGGCCCCGCCGGATAAGCGAGCAGTTTTTCCCTTGTCAGCTGAAGGGCTTTTCTGAAGTTTTCAGGTGTGTTGTTGCTTATTGTATTCATAAACGGATAACCAACGTTGGCCCATTCAGATTCAATGCTGCAACGGGGCGTAGGGTCCCAGCCCATAGTTACATTGGGGAAATAAGGTACTCCGTATTCTGTTTTAGCTTTGTCCCAGTGAGCCAGGTAAGCATCCCTGACATAATTGTAATCAGTCATGGTATCGGGCAGCTGAACGTGGTGGATCCAGACGTATGAGGTTGCGGAATCAAATCCAAGCATCTTAATCAGTTCTGCTGTATTAGCCGGTGCCTTTTCAACCGGAAGTATGGGATTTCCCCAGGCAACGAGATTCCAGTGAACGCCTTTCAGTCCTGCTGCAATGGCCTTTTGTCTCATACGGTCCATGGCGTTTTTTGCGGCTTCGATACTTCCGAATCCTTTTACAAATTTCTGCACATCATATACCGAAAAGTAAGCTTTGCCGTCAATCTTCCAATAGGTGGGCCGGGTGAAATATTCCTTTACAACAAAATCGGAGATCTCCTCAAACTGCTGTGGCGATACCTCTCCCGGATAGAGAAGTCTTTGTTCAGCACCACGGGTGTAGGGATGAATATCCACCCAGTCGTGGTTAGCCCACATGAGCCCGAATTTCACAGAGTCGCAATTTTTTGCCTTCAGAAATCCTTCATCTAAACACCTGTTCAGAAAAGGACCATCACCATACATATACCAATCGAAAATAAAACAGTCGATACCGTTAATTGCGGCAGCTCTTATTTTTTGAGCCATTACTGCAGGATCTTTTTCATCGGTGTAACCCCAGGCGGGTATATTGGGTTGTTTATGACCCGGGAAACGGGGAACAGCGGCTTTAACAAGTTCCCATTCAGACCATCCCGGACCTTTATTTATTATATTCCGCCGATCACCGGTGTGGTAGTTGGGGAAATAGTAACAGGCTATTGTAATCCTGTCCGGGTTAGTATTCTCTTTTTTCAAAGATGTGCAGGAGCTGCAGGAAGTCAGGAGGAATAAAAGGATGATTGCTCGTATCATTTGCATTTCGTGTGTCTTTTACTTCGTGTCATTATATTGTCATTTGACATACTGGCGCTTATCTCCATTCAGCTAAATCACTGGTGCTTCAGGTAAAAGTAAGAATAATCAGGATAAGATGAAATTTTGTTCTAAGGTTCCGCGGACGGCTCACTTCGCCCGGCCTGAGAACACCTTTCAGACATAGCTAATCTGATAAAATATATTGCACAGATAATATGAATCATGAAAAATTTGTAACTTGTATCATCTCGTTGCAATTAATTATGCGACCTCTGTACAGGAACAAATATGTGATCGGCTCAAAACGATTATTGGGTCATGATTATACATTACCCGGAAAATATTTTGTAACAATCTGCACAAAAGACAAAATACCTTATTTCGGAATAATTATAAACGGGGCAGTTGTTTTATCGGAAATGGGAAAAATCGCCGTAAATCTGTGGCAGGAAATCCCTGATCATTTTAAAAATGTCGGTCTGGATCAATTTGTTGTTATGCCGGATCATACAAATCGGCCGTTTCAAAACAAATCCATCTGATTGACCCGGATTTCAGGTGGCAACCCCGGTATTACGACCATATTATAAGATCCGTTCAGCATCTGATGAGAATCAGGAATTATATCAGGGATAATCCGGTTATGGCATCAAAAAAATCAAAATAGCCCCGCCTTATGTCACTCCGGGGGCCCTTCAATCCATAGTATTCCGGAACTATCATATCCCCGGACATAACTTGATTGCCGGTAATCAGTTTTAAAGTTGAAAATGATAACTTTACTTAAGGAAGGAGCTTTTTTAAAATTAATATTATCATACATGAAATGACAATGAATGAAAATGAAAACATAAGTCTCATCATAAAAACATATTCATAATGAAAAAATTTAACTCATTTTCCGCAGGATTACTTATCCTGCTATTTACTCTAAGCTGTACCAGTGTAAATAATCCTGAAAAAGTAAGTCACTACCTGGGTAATAATGGTTTCCTGCCGGCTACAATAAAGATCCCCGGATATAAAGACAGTCTGAAAATAATCCAGATTACTGATGCTCACATAAGCATAGCTGATGAGAAAGAAGCTGATATGATGCAGTATGGCGAACGGATGCACAAAGCCTATATGAACCCCCGGAAGCATTATTCCCTCGATACAAGTGAAACAACATTTGAATATCTTGATGACATACTTCAGAATGCCAAAAAGGACAAAGTTGAATTACTGCTTCTTACAGGAGATATTGTCAACTTCCCTTCAGCTGCGTCAGTAAAATATGTATATGACAGGTTAAACACAACAGGAATTCCATGGTTGTATATTTCAGGAAACCACGACTGGCATTATGAAGGATTACCAGGTACGTCCGATTCTCTGAGAGAGGTCTGGACAAAGAAGAGCTTGTTGCCACTGTACAATGGTCTTAATCCACTATTCTATTCCACGGTCATTAAAGGTATCAATTTTGTAGGTATTGATAATTCAACCAGCAAGGTAAACGAAAGTCAGATCGGGTTTATGAAGGATCAGCTTAAAAAACCCGAACCAATAGTTATTCTAAGCCATATCCCCTACAATCTGAACAATAAACCCAGTCAGCAGGGAATGGCAACCTTTATGGATGTCCTGACATCAAACAGCAATAAAATCATAGCTGTCTTAACCGGACATAATCACCGGTTCTCTTTCTACTTTACAGGGAATTTATGTCAGTATTCAACTCTGGCAGCATTTCAGGGAGCCTCATACAGTGTAAACATCAAAGCAGCTGATTAGATACTTAATACAGGGAAGGCTGTAGAGGCTGTAAAAAGAGAAAGGACGCAAGGCTCACGACTCACGACGCAGGGCTCAAGGTTTCAGGTTCCAGATTTCAGGTTCCAGGTTCCAGGTTCCAGGTTCCAGGTTCCAGGTTCCAGGTTTAAACTGCCTAATGCCAACTTTATCAGTCGAAGATTTTGCGCAGGAGGTGGCGAAGGTTGGGTGCTTGTGAAGACGTGTAAATCTGAAAATATTACAGATACTCGTTTTAATTTTATTAAATATTGGCTCGCTGCCAGTCAAAGTTTATTCGAATGGTATTGCTAATCGGAATCAGGCGTAGGGTTCCGGAAAATCAATTATTCAATGAGTCAGCAATTTGCATAAAATTCAATTAATATAGCAATACATTAGTGGGCATTAGATTTTAAAACTTGTTCTTTGAAATTATGAAGTAATCGCAATTGTAGCATTTTTTTGTAGCGTGACGATTTGAAATGAGAGTGCGGATTGAAACGAAAATACAGTTCCCGCAGATTACGCAGATAGAGCAGATTTAGGCTGATAAACATTCTGAATCTGCGAAAATCAGCGATTCCGATAGCTATCGGAACAGCGGGAAACAATTCAATATTACAGATTTTAAGCATCTCTCATTTTGATAAAATGCCTCTAAAAGAGCTACTTACAAATCAGGATTAACAGGATGTCAAAGAGCTAAATTGTATACAGTTGAAAATCAATTATATTTAAATGGTCACTTATGATATAATATGCTAATAATCTCAAAAACAATATCTTTCCCGGCTTGTTTTAAAATAACTTTGTCGCCGGTTTTTTTATTTATTAATACCCTGGCCAGAGGTGAAATAAAGGAGACTTTCCCCATGGAAATATCTGCCTCATCAACACCGACAATCTGAAAAGTCTGAATATTTTTCGATCCTTCTGTTTTGAGAGTAATCGTTGCACCGAATCTTATTTCATTCTGAGGTTGATCGTTTAAACTAACTATTCTGGCTTCAGCAATTCTGTTATTCAATAGCTGTAGTTTTGCATTAATATAGTTTAGCTCGATCCGTTTCTCATTCTCGCTGGCATTATTCAAATTGTTTTTTTCATTCTCAAGCATCTGCTTCTCGGCCAATAACTGAATCATCCCAAACGGAGTAACAAAGTTTGTCATTCCTTTAGGCAAATATGCCCTCTGTGGTACTATCGGAACTTCCTCCTGATCGTCTTCTTTTACAAATCCGCGGCTCATTCCTTAATAATTTGAATTATAATTCTCATCTAAGGTAGAAAAAATATAGATCTGATTATTTGGGACGGCGCAGGGCGCAGGGCACAGGGCATGGGGCTCAGGACGCAAGGCACTGGGTTCGAGATGCCTGGTGGAGTTGTCTTACAGTCTCTTAGTCTCCCCCTCACCCTCTCACCTCTTCCCTCACCCCTTTGCAAACCGAAGGTAATGATATTTTCGCAAAGTGAAAAGGATTCTTCGTGTCATTTGGCTGCGCCGTCATTTGGTTGTCATTGGTTGTTTTACAATTGAATGACTCTCCTGTGCCACCACCTAAGCTTAAGCTGCGGTTGGCAAAGCAGGGATCAGGTTTTCCTTTATTGCATCAGTCTGAATCCTGTAATTTATCTTTGCAAGAGTTCTCTGAAGATTCCATTCAAGGTTCTTTTTAGAACTTTCTTCTTCTTTCAGACGCTGGAACTCCCTGGTAAGACAGAGTTTAAATACGGGGCTTATTGCAGAACAAAACTCAAATGCTATATCTTTATGTGCATACGTTCCTCCATATTTTCCCAACTTAACATAAATTCCTATAGCATTTGTTTTTTCAGCCCACTGGCCAGGTCCAAGTACAAAACTTGGTAATCCGGCTCTCATTCTAAAGTGGTCGAATTCGACCACTTTAAAGTCTGGATTGTACAATTGTTCCCAAGTCCCTAAGAATTCAAGTGTTGAGCGGTTCCTTATCCAGTTCTTAATGATATCTGCTGCTCTTGATTCCACATCTTGTGACTTTGCAATATCCGTGATTGAAATAAAATCAATGTCATTTATTGCAATAACTGAAATTTCAATGTCCTGAACCTTAATAATTTTGGTTTTAGTAACCATATACATATTTTTTTAGAGTTTAATAATTTGCCTCTGAATAACTTCTAATTATAGCGAATTCGCCATAATTAAAAACCGGATTATAAACTGCCTCCCGTATAATAGGAAATTCTATTAATCCTCTTTTTAGCCAATCTGATATAAAGACTTCTCCATCCAGGATATTATTTGAGGTCGCAATTTGCGACCTCAAATATTAACTCTTCAGAAGTTATCACATTTTGTGATATTCCACATAAGTTATAATTTTTCATATGCCCCACATTTGAATTCTTCCTCATCTACCTGATCATTTCGGTTCAGATTACATAACAGTTCTTCTTCCCAATCAGGATCAACATTTCTTAAACATGTCATGCAAAGAGATGGCTTCCTGATAGAATCAGGATTGATTTCAAATCCGTCATCATCAAACATTCCACTGATTTTGCAGGGATCCATTTCATCAATATGCCTCCTTCCGTCCTTACCCCTTTTGTCAAGAGCGAAATCAATTTCATAATCACCCCGGGGATGATCTTTCCCTGTAATGCAACTGAAACAACCAAAAGGAGCCGTTGCCGAACCAACTATCCAGATATCTTTCCCGCAATTGCATTTAATGCCCTTATTGTAATCATCGAGCGCAGCTTCTAATCTGACTCTGAGAACATTTTCTTTTTCATTTGGATTCTTCTTCAAATGAATTTTTACAAACTGATCAATTGAAATTGGATTCCACATACTTTCATATTTTAGATAAATAAATAGCCCCGACTCAATGGATTACACAATCTGTGATTTCCAATTCAGAAGTTCTAAAGGACGTTTCAATTAAACTCAGCGAGCGTTTCAATCCAAATTTACGAAAAATTCGTAGAAAAGCAAAGAGTTGTTTTATGTATTTGAAGCGATGTGGAAGGGGTGACTACAGCACCTATTAAACAGCAACTCCAAAATGCTAATAAAGTAAAAAGGGGTGAGAAGAGTATAAGCCCAATTTCAGGAATAAAATGGACATGTTTTGACAACATGTCCGGAAATATTAAAATATTGGACATGCGCTATTGGCAACTTTTCATTCTTCTTGATCATCTTCAAAACCATGAAACGGTAAGTCATCATCGGGATCCTTGTCGAATGGTCCAATACAATCCAGCTGTTTCGGCACCGGCAACTTTTACAGTCAGTAGTGCCGCATCACTTAACATACAGGCTCTGACCTCATTAAGATATTCATCGTTCTCCGGGATAAGAGAAGTAATCTTATTAACCATATCAAATATCTCTTTCCCTTTCCGGTAAATCGGCAGTTTTTCCGGTTGTATGATATCATCCTCATCGTCTGAATTCATATACTTATTTTAATTAATAAAATGATCTTCCGCTTTCACGGAAAGGCATCTACATTATATGGAGCGAGAACATTAAGACATTATTTAATTTCCATGATTATAAGTCGTTCATCCAATAACTCATAATACTTTCCTTTCATCTCTTTTGATAAAAAACTAATATCAATCAAAGCCTTCCATTTTGGGATTGCTAAAGAGATTGTCTCCAGAACTTTTTCAATACTTTTTTCAGTAAGTTTGCATCTTTCCATCCCAAAGTAATTAATCAAAATATTACGAGTTAAATGCTTCTTCTTACCTTTCAATGGCAGGGCAATTTCTTCATCTTGTTGTTTTAATTCAATTGTGGAATTAACCAAATCGTAACAAGGAGATAACCTTACCTGATTATCATCAGTAATAATGGAAAAGTTTTTAAGATGCGAATCTTCATTACCGATTACATAGTTAAATATGACCATTTTAAACAATTTTATTTTCTCAATCGCAGGGAATGTGCAAAAATCATCGATCAACATAACGATTTTTTCCATGCTATAATCATACTTCGTATCTCTGCTTAAACCAGCCAATTGTGCAAAATCTTCAACAGGAACTTTATCATTCTGGCCCACCCTGTCAAACCGTTTGATGAAATAAGTCAATGTGTTATCCTTTGACCATAATAAACCATGTTTAGGTATTTCCAAACCGATCTCTTTTGCCAACCTCATAGTAAGGTCTTCATTTTCGGGCAACTGAGTATAAAATTGATGTTGAGGCTTAAGAATATATCTACCGCCTTTATCTACAATAATGAATTTTCCATCCTTGATGCTTAGGATGGCACTTAACTTAGGCTGGACTCCCTGAATTGACATTTTCGTTGCACGGTTGAAAGCCTCTTGTCGTTGTTCTTCGGCAGTATATTCAAGGTCTTTTAGCGTCTTCAGTCCGGTGGCTAAGATTTTAAGACCTGCTTCGCTGTACCGATTTTCACCACAGGGGGTATATGTTATTGGGCATAAATTCATTCTACAATTTCTTTAACTGTAACAACTCCAACCAGGTCATCTCCAACTGCAATTAATTGTGAGAAATGATCATTCTTGTCGATTTTTTTAATTTTCAGCAATCCTTCCAGTTGTACCCCTTCTGGTAGTAATCCATCGAAAAATGGCGGGAACTTATCATACTTATATACTTTAATATTTTTTGACATTGTTCTTGAGACTTCAAGACCTTCATACCCATCAATGTATTCAAATAAATACTCTTTCCCTTGTTGTAATTCGGTCAAAGTACCTGCCTCAACTCCTTTAACATATATCTTTGCCTTTTTCATTTTCCGTGTTTCGTAAATTGTCCATTAGCGGACTTGTTAATTCTATCTTGATGTTCAATACACTAAGTATCTTTCGTAAGGTATCCAATTTAATTGTTTCCTTCCCATTCTCAATATCGTAAATCGCAGTTTTACCAACGCCTGACATTTCTGCTAATTTATCACGACTTAATTTGGCCGCTTTTCGATGCATCCTGATTATATCTGCTAATTCCTGAGACTCTATCATATTCTACTGTTATATGGTAAATATAATCAATTATTTTTAAAACAATAAGCATTTGTCAGAATATTACTGCTAAGGCAGTAAATAAAGATGTAAAGATCCTCTTATTTCGTTAAAAATGGAATTTTTACTGCTAAAGAGGTAAAATTATTTATGTGTGTCAAAACAGAACGCATTAGAGTTAAAATAAAAGAAGCTGTCTCAAAAGTTGATTTTAACCCCCCAACCCCCCAAGGGGGGCTTTATAAATCATTGTCTTTCAATAAGGCCCCCCTGGGGGATTTAGGGGTGGATTTAAGAAGACCGACTTTTGAGACAGCCTCTTTTTTCTAAGGTACAAAAAGGTAAAAAATATTTGTATCTTATTGATTTTAAGTACCTAAAAGTCGGGGTGAGAAGACTGCCCTGACGCTCGCTTCGCTCGGTCAGGGCGGACTTCGAGGGGGTGACCAAAATGATAAAGCCTTTCATTCGCTACGCTCATTTTCGGACTTTATTTTTCCTTTTGCTTTTGAAAGCAAGCTTTCAAAAGCATCGGAAAAATAAAGCCCGGCACTTTCGTGCCAGGCTTTATCATTTGTCGGGGTGAGAAGACTCGAACTTCCGGCCTCGTCGTCCCGAACGACGCGCGCTGCCAACTGCGCCACACCCCGGTACAGGTCTGCAAAAGTAACAAATTTTCAGAATGAAAATAAATCAATTTGAATTTGTTGCGATTATGACCGGTGATTCAGGATATATTGTAATAATCTATTACTTCAACTCCCTGCAATTGTACTCAACTCTGACAATGCTGAACTCACCATAACAGAAATCTCCCTCAGGTTGCCTGTAGATAGCCTGTGCCCCTGATGAAGGGTTGCAGGTGCCATAAAGCACATATCATTAAAGACTGTCACGGTTTCGCCCTGATCCATCTCCTTCCCGCTGGCATCAACAACTGTGAACAGTCCGGCGATCTTTATTTTCATTATCGCCTTCTCATCCTTATAAAGGTGTAGTCCTCCTGCCGGGATTCCCATTTTTCTTGCAGTTATGTAAAATAACCTTGTCGGTTTATCAACGAAATTATACTGAACCGACCTGAGAGGCATCCAGCTATCTTCCGGTTTTGACCTTATTCTGCCATCAAATTCCACGCGAAAATTTGTCACCTTTTCCTTACCTGATGCACCGGTATAACGAATGTATTGCTGTACTGCCCGGGGCAGATGTATAATATCATCTTCTGTCAGGATTTCGGTTTTTATCCCCTTTGTGCGCTCCAATGCTTCAAGAACTTCTTTTTTATATCTCATTTTCATATTGCAAAATAAAAAAATATTTACTGGTTTTGTTATATTTGAGAAGTAACTTAAGATAACTTGAGCAGAGCGCCAAAGAGTTTATCAGATGAAACCTTAGGCTGGCACGGATTTATCGAAGCGCAATCCGTGCCTTCTAATTAAAAATTTAAACAAATAATGATATTATGAGATCATTTATTTTCACTTTTATTATGCTCGTCTCTCTTTTGATTACCGGATGTTCGGAGACAAAGAAGGAACCTGCCGATTTCCGGAGCCTGGTAATTGAGAAGAAACAACATTTGCAGCTGAGCACTTATGTTACTGCACACACTGTTGAACAGATGTTTACTACGGAGGCAGGCAAAAGAGAGGTTCTTTCGCTTCTGAACTGCTATGGAATAACGAAAGTTTACCTTGAAGTATACCGGGGTGGACTGGTTATAACTCCGGAACTAATTGGTCCGAGTGTTAAGTTTCTTGAGGATAATGGTTTTGAGGTGGTTGGAGGTATTGCAACTGTACCCGGCAATGACTTTGGTGTGAAACAGGAAGGGCCGCTGGGATGGTTCAACTGGCAAAACCCAAAAACACAGAATGACCTCAGGAAAGTGATCGAGGACTCTGCCCCGTTCTTTAGTACTTTTATTGTCGATGATTTCCTCTGCACTTCCGATACGAGCATGGAATCAAAAGCAGCAAAAGGAGACAGGAGCTGGTCGGAGTACAGGAGGGCAATGTTCACTGAGATATCACAATCGGTATTCATTAAGCCTGCCAGAGAGATGAATCATGATATCAGGATGATAATAAAGTATCCCCAATGGTATGACAGGTTTCATATTTTCGGATACGATGTTGAAACTGAATCTGCTATGTTCGACGGGGTATGGGTAGGAACCGAAACAAGGGGTCAGTACACCCAGCGCTTTGGTTTTGTTCAGCCTTATGAAGGTTTTATCAATTACAGATGGCTGAAAACTATTGCAGGAGATAAACACGGAGGAGCCTGGTTTGACCACATAGACTGTACCGACCGTGATTTTGTTGAGCAGGCTTACCAGAGTGTTCTTGCCGGAGCAAAAGAGCTGATAATCTTCAGCTTCGACAGCTTCATAAGCGGACACCCCGGTCATCACCTGCTGATTAAGGATTTTGAAAAGCTTGCTGCCCTGGCTGAGGCAGTTGCTGAATATCCTGTCGATGGTCCGGCAGGATATAAGCCTCCGAACAGTGATGCAGGCGGTGATCTTTACCTGTTCGACTATATCGGTATGTTTGGTATCTCGCTTGTTCCTGAATCAAAATATCCTGAAAATGCCGGAGTAGTTTTTCTTCCTACCCAGGCTGCTTCTGATGAGGCGATCCTGCCGAAAATTGAAAGATCACTCACCGGTGGCTCGAAAATAGTTATGACAACCGGATTCGTGGCCAGAGCAAAGGATGGCGAAAAGATCGCTCAGCTGGCACAGATAAAATGGCCGGTAAAAGAAGAGCTGTCAGAAATTGGATCAATTAAGCTGCCTGACAGTACATACAGCCTCAGGTTTCCTCTCAATATGGATTATCAAATAATACCTGACGGAGCAGAGGTTCTGCTGCGCCCCTCTGATAAAAGCAATAATCCCTTCCTTGTCCGGAATACTGAGAAGAATATTTTTGTTATCAACACCCACACATTCTCGCAGGCGGATTTTGCTGCTGTTGGAGAACATTTGCTGGCTCCCCGGCAGATAGGACTTGTTGAACTTCCTCATCCATGGGCAAACAGCATAAGGGAGGCATTTCATCCTCAGGATGATCCGGTAATTGATGCACCGGCAAGAGTGACTGTTCAGCAGCTTTCTGATGGCAGTATGGTAATTCATAACTACAATCAGGAAGCAGTTAATGTGACTATTACCTTCCCAAAAACCGGAAAATATATTGATGGTTTCACAGGTGAGCCTATTGAAACTGATGGTAATTTGATTAGTCTGAACATGAAAGCAAGGACTAACATATGGCTGGTGGCTGAGAGTTTGTAGCTTTTGGTGCGACGGTACGGCGGTACACCGGTACGACGGTTTTTTTGATTCAGTTCTTTTTGATCCCTTCCTCAAAGAGGAACCATAAGGTCATACCTTTGCGCCATTGTGCCTTTGTGCCATTGTGCCAATTTTTTTCTATTTTTACTTTGAACCATTAATCCTGAAAAAATGACCGAACAAATCGATTTACCGGAAGAACTTAACATTTCGCTGGGTTCCGAAAGCAGAGACTTTACTGTCAGGGGCCGCAGGGCAAAACCTATTGGATCTTCTTTATTTCAGATAATCTTCGGAATAGTCTGGCTGGGATTTATCTCTATATTTCTTTCTTTCTTTTTCGATTCATTTGCCCAGGGAGGTTTCAACCAGGTTATATCAGAAATAAATGATTCTAACGAGGGAAATTCGCAACAGTCCGGGATTTTCGTTGTAATATTTTTTAGTGTTTTTGTGTCGGTTGGTCTTTTTATGCTTCTTGGCGGAGTATTATCACTATTTAAAAGGGGAGGGTATTTTGTGGGAACTCCAACCCGGCTGGTGCGATTCAAAAAGGGAAAGATGATGTCATCCGACTGGGAGCAGTTTAACGGAAATATTGAGGTGCGTGGCAATAATAACAGGGGAACTATTACCCTCGAAATGAGAACTGGTCGTATGACCAGCGGAAAGGGGGGGTCAAGATATGTTCCTGATTTTGTTTATATCTCTGGAGTTCCGGGTGTTTACGAGATAGAGCAGATCTGCAGAAAAAGGATCAAAGAGAATGATCCGACTCCATTAAGCGGTTCATAAGGTGGATTACAGCATTCTGCTCATGCAGCGTGGTTCAGAAACCATTGATAGGTCTTGCTATAACACTAAATATTAATTTAAAGGTATAAAGTTCTATGGAACCTCTCTTTTTCCACGGATCAAAGGAATTCAGGAAGTGGCTGGAGAAGAACCACGAAACTGAAAAAGAACTTATTGTAGGGTATTACAAGAAAGAGACAGGTAAGCCCTCAATGATATGGTCAGAGTCGGTGGACCAGGCACTTTGTTTCGGGTGGATAGACGGGATCAGAAGAAGTATTGATACAGAAAGCTTCTGCATTCGTTTTACCCCTCGCCGTTCTGGAAGCAATTGGAGTAAAGTGAATATCAAAAAGGTAGAAGAGCTTCAGGAAGCTGGTCTGATGACTCCTGCAGGTCTGGAATTATTCAACAACAGGAAAGATAAATCCGGAGACAGCTACTCATATGAAAACCTCCCGGCCTCACTTTCTCCGGAAATGGATAAGCTGTTCAGAAAAAATAAATCAGCCTGGGGTTTCTTTGAAAAGCAGCCCCCATCATACAGAAAGGTCCGCATATACTGGATCAACTCGGCAAAGCATGAGGAGACAAAGCTCAACCGGCTAAGGAAACTGATTGAATCAAGCGAAAAGGGGGAAAGATTGTTTTGAAGGACTTTCCTGCAGATCACGCAGATGAGGGGGCTATTTTGCGGGAACACCAAACCGTTCTACCAGTAAGCAGCACACTCATCCCTTGTCCTTGATTTTGGATTGCGGGATATGTTTGACCCTCCTTTTTCCTGTTTTGAGCGGTTTATAGTCCCATGAAAACATAACTATTTGATAAGTAGCAAATAAGAGAATTATTTATTGTAAATTTGGG
>MENI01000022.1 GCA_001768195.1 Bacteroidetes bacterium GWA2_40_15 | reverse complement strand
CTTAAATAAAGCCGGCCACCGCAAACAACAGGATGAGCCCAGTACGGTCCTTCACCTCCCTTTGGAGCTTTGAATTCGCCCTTTATCTCAAATTTTTCATGGGACGCTTTAATAAGTTTTACATTACCTTTCACATCATACAGATAAAGCATCCCGTCAGCATAAGTAAGAGATCCTTCACCGTTGGTTTTCCACATCTGTTTTCCCGTCATCAAATCAAGGCAAAACCATCCCCTTGCCTCACTGCCACATCCATACACATACCCGTTATGCATTAGGACACCCCCGAAATAGTTATCCATCAGCTGTGTTTCCCACACTTTTTCAGTAGCTAAACCATTACCTGCTTTTTTCTGTTTTAAAAGCATAGAGCCTTTGCCTTCTCCGCTTGTCAGAAAAACATACTCATTGTAAACAACCGGATCCGTGCAGTTTACCTCATATTTGTTCCTGAAGTCAACCAGCCACAACAGTTTTCCAGTTCTGGTATCAACACTGTAATAGCAATTGGTAGCGGATCCCAGTACCTGGTGATACCCTCCGAAGTCACTGATAACAGGGGAGCTGTATCCATATTCACCCGGAATGCCAATTGCGGACCAGATTGTTTTTCCGGTCTTTTTGTCCAGACAGGCCTGGAACCCTTTCTGTCCTCCTGGCCTTACATACAGGTTGTCGCCATCGGTCATTACAGATTCTGCATAACCATACATAGGGATCTCTGCACTGAAATCCTTTGGAATATCCCTCGACCAGATAACGCTGCCGTCTTTGGATCTGAAAGCGGTAAGCTTCCCGTTTTCACTTATATGGTATACAACACCATTATCATATGTAGGTGTGCTTCTTGGACCGTTATAAGAGCTTGCCCATGATACAGTTACTGACCATGTCTCTCCATTTGGTTTCTTCCAGAGAAGTTTCCCTTTAATATCATAGGCAAAGACGTAGGTTTGATTGTTAATCTTGCCCGCAGTAAATATCTGGCCTCCTCCTATAGAAACTGAGCTGTATCCTTCTCCAAGGCCAGAGATTGTCCATAATAATTCCGGACCATTAACAGGCCAGGAACTAAGAAGTCCGGTTTCAGCTGATTTATTCTGACGGTCCGATCCATGAAAGCATGGCCATTCAGAACCATTCTGAGCCGGGGTGTTGTAACAGAATGAAGTTGCCACGATTACGACCATGACGCATATAGTTCCGGAACTGTTATTAATCAAGCCGGAAAGATTTGTTCTTTGAAATCTGTTCATAAGACATTCAGATTAAGATTCATGTAAATGCTGTTATAAAAATAGGAAACAAGATTGTTCCCGGGATTAAAAACCTGAATTATTTTCTTCAGAGAGTTAAGGTCCTTAACTTTTAAAACCCGGGATAGTTGATAATATCCTTAAAAAAGAAACCGGTCAGAAAAAAATCATACCGGAGAATCAGCTTTGCTCTTTCCTGGTATGATTGGAGTAATACATCGAAATCCCAATAGAAATTACTGCAAGGAACATTAAAGCCATAACCCTGTAGATCAGCTCAATTTTGGCCAGATCAACCAGGAAGAGATATAAGGCAGCGCTGATCACTGTTCCAAGAGCCATATATCTGTATTTTACGTTTTTCAGAAGAATACTGAGCAGGAAATAAATAAGTGCTGCCATAACCCAGGAAAGAGTGATAAACCTATCGGGAATAGAATGATACAATGCCACAAGCATCATTACAAATCCTTCAATAAGATAAAGGTTCCTGATAATATGAGTCTTTATTTTAAGTCTTGAACTCTGCCAGTTTACTACTCTGGCTGAGATTAATGCAATAAGGGCAAAAGAGAAATTAACACTGTCGATTGATTTTGAGGTTAAAAGGTACCCCGCAAGTATAAAAAGAAAGAGAATACTGTTCATTATCACTATCAGCCTGTTCTTGAACCACAGGGCCATTGAAACAACTAAAAGGCTCTGAAATGGAAGCAGAATATAAATCCCGGGATACCCGAATAAACCAAAAAGAGCAATACTCATAGCCATAAAGCCATAGAGGGAATAAAAGGCCGAAGCAAAATTCCAGTCTGACCGGGAATGGAGCAGTATTGAAAACAGCAGGCAGGAGATTGTTATGATAAGGAAAAGAGCAACATAATCACCGGCAAAAAACTTGAATACGGTAAGGGCAAGCAAAAGAGTGAATATTATTCCGTTTGTAAAGGTTACTCCGATGAAGAAATCGTCACTTGCTGATTCTTTCTGACGGAAAAACAGGATTGATGAATAACAAGCGCCGAGAATGAACAGGTATATGATCCCGTTTTGATGATCACTGATCATAGCCATTTTGTGATCAAGGAAAGGATTGCCAAAGAGCCACAGGAAGAATGCGAAATAGGAGAGGCATATTGTTATAAAAACCAGTGGCTGCCATCTGAACCTGTAATAATAATACACAGATACTGCAGCTGTTATTGCTACTATTGGAAGCATAAAATGAGTGGAATCGGTAACCAGGGCTGCTGTAATTGCAAATATTACCGAGATTACTGACAATGACTGAGACTGGTTACGGATTGCCCAGTATACCTGATACCCGATTATAAGGAAAAGAAGTATTTCTGCTAAGTATTCCTGCTGAATCAGGGGTGCTGCCGAGAAGAAGTGAAGCCTGATTGTTATGAAAAACAGGATGATCTGACCATTTATTTTAAACATAAATGCCAGGGGGCCATTTGATTTTTTCAGATATTTCGCCAGGAGAAATACTGTAAGTGCAGCAGAATATCCAAGTATTGCAGATATTACATGCTGGTTTTTATTCATAAGGTACTGGGCAAGGAAAGCAATGCCTAAGAAAAGGACAATATTTCCCATGGATGCAAGGCCATACCTCCCTATTCTGGATTCAAGCTCTTTTTCCTCTTCAATAAGTTCTCCGGGAGTAGCTGCCGGAATACCGGCCTGTGACATTTTTTCATAACCTGAAGACTTTTCTTCCTGAGATATCTCCAGGATTGATTCCAGATGACCAAGCCTCAGCTCGATGGCCTGGAGCCGGTTCTTAATACCTTCCATTTCAATTTCATGCTCTGTCATAAGAAATAATTAAAGAAATTAAGAACTTATAGAACAGCACCCGGAAATCAAAATGATGGTGAGAGACTGGTTATTCCTCTTCCTGAACCATCTTCCATGGGGGCAACAGCCAGAGAAGAAATGCAAGTATCCCAAATGGCAGGATAAGCCAGAATGCAGCCATCAGTGTTCCGTCGAGACCAATAAGCCCGACTTTGAAACTGGTAAATCCCGAAAAGCTCTTTGAGAAAAGCTGACCGCCGATCACCACATTCCATCTCATTGAATAAACACCGATAAGAACAAGTATGCCAATGATAAAATAGAGAGTTTTACGCAGCTTAATTTTGCCCTTATAGAACTGCAGGAATGCCAGTACTATCAGGGGAATTATTGTGCCAATCAGGCCCTGAGATATGAAGAGGGTAAGGTAAAGCTTGCCTTCAACCAGAAGTTTGATGGTTTCAAAAGATTCTTCGGCTTCATATATCCTGTGAATCTGGTCGAGGCCCTCAATTGTGAAATCAAGGATTAGGACAAAGAACAGATACTTGCCAATCGAATCCAGAACATTAATATCCATTGTCTTTGTCCTGATATATGATACTACCATATATATCAGCATTACCATTGAGATTCCTGACACCATCGCCGAAAAGAGGAAGATAATAGGCATAAGCGGAGTTGACCACCATGGATTGGCCTTTATTGATCCAAAGATGAAACCGACATAGCCATGAAGAATAAATGCAGAAGGAATACCAACCACAGTAATAAAATATCCAAGCTTTCTGTCCCATGTTAAGGTCCTGGGCGATATATCACTAAGTCCGAGAGTGAGGATCCTGTAAACCCATTTCATGATTCCCTTTTTCTCATCAGCCCATACAACCATGCTATGACGGTAATCGAACCAGATCTCAAGCAGGAGGACCACCATCAGATACCAGAGATATACAAATCCGAATATTGCCATTGCCGATGATCCGTGAGGAGTGATCATTATCTCATAAGCTCTCTGAGGTTGAGAAAGATGACTAATCAACGGCAATGTTGCTACAAGCAGAAATGAAAGTGCTGTAAGAAGGGCAATCTGGTATGTGGGTTTAAGTATTTTATCCTTGAATACCCTTTCAAGCGAAGCAAGAATAAATGCACCGGCTACAAGTCCTGTAACAAAGGGATAAACAACGATCAGTATTCCCCACTGAAGATCTATTTCATTCGGGAAAATATAGCCCTGTGAATTGGCCAGAATTTCATAAAGATGCTGATAATTTGGTTCCATATTATCTTACCTCCGAACTTAGTGCATTATAATAGAGTTTTGAACCCGTGTTCAGATTTGGTCTGAGCACCTGGGTTGTATGCTCCTTCAGGAACTTAACAATCTCACTGTTGCTGTCACGTAAATTGCCGTACATTCTGGAACCGGTGGGGCAATTTTCCATGCAAGCCGGTGCAAGGCCTTTTTTTATCCTGTGATAGCATAAAGTACATTTGTTGGCAACCTTTTTCTCAGGGTGAATGAACCGGCACCCGTAAGGGCATGCCTGAACACAATATCTGCAACCTATGCAATATTTCTCGTCAATAAGCACTACTCCTTCCGGACTGGTATAAGTTGCTCCTACCGGGCACACCTGGTCACAAGGTGATTTTGCACAATGGTTGCACATTTTGGGAACAAAGTATGATTTAAATATATCCTCATCGGGGACAGTCTGTTTAAATCCGTCAATTCCTCCGTTAGGTGATATTATTTCGACACTCCCGTCGTTCTTTACCGTGTACTGTTCAACCCATGTCCTGAAAAAGAATGGTTCTGCAGGGACATCATTTTCGTTTTTGCAGGCTTTGGCACACATACCGCACCCGATACACTTTTCAATATCTATTACGATCCCATACCATGGAAGGTTTTTATCCTCCGGCTCTGCTGCATGAATCAGGAACTGAGAGGATTTAAGCCAGGTATAACCCACGATTGCAACTGAAGCGGTTGCAGCTGACTTAAGAAATTTCCTTCTCGATGATTTTACTCTTTCATTTCCCATGGCTGATGAGGATTATGACATTCAATGCATTTTTTCCCGGTATTATGTTCGCTCAGTCTGATCTGAACGATAGTGCTTTGCCTTCTGGCTGCATTTTTTTCATGGCAGACACCACAGAATTCACGTGAATCAGGTTTGGATATGTCAGCGGCATCCCCGCTTGAAACGTGCTTCTCCCCGGGCCCGTGACATACTTCGCAGCGGATGGTATTATGAACATCAGTTTGTTTCATATCTTCGATTTCCTGATGACAATCTAAACATGCTTCCTGTCCTGAATAATGGATTTCGGGCTGTTGATTATCTATAAGAGAGTCTCCCCTGTAGTGGCCATACTGACCAAATGTATCAGGTACAAGAAGATTTCTCAGCACAATAAACAATGTTATGAATATTGCAAATGCCAGTGCCAGCCGGGTAAGTTGAGGAGGGATATAGAACTTCATAACTAAAATGATAATTATTACTGAAATCTATATTATCAACCAAATGTAATTTTCATTTAAAATATTCCCAAAAAATATGATATTTATGATACTGATAATAAACTATTTATAATGTTTCTAAATAATTTTCCATTCTTCTTAACTGTTAGACTGATCGGGGTTTCTGAAAGATTGCCGTGGGACTGGCTTTCTGTTATTTATTTAATAGTGATTCAGGGTGACTACTTTAGGTATTCACAAATAAGCTTATGAAGGTTTCTCTGGTTCAATACTAATTCAGTTCAGACAAAAATTTATATTTATATTTGAAGGTTGGCAAATTCTTAAATTGGGGTATAATAAAAATCTGACAATCGGAAGAAGTATCTCAAGGGATTATTATAAATGCGTTTCAGGTTGGTAACATTGATCAGGTTCGTAAAAAGGAGTAAGATCACAGGAATAAAATTATATGGACAGTTATCTGAAAAAACTGATATGGGGGGGGGTGAGAATCAGCGGCTTGATTTTAAGTACTGCGTTTCAGACAGCAGGAAGATCGCAAGAACTTTATCAGCTTTTGCGAATAGTGATGGGGGGAAATTACTGATAGGGGTAAGGGATAATGGAAGCATTGCGGGAATACGGTCTGATGAAAAGGCATATATGGTAGATGCAGCGGCACTTCTTTATTGCCGTCCCGAAATTTCTTTTGCCACAAAACACCATGTTGCTGCCGGAAAGACAATATTGAAGGTTGAGGTACCAAGAGGTGACAAAAGGCCATATCAGGCAAGGGATGAGAGCGGAAGCTATACTGGCTAACCTCATTATTTTTAAAGTATTGATAATGAAAGCATCCGAAAAGGGATTCAGTTATGAACTCAATCCTGATGACCCCCTGAATATTAATTATTAAAGCGGATACTTTAATAAGGATCGCGTACCCTGGAAATTAATGTTTTGGCCCTCGGCTCCTGCCCTTATTATTATATCTTCTTCTGAAGGTACCCTTGTCCGGTTTCAATGAAGAAGCATGATAACCGTGACCATCATCACCCTTTTCGGCAATAAAATCAGGAAGCGGAGCAACATAAACCTTGTATCCTATCAGTTTTTCAATGCGTTGCATTTTATGTAAATCCGTTTTGTTGATCAGTGTAACTGCCACACCTGTAGTTTCGGCGCGTGCGGTACGTCCGACACGGTGTACATAATCCTCTCCATCTGAGGGAGCATCAAAATTTATTACCAGATTGATATCCTTTATGTCGATTCCACGGCTCAGAATATCCGTAGCCACAAGTACGCGGGTTTTACGTGTTCTGAACCTCAGCAGCATATCTTCCCTCTCTTTTTGCTCGAGGTCTGAAGAAATGCCTTCGACCTGGTAGGCCTTAGATCGCAGCCCACGTACGATCTCACTCACTTTCTTTTTGGTTGAACTGAAGATCAGAATGCTGTGATATTCGGGATTGTCGGCTATAAGACTGTTTATCAGCGGTAATTTCTGATGATCGCTTAACATATATACTGCCTGTATGACACCCTCGGTAGGCTTTGACATTTCAAGTGCAATTTCCACAGGATTTTTCATTATGTGCTTCGACATTGATCTTATCTTTGGCGGCATGGTAGCGCTGAACATCAGGGTTTGTCTTTTTTTCGGAACATGGGAAATTATTCGCATAATATCGTCGTAAAATCCTATATCGAGCATCCGGTCGGCTTCGTCGAGTACAAGTACCTCAATCTGGTTGAATTTTACATATCCCTGATTAAGATGAGATATCAGCCTTCCGGGAGTTGCCACAATGATATCAGCACCCCTCGATAGGGCTGATTTTTCCTGGTCCCATCCACTGCCATCACCTCCGCCATATACAGCAATAGATGTTATGTTAAGCGTGTAAGCCAGTCCCTGTATCTGTTGGTCTATCTGTAATGCGAGTTCACGTGTTGGTACAAGTATCAACGTGTGCGTATGGCTTGGACGTTTTTCTGAAATATAGTTCATTATGGGTAACAGAAAGGCAGCCGTTTTTCCGGTACCTGTTTGTGCACAGGCAATCAGGTCGTTGCCAGAAAGGATAACCGGAATGGCCATTTCCTGGATCGGAGTTGTCTCCCTGAAGCCCATATAATCAATTGATTCCAGTATTTCCGGATTCAGTTCTAAATCATCGAATAGCATTTATCTGTTTTGAGTTTTATAAGGGTGAGAGTTTACTCTATATTATAATAAATAAAGGAAGCCGGGAACTTCCTTTATAGTTTTTGAGCGGGAGACGGGACTCGAACCCGCGACCCCGACCTTGGCAAGGTCGTGCTCTACCAACTGAGCTACTCCCGCAAATTCACGGGCAAAAATAAGCAATTTTTCTTAACTGCAAATAACTGCTCACAAAATAACCAGGGGCAACGCACGAAGAAATATAAAACTGACAGCCTATTAACAAATTAGTAAGGATTATTAACGGCCTTTCGAAATAGAAATAGTTTTTT
>MENI01000021.1 GCA_001768195.1 Bacteroidetes bacterium GWA2_40_15 | reverse complement strand
GGAGCTGAGTCGTGGGATTCAATAGAAGAATTCGGTAAAGTGCGGATCGATTTTCTGAAAAAGATACTTTATCTGCCCAATGGCATTCCTTCACATGATACAATTAACAGGGTTTTTTCAATGCTTAGGCCCGATAAGTTCGAGGTTATATTTATCAGTTGGGTTAATTCTTTAAGGGACAACAATATTGACAAAGAGGTTATCGCGATTGACGGGAAAACAATTCCCGGCTCAAAAGATAGCTTCCACGAGAAGTCACCCATACATATTATAAGTGCGTGGGCAAATAGCAATCAGCTTGTTCTTGGACAACGTAAAGTTGATGGTAAATCAAATGAAATTACAGCCATACCTGAATTACTTGAAATGATTGCCATAAAAGGAAGCATTGTTACTATTGATGCCATGGGGACACAAAAGAATATAGCAAAAGTCATTATTGACAATCAAGCCAATTACATTCTTGCATTAAAAGGGAATCAAACCTATTTGAAAGAAGATGTTGAAAATCTTTGTAAGCAGATGAAGCCAGACTCGGAGAATGAAATGGTTGAAAAAGGGCATGGTCGAATTGAGACCAGAAACTGTAAGGTTTATAATCAAATCCATCTGCTTGAAGATAAAGAAAAGTGGAGTGATCTCAAATCTGTCATTCAAATCACCTCCGAAAGAGAGATTAACGAAAAGAAAACAACGGAGACAAGACTCTATATCAGTAGCTTAAACGATGAAGCAGAGGCTTTTAATAAATACATACGTATGCACTGGGGTGTTGAAAATAGTCTCCATTGGACCCTCGATATGACTTTCAGAGAAGATGAACAGAGAAAACGTGATAAAAACTCCGCACAAAATTTTGCAATCGTAAGAAAAATAGTCTTGAACCTGCTTAAACAGGAAGACTCAAAAAAGTTGAGTCTTAGAACAAAAAGGCTTAAAGCCGGATGGGATAACAACTTCTTGTTGAAAATCCTAAAAATATGATTGTCGTCAATCAGTAATAAAATCAAATCCGGGTTGGTTAAAGTATAATTGTACGATGGGGAATAATGACTCATAGAACCTGGCTGAAATGAGTTTCACTTAAAAGTAATGATTTAGTGATACAGAGCAGGGAGTATGAGATTCCTCGCTAACGCTCGGAATGACAGGCTTTTATAGGAGTTAAAGGGGGTAGTGATGGAGGCTCGCCCGGGCGAGCCTCCATCACTACCCCCCCGAACTAAAATGAATTGTCATTCCTCATCCCGCACATGCGGGATGAGGAATCTCCCATCGAATAGAAAAATCAAAGAACTTATGTGCATTATACCGGATACCATTAAAATTTAAATGCGTTGACCCTGCCGGTAACAGCTCCGATTTGTTTTGAATGGAATTTATTATACTTTTGCGGGGAATTTTACCGCGGATGTGTCGTAATTGGTAGCCGAGCAAGACTTAGGATCTTGTGTCTTCGTGACGTGGGGGTTCGAGTCCCTTCATCCGCACAATGTGTCAAACCGCCTGCAACCTCTTATAAAGTGCAATTTGGCGGTTTTTTTTAACTATGCAATAAACAAAATTTGAAATGAATATCACCAGAGAAAACATCGACGAGCTGAATGCAGTACTGAAGGTTGAGATCAGCAAACCCGATTATGAAGACAAAGTTGAAACCATCCTTAAAGATTACAGGAAAAAGGCAAATATTAAAGGATTCCGCCCGGGAATGGTCCCTATAGGCCTTGTAAAAAAAATGTATGGCAAGGCTGTTCAGATAGACGAAATAAATAAATTGGTCACTGAAAGCATCCGGAAGTATCTTTCTGATGAAAAAATTGAGATCCTGGGCGATCCCCTCCCAAAACTTGATGAGAATGAAAAAACGGACTTCGATATAGAGTCAGATTTCACCTTCTCATTCGAACTTGGCCTGACTCCTGCTGTGGAACTGAAGCTATCAAAAAAGAATAAGGTAACCCTCCATGAGATCATCATTGATGAAAAAATGAAGAACGATTACCTGAATAACTATACCAGACGTTTTGGTGAACTGAAACAAGCTGATTCAACTGAGGATAAAGATGTCATAAAAGGGAAGATAGAAGCTGTCGACGACGAAGGTAATTCTCTTCCCGGAGGACCGGTAACTGATGAAACTTCATTGGGAATTGACATAATCAAGGATGATGATATCAAAAAGCAATTCATCGGTAAAGCTCTTAATGATACAATCGACTTCGATATCAGGAAAGCATTTCCAAACGATACTGAGATAGCAGGTATCCTGAGGATGAAAAAGGAAGAGATCGAAAATATCAATGGAAATTTCAGGTTTACAATTAACTCAATAAGCCGGTTTTACCCTGCCGAAGTGGGGAAAGAGCTATTCGACAAGATCTACGGCGAGGGAATTGTTGGCAATGAAGAGGAGTTCATGAAAAAACTTGAGGAAGAGATAGCAATGAACCTTAAACGCGAGAGTGATTTCAAACTGATGATGGATATTAAGGCCCTTGCTCTCGAAAAGACAGATCTTCAGCTTCCTGAAGAATTTCTGAAGAAATGGCTTCTGAGAGTTCATGAAAATACAACCCGGGATCAGATCGACACTGAATTCGACAACTTCCGGAAAGATCTTAAATGGCAGCTGATAAGAAACAAGGTTGCCCGCGAGAACGAGGTGAAGATCAGCGAAGAAGAACTCCTTAAAGAGGCTGAGAACATTACAAGGTATCAGTTTCAGCAGTATGGATTGTTTTATGTCACCGATGAACATATAACCAACTATGCAAAAGAGACCCTTAAAAGAGAAGAAGATGCAAAGAGAATCGCAGATAAGATCCTCGAAGAAAAGGTAATTCTGCTGATGAAGGACCTTCCAAAAATTGAAAATAAAAGCGTAACTGTTGATGAATTCAATAAGCTTTTTGAATAATAATCAACACATTGCACAATAAAAAGTTATTTTTTTATTATCTTTACCGGCTAATTTAATACAGAAAAACCATGAATCTGCTTGATGATTTCGGGAAATTTGCAAAAGACAAACGCGGAGTCAGCAGCCTCAGCCTGCATAAGTACAACTCCATATACGGTAGTTACATATCCCCCACAATTATAGAGGAAAGACAACTGAACATAGCATCAATGGATGTCTTTTCGCGGCTTATGATGGACAGGATAATTTTCCTCGGACTTCCGATTGATGACTATGTTGCCAATATCATACAGGCACAGCTGCTTTACCTCGATTCAGCTGATCCCGGAAAAGATATCCAGATATATTTCAACACTCCCGGAGGTTCGGTAAATGCCGGTCTCGGCATCTACGATACTATGCAGTACATATCTGCTGAAATAGCAACTATCTGCACCGGAATGGCAGCCTCCATGGGGGCAGTCCTTCTTACCGCAGGAAAGAAAGGCAAGAGATCAGCTCTGAAACACTCAAGAATAATGATCCACCAGCCTATGGGAGGTGTCGAAGGTCCGGCATCAGATATCGAGATCACAGTACGCGAGATCGTAAAACTGAAAAAGGAACTTTATGAGATCATAGCCCTCCACTCCGGAAACACCTTTGAAAAAGTTGAAAAAGACTCTGACAGGGACTACTGGATGACATCGCAGGAAGCCAAGGATTATGGAATGATTGACGAAATACTCCAGAAGACTCAAAAATAAGTATCTATGGATAAATGCTCATTCTGTGGCAGGACCAAGAAAGAGGCCAATATTCTGATAGCTGGTCTCGAAGGGCATATCTGTGACCACTGCATCGAGCAGGCTCACAGCATAATGAACGAAGAGCTGGCAACCAAGAAGAATGTTGCTCTTGATGCAATTAACCTGCTTAAACCGGCCGAAATAAAGAACTTCCTCGACCAGTATGTTATTGGCCAGGATATGGCAAAGAAGATCATCTCGGTAGCTGTGTACAATCACTATAAAAGGCTGATGCAAAAACCTGATACTGATGATATAGAGATTGAAAAATCAAATATTATCCTTGCCGGTGAGACAGGTACAGGAAAGACACTTCTTGCAAGGACAGTTGCTAAAATGCTGCATGTCCCTTTCACAATTGTTGATGCCACAGTACTTACTGAAGCAGGCTACGTTGGCGAAGATATCGAAAGCCTCCTCACCCGGCTTCTGCAGAATGCTGATTATGATGTTAAGGCTGCCGAAAAAGGGATTGTTTTTATTGATGAGATCGATAAGATCGCCCGCAAAGGAGATAATCCATCCATCACCCGCGATGTTTCAGGCGAAGGTGTACAGCAGGGACTTCTCAAACTGCTTGAGGGCTCAATCGTAAATGTTCCTCCTCAGGGCGGACGTAAACATCCGGAACAGAAAATGATCCCGGTAGATACAAAAAACATACTGTTCATTTGTGGCGGAGCTTTTGAGGGTATTGAGAAGAAAATAGCACAACGCCTTAATACTCAGATAGTTGGATTCGGAGCATCCAAAATCAGAGATAAGGTAAATAAGGATAATCTGCTGCAATATATTGCCCCACAGGATCTGAGGTCATACGGGCTGATACCTGAAATAATAGGAAGGCTTCCTGTACTGACACACCTCGAACCGCTCGACAGGAAGGCACTCAGAGCGATCCTTACAGAACCGAAGAATGCACTTGTAAAACAATATATCAAGCTGTTCAAAATGGACAATATCAAGCTCTCCTTTGACGAAGAAGTACTTGATTATATTGTTGATAAAGCTATTGAATTCAAACTTGGCGCACGCGGGCTGAGATCTATCTGCGAAACGATAATGCTCGATGCCATGTTCGAAATGCCTTCTGATCAGGCAGGTGAAATTGAGATAACCACCGAGTATGCATCACATAAGCTGCAGCGGATCAACCTTAAAATTCTAAAGGCATCATAAAACAAAGGGGCATCCTGTTGAATGCCCCTGACTGTAATATCTGTTATAATATTCAGTTCTGAAACATACGGTGCCTGTTCCTCAGAGTTATCTCTCTCGACTCATCGCCACGAGTAATGACAGCCTTTGCATCACAATCGCCAGTTCCGAAATCGAGCATGACCGGTGCAGCATCTCCCCTCTCTATCTTCACAACTCCGCTTACAATAAACCTGCATGCTCTTGTCCAGTGCAGTGCTGTAATAATTGTATTGGTATAAGCCATTCCGTTAATATCTGTGCCTGTTACTGTACCTGTTACGAGGCATTCATCATCCCAGATATTCCTGGTCAGAAGACCAGCAATCCATTCCCTCTGGTGGTTTACAGATCGTTCTATTGTCTTGCCATCAGGTAAGGTAAGTCTTCCATCTGTCAGTTTAACCAGGACAACCAGGTGCTGGTCCGTATTAAAACCAACAGTTTCAAGAACTTTTGTACCCTCTACTTTAATATCATTGAAGTAGTAATCAACAAAAGTTACTGTTCTCTTTGCCCCTTCCTGCATTCTCGGAGCAGTTACCTCTATAACAATCTTACCTTTTCTTACATTATCATTGAGCCCTTCGCAACCGGTACCGTAATCAACAGTGATTGTCTTCGGCCATAATGCAGGACCAGGACGTGAAACGGTAATTGTCGGGCAGGAATCAACCACAACCTCCGTTCCTGACTTTGATTCTTCCCCCTTGGTCATACCTTCTGCAATGATTGAAGCATTGTCAGCAGTGCTGAATACATCCTCAAAGATTGCCTCTGTAAAAGCATCATCATCAGCTAGGTTAACGCTCTCATCATCCAGCAGAGATGTATCTTTCTGGCAAGAAAACAGTGATACAATCATCGCTGCAGCTATTAATGTAATAATCCGTGTTTTCATAAATCTTCTTTTTTTAGGTTAATGTGTTTTCTTTATATCTTTTAGATTAGGAAGAAATGAAAAGGTTTAATCCCGAAAAAAATAATTCTTCATTATAATATGTAAATGGCTGTCAATCTGACGAAGGGACATACCATGGCGTGGCCAATACTATTTCCTCTTATATATTATATAGGTATAGGGTATGGTGTTGGTATCGCTGACCGGGAAATGTTCTTCTTCTGTAATCTTCCATATTGCCCGATCAATCTCCGGAAAGTAGATATCGGCAGGAGCCTTCATGTGTACGTGTGTTATATAAAGCCTGTCAGCTTTCGGAATAAACTGCCTGTAAATACTTCCTCCTCCTATCACAAAGGCTTCCTCTTCTTTTGAGCACATGGTTAATGCCTCATCAATGGAATAAACTGTTTCAGAGCCATCAATGATCTCAAAAGGGATATCGGTTAACACAATATTCCTTCTTTCCGGCAAAGGTCTTTTTGGAAGTGAATACCAGGTTTTCTTGCCCATTATCACAGTTTTACCTGTTGTAAGACGTTTGAATCTTTTAAGATCTTCAGAGATATGCCATAAAAGCTCATTATCCTTACCGATTCCCCAATCATCCGAAACTGCAACAATAATTGATATCATATTCTATTTTTCTCTGTGTTTTAACCCACCCCTAACCCCTCCAGGGAGGGGAACTTATGCTTCCCAGTCGCCTGATGTCTGTTGCCTTTAGCCTGTCTCTTTTAGACAGATATTTCTCCTTTAATATGAGGATGCGCAACATAATCGGTAAGGGTAAAATCCTCATACCTGAAACCAGGAATATCAGTAACTGAAGGATTGATTGTCATCTGAGGCAGCTTGTATGGTTCCCGCGTAAGCTGAAGCTTCACATGCTCCAGGTGGTTAAGATATATGTGTGCATCGCCAAGTGTATGGATAAAATCGCCTGGCTTCAACCCCGTTACCTGCGCAACCATCAAAGTCAGTAATGCATAGGATGCAATATTAAAAGGTACACCTAAAAAAATATCTGCGCTTCGCTGGTATAACTGGCATGATAACTTTCCATCCGCAACATAAAACTGAAAGAGAATATGACAAGGAGGCAGAGCCATTTTTTCAAGCTCCCCGACATTCCATGCATTAACTATATGCCTGCGTGAATCAGGCGACCTTCGTATTGACTCAATTACATTCGCCAACTGATCTATCTTCCGGCCATTATCAGCAGGCCATGAACGCCACTGATAACCGTAAACCGGTCCCAGGTTTCCATCCTTATCAGCCCATTCATTCCATATTCTTACTCCGTTATCATTGAGATACCTTGTATTTGTATCACCCGAGATAAACCACAACAGCTCATGAATAATGGATCTCAGGTGAAGTTTCTTGGTTGTCATTACAGGAAAACCATCCTCAAGATTGAACCTCATCTGGTAACCAAAAATGCTTACTGTGCCTGTACCTGTCCGGTCGGTCTTTTGAGTGCCGTTTACCAGCACATGATCAAGCAGATTAAGATATTGCTTCATTAACTTCCTGAAGAATTATTGTACCTGAGTTAGTCTTGCAGCATATCCGCCACCCGGAGCCAGCTGAATTTTCATTTTTTCACCCGATCTGACATTAATAATAAGATGCTTATAATCACCTGTATATCTGTCCGCATTTACGCCATCCTGGAAAATATCCATTTTATACTCTCCTGCCGGGAGAAATGAGAGATCAAGAATCAGTTCACGGCTTTTCCAGTCAGTAAGAGCTCCTACAAACCATTCCTCTCCCGAACGTCGTGCAAGCAGTAAATAATCTCCGACCTTTGCATCAAGTACCTTAATATCATCCCAGACCACAGGGATCTTAACAATAAAACCGGTTGTTTCAGGCTCTCTGATATAGTTTGAAGGACTATCAGAAAGCATCTGAAGAGGACTTTCATAAATAATGTACAATGCTACCTGGTGGACTCTTGTTCCCTGGCTCTCTGGCCTGGTAAACTGAGGAGTGAAGTTGGCACTGTCCATATTGATCATTGCGCCAGGTGTATAATCCATTGGTCCGGCAACCATCCTTGTAAAAGGAAGAGTTACATCATGCTCGGGGTTTATGTCTTTGCTCCACTTGTTGTTTTCCATCCCTTTAACCCCTTCGCGGGTGAGTGCATTCGGCCATGTACGGCCTATGCCATCAGGCTTATAGGCCCCGTGGAAATCAATAAGCATATGGTGTTCAGCTGTCTTTTTAATTGCTTCATGATAGAAGTTGACAATCTTCTGATCATCCCTCTGCATGAAATCGGCCTTTATTCCTTTTACTCCCCACTTTTCCCATAGCGGCAGGGCTTCATCAATCTTATCCCATAAAGTGTTCCACACAACCCAGAGTATCACTCCCACATTTTTACTTTCAGCATATCTGCAAAGCTCCTGTATATCTATGCCGGGGGCCTGCTCCATAACATCGCCGAGCTTATACCAGCCCTCATCAAGAATAATATATTCTATGCCATTTGAAGAAGCAAAATCAATATAATACTTATAAGTATCATTGTTTATCCCGGCCCTGAAATCAACACCATAAATATTGTTTGCATTCCACCAGTCCCATGCCACCTGACCTGGCTTAATCCATTTTGTATCTTCAATCTTATTCGGTTGTGCCAGTTTGAATACGAGTTCGCTTTCAACAAGTTTTGCATCATTTGATGCGATAACAAATACCCTCCAGGGGAATGTTCTTGCACCACTCGTTTTTGCAATATAATCTTTAGTACTGGAAATGAACAGGTTGCGATCTTCTTTAAGCACTTCTTTATCAGGATATTGAGGCCATACACAGGTGAACTTTCCATTTCCTGCTCCCCGCAACCACATTCCTGGGTAGTCTTCAATATCAGATTCTGTGATCAGAATATTGGTACCGCTTACCTGGAACAGGACAGGAAGGCTGGCAAGATGGGTGTTATTCAAGGTATCAACAGAAGACGGGATGAATACCCTTTCATTATGCGACATAAAACTCTCCTCAAGAGGATACCACGATTTTGATCCTGCTGGAAATCCGATCTCAGATATCTCCTTTACAACAGTTATTTCTCCTTGCATTGAAGATTTAAACCTGTATGCCATGCCATCGTCATATACCCTGAATTCAACCGCAGAACCTGATGTAAAAGTCATTTCCAGTTTATTATATTCGCTGATCACCTCAGATCTCTTGGTTGGCACAACAGGAATAATGGTCTCCTTCTCCCTGTCAAGCGATGATTTCCTGATCCTGTCCTTTTCAAGTGGGATCCTGCTGCCTGCAAGCTCCATTGAAGAGGCTGATGATCTCATAATTTCTTTTCCCTCATAAGTTACATACCATTTTAATTCAGCCTCTTTTGTTACAACCACAGAGATACTGCCATCGGGAGAGGTTACTTTATAATCTTTTGCCATGGATGACAAAACAAGGCATAAGAACAGTGCAGACAGGAAATTCTTTTTATTCATAACTACATTCTTGATTTTGTAAAACTGAACACGGGTCAGGGCATAATCATTTCTTTCTTTTTCTTTTCTCAATCTCATCCCTTACTGCTGCTGCCTTCTCGTAGTCTTCGGTTCTGACGGCATCATCGATCATCTTATAGAGCTCCTCATCGGGAAATGAATCATATTTTGATGTTTCAGGCTCCAGAATGCTGTCGACAGAGCTACCGGCTGATGTATCTGTATTCTCAGGATTAATTGTAATTCCGGCCTTCTCCAGTATCTCTTCGGTAATGAAAATGGGGCAGCCGAATCTCAGGGCCAGTGCTACTGCATCAGACGTCCTGCTGTCAATAGATATCTCTTTCTCCCCGTTATTACATATTAGCTTGGAGAAGAAAACTCCCTCTTCAAGCTTATATATAAACACTTCCAGTATGGATATCCTGAATTCATCGGCAAACATCCTGAACAGGTCATGAGTAAGAGGACGAGGAGGATTGAGGTTCTCCAGCTTAATGACAATTGCCTGCGCCTCAAATCCCCCTATTATTATCGGAATTCTTCTGTCGCCTTTCTCCTCATTCAGTATAAGGGCATATGCTCCCGATTGTGTCTGACTATAGGAAATTCCTGTCACTTTAAGCTTAACTCTCTTCATGTCAATTATTTATGCATAAAATAATTACTATGCATAGTATTTAAGACAAATATAAAGATAATAGAAGTAACACTGCAGTTAACAATTCCTTTTTTATTAACACCAGAATAAGATGAAGTTGAGAATTATATCAATTTACAATAAATCATTTTCTGTTGATTAAGCACTATAATAAAGCACCATAAACAGTAAATAATCAGCTGCCTGGTTTGTAATTTACTTAATTTGTATATCTTTGCAGTCCGAATTTGAATAAATCCGCCAGGGGCAATTGAAGTTATATTATCAGAAGATGATATACGCCTCACGGAGTAACATAAAACAGATAAATAATGTACGCAATCGTAGAAATTGCAGGCCAGCAGTTTAAAGTAGAGGAAGGTAAAAAGATTTTTGTCCACCGCCTGGAGGCAGAAGAAGGAGCAAATTTAGAATTTGATAAAGTACTTCTTATTGAGGATAATGGAAAAATAACTATCGGAGAACCGGTGATCAGTGATTTTGTGGTTGATGGCGTTGTACTTGACCATATGAGAGGTGATAAAGTAATTGTTTTCAAGAAGAAGAGAAAAAAAGGTTACAGGATTAAAAACGGCCATCGCCAGAACTTTTCACAGGTTGAAATAGTAAGTATTGGCCCGAAAGGAGCTCCAAAAAAAGCAGTTAAAAAAGCTGAGCCCAAAATAAAAGAGGCCAGGGTTACAGAAGAATCAGTGAAGGTAAAAAAAGCTCCTGCTAAAAAAACTGCAGCCAAAAAAGAAGAAGCACCGGCTAAGAAGAGTACTGAGAAGAAACCAGCTGAGAAAAAACCTGCTTCAAAAAAACCTTCAACAAAGAAACCGGCTAAAGGAAAAAAATAATCAATAGTTAATAGTACAAGCATCTTAAAAATATATAATTATGGCACACAAGAAAGGGGCAGGCAGCTCACGTAACGGACGCGACTCACAGAGCAAAAGGCTTGGGGTGAAGCTCTTCGGAGGCCAGGCAGCTAAAGCAGGCAGTATAATTGTTCGCCAGAGGGGAACAAAACATAATGCCGGACTTAATGTCGGCCTTGGTAAGGACCATACTCTTTTTGCACTTATCGACGGAGAAATTGAGTTCAAAAGAAAGAAAGATAATAAGACTTATGTATCGGTAAAACCGGTTACAGAATAGCATATTACCTCTTAAGGCACTGACTCCCGAAATTCTTTTCTGCATCCGGAAAGCATTATCGGGAGTTTTTCATAATTTTGCGGCAGGCTTACGTAAGCCTGCATTTTTTTTAATACCTGCCCGAATATGTTAACAATTAATCAGATCCGCGAAAACAAAAATTTTGTAATTGAAAGGCTTAAGGTTAAAAACTTTAAAGCCGACGAAATAATAGGTAAAATCCTCCTGCTTGACTCTTCACGACGCGAGATACAGACAAAAACCGACTCCAGGCAGAATGAGATGAACATCATCTCAAAAGAGATCGGGGAGTTGATGAAATATGGGAAGAGAGAAGAGGCTGAAGCAGCCAGGCAAAAGACATACTCTCTTAAAGAAGAGATTAAAGTCCTTTCTGATAAGATTATTCCGATTGAAAATGAACTTAAGAATGAGATTATCAAACTGCCAAACCTGCCGCATAAATCTGTTCCACATGGAAAAAGTGCTGAAGAAAATGTTACAGTACTACAGGGCGGTATTATGCCTGAGATTTCCGATAAAGCCCTGCCTCACTGGGACCTGATAAAGAAATATGATATCATTGATTTTGATCTCGGGATAAAACTCACCGGTGCAGGTTTCCCTGTTTATCTGGGTAAAGGTGCGAAACTGCAAAGGGCTCTTATCAGTTTTTTCCTCGATGAAGGTGTAAAGGCAGGCTACAGGGAAGTTATACCTCCTATCATGGTTAATGAGGACTCGGGATTCGGAACCGGTCAGCTGCCTGATAAAGAGGGGCAAATGTACCATGCAACTCTCGATAATTTTTATCTCATTCCAACTGCCGAGGTGCCGGTTACAAATATCTACAGGGACGTGATCATGAATGCTGAGGTACTTCCGGTTAAAAACATTGCATATACACCATGCTTCAGAAGGGAGGCGGGTTCGTGGGGTGCTCATGTACGCGGACTCAACCGTCTCCATCAGTTTGATAAGGTTGAAATAGTACAGATAGCCCATCCCGACTTTTCATATGAGTCGCTCAATGATATGGTAAATCATGTTGAAAGCCTTGTCGCCCGCCTCGATCTTCCATATCGTATCATCAGGCTGTGTGGAGGTGATATGTCATTCACTTCTGCCCTTACATACGATTTTGAAGTATGGGCGGCAGCCCAGAAACGGTGGCTTGAGGTTAGTTCCGTCTCAAACTTCGAATCATTTCAGGCTAACAGGCTGAAATGCAGGTTTAAGGAAAAAGGTGATAAACAGACAAAGCTCGTACACACTTTAAACGGAAGCGCCCTGGCATTGCCCAGGATAGTTGCAGCTATACTCGAGAACAACCAGACAGAGGAAGGTATTAAAGTGCCCAAAGTACTGGTACCATATACCGGGTTTGATATGATCAATTAGTTTCCGGATTTTTGCCCCCCTGCCGCATAGCCGTCAGCTTAAGATTGTTGTTTGCAAAAGGAATGTGTAAAAAGTTTCCCCTCCTTTTGAAGGAGGGGTGGCCGGGATGGTTGATTATCTGATGTTTACAATGCTTTTCCCCGGCCGGGGTGGTTGATTTATTTACTTGACAGAGCACCATTTATCGACTGAAATAAACTATAATTTAAGGATTAAAATAATTACAAGTGAGCTTTGGATTCATGATATTATGGTTTGAAAACAAATTTGTGTTAAGGAATCTTGATTATTTGAAAAGTCAAATAAGGATAGTCTTAAATTAAAAGAAATGAATCGATTTGATAGACTAATCAACCACCCCGGCCGCAAACTAACTTTGCAATGCATTGACTATATTTGTATTGCGGCCACCCCTCCTTCAAAAGGAGGGGAAACTTATTCTGATCTACGGATTTTTAATCCCAAACTTAAGTTGACGGCTAAGCCCACTACCCCCATGAAGTGAGGACAATAATATGAATAAAACCAAATTATCATATATCTACGCCGGACTGGCTGTGTTCTTCTGGGCAACGGTTCCAACAGCCTTTAAGATAAGTCTTGGAGAGCTCAATATCCTGACAATGCTGACCATTGCATCGATAACATCTGCATTGGTACTGATGGCAGTAGTAATAGTGCAGAAAAAAACAGGACTCCTGAAACTATCCAGCGGCAGGGAATTACTGAACTCAGCAATTCTGGGATTTATAAATCCATTCATCTATTACCTCATTCTTCTCAAGGCATACTCTCTCCTGCCAGGCCAGGTAGCCCAGCCTTTGAATATGATCTGGCCCATTATACTCGTATTTCTATCTGTTCCGTTGCTCGGACAGAAAATCCAGAGAAAAAGTTTTGTCGCTTTAATTATCAGTTTCATTGGCGTATATGTGATCTCCTCACAGGGAAGGTTATTACATCCGGGCAATGCAAATCTTACCGGAGTACTTTTAGCTTCAGGCAGTTCAGTTTTCTGGGCATTCTATTTCATTCTCAATGTCAGGGATAAAAGAGATGAAGCGGTAAAACTTCTTCTCAATTTTCTGTTCGGATCAGCCTATCTTGTCATCGCAATGATATTAACCGGAAAATGGCACGAAGCTATTGGGCTAAAGGGAATTATCGCAGCTGTTTATATTGGTGTGTTTGAAATGGGCATTACATTCCTTTTTTGGCTTAAAGCTCTGAAAATGGCTAAAACAACAGATAAGGTCAGCAATCTTGTCTACCTGGCTCCGTTCTTCTCCCTTGTATTTCTTCACTTTATAATTCACGAACCTATCTGGTTTACAACGCCGATAGGCTTATTCCTTATAATTGCAGGAATTTTTGTACAGAGCTATAAAACAAAGCATGCCCTTTAATCGTTATATTTGCAACTTATTGTGAAATATATACACAAACGAAATAAATGAAAAGGTTTATTATTTTTCTGCTTGCATTATCACTTATCGCTTTTTCATCATGTGAGAAGAAAGAAGACCCTTCTGATACGAAGGTTCCGACTGATGATGAAATAGCAAGGGATGAACTTTATAATATAATGCAATCCTATTATTTATGGGACAAGCTTATGCCTGTAGTTACCAAGGAAAACTACCATGGACCTTATGAACTTCTCGAGGCAATGAGGTATAAAAAGCTCGACAGATGGAGCTATGTTCAGGATTATGATGATTACCTGGCGCAAAGTCAGGCCATATTCGTAGGACATGGTATAAGGATCGGCCTTGACGGGACAAATAAAACCAGAATTGCACAGATCTACAACAACTCTCCAATGTATCCATTTGGAGTCAGAAGAGGATGGATCATTAAAAAACTGAATGGTACTGATCTTGCTCCTATATTTCTTGCCGGAGACGGGGTAGCTTACAGGGATCTGATAGGACCATCCCAGGCTGGAGTAACCAATACATTCCTTTTTGTAACACCTGAAGGAAAAGACTCAATAATAACAACGACAAAATCAACCTTCACACTCAATACTGTGCTCCACTTTGATACCCTTGTACTTAAAACCGGAGTAACTGGTCACCTGGTTTTTGAACAGTTCGTTGAGCCATCCAATGCAGAACTTCAGACTGCTTTTGCTTTTTTCAAACAGAATAATATCAACAATATCATTGTTGATCTGCGTTATAACGGAGGAGGAGATATTTCTGTGCTACAGAAACTTGCTGCCTATATAGCAGGATCTTCCTATTTTGAAAAACCATTTCTGAACTTCAAGCATAATGAACAGCAGGCAGCAAGAAATAAAACGTATAATTACAGTACTGTAACTGCTCCAGTATCCGTTCCCAAAATGATTGCAATTACCACAAGGGCAACAGGATCAGCAAGTGAGGATCTTATCAACGGACTTAAACCAGTCATGGAAGTCAGGACCATAGGTGACACTACTAACGGCAAGCCTGTGGGGATGTATGGTTTTAAACACAAAACAGCATATATGTTCTGGCCAATTTCATTTGAACTTGAAAATACACTTGGAGAAGGTGAATTCTATGACGGATTCTTCCCTGAAAAGTATGTGCCTGATGATATTACCCATGACTGGGGCAACAGGAATGAGGCCTGCCTGAAAGAAGCAATATATTATCTCGAAAACGGATCAGTGTCGGCAAAAGGTATTTATAACTATCAGCGTTCAGTTCAGTTTACAGAAAGCCCTGCAGTGATAAGCAACGCGTATCTAATTGAAGAATAAATAACTAAACTCGTACTTGTTGAAGGCAGAACCTAAAGAAAGGATAATCCTGGGTATTGATCCGGGGACCAGTATAACAGGTTACGGAGTGATAAAAACTGTTGGCAACATCCCTGAACTTATCACAATAGGATCAATTGATCTTTCAAAATATGATGACCATTACCTTAAGCTGAAACACATTTTCGAAAGAACTGCAGGGATAATCGATGAATACCATCCCGATGAGCTGGCAATTGAAGCTCCTTTTTATGGCAAGAATGTTCAATCGATGCTCAAGCTGGGGAGAGCCCAGGGTGCTGCTATTGCTGCAGCCCTGTCACGTTCGATGCCGATTTTTGAGTATGCTCCCAGGAAAATAAAGATGTCGATAACGGGTCAGGGTGCTGCCTCCAAAGAACAGGTGGCTGCCATGCTCATGAATATTCTGAAATTCAAGCTCACTGACATTAAGCTGGATGCGACAGACGGCCTTGCAGCAGCATTATGTCACTTTTACCAGACTAATAATCCTGCACACGAAAAAGGTTACAACAGCTGGAAGGATTTTATGAATAAGAATCCCCGAAGAGTAAAAAAATAAATTATTGTTAAGCTGGTGCAAATGCAATTGCCACTACGCTTACTTTCACTTCTTCTGTCTTAAGCAGTTCATTTACGCATGATTCCATTGTGGATCCTGTGGTTATAACATCATCTACCAGTAATATATGCCTGCCCCCTAAAGAATCAGGATCAGTGACCCTGAATATCCCTTCAACATTAACCCACCTGTCGTATCTCGAGCGCTTTGTCTGTGTTGAAGAAGCCTGTACTCTTTCAAATGAGGTAGTGTTTACAGGCAGCCCGGTTGCATCGGCAAGCCCCGATGATATTACCTTGCACTGATTAAAGCCCCTGGCCCTTTCCTTTGCCGGATGAAGAGGCACTGGTATTATTATGTCAATATTATCAGTAAAACCTGATGATTTCAACGTTAATCCGTAAATTTTTCCCAGTTCAAAGCCAATCTCTCTTATCCCTTTATATTTTAAATTATGTATAAGATTCCTTATCCTGCTCCCCTTATTATAATATGAGAATGCAGCAGCAGACTCAATCAGACATCTTCCCCAGAATAGCTGTGCGACGGGATTTTCCTTTTGAATGTGATAATTGGTCCTTGGAATAACCACGTAACATTCAGTACATATAAGGTTCTCATTCCGGAGCAGATGATTGCCACAGCCATAGCAAATGCGTGGAAATAGGAGACTGAGGAAGTCATCCCACAAATCATACAGGTAATTCATGCAGCGGGCATTATTACCCTAAAGATAATAATTATAAGATCACGTACTTGCTGATATTTGCAGCAATCTCCCTAAACTCCTCCGGAGTAAATTTCAGCTTGGGATTTTTAAAATTGACATCCTCCATGCTATCCATAGGTATCAGGTGGATGTGAGCATGGGGCACTTCAAGTCCCAGAACTGCAACACCAATCCGGTTGCACGGATAAGCAATCCTGATAGCAGCAGCCACTTTTTTTGAGAAAAGCATTATTCCTGTAAGATCATCGTCCTCCAGGTCAAACAGATAATCTGTCTCTCTTTTAGGTACTACAAGAGTATGTCCTGCCTTTAACGGATTAATGTCGAGAAAGGCAAAAAAATTGTCATCCTCAGCTATCTTATAGCATGGGATGTCACCATTTATTATGCGGGTGAATATAGTTGCCATCGCAATCTATAATGATATTTCAACTATCTCGAATGGAATTACGCCTGAGGGAACTTTTATCTGTACAACATCACCTACCTTCTTCCCTAACAGCCCCTGCGCAATGGGAGAGCTGACTGCAATTTTTCCGAGTTTGAAATTTGCTTCACTTTCAGGAACCAGCTGATACTCCATAACGCTGTTATTGGATCTGTTCCTGATCTTTACCCTGTTCAGTATCTGTACCGAGGAGGTATTAATCCTGGTTTCATCAATAATCCGTGAACGGGCAACTATATCTTCCAGCTTGTTAATCTTCATTTCAAGCATTCCCTGTGCCTCTTTCGCAGCAGCATACTCGGCATTTTCAGAAAGATCACCCTTATCTCTGGCATCTGCAATCTGCCTTGAGATCATTGGTCGTTCAACACCTCTCAGATGTTCAAGCTCTTCTTTGAGCTTCTGAAGACCATCCTCTGTCACATAAATAATCTCTGACATTTTTCTCTCTTATAGTTAAAAAATAAGAAGAATTCCGGCTTTGCCGGAACTCTTCAGAACAAATATATAAAATAATTTTGTTATTTACAAATAAAAATGCTGTTATAAAGTGTTTTACAGCTGATTAAACCCGGAAAATCAGTTTACCTGTATTTTTTTGCTCCTTTTCTGGTTATTGACTTGTTATTCTTCTTCTTTGCCTTATCGCGGGCAGCAGCATCTTTTTTGTTCAGCTTCATACGGGCCTGTACTTCAGGCGACTGGATCTCGTATGATCTCTTTTGTGCTTCTTTGCTGCCATCCTTGATTGCTGCTTTCTTTTTTTTCTCTCTGGCATCCTGTTTCCTCTGGGCTTTTTTTGCCTTCCTTGGTTGCATCAAGGTCATTTCTGAAGAGATACCTGCTACTGAATATCCTGTCTCAGCAGCTGCGGTACTTAATATTAGTGACAATATAATTATCAGAAAATTCCTGAAAGCTAAAGTTTTCATCTGAACCTATTGAAATAAATACCTTCCATTAACGTTTGCTTTACGGACCTATTGTTAATTTTGTGTTGTTAAAATATTTATTGTGACATCATTTTCAAAAATAACTTTTTTTTTAATTGCACTATCTTTTGTTTGGTCTTTAAGTTCCTGTAAGAAGAGCAAAAATGATGTCATTCCCGATGTTTACGTCGACTTTACCCTTGACCTGGCTGATCCTGAATTTATTAATCTGAATGCTGTCGGAGGAACCATAACGGTTGATGAACGAACAAATAATTATGGTTACCGTTCTGCAGGATTTTCAGGAAACGGGATAATAGTCCACGCCGGAGTTGAAGAGTTTTTCGCCTACGACAGGACATGCCCCCACGATTATGCTGCTGATGGTTCGGCGCCAAGAATTGATGTTGACAACTCAAACACACTCTATGCTGTTTGTCCTGTATGCAAGACAAAATACGGCCTTCCGGTAAATGGCACACCGACTGAAGGGATTGGAAGGTATCCTCTTAAAAACTACAAGACAAGTTTTGATGGAAGACGTGTAAGAGTCTGGAATAACTTTTAAGAAAAAAGAGGGTGTCTCAAAAGTCTGTTTTCTTAAATATTTCTAATACCTGTAATGGTCAGGCTTATACGGACCTGCAACAGGAACACTTATATATTCAGCCTGATCCTTTGTGAGCCTGGTAAGATTAACACCAAGCTGTTCGAGGTGCAGACGGGCAACCTCTTCATCCAGTTCTTTAGATAACCTGTAAACTCCGATCTTGTAGTTTTTCTGCCACAGGTCAATCTGGGCAAGTGTCTGATTGCTGAATGAGTTGCTCATTACAAAGGATGGATGGCCTGTAGCGCATCCAAGGTTTACCAGCCTTCCCTCTGCCAGCATAAAAATTGAATGTCCATCGGGAAAAACATACTTATCAACCTGCGGCTTAATATTTATCTTCTTTACACCTTTCAGATCATTAAGATTGTCTACCTGTATCTCATTATCGAAATGACCGATATTACATACAATTGCCTGATCTTTCATTTTCTTCATATGCTCAACGGTAATCACATCCCTGTTACCGGTTGCAGTTACATAAATATTACCTTCATAAAGAGTCTCTTCAACCGTCTTCACTTCAAATCCTTCCATAGCAGCCTGAAGTGCGCATATAGGATCGATTTCCGTAACAATAACCCTTGCTCCGTAAGACTTCATTGACCTTGCACAGCCTTTTCCAACATCGCCATAACCGCATACAACAACTACTTTCCCGGCTATCATAACATCAGTTGCTCTTTTAATACCATCAGCAAGCGATTCACGGCATCCGTAAAGATTGTCGAACTTTGATTTTGTTACAGAATCATTTACATTTATCGCAGGTACAAGTAATTCTCCATTCTCCATCATCTGGTAAAGGCGGTGCACTCCTGTTGTTGTCTCTTCCGATATACCTTTAAGGTCGGTTACTGCCCGGTGCCATCTATGAGGATCTTTTGTGAGAATATCTTTCAGTGTCGAAAGGATGATAGCTTCTTCCCTTGAATCGGGTTTTTTGTCAAGTAATTCAGGGTTTTTCTCAGCCCTGTAGCCAAGATGCACCATCAGTGAAGCATCTCCTCCATCATCAACAATAAGATGAGGACCTTTACCTTCCGGAAATGCAAGAGCCTGATCGGTACACCACCAGTACTCTTCAAGTGTTTCACCCTTCCACGCAAATACCGGAATTCCCGCTGCAGCTATTGCAGCAGCAGCATGATCCTGGGTTGAAAATATATTACAGCTTGCCCAGCGTACATCGGCGCCAAGTTCTGCAAGAGTCTCGATTAATACCGCCGTCTGAACTGTCATGTGCAAAGAACCGGTTACACGTGCCCCTTTCAGCGGCTTCTCAGATGAATATTTCTTTCTTATTGCCAGCAATCCCGGCATTTCTTTTTCAGCTATTTCAATCTCTTTACGTCCGAATTCCGCCAGGGAGATATCTTTGACCCGGTAACGCATTGTATCAATTGTTACATTCATAAAATTAATTTTAAAGTCTGCAAAGATAATAAAAAGTAATGTATTCAGGTAAATAGTTTCAGAGTATCTTCTTTGTCTCTTGACATCTGAAAGGCAAGTTGTTCAACATTGTCAAACTTAAATTCATCTCTCAGCCTCTTCCGAAAGATAACAGTTAAATTGTTGCCGTAAATATCTCTGTCAAAGTTCAGAATATTAACTTCAATACTCCGTATTCCATTCTCTTTGTTGATTGTAGGATTAGTCCCTATGCTAAGCATCCCCGGATAGGATCCATCATCTGTTATCACCTCTACGGCATAAACTCCGTTACCGGGAATCAGCTTATGGATTTCAGGCCTGATATTCGCTGTAGGAAATCCGATGGAACGTCCGATTTTTTTCCCTTCCACTATTGTCCCGGTAAGTGAATACTCATATCCCAGCAGTTTGTTGGCATTATCGAGTCGGCCGCTAAGCAGTGCGTCCCTTATTAATGAGGAGCTTATTGTCCCCCCTTCGGTTTGCAAACCCTGTACTTTTTCAAGTCTGAAATCGTGTAAGCCGGAACATTGCCTTATTGTGTCAAAATCGCCTTCTCCGTTTCTTCCGAAGTGATGATCATGCCCTACAATAAGATATTTTGTACCAATCCTGTCTGCAAGTATATCCTTTACAAAATCACATGCATGCATCCTGCTGAATTCCCTGCTGAAATCAATAATTACAAGATGATCAATACCTGCTTTTTCAAGGAGGTCTTTTTTCTCATCGGGGGTTGTCAGAAAAGTCAGATTCAGATGATCCCTTTCAAGAACAAGCCGCGGATGGGGTGAAAATGTAATTACAACAGACTCTCCACCGGTCTCTTTTGCTCTTTTTATGAGACAATCGATCAGCACCATGTGCCCACGGTGAACTCCGTCAAAAATGCCAAGAGTCACTACCGGGGAAACAATTACCAGATCCTCATAACCATAATGAATAACCATAACCGGGTATTATAACCGCAAAAATAGCAAACCCCGACTAATAGAAACAACAAAATGATTTTGTTTTTGTACTTTTATAGTAAATAACCCTCTTATAGTAAATCCCATGAAGTCTGGAAGTTTCTATAATTCCGACCCCTGGCTAAAGCCTTTCACAGGTGTCATTAACAGCCGCATTAACAAATGTATTTCAAAAGAAAAGCAACTGACAGGCGATGGCCTGCTTTCTGATTTTGCACTTGGCCATTATCATTATGGATTGCATCGCTATAAGGATCACTGGATATTCCGGGACTGGGCTCCAAATGCAACTCAGATCTTCATAACCGGAACCTTCAATGGATGGAAGGAGATTCAGGAATACTCCATGAAGAGGATAAATGACTATGGCGACTGGGAGATCAGGCTCCCCCTTGAAGCCATGAACCACGAAGATCTCTACAAACTTTCGGTTCACTGGCAGGCAGGAAAAGGAGAGCGGATTCCCTCCTATGCCAGTCGGGTTATCCAGGATGATGTGACCAAGATCTTTTGTGCACAGGTCTGGGATTCTCCTGTCCGGTATAAATGGAAAACAAAAGATCACAGGCCCGGCAAAACCGCATTGATGATTTATGAAGCTCATATTGGCATGGCATCTCAAATGGAAAAAGTCGGGACCTATGCTGAGTTTGCTGAAAATGTCCTCCCCTTAATTACCGAAGCCGGTTATAACACAATTCAGCTGATGGCTATCCAGGAACATCCCTTTTACGGATCATTCGGTTATCATGTTTCAAATTTTTTTGCTGCTTCATCGCGGTTCGGTACTCCGGAGGAACTTAAAGAACTGATTGATAAAGCCCATGAGGCTGGTATATCCGTAATTATGGACCTGGTTCACTCACACTCGGTTACGAATGTAAGTGAAGGGCTTGCCCTGTTCGATGGCAATCCGGGTCAATATTTTCATACCGGCGACAGGCGATTGCACAGAGCATGGGATTCATTATGCTTCGATTACGGAAAGGACAGTGTAATTCACTTTCTGCTTTCAAACTGCAGGTACTGGCTTGAAGAGTATAAATTCGATGGATTCAGGTTCGACGGTGTAACAAGTATGATATACTATGACCACGGGCTGGAAAAGAATTTTACATCATATGCTGAGTACTACGATGGGAACCAGGATGAAGATGCCCTTATCTACCTTTATCTTGCAAATAAAATGATCCACCAGTACAAACCATCCGCTATTACAGTTGCTGAAGAGATGAGCGGCATGCCCGGTCTTGCTGCGGATACCGGCAAAAAAGGCTATGGCTTCGATTTCAGGCTGTCAATGGGAGTACCTGATTTCTGGATAAAGCTGGTTAAAGAAACCCCTGATGAAAACTGGGATATGGGAAAACTTATGTATGAACTTACAACTCACCGTCCTGAGGAAAAGATCATATCATACTGTGAATCACACGACCAGGCTCTTGTCGGCGATAAAACCCTGATATTCCGAATGCTCGATGCAGAGATGTACTCCGGCATGAATAAGGAATATCACAGTTTCAACATGGACAGGGGAATAGCACTGCACAAGATGATAAGGCTCATTACTTTCAGCACATCAGCCGGAGGGTACCTCAATTTCATGGGTAATGAATTCGGGCATCCCGAATGGATTGACTTCCCGCGGGAAGGAAATAACTGGAGCTATAAATATGCACGCCGGCAATGGACCCTTGCAAAAAACAAAGATCTTAAATACTATTTTCTTTCACTGTTCGACAAGATGATGGTGAAGCTGCACCATGATTTCAGAATGCTTGATGATCTGTATATAACAAGGATATATGATAACAATTACGACAAGGTAATCGCTTATATGAGAGGCGACTTTCTGTTTGTCTTTAACTTTCATCCCACCAACTCATTCACCGATTATGGGATCCCTGTTATGGGCAAATTCAGGATAGTACTGGATACAGATGATACAGTACTGGGAGGTTACAACAGAATAGACAAAAATGCAGTATACCTTTCTGTCAGGAAAGCAGAGAGAAGTATAATAAATGCGCCTGTATACCTTTATCTTTACCTCCCGTCGCGGACAGCTCTGGTCTTCAGGAAGGAGGCAGTAAAGAATGCAACAGATATTTAATCAATCCAGCGAAGAAGATAGAAATCCTGTCTGTGAGGCAGATCTTCATGTTTCGGAAATATCCTTATCCCGTAATAGAATGAACCTGCCCTTTCTGGCACAAGTGTAGCCCTGTAAAGGCATTTCCCTGTCTTACAGCTTATCAGTTTGAATTCCTCCCTGTCAACATATCTGTATTCACCATTCTTATTCAACCTGGTAATAATGAACTCAACGCCAACATTTTCTTTTGGGATATTCTTAACATGAAGCGCAATTTCAGCCTTGTAATCGTGTCCTGATCTGTAAATATTCTCTTCGTTCTTTTCAAAGCTGTAATTGATAACTTCAATATTATCCCATTCCGCTCTCATCTTGTTTTTCCAGGCAGCAATCTCTTTTGCCTTCTCAAAATCATTTTTAATAAGATGCTTATTACGCTTCGCCAGCTTATTATAATATTTCCCGTAATAGTCATCTATCTGTCGCTTCATTGTGAACTCAGGAGCGATCTTTACCATCGTATTCTTGACCCGGCTTATCCACTCGGCCGGGACACCCTGATCATTAAAAGAGTAATAGGCAGGTATAATCTCATACTCAAGCATATTATATATGGTCTCTGCATCCACATCGTCCTGAAGTTCCTGGTTCTCGAAAGATCTTTTTTCCGGTAATGCCCAGCCTGCAAAAGCATGATAACCTTCCACCCACCATCCATCAAGGACACTGAAATGCATTGTTCCGTTCATTGCTGCTTTTTCGCCACTTGTACCTGAAGCTTCGAGTGGTCGTGTCGGTGTATTCAGCCAGATGTCAACTCCACTTACCATGTGTTTTGCCAGTTCAATATCATAATTCTCAATGAAGATTACTTTTCCTGTAAATCGTGGCATCTGTGATATCTCAAAGATCCTCTTTATCAGGTCCTGCCCTCCTCCGTCATTAGGATGTGCTTTACCTGCATATATGAACTGGACAGGTTTATCAGGATTATTAACGATCTGGTCGAGACGATCAAGATCGCGGAAAAGAAGAGCAGCCCGTTTATATGTTGCAAAACGGCGTGCAAAACCTATTGTAAGCGCCTTTTCATCAAGATGAGTGCTGATATTAAGCAATGTACGCGGGCTGACATGTTTATCCATCATATCTGTCTGAAGCCTCTTCCTGATATTTGCAAACAGGTTTTTCTTAAGTCGTGTCTTTATCTCGTAAATCCTCTTGTCTTCTATTGTATAGAGCTTTTCCCAGAGGCTCCTGTCGGTCTGGTCAAAATCAGTATTGCCTGTAAGTTCCCTGTATATTTTTCTCCACTCCGGAGCAGTCCATGTCGGATGATGTACACCATTTGTTACATGACCTATGAATAATTCCTCTTTCAGATAGCCTGGCCATAGCTTATTAAACATCTGCCGGCTGACCTTTCCATGTAGTTTACTTACCCCATTTACCTCCTGTGACATCCGTGATGCCAGATAACTCATATTGAATTTCCTGTCGTGGTCGCTTTCACAATGCCCCAGTGCCATCAATTCACCCCATGAGATATTCAGACGGTTTTGATAGTGGGAAATATATTTGCGGAGAACATCTTCTTCAAAAGAATCGTGACCGGCAGGAACAGGTGTATGTGTTGTAAACAGGGTGGATGATCTTACAACCTCAAGCGCCTGGTTAAAGGTGAGATGATGATCTTCAATCAGTTTCCTCAATCTCTCAAGACCTATAAAAGCCGAATGACCTTCGTTGCTATGGTATAAATCCGGCTTAATCTCCAGCGCCTCAAGTACCCGTATGCCTCCGATACCGAGAACAAGTTCCTGTTTGAGCCTGTTTTCGTTATCTCCTCCGTAAAGATGATGTGTTACATACCGATCTTCATTAATATTCTCATCACAATCGGTATCCAGAAGGATTAGCCTTACTTTACCTATCATTGCTTCCCACACACGGATCCTTACCATTCTGCCGGGCCATGCAAGGCTCACACTAAGTTGATTCCCATCGCTGTCTTTAACAGGACGTATCGGAAGACGTGAAAAATCTTCTGAGTCGTAAATTGGCAGTTGTTCTCCTCTTGGCCCTATCTTCTGTTTGAAATAGCCAAATCTGTAAAGCAGACCTACCCCGGTGATATTAAGGTTTGAGTCGCTTGCTTCCTTCAGGTAATCACCGGCCAGTATTCCCAGACCTCCTGAATAGATCTTCAGACACTGATGTATACCGAACTCCATGGAAAAGTAAGCCACAGAAGGATCGTTAATGTTATCCGGTCTTCCGGTGTAGACAATAAATTTATCCTCAATTGCCTTAAGTTCAGCAATAAATCCATCATCATCTTCAAGTACCAGCAGTCTCTTATAGTCTATTTTCTCAAGAAGCAGTTTAGGGTTATGCCCTACTTCATCCCAGAGAGACGGATCAAGGCTCCGGAGCAGTTTTTCAGCTTCCGAATTCCACGACCACCAGAGATTATCAGAAAGTACTTTAAGAAATCCAAGCTTTTCGGGAACATCGCTCTGTACATAAATATCTTTCCATACAGGTATCTGGTGGGGTTTACGGATAACCAATCCTGGTGCCTCAACAAACCTTGCAAATTCACGGGGTTCACCTCCTCTCCTCTCGCTGCTTTTTGTCAGGGCAATATCATATGCCGTCAGATAATGCTCAACCAGGGTATCCCACATGGCTATCCGGGATATTTCATAAGCCTTTCTCCTTGCCTCTGCAACTTCAGCATCGCTTAATCCAATGAACAGATCCATGAATTTCCTGAGCTCATGCACAACCTCTTTTTCATTATCGTCATTTCTGTCGATTACCCGGATGCCATTACCCGGCTCTTTAAAATAAGTTTTTACCCACAGGCCAAAACCTGATAAGGAAGTTGTTGCAGTAGGTATTGAAAACATAAGACTCTCAAGAGGAGTATAACCCCATGGTTCATAATATGAAGGGAAAACAGATAAATCAAATCCTATCAGCAGGTCAAAATAAGGAATATTGAAAATCCCGTCATTACCATTTAAGTATGATGGTACAAAGATCAGCTTGACCTGTGATTTTTCGTCATTATCGAGTCCGTTTTCAACAATTCTGTTCAGAACCGGATCAGTTGAAGGATAGTGAAGACTGTGGCTGAGGTATTTATCCCATCCTGTTGGTATTGCGTCATTGTAAAGAATATCGACAATATCCTGGCGGGGACCTTTGTGGTATGCAGGCATAAGGATGAAGGCAACACACTCTTTCTGTAATTTGTCCTTTTTCTTCAGTTCACCAAGCGAATCTATGAATATATCAACTCCTTTATTCCTGAATTCATATCTCCCGCTGTTTACAACCAGTACACAATCCACAGGCAGAGAATAACCCAAAATGGCCTCAGCCACTTTGATCAGCTTTTCCCGTGCAATGGTTCTTTTTGTGTCAAAGGAATCTGGCCCTGGTACGAATGAATCCTCAAATCCGTTTGGTGTCACTATGTCAACCGGCTTTCCAAGAAAGTACCTGCATTCCTTCCCTGTAATTTCACTGACAGTTGTAAACACATCAGCTTCTGCAGCGGAAGTCTTTTCAAGTGATTGTTTGGCAACAACATTGAATTCCCTTGAAATCTGAATGGGATTATAACTCTCAATTTTACCATAAAGAGGACGGTTATTGCCGGCTATACACCTGCCGAGAACGGTAGCATGAGTTGTGAAAGATGTTGCAATCCAGGGTACATTCTTCTTCAGGTACAATACCCCGGTTCCGGTCATCCATTCATGGAACTGTGCAACTATACGATTCTGGTCAGGATAAAATAATGAATAACTTTCAATGACCTTCCCTGCCGCATAACCAAAAAGAGCAGGTTCAACATAATCCCACTGGCCTGATATGCTGTCAAGCTTGTATGTCTCCCAGAATTCTGCAAAAACTTCATTCTGCTGCCCGAAATAAGGAGTGAAATCCAAAAGAATAACAATTGGTTTGCCGGCAATGTTCCATCGTCCGGTTTTAACCTTCAATCCTTCAGAATTGGCTTTTAGCTTCCAGTCAGAGAACAATTCCTCATCCGGGATGAATTCAGGATTTATATTATCTTCCCGCCAGACATCTGGTCCTATAAGAATATAATTATCTCCGAGCTCTTCGACAATATTGAGTGCTTTTGTTGAGACTACCGTATGTATCCCCCCTACTTTATTACATACTTCCCAGCTGGTCTCAAAAAGAAAGTCCAATTTTATCATTTAAAAATTAGTTATTTACAGTATTTATTTGGATTTTTTTTGCCTGGTTACTTTTGCTTTAGTACCTGTTTTTTTTGCAGCAGTAATTTTCTTTGTTGAAGATATCTTTTTGGAAGGTACTTTTTCCTTAGTCTTCCTGACAGGTTCCTCTATTACCTTTCCACTGGTTGTTTTACCGGACCTTTTTTTGACAGTCGCTGAACTTTTTTCTGCAGCTTTCTTTTCAGATCTGTTCCATTCAATTATCAGCTCAGATGCCTTTGTTAATTTCTTAACAGCAGGTTTAACAGCAGGCTTTATTCTGGAAACCTTCCTCTTTAGCTTTTCAATCTCCTCTGACTGTTTTTCAATTACCATATCCTTTTCGATAACCTGTGTCCCAAGTTTGAAAATCTGGTCCTGTTCGGCAGTATCGGGAAAACATCTGCGAAGACGTATTTCAAAATCGCTCAGAACGTTCATATAGTTCATAAACGCATCGTACGGACTCTCGTAAGGATTAAAATATGCATGTACCGCTCCGTCGGAAAAGAACTTGGTGGCCATATAATAAAAATGGTCACTCGATTGCAGATACTCCCAGTCTTTCTTCAGATGATCATCATCACACCTGTTGACTTTCCTGGAAAGGCTATAAAGCTTTTCAAGGGCAGCAGCCTGGAGTTCATTCCCAAGCCATGCAGTAATATCCCTTTCCTCATCGGCCCATGATATCGGATTCTGAATATTCATTGCCGAAACAGGCTGAAGTTTGTCTGCAACCTCTGATGCAGTCATGAATTTGAAGGGTGTTTTCTTCAGAATTGCACCCGGCATATGGGCAAGGAAATCAAATATCCCTGATTCCTTCCAGTTGTGTTCACCGAATGTTTCGTAGTCAAGAAAGATGTTCAGAAGTTCACTTGAAGGAGCAAGTTTATTGATCCAGCCGGCATATTTGTCAGCTGTTAGCGGCCATGCTATCCATTCTTTGTTTGAAAACCTGAAAGCGATGTCATCGCTCAGAACAAAATTCCTCAGCAGAACCTTCAGACGTGGATTCATAGCATTACAATAAAGAAAATTAGGGCTCTTCCATCCCAGTATATGCTTGGCGCCTTCTGTTAACATTGCCTTATAACCCATATCTGCAACCCATGAACCTATCTCATCTGAATATATCAGCTCTGTATTCCTGAATGAGGTTGGCTCAACTCCCAGGTATTTCTTAACCATCTCTTTATGTAGGTTGACCTGGTGCTCAAATTCGCTCCTGCTCTTCAGCGATGCAAGTGAATGCGAGTTGGTTTCAGCAAGGAATTCCACCATCCCGGTTTCAGCCAGATTCCGGAACGACTCAAGCACTTCAGGGGCATATAACCTGAACTGGTTAATGGCAATACCTGTAATACTGAAAGTAACCTTAAACTTACCCTTGTGCTTTTCAATAAGATCCAGTATTATTTTATTGGCAGGGAGATAGCATTTCGCTGCCACTTTTCTCATGATGGATTCGTTGGAGAAATCATCATAATAATAATGATCATGTCCAAGATCAAAAAACCTGTATCGCTTTAACCTGAAAGGCTGATGCACCTGGAAGTAAAAGCATATTGCCTTTTTACCGTTTGATCTCATATCTTAACATTATTTATTTTCTATTACCCTGTAGTATATATCTCTTACATGCCGTGCCGAATTATCCCACTTCAGCCTGATAACCTCCTCTTTGCCATTCTTAATGATCATTCTGGCTAGGTCGGGATAATTTAATATCCCATATATTGCATCGGCCATTGCATCAATGTCCCAGAAATCGGTTTTTACAGCATGTGTAAGTATCTCAGACACTCCCGATTGCTTACTTATGATCACCGGTACATGTGATTGCATCGCTTCCAGAGGTGAAATCCCGAAAGGTTCCGATACAGATGGCATTATATAAACATCACTCATCTCAAGCATAGTAAAAACATCGTGACCTTTAAGAAATCCGGTAAAATGAAACCGGTCTGTTATCCTTAAAGCTGCGGCCCGTCTCATCATTCTTTCCATCATATCACCTGATCCTGCCATCACAAACCTCACATTATCCATTACCTTAAGTACTTTATTGGCAGCTTCAATAAAATACTCTGGTCCTTTCTGCATGGTAATCCGACCTAAAAAAGTAACAACTTTTTCATCAAACCCTTTCAGTCTTATACTTTCACCGGAAAATGAAACAGGTTCCACAGCATTATAAACTGTCTCAACCTTGTCGGGATGAATATTGTATCTGTTGATAACAATTTCCCTTGTAAGGTTACTTACGGTAATGATTTTGGAAGCGGCATCCATACCCCTCTTTTCGATGTGGTAAACATCGGGGTTTACATTTCCTCCGCTACGGTCAAAGTCAGTTGCATGAACATGTATGATCAGCGGTTTTCCTGAGGCTTCCATAGCTGCTATCCCTGCCGGATACGCCAGCCAGTCGTGAGCATGGATAATATCAAAATCATTTTCAGATGCTATAACGGAAGCGACCACAGAATATTTATAAATCTCATCCATCAGGTTTCTGTCATAACGGCCCGAGAAATCAACCATACCACTATTATTGGTATGTACCATAAGTTTATACCCTGAAACCTCCGAACGTGTCATTCTCCAGAAATCCTCCGGATCAGTATAGGGAACGATCTTTGACTCAATCTCAATTTTTTCAATAGGCCTTTTGAATCCCTGATAATGAACCTTCTTATAGGCCACTGGTACCTGATTGGCACCAATCAGCTTTACTATGGACTGATCTTCATCACCCCAGGCCTTTGGAACAACAAAAATCACTTCCAGATCGCCGAATGTTGCCATACCCTTGGTCAGACCATAGCTGGCTGTTCCCAAACCACCTGAAATATGCGGCGGAAATTCCCACCCGAACATTAATACACGCATATCTGACCTGTTTTACTTTTTAGAATACCTGGTTTCAAGAATATCGATTATTCTAAGCACTTCTCCTACACTCCATGCCTGGGATATAGCTCCATGCGGGGCATGAGGAGGATCACCATCATGAATTTCCGACAATGTGCTGATTCCGGCTTCACTCATTACCTCTTCAAGCCCGTATATCAGGCTCCTTACTTTTGCCACCCCCTGCAGTCCGTATACTTTCAGCCACCCCTCACAGAAAGGTCCTAATAACCATGGCCAGACTGTACCCTGATGATAGGCGCTGTCTCTCTCTTCCTGATTGCCCTGATATAAACCCTTATAGAATTTGTTTTTCGGGGAGAGAGTCCTCAGACCTCTTGGAGTAACAAGTTCCTTATCAGCCACATCCAGCACCATTTTCATCTGCTCCTTTTCAAGCATTGAATAAGGAAGTGATACTGCAATGACCATATTTGGCCTTACAAAAGTATTCCTGCCTTCTTCATTGTTTACATAATCAGCAAGATATCCGGCCTTTTCATCCCAGAACATCTCCAGAAAGGACTTCCTGATAAGTTCCGGCAGATGACCGAATTCCGAAATGAATTTCTTGTCTTTAGCCTCTTTTGCCATTTCAAGTGCGAAGCATACCGCGTTATACCATAGTGCATTTATTTCAACAGCATAGCCAGCCCTTTGTGTAACAGGAACGCCGTTAACAACAGCGTCCATCCAGGTAAGTGCTTTTTCCGGAGCATCAGCATAGATAAGGCCATTTTCGCTCATACGGATATTATATATTGTCCCCTTTGCAAACGCATTGATAACAGATTTTGCTGCATCCCCGTACCTTTCCCAGCAGTCGGTTCCCTTTTGCTCAAAATATTGCTGTAAAGACCAGAAGAACCACAGAGGTGCATCTGCCGAATTATATGTATGCCTTCCGGCATTGCCGGTATTTGGGAACAAACCATCCTTCATCCTGCTTACCTGTGTGTCAATAACATCCCTGTAAAGAGCCAGGCGATGCCTTGCCAGCGCAAGCCCCGGAAGGGAGATAAATGTATCCCTGCCCCATGCTCCAAACCAATGGTATCCGGCAATAAGAACCGTGTTGCCTCCCCTCTTCTCAATAAACTGTTGTGCAGCATTTTTTAAACAGTTTACAAAATTGCTCCTGGGAATCTTGCCTGAAACTGTCTTTGTAAACTTCTGTTTAAGTCCTGAAGTCTTTTCTTCCTTTGTGGAAGCTGAAAAAACAATTACATCTCCCTCTTTGGCATCAAACTCAAAAAAACCCGGAGTAAACAGATCCTCGGAATAGTCATATCCCCTCTTCTGTTCTTCAGGATACTCAATGCCCAGGAACCAGTCGGGAACAGGAACAAATTCCACTTTAGTTGAAAACTGTAGGTTCAGGAACGGAAATCCTTCATATAATTTAGCTCTTATGCCATTTTCAATAAAATCAACTTTTGTATTTGCAGTCATATTGGCATGAGTCAGTTCATGAATGCTTCTGAATGCCAGAAACGGACGCATCTGAATCTTCATTGGTTCAGAAGCTTCCAGTATAGTCATCCTTTGCATAAATTGTTCCTCGTAGTGAACCAAAAGCCGATCAATCTTCAGAAGTACTTCTCCGACCCTGTAAATCCTCGCCGGAATACTGTCGGTATTAAAGTCTTCCAGATACTTATGCCCCTTGGGATTGAAATAATCGCCCTTGTATTTTCTTAAACCGATATTAAAACTTTTGTCATTATTGACAACGGTAATATCTATTGTTGAAAGCAGCACATGCCTTTCTCCACCCAGCTGATCAACCGGGCAAATCAGCATTCCATGATACTTTCTGGTGTTACAGCCCACAATAGTGGTTGATGAATATGAGCCGGCCCTGTTACTCCTTATCATTTCCCTGCTTAACGAATACTCGAGATTAACTACCTGGCTTTTATCAAACTTAATGTAACTCATAGAAATTGAGATTGTTTTGTTTTTTAAACTTTATCTAAGATAGAAATTTTATTTCATCTCTGCAAACAGACATCAGGGTACAAAGAAAATTAATAAAACTAAATAAAAGTGCGGCCGGATGAAAAAAAGAATAACTTTGCACTTCATTATTTTAAAATATTTTTATTAATAACAGATTAGATGAATAAAAAGTTTATTCTATACTTAGTTGTGATAACAATTTTAGCCGGTTGCAGGAACAATATTGCAGAGATATCCGGAACATTAATGAAGCCTGCTGCCGGAAGATATATATATCTTGAGGAATTGAGACCCGATGAACTAAAAAGGGTCGACTCATCACTGGTTTCAGCTGATGGAAATTTTACATTCAAAAGAGAAGTAAAAGCTATTTCTTTCTACCTGCTGAAAATCAACGAAAGCAATTTCCTTACCATGTTGCTTGAACCCGGCGACAAATTAAAAATGAATACCTATTTTGATTCTTTGAGTTATCCTGTTTCAATTACCGGATCAAAGGCTACGGAATCAATGGTTGACTACAATTTTACCCTGAGACGCTCCATAAAAAAATTCAGCAACCTGAATACTATTTACATGGAGAACATGAACAATCCTGAATTGCCTGCAGTTATCGAATCGCTCGACAGCATGGCACAAATATACCTCAGCGAAATTAACTCCTATACCAAAACCTATATTGATAATAACCTTACATCACTTGTCAGCCTGGTTGCTCTCTATCAGCAGATTGCTCCGAATGTATATGTCATGAATCCGGCACAGGATATGAAATACTTCATCAGAGTTGACTCTTCTTTATCTGCCAATTATCCTAAGAACGAGCTTGTCATTTCGCTGCATGAACAAATACAGGAGATGGCGTCAAATATTGAAATCAAATCAGATGAGACAGCTGCTTCCAATCAGGGAAATGAAGCTCCTGAAATTTCACTGCCTACTCCTGAAGGAGACATTATTAATCTCTCCTCAACACGTGGATCATATGTTCTTCTTGATTTCTGGGCCTCATGGTGCCTGCCATGCAGGAAGGAAAGTCCGAATCTTATGAAAGCATATAATCTCTACCATAAGAAAGGATTTCAGATCTACCAGGTGTCTCTTGACAAAACCAGGGAGGCATGGATAAAAGGTATTAAGGATGACCAGCTTGATAAATGGATCCATGTAAGTGATGTCAAATACTGGAATTCTGTTGTAGTTCCGCTCTACAAGATTGAATCAATACCAGCTAATTACCTCCTCGATAAGGAAGGCCGGATAATAGCTTCAAACTTAAGGGGAGAACAGCTCGAAATAAAATTATCTGAAATTTTTAACAAATAAATCTCATTACAGTAAACTTGTGATCCGATTTTGAATGAAACGAATATTATTCCTGACAGCCATCATTATCATCTATTCCGGATGTAAAGAGAAAAGTTCATTTAATGTACGTGGCGTAATCAAAGGTAAAACATCACATCATATCTATTTTAACCGTCTCGACCTGGATACTCCTGTATTGATCGATTCTGCAAAAATTACCAGAAATGGCAAATTCCGTTTCAGGATCAAGGCCTCTGAGCCTGATTTCTACCAGTTAAGCCTCTCCCCGGATAATTTTATAACACTCCTTGCAGAACCCGGTGAAAATATCAGGATGCATTTTGACACCACAGCCCTCTATGAAAACTATTCTGTAACCGGGTCTGCAGGATCTGAGAAACTTCAGGTGCTCGACAATAATCTTATCGAAACCAGGAAGAAACTGGATTCGCTCAGTAACGCCTACGCCAGCGCTACAGGCGAACCCGGATTTGATATTACAGGACCAATGCTTGAAACCAGGTTCAATGACCTTATTAAAGAGCAAAGAAGAAAGAATATAGAATTTATAATCACCAATACCACTTCTCTCGCTTCCATAAAAGCTCTTTACCAGCATATCGACCCCGACACTTATGTTCTGTATGATCCTAAAGATCTTCAATATCTTAAGATAGTAACCGACTCTCTTAAAAAGTACTACCCGAATTCAAAGCATGTCCAGGCACTGGCAAGGGATTTTGAGAATGAGTTGTCGCAAATGTATGCCGGTCAGCTTGAGAGATTATCAGAACAGATCGAGCCTTTACAACTTAATCCCGATCTTCTGAATCCTGAAGGAAAAAGGATTTCTCTCGAATCACAAAGAGGGAAATATGTACTTCTGACTTTCTGGTCGGTTCAGTCAAAAGAATGTATCGCCGAAAACCTTGAACTAAAGAAATACTACAGCCTGTACAATAAAAAGGGATTTGAAATATACCAGATCAACCTTGATCCCAATGAAAATATGTGGAAGTCTGCAGTGAAATTTGATGAGTTGCCCTGGATAAGTACCAGGGAGGATGAGCCGGGAAATCCGGTTACTGCACGTCTCTTTAATGTAAGAGAACTGCCTGCAAACTACCTCTTTGACAGGGAAGGCAATATTGTGGCTTCAAATCTTCATGGAAGAACCCTGAAACTTAAGCTTGAACAGCTTTTCAATAATTAGCCCTCTGCTGTGAAAGATAAGGGTAAAATATATTTTTCTTCTGATTTTCACCTTGGTCTGCCAACCGGTACACCTCCCGTTGAAAGGGAGAAAAAAGTTGTTGCATGGATGAATTCTATTGCGCCCGATGCAAAAGAGATCTACCTTCTCGGTGATATTTTTGATTTCTGGTGGGAGTACAAGCTCGTTGTTCCTAAAGGTTTCACAAGATTCCTGGGAACCGTTTCTTCATTAACAGATTCTGGTATTCCAGTCCATTTTTTCACAGGGAACCACGACATGTGGGTTGGAAATTACCTGTCGGAAGAATGTGGTATGACATTACATACCACTCCCGTTACTACTGATTTCGATGGTAAAAGATTCCATCTGGCCCACGGCGAAGGACTGGGAACAAAAGACAAAAGCTATAAAATCCTTCTTTCAATATTCAGGAACAAACCCCTGCAAAGGATGTATTCAGCTTTGCATCCCTCAATAGGTGTTGGAATAGGACTTAACTGGTCTCAGAATTCCAGACTTGGTAAGGGCATTAACAAAGAATTCCTTGGAGATGAAAATGAAGATCTCATCAGGTACGCCAGGGGAATTCTTGAGAATGAAACAATAGACTATTTCATTTTTGGTCACCGTCATCTTGCCATGATATACAGGCTCAATCAGCGTTCAGAAATTATTTTCCTCGGGGACTGGATTACTACAGGCAACTATGCAGACTGGGATGGGCAGCAACTAAATTTCAGGAAAATTAATTAACTGTTAATGTTTTCTTTAACACCGACAGTAAGCATATAGTAGGAATACTCTTCATTTATATCCTCAAAAATGTAAGTCAGCTTATTTCCTGATTTTTTAACCATCTCTATCAACCCCATATTCCCTGTGCTGTCGATATCGCTTTCCTGATCGGTCAGTGATTTTATAAACATCTCTTTGAGCCCATCCTTATCCAGCTTATTGACGGCGTCCAGCTTCTCTTTCAGCTGTACAACCTTGGATTTGAGGATAAGATTCCCGGTACTGAGATAGTATACCCTGCCAACCAGCCTGATCATGGCAAAAGGCTTTCCGTATTTTTCTTCTACTTCCCGGCCAGGACTGTAATTCCCCACATTGTCAAGCAATTCAACAAGTGTACTGAACACTCTTTTTCTTTGTCTGCCCTCAATATCCTGTTCCGTAAGTTTTGTCTCAGCAAAAGAGATAACTTCCTTCCCCACTTCAGGGGAGACATGACCCGACCAGATCAGATATATATCCTTTTCATCCATCAGTTTTTCAAGCAGGGTAACAGATGTCCCGTCAAACTGTCCTCCTTTTTCTGAATCATGTGAACCTGTACCGCCTGAATCAACGGTCTTACTTAATATATAATAAGAGAATTCTTTGTTAATAGTGTAAAAAGCATAGTCGAGCCTGTTCCCTGTTTTCTTGGCCATTTCAATCAGCCCGAGACCTGCTCCTCCCTTACTGCTCAGTTCAGCGTTATTCAGCATCTGCCTGTAGACATTTCTGATATCCTCGGTCGCCAGATTGTTAACCTCATCAAGCTTTGATTTTAAGATATCTATATTCTCATTGGGGATCACATTTCCTGTACTGACAGTATACCCGTTGTCAGTTTTTGAATAGACAACAAGGGACATATTGGCGTGCTGATTTTTGTTACTGTGCCTTTGCACGTTCTGAAGGCTTTCAAGAACGAACATAAAAAGTCTCTTTCGTCCCAGATATCCGTATTCCGAACTCTTCATCTCATTTTCAAGGAGCATCAGGAGCGGAACAGAATTTTCATTGGTCACCACGCCCCTGTACGCGAACATAAGGCGTTCCTTCATCATTTTGTCGCGTATAATGCGCGTAAGCTCCATGTAATGAAGATCTTTTATGTTAACGGTGATAAAAGTAGTAAAAAATGATTACTTCAACAAATCAGGTCGTGGATCGCTGATAAATTCACTCATCGACATATTTCTGAACAATGCTGCCTGTTGATTTCTCCTTTAGCATCAGTTTTATCTTTCCGTCAGGCATCTTCTCTTTTTTTATAAGGAAATGGTGGTCGTCAAAATCAATAAGTTCAACATTTGAGGTTATACCTTCTTTCCCTCTCCATACGACAAGATCAATATTTTCCCACTTCTTCGATTTTGCTGATTTGTAACAGGCATCCATAATGGCATTTACCACATATCCGTCATAGAATGTCTCACGCGGCTGTCTGTTCTGCTCAAGCGAATCGAGCATGTCGGTAAACATATGCGGATAACCAAGAGCATGGACCTCATCACCAACAGGAAACAGCCATCCTGAATCACTCTCCGTCTTCTCAGATACATATTTGCCGGTACTGCCTGTGGTAAATACTTCAAACCCTGTCCTTAACCAGTGATCAAGTCGTATAGTTCCTTCGGTTCCCGAGACTTCATCCCTCAGATCCATTCCCCCCCTGAAATTCCAGCTGACCTCAACCTGCGATATAGCCCCATTTTCGTATTTTATCAGAGCAATAGCATGATCCTCAGCTTCAATTGGCTTAACCTGGGTTTCAGCCCAGCACATAGCTTCAACAGGTTTAATATCCTTGCCTATAAAGCTCCTTCCAATCTCAATACAATGACATCCCATATCCACAAGAGCCCCGCCACCCGATTGCTTTTTATCCCAGAACCACGCGCTATGTGGACCTGAATGGGCTTCCCTCGATCTTGTCCATAAAATCCTGCCACATGACCCGTTATTTACCATATCAATTGCTTTCAATGTTTTTGGTGTGTAAACCAGATCTTCGAGATAACCATGAAATACACCGGCTTTCTCAACAGCATCAAGCACCTCTCTTGCTTCTTCAGCATTCAATGCCAGAGGTTTTGTACACAGGATGTGCTTTTTAGCCTTGCAGGCCATAAGAATTGCATCCTTATGAAGGTAGTTGGGAAGAGCAACAATAACAACCTCAGTCTCATCGTCCTCAATAGCTTCCTTCATGTTTTCAGTATACTTCGGGATGTCATATTTCATGGCAAAATCCCTCGCTGATGACTCAGGTATTGAGCATACGGTATGAATAACATCTTTCCGCCTGTGTGCATGCAGTGACATAGTGTAAAAAGTTCCGATAAGACCGGTACCAAGAAGGCTGATTTTCATCATAATATCATGTTTTATAGTTGGAAAATGATGGTGTTGTTTCGCTTAATAAAGTCCGGCAATGACTGCATATTCTAATATCTTTCTGATCGATGTCTTCAACATATGTACTCGATCTCATAACACAGGTTGGAACATTGCAGTGAACTAGCCCAAAGGTATGGCCCAGTTCATGAATAATCACTTTTCTGAAGCGGTCAAACAGCAAATCATCATCCTTTTTCATCCCGTATTGTTCGTTTCGCAGCCGGTACAGCGATGAAATTCCTGTAGTACCATTTAAAACTGCCTGTCCAAAAATATAGGTGAGGATGGGAATAAATAAATCTACCCGGAATAGTCCAACCTTTTTGATAAATTGGTTTGATGACATTGAATCGATCTTTTTTATTATTTTGTTACCATTATATTGCCGTCGCATAGGATCATAAAACTCATCCAAATCTATATGACTTTCTTCAATGGAAACCGGAAGAAGAAATTCGCGTGTCACCTCCCTTGCCAGCTTCTCAAGAAAATCATTCTCGAAATGACCATGAGAAATTAATAAAATACTATGCTCATTCAATTAATCCCGGACTTTGTGAATATGTGAATTATTATTGTTATTTCGAAGGCTTTAGGTCATATTTCTTTATTTTGTTGTAAAGCGTAACTCTATCCACTTTCAGGGCTTTTGCCGAACGGGATATATTCCAGTCGTATTTATTTAGAATCTGAAGTATGAATTTCTTTTCGAGGTCGTCCAGGCTTTCGATGGAACTGCTGGCAACATCTCTTTCAAATGGAAGATCCTTTAAACGGATTTCCTTTTCATTTCCAATTACAATTGCGCGTTCAATCATGTTTTCAAGTTCACGAATATTCCCCGGGAAGTCATATGTTTCAAGGCGTTTCAGTGCCGCTTTGTCAATTGACATAATATTTCTGCTCATGGAAGTACAATAAACTTTAATGAAATGATCCACAAGCATGGGAATATCTTCAATTCTCTCACGAAGTGGAGGAATCTTAATGTTTACAACATTTAACCGGTAATAGAGGTCTTCACGAAAAGTTCCGTTTTTCACCATTTGATTCAAATCTTTATTTGATGCGCAAATAACCCTGAAATCGGACGTAATTTCTTTATTACCCCCTACCCGTACAAAAGTTTTTGTTTCCAGCACACGTAGTAATTCAATTTGCATTTTAGGAGAAATGGTAGCAATTTCATCGAGGAAAATGGTTCCACCATCCGCCATCTCGAACCGCCCTTTACGATTGAACATAGCACCCGTGAATGCTCCTTTTTCATGCCCGAATAATTCACTTTCAAGCAAGCTTTCAGTCAAAGCGCCGCAATGTACACTGACTAATGGTGAAAATTTACGTTGCGAATTGGAATGAATAGCTCTTGCAACAAGTTCCTTGCCTGTACCGCTCTCCCCTGTAATAATGACCGGGGAATTTGATTGCGCTACTCTCTCAATCTCTTTAAGAACCTTTATCATCGCTTCACTGTTCCCGATAAGATCTTCAACATTCTCCAATGAAACAATTTTATTTCTTAAAGCCTCATTTTCTGATTTTAAGGTAATCTGTCTGGCTGCATTTCTGATTAAATGCGACAGGTCGTCAGGGTCAAAGGGCTTTGTAATATAATCATATGCTCCGTCTTTTAAAGCCTGAACAGCAGTGATTACCGATGCAAAAGCTGTCATTATAATCACAATCGCATCTTTATTTAAAGATCTGATTCGTCTGTGCATTTCCAGACCATCCATTCCGGGCATCTTAATGTCAGCAAGGATGATATCAAAATTCTTCGATTCAAGAATTGACAAAGCTTGCTTGGCGTTTTCAGCACAGCCGACGTTATACCCGTCTTCGATGAACCAGTTGTATAATGATTCTCTTACAGAATCTTCATCGTCAACAATTAGAATTGAAATGTTTTTTGCCATTTTATTTCTTTTTATTCATTATTAAAGGTAAAATAATAGATATAGTTGTTCCCTTTCCCAAATTAGAATCAACTTCTATTTTCCCATTATGACTTTGAATAATTCCATGGACAATGGCTAATCCTAATCCAACACCACTTGCTTTTTTCTTGGCAGAGAAAAAAGGTTCAAAAATGTGCGGAATATCCTCAGGATCAATGCCTACTCCATTATCTGATATTTCAAGTCTAATATTATTTTTGTCGGGATTACTCGTCTTCATCAGAATTTCCCCGTTATCAAAAACAGCTTCAGATGCATTCATCAGAATTGCAATACAGGCTTGCTTAATTTGATTCTCACTACAAAATATTAAATCCCGGCTGGCAGCAAAATCTGTAACAAAGCTGACATTTGCTATTTTCATCTGGTGGGCCATTAAAGAATAAGCTTCGTTTAATATTCTGTGCAGAGTTTTGCTTTCAAAGTTCAGCTGATCTTTTCTTGAAAAATCCAGCAAGCCTTTAACAATCTCACCGCAACGTTTTGTTTCTTCTTCGATCACTTTCAAATATTTCAACATTGGTATTTTATCGGCGCCATCTACTTCAAGCTTGCTCAGTTGCTTATGAACCAACTTTGTATATGTTAAAACACCTGCCAACGGATTATTTATTTCATGTGCAACAGAAGAGGATAATTTGCCAAGCGATGCTATCCGTTCAATATGTATCAATTCATTTTGTATTTCCGATAACTCTTCTGACTTCTTCTGTACCTTATATTCAAGCTGTTGTGACCAATTTTGCAACTCGGTAGTTGCCGATTGCAAATTATCAAGCATCTCATTAAATGCGCTGGAAACCATATTGATGTCGTTCAACTGATTGGATTTTACTTCCAGTCTTTTACTTTTATCACCTTTTGAAACAGCTTCACTGGCTTTTATTATGGCTTTTAATGGATTTTTGATTTTTATTTTGGTGAAATATATTAATAAAGTCACCAGCAATATTGTTGTCGTTACAGCTAATAATGAAGACTTATTCAGGTTTGCATCAAGATCTTCCAGAGGGATCCTGATAACCAGGGAACCGAGCACTTCATCACTTTCCTTATGAGCATGACAGCTGCCTGTATAACACGACTTTTCATTTAAAATGGGTGATTTGATTAAGAGAAGCCTGAAACTGTAATCTTTAGGGCTCATATCACATTTGCTGTCAACATTTATGATCTTAAAAGATTTTTCTTTTCGAGGAAACATGGAAGTAAAATTCTCATGGCAGACTTTACAATTTGGATTACCGTGGGCCAGTGAATCATTGGGGAAGGATGAATGAACCAGATTATCCTTATCATCATACATATTAACATCCTCGATACCAGGCATTTTATTAATTATATTAAGGGTATTTATTAATGCCGTTTTATCGTTCTCCAGCATATGCTGATACAAAGCGCCTTCAACAAACATACACACATTGTTACCACTTTGCTGGATAGTATTTTCCATATATTCCTTATTTACTGTTCTGAAAATTGTCCCAAACGAAATAAAAAGAAATACAGATAATATCGCGATGATTAAAACCACCTGCCCATAAATCGATGAAAAGGATTTAATAAAAGCCTTAAATTCTGATACTAATTTTCTATCTCTATGTGATTTCATATTATTTAATCCCATCGCAATATTTACTACATAAATTAAAAAGACACTGTTGCTAATCAGGTTATATTTAAAACAATTTCTGATCATTAATTACAGGTAAAATAATAGAAATAGTTGTTCCCTTCCCCAATTCAGAATCTACTTCCACTTTCCCATTGTGGTTTTGTACAATACCATGAACAATTGCCAATCCCAGCCCTATCCCGGTTGCCTTTCCCTTGGTAGAGAAAAATGGCTCAAAAATATGAGGAATATCTTCAGGCGCAATTCCTATACCATTATCCCTTATTTCGATCATGATATTATCTTCATCCGGGTTACTGGTTTTCATCAGAATTTCGCCATTCTCAAAAATGGCTTCGGAAGCATTCAGCAGAATGGCAATACAAGCCTGCTTTATTTGATTCTCACTACTATTTACCAAATCGCAACCGGCTGAAAAATCTGTGAAAAAATTAATGTTCGCCATCTTCATCTGGTGTTCCATCAAAGAGTAAGATTCCCTTAAAATTTTGTGCAGCTGGTTAATTTTAAAGTCTTGTTGATCCTTTCTTGAAAAATCCAGTAAGCCCTTAACGATGTCGCCACAACGTTTTGTCTCTTCTTCAATCACTTTTAAATATTTTAACATTGGCATCTTTTCGGCATCATCCAATGTAAGCTTATGTATTTGTTTCTGAACTAACTTAGTATATGTTAAAACACCCGATAACGGATTATTTATTTCATGTGCTACAGAGGAGGATAATTTACCAAGCGAAGCTATCCGCTCAACATGTATCAATTCATTTTGTATTTCAGATAATTCTTCTGATTTTTTTTGTACTTTATATTCAAGTTGCTGTGACCAATTCTGTAACTCGTTCGATGCCGAAGCCAGATTATCAAGCATCTCATTAAATGCGCTGGAAACCATATTGATGTCGTTCAACTGATTGGGTTTAATCTCCAGTCTTTTACTTATATCACCTCTCGAAACAGCTTCACTGGCCATTATTATTGCATTTAATGGATTCTTTATTTTCCTCCTCGTGAAAAACATTAAAAATGTTAACATTAAAATAGTTGTCAGGGCGGCAAGCAGGAAAAAATTCGTAGAAGACTTTTTAACTGATTTATCAAGATCTTCCAGAGGTATTCTTATAACAAATGAACCCAGCAAGTCATCACTTTCCTTATGGGCATGACAGGAACTTGTATAACAGGATTTTTCATTTAGTATAGGTGACCTGATTAGCAGGAGTCTGAAATCGTAAGCTTTTTTGCTCATTTCACATTCACTGTCAAGACTCACAATTCTGAAAGACTTTGTTTTTCTGGAAAACATGGTATTGATATTGGTGTGGCAATCTTTACAGTTCGGATTGTTGTACCCGACTGAATCGGATGAGAAGGGTGAATAGACAAGATTGTCCTGAGAATCATACATGTTCACATCTTCAATGCCCGGTAATGTATTAATAACATCAAGTGTATTTCGAAGGGCACTTCTGTCATTTGTGAGCATTGAATGGTATAAAGCTCCCTCAACAATAGACCCGATATTGTTCCCGTTTTGTTGTATTACCGTATTCAGATATTCCTTGTTTATGGTTCTGAATATGGTACCGAATGATAAAAACAGAAAAACAGACAATATTGTGATAATATGGACAACCTGACCATAAATTGTGGATCGGAATTTTATTCTTCTTTTTAAATCAGTCACCTTTTTTGATGTATAATTTAATCTCTTTTTGTGATTTAATCCCAAAAAATAATGATAAGCTGTTGTCCTATACAAAATACAAAAAAAACCGGTGATTACAGACACCGGTTTTAAAATTATTTTTTAATGACCAAAATTCAGAAATAGCTTCTGGAAATCTATCCACACTTCATCAGGCAGATCGGAAAGCACATTGTCTCTTATTTCACCCCCATCCTGTAATAATATCATTGAAGGCTCGCTGGAATATTTTCTCATCGCCCCTCCGGTCAGAAACTCTTTAAATCTTTCCAGTTCATTTGTTGCCCATTTTGTTGCCTCTTCAGCCAAAAAATATGTATTTATATCTTTTCTCCAATCAGATGGTTTGATTTTATAAATCCAACCTTTTTCATATGGATCTTCATTTAAGATCTCAGGATTCTCATTGAGTAATGAGTTTGACTTCAGAATTACTCCCGAAATAGGTGAAAAGATTTTGAGGTGCTTGCCATCCCGATTGATTTGTGTCATTATTTCTCCTTTTTCGACCAGTTCACCAGGCTTCTTAAGCAGGGTGAATTTTACTTCTCCAATGACATGCTGAAGAAAATCATCCATTCCTACTTTTGCTGCTCCGGATTCTTCAAGATGGGTCCAGGTATGATACCTGTTGTAGAATAATCCTTGTGGAATTCTTAGAATACCGGCAGAAAGAGTGTTCATCATTTTTTTAACTTGCGTTATCATTCTTTCATGCCGGTTAGCTATATTCCAGAAAATGATCAGGAATAATAAATAACCGATAACAAACAGATATTCAATTCCTTTTGTATCGAAAATATCTACTCTGCTGAAACTTTCCATTTTTCCCTCCTTGTATTTAATTTGAACAATTTGTCTTTAACTGTGATCGATCTGATTTGTTTTTCTTCAACTACCCAGGATGGAGATTCTGTATATACCGGCATTCTTCTGACAATCGCCCGGAATACCAGGATCTGGAGAAATATTACTGCAAAACTTACTACAATTTCCATCCATGTCGGAAAATGCAATGCACTGTCATACCAGTGATATGCGATAGTCGAGATATTGAGTCTGTTCAGGATGATTCCTATTATTGTCAATACTGCTCCGATACGAACTAATTTTATATTGAGTCGCCTGTATCCAAACAGGAACAATATACAGGGAAATAACACAAACCCCAGGACTTCAACAAGATACCATGAACCCCACAGCGTATTAAGATATTGAAAATTCTTGCCATGCAAAAAAACCAGTACTGTCATAAAGAAATAAACGAACATTGATATTGTACAAATTCTTGAAAGGCTTAACATTATATCCCTGTGGGAACTTTTATTTAAAAATGACATGTTTTTACCGAATACTCTCTGACCAATAGTCTCTAAAACTATTACCAATGAAAGTCCTGCAAATATACTTGACAGGAAGAAAAGAATAGGTATGAACTCTGAATACCACAGAGGATGTATCTTCGGCTTAGCCATTAGAAAAAGTGCACCAAGACCGGATTGATGTAAAGTGGAGAGTGCGATTCCAAATATTACAACGCCAAGGGTAAGCGAAGCAAAGAATCTTCGTTGAGGCTTCAGGGAAATCCATTCAGTTACAGTCGGGAAGAACTCAATAAATAATGAACCCATATAAAGAAGGAAATGCCATGCAACAAGAAACAGGACAGAGCTTATTCCAAAGGAGTTACCAATAATTGGGTTTATAACCTTCCAGGGGCGCCCCAGGTCAAGCAAAAGTGCACCCGCATAAAAGATATAGGCGAGCAGAGCATACAGTACTGTTGCTCTGACAATTGGACGGTATTTCTCCAGTCCCAGAATATATACCATGAATGTGACGACAAAAGCTCCTCCGGCAAAAGCGACACCTGTGATTACGTTGAAATTAATCCATAGCCCCCATGGACGTTCCTGGGAAGCATGTCCGACTGAACCCAAACCACTTGTAAAACGAATTACCAGAATAACTACCGCTGCCAGTATTGTAATCATGGAAATTATATTGAAGGGAGTTAACAATTTTCCTTTAGGTTTTAATTCATACATGATGAATTTTAAAAACCCAGTGTTTTCTTCTCTGTTCATGACTCTTCTTCTTTTTGTTTCTTATTTTTCCCTTGAACAAAAGCGCTATGCAGACCAAGTAAAAATGCCGGCCAGAGTATCAGTACAAGTGGAACCGAATAGAGGAATGTCTTGTTATATTCCGGATACGATTTGTTTCCCAGATCAGTCCTCAATCCCAATTCCTTAAAAGGAACTGAACTGATATAAAGTACTCCGGTTCCACCAACTTCATTCTCTCCGTATATTTCGTGATAATATTTATCAGGTTCTGAATAGATCCTGGTTCTTGCAATCTCTATAAGGTCTCTTCTTTTCCCGAAAAGGAGGGCTTCTGCCGGGCAATTCTCAACACAAACCGGTTTTTCACCTTCCAGTAGAAGTTCATAACACATTCTGCACTTATTTATTTTCGGATTCGGACTGTTGTATTCAAACTTTGGTATATCGAACGGACATGAAATCATACATGACCTGCATCCCATGCATTTTTCTTCACGCCAGATCACAGGACCCCCATCGGTTTTCAGCATTGCTTTTGTGAGACATGCTGATGCACAGGCAGGATTGTTACAATGGTTACAAGCCCTTCTCATATACATCTCCCCTTTGGAGGTATTATAACAATTGATAACTACGCGTCTTGCCTCATTGGTTTCACGTAATTCTCCAGCCGCTGGCACAGTCTCAGGTAAAGGAAATCCGTATTTTTCAGCGCATGCAGTTTCACAAGCCTGACAGCCAACGCAAAGCGTTGAATCATATAGAATCCCGAAGAACTCTGTATCACTCTTACTAACAGGCGGGGAGCCAAAGCTCTTCCCCATTGCAAGCGTGCTCCCGGCGATCCCCAGAGCTTTTAAAAAATTTCGTCGATCAACACTCATAATTCATAATTTTAGTTACTTATTAAAAGACCATTTTAAAAAAAATGTTGTTATTTTGACATATCAACAAAATTTGTCTGGAAATCTTCCCATACTTCCGGTCCCATTTGTGAAAGGACCCCGTCACTTACTTCACCTCCGTCCTGGAGCACCGCATGGCTGTATTTCTCATTTCCTGCATTAAGAACTGTTGTCAGAAAACACTTAAGACGCGAGAATTCCTGAGTCAGGTATTGTCTGTATTTTTCGGCATAGAACAATAACTGGATTTCCCTGTGCCAGTTCAACGGCTCTATTTTATAAACCCAGCCTTCATTATATGGAGAGGAATTTATGAGGTCTGAATTGGTTTCAAGAACTGAGTTATGTTCTCTGATTGTACCTGAAACAGGTGCGTAGAGATCGAGATGCTTTCCATTCTGTATGAGTGAGAGAATCTGTTCCCCTTTCTTGACTTTACTGCCATCTTTCTTCATTTTAACCCTGGTGATCGTACCTGTTATATGCTGCAGGAAATCATCAATCCCTATCTTCACCATTCCATCCTGTTCCATGAAGGCCCAGGTGTGTGCCTTGTCAAAATAGAGACCCTGGGGTATTAAAACTGCAGATTCACCAAACACCCTGTCGGATTGCGGGAGCAATACAGTAGAGATGCTCCTGGATCTTCCTTCATATTTTACTACCTGGCTGACAGTTATAACTATAACAAGCGCTGCTGCAAACAGAAACAGAAGGACAACAAACGGAGACCTTGCTTCTGACACAGCTGTAGTAAATACTTCTGTTTCATATAACCGGTCAACAGATTTTTGTCTCTCGGTAATCAGAAGATCATTGTAACCATTATCATAAAGGAATTTCTGGCCGTCGGTGAGCACCCATCTCAGAAAAGCAACAGTTGCTTCGCCTTCAGGCTGGCTTATACCTGCAGCATAGATATTTGAACAGAGGCTTTTCGGATATTTGCCGATCCATATGCCTCTTGACAACTGGTTAAAGTCACCATAGATTTTTTCACTGTAATCAAGAGTGCCATTATTGTTGTTGTCAATTGGCAAAAAGCTTAATCCCTCTGCCAGAGTCTGATTTTTCAAGTCTGCCACACCAGTAAGCCTGCAAAAACCTATTCCATAAGGATCTTTTCGAATTGCTGTGATCAGAGCTTCGCTGCCGGTAACCTCTCTACCTGCCATGTTTATTTTATCGGTTCCGAGAAATCCTGCAAGACCGGCTATTACTGATTCATCCTTTACCCAGTAATAATTTACAGGTGCATTTTCAGAGTCAGTAATTATCGAATTCCACTTTTCTCCATTCTTGTTGTTCATTATTTGCAACAACACAACAGCTGACAAGCCATGCTGATTTATTTTTTCAAGAGCCGGATTCTGATTACTTATTACCGGAACAATGATATCCCGCCCTATAATTGTGTTCCATCCTGATCCATTTCTGAAACCGGGATAATTTCTGGCTGAAACAAAACCAATCATCCCTCTGCTGATCAAATCTTCAGCTTCTTTAATGTCAGAGGCCATGATTACCTTTACGCTCACTCCTGTGGTTACAGAGCCATAATTCTCAGCCCATGCTGACGCAAGAGGATACAGATCAGGGGTACTCATAATCCTCAACGTATCTGATACCGGAGAAGATCTGCCGTATATCAGACTGCTGCTGAAGATCAATAAACCGGTTAAAAAGACAAATGACCTTTTCATAGCTATATGTTATTTATTCTTATTTTTTTGATTTTTCCTCATTTCTTTATTCTGGCTGATCATTCTCTCAGATTCCTTATTACCAAGGATGGTGCCAAATAAAAAAACAAGGCCTAATACCTTGTTTTTATGATATTTACACATTATTCTCCGGAACTTATCCCGACACCAATGTGTTGAATTTATATACAGTGTATATTTTTTATACTCTCAAACCACTGTAAAATAAGCGTATTGATTCGATTGTTTATTTATTCAACATATGTTGATATTTTCTACATTATCTATTAAAAATGTCAGCTTTTGCCTGATAAATCATGAAAAAAATTCATTAACCCCTCCTTTTTCTGTTTAACCAGCCCTGCCGGATTTTTTCGGCAAAAAAAAATCGGCCTCTTCGATTGGAGCCAAGCTCAGCCGGCCCAACCCTCCTTATCAAGGTTACGGTAATTAATCGCTTCTGATATGTGTTCTGCAAGAATGTGCTCAGATTCGTCCAGATCGGCAATTGTCCTGGCAACCTTCAGTATCCTGTCGTATGCCCTTGCGGATAATCCTCTAAGCTCCATTGCCGTCTTAAGAAGCCTGCCTCCGGCTTCATCGAGCTGACAATACTTACGTTGCATCGATGATGTCATCTGGGCATTTGAATAGATCCCCTTCACCGCTTCAAAGCGCCGGGCCTGAACATTCCTTGCTTTCACTACCCTCTCCCTTACAGAAGATGAGTGCTCAGTGCTTCCCGCATCTGCAAGCTTGTCATAGTTTACCGGAACTACCTCAATATGGATATCTATCCGGTCAAGCAAAGGACCTGAGATCCTGTTCAGGTATTTTTGCACCATTCCAGGGGAACACATGCATTCCTTCTCCGGATGATTATGAAATCCGCAGGGACATGGATTCATGCTGGCTACAAGCATAAAGCTTGCAGGGTAATCAACAGTCGATTTTGCCCGTGATATTGTTATTACCCTGTCCTCCAGTGGCTGGCGCATCACCTCCAGCACAGTACGTTTAAACTCGGGTAGTTCATCGAGGAATAAAACGCCGTTGTGACCCAGGGAAATTTCCCCGGGCTGTGGGAAAGTACCCCCGCCTACCAGAGCCACGTCGGATATTGTATGGTGGGGACTTCGGAAAGGCCTCCTTGTCATCAGTGCACAATGATCATCAATTTTGCCTGCCACCGAATGGATTTTTGTCGTTTCAAGAGCCTCCTCAAGTGTCAGAGGAGGGATTATTGTGGGCAAACGTTTTGCCAGCATCGTTTTACCTGCTCCCGGGGGACCAATCATTATTATATTATGTCCTCCTGCGGCCGCAACCTCCAGTGCACGCTTTACATTCTCCTGTCCCTGAACATCAGAGAAATCAATATCATATTTGTTTGCTTCAGCATTAAAGATCTCCACCAGGTCTACCCTAACAGGATCGAACTTTTTTATACCGTTGAAAAATTCAACAACCTCTCCCAGTGTGACCATTCCATATACGTCAAGACCACCAACAACTGCAGCCTCCTTTGCATTTCTTACCGGTACAATAATCCCTTTAAATCCTTCATCCCGTGCACGCATGGCAATCGGGAGAACTCCTTTGACCGGCTGCAGGGTCCCGTCAAGCGAAAGCTCTCCTATTATTATATACGACTCAATTTCTGCCCTGCTTACCTTCTCATCGGCTGCAAGAATTCCAAGTGCGAGAGGAAGGTCATATGAAGCGCCCTCTTTTCTGATATCAGCCGGTGCCATGTTTATCACAACCTGTTTGCCCGGCCAGTGAAGGTCAAGAGCACGAAGGGCCGATTCAATCCTCTGCTGGCTCTCCTTGACTGCGACATCGGGCAATCCTACAAGAAAGAAACGAACGCCGCGGGAAACATTTACCTCTATGGTAACTGTAACGGCATCTATACCGTTCACGGCACTGGTGAAAGTCCGGATTAACATAGGAAAATTTTTTAGCACTTATGGAAACACAAATCAAATATAGATAAAAAAATGAAAAGAGATAAATAAAAACAGATATGTGGAGAGGGGAATTCTTTCATAATTCCTATATAATATGAGTTTTAAGGATTGATTTTATTGTTAATTAATTAACAGCATGAATTCCAGTTATTTAGATGATAAAATGAACCATTATATTAAATATTTGTAATATCTTTGAATAAGTATGAAATTAATTGAAATACAGATCATTATGAAAATAATTCTTTTTTCACTTTTAATAATCAGTACTTCCGTGTATGCATTTGCCCAGGATAATTCCCGGGATTGCAAGGAAGCTGTCCTGCCGTTTCTCACTTCCTTTGAAGGTTACTCGCTGAGCGACAAATGTAAATTCTCTGAATTCTTTTACTATGATTTTGCAATTGCCCGAAACAGCAGGTCCGTACACAAAGAAGGAGTATACCGGGAAACCTGGTATAAAAGGAATCCGGACAATTCCCGGCACATTTCAGGTCCACAGATACTTAAGCAGCAGACCGATGCCATCAAAGCGGCAGGAGGAGAATTGGCACCGGATTCGGACGGGGATGTATTTATAATAGTTTACCAGGGTAAAGAATACTTGATCCTTGTGAATGCCAACATATACAGTGAAGATCAGGATAATTATGGTGTTATTTCCATCGAAGGTGAAGCAACAAAACAAGAATCCAATTTACCGGGCACGACAGGAACAGTAGAAACAACAGATATTAATGGTTCCCAAAGTACACAAAGTCAGCATGGTTCGGTTAAAATAGAAGGAGCTGCTAATCCTGCTGGTTCAATTGAATTACCTTATGATAGTTACATAGAAAATGATTCTGGTGCTGTAATTCCTCCAACAGTAGAAAAATTTGAATACTTAACAGAGGACATTAATTATGGTAAAATATCAACTGTTTCAATCTCTGCGAACACTAAAAATATAAAGATCAACTCTTTAAACTTAAATGCGCCAAATGTGGTTCTTAATGAGATCAGCGAAATTAAAGGCACTTCTGCCATTGCAAAGGCTACATTTTCGCCATCTGCTAACGGTAAGTCCATGATCAGCGGAGGTTATTGCTGGAGCACCAGTTCAAACCCTTCCACAGCAGATAATAAAAATACCCGAGATGGAATATTATTTGATTTATCACCTGGTACTGTATATTATGTAAGAGCCTATGCGATAACAGATGACGATACAACTTATGGAAATGAGATAAGTTTTAATTCCGGACAAATATTTGGTTCATTTTATGCCGGAGGCCTGGTGTTTTACAACGATGGCATGGGACACGGATTGGTTTGTTCCGAAACCGATCAGAGCACGTTTGAAGCATGGGGTTGTATGGGGGGGTTTGTTTCAGGAGATACCGGAATCCCAATTGACAGACATTCCGGTTATACCAATACTAATACCATTGTGGCTACATGTCATAAGACCCATTGTGCTGCCAGATTATGTTTCAATTCAACACTTAACAATTACTATAATTGGGTTTTACCTGCAACAGACGAAATGTATTTAATCTATAAGAATTTATACATGCAGAACCTTGGTGGATTTAATAGTACCGACTTTTGGTGGACTTCTACTGAATCTGACAGGGATAAAGCTTATGCCTTCAATTTTAACCATACTGACTTCCATCTCGTTACGGGAGATAAGAATATTGGGTTGCGTGTTCGCCCTATAAGGTCTTTTTAATTCCTGGCTTAATGAAATAATAGTTATTAAAACTAAAAGAACTTACTTACTATCAATCTATAAATATAATCCATAATGAAAAAAACGCTTATATCAATAGTTTTAGGTTTTTTAGCCCTGGCTTTATTTGCCCAGAAGGATAATCCTGATTGTCTTAAAAAAACGATCCCACTCTTTACACCAATGAATGGCTTTTATCTGGATAATTGTAATTATTCTGAATTTGGCTCCTATGAATTTTTGGTTGACAGAGGGGCAAGGGCAATAAAAAAAGAAGGCATTTACCGTGAAGTCTGGTTCCGCAAAAAGGAGGACAATAAACGGGTAGTCTCAGGCCTGCAGATCCTTCAGAACCATGTAAATGCAATAAAATCAGTTGGTGGTGAAGTTCTGAAAGAATCGGATGGAAACGTTTTCAGAACCACATACAATGGCAAAGAAATATGGATTTTTGTGAATGCAAATACAAACAGTGAAGATCAGGATAACTATGGTATCTTTTCAATAGAAATTGATGTCATGAAACAGGAGGTCAGTGCTCTGGATATTAAAGGGAGCATAGCTTCTCAGGGGAAAATAGCCTTATACGGGATCCTTTTTGACACCGGGAAATCCGATATCAAACCTGAATCGGAAAAAGCAATCAGTTCAATTGCAGCGTTTCTGAAAGAAAATCCCGGAGTCAGTGTATACATTGTGGGTCACACAGACAATGCTGGTGATTATGAAATGAACCAAAAGTTATCCAGATCCAGAGGGGAATCGGTTAAAAACTACCTTGTGTCGAAGTATCAGATTTCAGCTTCCCGGCTGACAGGAGATGGGGCCGGTCCCATTTGCCCTGTTACATCAAACGATACAGAAGAAGGCCGAACACTTAACAGAAGAGTGGAAATTGTAAAGAAATAACCATATTTTAAACCAGAACAAAAATGGAATCCGGGAAAATTAAGTTAAGTGCACTGTTCCTGTTTGGCTTTTGCCTGGCAGAAGTTCAGGCACAAACAGTTGAAGACATTGATGGCAATATTTATAAAACAGTAACTATAGGCACCCAGATATGGATGGCTGAAAACCTTAAAGCCACAAAATTCAATGATGGTACAGAGATCCCTCTTGCTAAAGCGGATGCCAATGAATGGGCCGACCATACAGTTGCAGCATCAACAACTCCGGCATACTGCTGGCTCTATGACTCAGCATCGGTATATAAGGACCGTTATGGAGCGTTTTATAATGGGTTTACTGTAATTAAAGACAACTTGTGTCCTGACGGCTGGCATGTCCCGTCAGATCAGGACTGGACAATTCTTATAACATATCTGGGGGGAGAAGTCGACGCAGGAGGCAAACTTAAAGAGACTGGTACGGCAAACTGGAATGAACCAAATAATGGCGCCACTAACGAAACTGGTTTCACAGCCCGTGCAGGAGGTTCAATATCAGACAATGGTTCAAACTGGTACAATAAATCCTATGCTTTCTGGTGGAGTTCCACTGTTGACAATGAAAAATATCTCTGGACCAGGAATATTAACTTTAATGGTTCCAATATAATCAGGAGCTATGCCGAAATGCAGGCTGGCAATTCTGTCCGGTGTATTAAGGATGCAACCGTAGAAATTGGAGGTATGAAAACCATTGCACAAAACGATGAAAAACCACTCACGGCCATAGAGCAAAAACAGTCTGAACATGTGACCATTAGAAATGAAGCCTTCCGATTTGAAATAACCGCACCGAAAAGCTGGTCATTCAGCAAAATAGTACAGCAAGACCCGTATGAAGAGATGAAGTCTGGTAAGTATAGCTCCTCTGTCTCCACTGGCGAAGAGGATAAGGTGCCTGAAAACTGGAATGGATTCAGACTTAATTCTATAGGCTCATCAATTGATTCAAGCCCATTTCTCATTATCTATGCCCACAAGGTAGAAGATCAAAAACCTGAGGATTTCGCAAAGATTTTCGAATTATCTCTCACAAGGTTTGGTATAAAGGATTTAAAATTAAACCGGAATTTTTCCGTTGGAGATGCGACAGGTTTTGACTGTATTTATGACCTTGGTATCAGGGTTCGTTATACAGCTCTCTACAAAAATGGAATACGGGTCGTCATTCACTACTATTTCCCTTCAAACGATCCCACTCTTTTTGAAAGGTATGCAACAGAAGTCGATAAGGTTATCAGGTCATTGCGTATCAAATAAAAGACTTTCCGGAAGGCTAAGTCAGGCAGAATCAGGCAATGGAACTGTTTTCCGGTTGAATTCATTTAATTTTTGTATCATTTTGCTTAAGATATCCGGATGATTTTTAGTATATTGCATCTAATGGGCAGAGAGATCGGAACTATAATCTAAAGAATTGACAATGGAAAAAGTTCATATTTTACCAACAAACAAGACTCCTGAATATCTTTTAGAGCCTAAAGGAAATATAAAAATAAAAGGTCGGGCAATTGATGAAAGCAGAACAGGAATTCCTGAGCAGGTAATGAAATGGATTGATTCTTACCTCCTTAATCCTGCAGACTCAACTGAAGTTGTAATTGCTTTGGAATTTCTGAACAGTTTTAATACAATAGTACTTACATCTATCCTTAAGAAAATGACTCAGCTGATTCAACAGCGGAGGAAACTCCACATTAAATGGTATTATGAAGAAGATGATGTGGATATTTTTGACCGTGGAGAATATATCTCCACAGTCATAGATATTCCGATTGAATTTATTAAAACTGAAAATATTTCCGATTGTTAATTTCCTTTTTAGTTTAATACTCTGCAGAAATAGCTGAATCAGATTGCAGTACCTCCTCTTTCTCCGGTACGTATTCTGATGCACTCTTCCAGGGGAGTTATAAATATCTTGCCATCGCCTACTGAACCATTCCCGTTTGTCCTGGCCGACTTTAGGATCGTGTCAACCGTAATATCAACAAATGCCTCATTTACAGCGATCTCAATCTTTATTTTAGGTATAAGGTCAGGTATAATAATCTGACCTCTGTACATCTCCTCGATCCTCTGCTGGCCATGTCCTGAAACACGGCTGACGGTAATTCTTTTTATGTCAGCTTCTATAAGCGCTTCACGTACCCTGTCAAGCTGAACTTCTCTTATTATTGCGGTTATTAGTTTCATTTTAAGTAATTTACCTGATATTATTATTAGCTGGGATTTAACATTCCATATCCTCTCTCCCCATGATAGGATCTGTCGAGACCTGCCATTTCATCATCTTCAGATGATTTAATCTTTATGAATCTGTCAAGCATAAATAATAATGCAAATGTCACAAGACCAGCATAAACAATTGCAATTGTAACAGCAAGAGCTTGTATGCCAAGCTGATTCAGTATTGTCCAGGAACCACCTGCTGATGTTGCAGCATCACTCATCCATGATGGACGAATAAAGAAAACCAGAAGTAATGCTCCTGTAATCCCTCCAATTCCATGAATCCCGAAGGCATCAAGGCTGTCATCGTATCCTAGCTTGTTCTTCAACATAATTGCCATGTAGCATAACATGGATGCAATAATTCCAAGGACCATTGCCCCCCATGGCTGTACTACTCCTGCAGCCGGTGTGACAGCCACAAGTCCGGCAAGGATCCCGCTGGCAAAACCAAGTGCAGTCGCTTTACCCTGATGCCTGCTTTCAATTATAATCCATGAGAGTGCCCCTGCAGCTGCTGCAACCTGTGTTGCTGTAAGCGCCTGGGCAGTACTGAGTCCTGATGATATGCTGCTGCCTGCATTGAATCCAAACCATCCTACCCACAGTAAACCTGCACCAAGCATGGTTATTACCAGATTATTCGGACGTATTACCTGGTAAGGATACCCGCGGCGTGCCCCAAGATAGAGTGCAGCAACCAGGCCGCTGACTCCGGCAGATATATGAACAACAGTACCTCCTGCAAAATCAATAGCCCCTTTTGAACCCATATTAAAGAGAAATCCATCAGAAGCCCAAACCCAGTGGCAAAGAGGATTATATACCAGGATACTCCACAGAGCAATGAAGAAACAATAAGCTTTAAAAGAAACCCGTTCAGCAAATGCTCCGGCAATAAGAGCTGGAGTGATAATTGCAAATTTCCCCTGAAACATCGAAAAAACATATTCAGGGATCCCGGCTTCCATTACATTTGTGTCGATACCTTTCAGAAAAAAATAATCCGGATTCCATCCGAACCATCCACCTAGAATATTTCCTCCGAAACACATGCTGTAGCCAATAATAACCCATAAAACACTTATTATACCCATCGCCACATAACTGTGCATAATAGTCCCAAGGACATTTTTAGAGCGAACCAGTCCACCATAAAACATTGCGAGACCGGGAATCATTAATAATACCAGTGCAGTAGAAGTTAACATCCAGGCCGTTGCTCCTGTGTCAATCACGGTTCCGTCTGCAGCCTTTAGTCCTGTTAAGCTGAAGAACAAAAATACCAGCATAGTAAGGACCTTTTTCCACCTTGATTTCTTCATAGTTTAATAATTTTTAAATTCTATCATTATTTCGCGACAAACATAATTGTTTTTAGGGTATTTCCAATTATATTAATTCTTTTTTTCATTTTAACCCCTGTTTTTATGTAGTAATTTTCGTTTTATTAACTTTTTTTATCATATACCCCCGTTTTTTGTATACTATTTTTATTTTTTATTATATTTTACACAAATCTGAACTATAGGTCAGCCAGTCAGCAATAAATAATCCCTGGTTCAGAATGTAAATCCTACAACAATAAACATCTGTTCCTTGTCAGGATTTAAAATTACCTGACCTGTAACGGGTATATTAAATGTTTCTGTTACTTTGATGGATTTTAATACCCCGATTCCCAAATTACATACAGCAAATTTGTCTTCACCAGTATCAGGATTAAAAGTATGCCAGCCGTCACCAGCTCCCAGGAACACATTAAAATAGCTGAAAGAATATCCTGCCTGTAAATATGTATCTCCTCCAAGACTGCCGGCGCCACCTGCCTCATTAATTATATAGTTCCCGCTTAAACTGAAGCCTGCTTTTGCAAAACCAAGATTGATCTCATAAGCATGACAGCCTGAAGCCGAAGAATAATCAAAGTATTCAAGCCCTGAAAAATAATAATCAGTCAATCCCGCACTGAAACCTGCCGGAAGTGCAAAACTTAAAAACAAGTCTGCTTCCTGAAATCCATTTAAATCGGTCGAAGCCCAGGCGCCGGCTGTAAGTATTTTACCGGAATATTTTGCTGATGGCTGTATAACAGGACCAGTTCCATAATTTGAACCTCTCCATATATAATTACTATAAAAATCAGCTCCCGCCTTAAATTTTGAATCAGTATCATCCTGTGAATATGCAGTATCAAATGATGCTGACACAAAGCAGGAAATCGTAGCAACTAAAAGACTTGTTCCCTTTTTCATAGTTTAAATTTAAATTAGTAAAACTAAAATATTCTTTTTTTATTATTAACCCTCTTTTTATAGGGGTCTATGTTAGTATTATTATTCATTTCCCATTTTATACCCTATTTTTTATGGGGGCAAGATAACTATTTATATCTTATTATTAATATATACCCCTATTTTTTTTATTTAAACAGTTTATTATTTTTTGAATATTAACTCAGGAGTATTTCAGATATCTTACAACTGGAATAAAAATCCTAACTTTGAAATCCACCTGTATCATTTATGCTCTGAAACCAGATATTATGTTAATTAAGCATTTACAGTTCGTCCTTGGTATTCTGATCATATCAACCGGTCTTTCAGGCTGCTACGGGGATATCAATGTAACATGCGAATTCCAGGCTCCCGGATATTTTGACAGTGATTCACTTAATCTTTATTTCTTTCATTCATCCAAAGCAAACAGGCCGGCAAAAGGGATTACAGCCTTCCCCGACGGAGGCATTCCGAAGACTCTCTATAAAAATGTCGCCCTGTACCAGTTCAATATCATTAAAAGATCCCTTGTTACAATAATGGATTATGGCTCCCTGCCCTATTCAGAGAGCAGATGGAAATTCAATCTTATGATCAGAAGCGATTCTGCAGCATTTAAGATCGAACCTGTTTCAGGATGGGAGAATGAGTTGAAATGGGGACTTGATTCAGCTATTTACCTTAAATTCAGGCTATGGTATATCTATAATATAAAATCGGGGGAATTAACTATGAGTGATTCAGAAACTGAAGTGCCGTCATATCTGAAATCTGTTTCTGTACAGGAAATGAAGAGGCTCACCGGGGGACTTACCTATAAGGAGCGTGGAATAGATATGGATGTGATCTGCCCTGCTAATAAAAGAGAGAGGATTAATGAGCTGTCACAATTGAAAGGCAATCAGGAATATCGCAATGCCTTAATTGAGACCCTCACTGGTAGTATTACCTCAGATGAAATTACAGGCATAATATCTGACATAAATGAATATCTGAACGGCCTTGATGATTATAACCGTCTATTGAAAAAGGAATCAGGCGAAAGAACAATCAAAAAGATTGAAGCAATTAAAGCCACATTGCAACCCTGAGGGGATTCACTGTCTCTCTATTCAGCCCCCCTGCCCCCCTGAATGGGGGTTAATCTTCCGGTTTTAACCAATATTGGTCATAGTCAGGATTTTTACCACCCTTAGGGGGTGTTGGGAACAGTCGCGACTGTTCCCAGCACAATTATTAATATAATAATCAGAATTTATGAAAATAATCCCATGAACATGATCAGGCATAATTACAAATGAATTCAAATCAATATATGGGTACTGTCTTCCTAACCAATGCCATTGTTCCCTGGCAATAATACCATTTGCTGACAAACAGATAGATTTATTCTTAATCAAACCGAAGGAATGAAAACGATCTTTAACAACGATAGTAAAAAAATAATGCCGTTTTCTTGAATAATTAAACCCCAACAGCCTAAGGCGTTTCCTATTGTGCAGCAACATTTTTTATTCAGGATTCAGGTCAGCGAGACCATATATAACTAAATATAAACAAATTATATTACCTGGCAAAAAATATTTCAAAAAAAAGTTGGTGGATTAAATATCTGTAATAACTTTGTCTTTTTGGTTAAACTATTTGGTTTATCCTATTTATTAATTAAAGCGGTTAAAATGGGAGAAAATGATAAGCTGACAGAGGAAAGGATTTTTGATGCAGCAACAGATGTCTTTCTCGATAAAGGCATGGACGGCGCCAGAATGCAGGATATTGCAGATCGTGCCACAATAAATAAAGCACTATTACATTATTATTACCGTACCAAGGACAAACTATTTAACGCTGTTTTTGAAAAGATAGCAGGTAAACTGTTTTCCAAATTTGCCCCCGTATTCAGCGAAAATCTATCGCTTGAAGAGAAGATCAGGTTCTTTTTCCGTGAACATATTACATTTCTTCAGCAGAATCCAAGACTGCCTGCTTTTATCCTCAATGAGATTAACCGTAATCCGGCAAGGATGAGAAAGATACTTAACAACATCGATATTAATAAATTATGGAGTGTACTCGAGGAACAACATCATGATGAGCTGGTCAGATACAACATTACAAAGGAATCGATACCCCAGATAATGACAACAATTGCCGCGATCAGTGTCTTCCCGTTTGCAGCCAGAGGGCTGCTCGAAGCCATATTCGAAAAAATGAATATAACATTTGACTCCTACATCGAGGAGAGAAAAGTATTTGCTGCTGATTTTGTGATAAAAGCTTTAACAAAATGAAAAGGATAATCTTAATCCTGTTCCTGATGATAAACTCAGGAATATCCGGGTTGGAGGCGCAGAAGAAACTGACCCTCAAAGAATGCTATGAATTGGCAATGAAGACAAATGCCATCGCCGGCGAAAAACAGGCTTATTCGAATATCTCCAGAATAAAGGATGAGAACCTGGCGAAGGGATGGCTCCCCACTTTAGATGCCAATGCAAGTGTGGCATATAACTCTGATGTTGTAGATTTTGGAGCAGCAACAGCATCGGTTCCGGGCATGTCATCGCTATTCAGGCCTATGCCCCAGGATCAGTATAAATTGACTCTTGATATAAACCAGGTTCTTTATGACGGAGGAGCCATCAGAAGTGCAAGAGAAATTGAACAGGCAGAGCTGAGGATAAATGAGAAACAGACGGAAACAGACCTCTATAAGCTGAGAGGGCAGATAAATTCCTTCTATTTCAACATAATGCTGCTTAACCGCCAGAAGCAATTGCTGGAAAATTATTTCAACCTCCTGGTAAAAAGAATCTCCACAATGCAATCAGCAGCAGATAACGGTGTGATCAAAAAAGCGGATATTGATGTAATCGCTTCAGAGAAACTTAAGCTTGAACAGCAGATAACCGAAAACCGTTTACGCCGCCATGCATTTATGAAGATATTATCTGACATGACAGGAAGTGAGATCAGCGATTCTACAGAGTTTATCCTTCCCGATCATGCAGCAGAACTCCCGGATGAACTGCAAAGACCAGAGCTTCAGGTTTTCGATCTGAGAAAAGATCAGCTTTCTGCTGGACTCAAAATGGTTCAGAGCAAAAGAATGCCCAAAGCTTTTGGTTTTGCCACCCTGGGTTATGGAAATCCCCCGGGAATGGATTTTTTCAATGACTCTTTCGATACCTATTATATAATGGGGGCAGGAATCAAGTGGAACATTTTCGACTGGAACAAAGCAAGAAATGAGAAGCAGGTTATAAGCCTCCAGCAGGGAATAATCGAAAACAGAAAAACCGACATGACAGATAATCTCAGGAGACAACTCGAAGCAAAGATGAGCGAGATAAACAGTCTCACGGAACTTGTCAGAACCGATTCAGAACTTATTGAACTCAGGAAAAGGATCACCTCAACTGCCGAATCGCAGTTCGGGAACGGAACAATAACTGCCACCGAATACCTTAATGAACTGAATTCAGAAAAATCTGCAGTCATAAACAGTGAAATACATAAGATAAATCTCTCACTTGCCGGTATCGAATACCTGAATATTAGCGGACAGGAAATTGAATAAGTGTATCTATAAATCAATAAATCACAAATATGAAGAACCAACTCTTAATAATTATCCTGTTTGCTATTTCAGTTAGCTGCAGAAATAATAATGGAGAAGCTGATGCATACGGTAACTTCGAAGCTGCAGAAATAATAATATCTGCAGAAACCTCCGGGAGAATAATTGATTTTGAACCGGTTGAAGGCACTCTGGTCGAAACAGGAGATCTGATAGCACTTGTTGACACCACTATACTGCACCTTCAGAGATCAGAAATTGATGCAGGCATTAAAAGTGTCAGAACCCGCATAAGCTCAACTAATGCACAGAACGAGATTCTTAATCAGCAGATAGAAAACCTCAATATCAATATCCAAAGAATTGGTAATATGCTCAGGGACGAAGCTGCCACTCAAAAACAATATGATGATCTTACGGGGCAGGTGGCTGTACTACAGAAACAGATAGCTGCAAACAATACCCAGAAAGAGTCGGTTCTGGCTGAGATGGCTGTAATGGAATCTAAAAAAAACACTGTTAGCGAACATATAAGGAGGAGCAGTGTTAAGTCCCCGATAAAAGGCACAATTATTGAAAAATATGCTGAGGCAGGAGAAATTACAGCCGCCGGGAAACCGCTGATCAAAGTTGCTGACCTCTCTGAAATTATATTAAAGGTATATATAAGCGGGGCCCAGATGGGCAATATTAAGACCTGCCAGAAATGCAACATCAGAATAGATGACGGGGAAAAAGGATACAAAGAATTCGAAGGCATTGTCAGGTTCATAGCAGAAAAGGCAGAATTTACTCCTAAGATAATCCAGACAAAAGAGGAAAGAGTGACACTTGTATATGCTGTTGAGATTGGAGTGGCAAATGACGGGTCGCTAAAATCAGGGATGCCGGGAGAGGTCATTTTTTAAGCATAGATCTGTAATCAAAATGGGGAAAACAATCGAAACATCCGGAATCGGGAAAAAATTCGGAACTACAACAGCCCTGGAAGATATTTCGTTTTCGGTGAATGAATCTGAAGTATTCGGTTTCATAGGTCCTGATGGTGCAGGAAAAACAACACTCTTCAGGATTATAACAACCCTGCTCCTTCCGGATACAGGAGAAATAAGCGTACTCGGGAAAAACTGCAGGACTGAATACAAGGCGCTGAGGAAAGAAATAGGCTATATGCCCGGCCGATTCAGCCTTTACCATGATCTGTCCGTGGAAGAGAATCTCAACTTCTATGCAACAATTTTTGGAACTACTGTAAGCGAAAACTATGACCTGATCTCGGATATTTATTCGCATATCGAACCATTCAGGAAAAGGCCTGCCGGCAAATTATCGGGAGGAATGAAGCAGAAACTGGCTCTCTCCTGCGCCCTCATACATAAGCCAGGTCTTCTTGTCCTGGATGAGCCTACAACAGGCGTAGATGCCGTTTCAAGATCAGAGTTCTGGGACATGCTTGGAAAGCTGAAGCAGCACAACATCACTATTCTTGTATCCACCCCTTATATGGATGAGGCTATGAGATGCGACAGGGTGGCACTTATCCAGAATGGGAGACTCCTGGCAATAGATTCTCCCGCGAAGATAAGAGCGGGATTCAGCAGGAAGCTATTCAGCATTAAAGCATCCGGGAAATACAGGCTTATTACTGCCTTAAGATCATTCCCGTTAACAATTACATCATTCCCGTTTGGGGAATCTGTCCATGTCACTTTCAAAGATGATATAGTTCCTACAGGGCTCAATGAACATCTGATAAACAATGGCATCAGTGATGTTACTATCAATGAAACAAAGGCAGGTATTGAGGACCGTTTTCTCGAACTGATGGAGACCGCAGGACGATGAGAAATACTGTAATATCCGTTGAGAATCTGGTAAAGAAGTTCGGAAGCTTTACAGCCAATGACAACCTCAGTTTCGAGGTATACGAAGGCGAAATATTCGGATTCCTGGGGGCAAACGGAGCCGGAAAGACAACAGCAATAAGGATTCTGTCAGGACTATCAGCACCGACATCGGGTAAAGTTACAGTGGCAGGGTTTGATGCCGGAAAACAGGCAGAGCTCATAAAAAGGAACATTGGTTATATGTGCCAGAAATTTTCACTCTATGAGGATCTTACAGTTAAAGAAAACATCACCCTTTACGGAGGCATTTATGGACTCAGCCGCTCGCTTATTGTAAGCAGAATCGGAGTGCTGCTCGACAGGCTCAGATTCCGTGCTTTTGAAAACAGACTGATATCAGATCTGCCACTGGGGCTCAGACAGAAACTGGCGTTCTCGGTTGCATTGCTGCATGAGCCTAAGATAGTGTTTCTTGATGAACCTACCGGAGGAGTGGATCCCATTACAAGAAGGCAATTCTGGGAGATGATTTATGAAACAGCTGCCATGGGAATAACTATTTTTGTAACAACTCATTACATGGATGAAGCTGAGTATTGCGACAGGATATCAATAATGAGCGAAGGAAAGATTGTAGCCCTGGATACTCCCGATAATCTGAAGAAGAAGTATAATGCAGAAACAGTGGAAGATGTATTTATTAAGATAGCGAGGCCATAAAGACACGAACTCACCCCCCATCCCCCTCTCTGCTTCGCAAAGAGGGGGTGCAATAGTGGATTTCCCCCTCTTTACAAAGTAGAGAGGGGGAATCCTGAGCGGAGCGAAGGAAGGGGGTGAGTACATGAGATAAAGGAGGAGTGAGCTAAGATCAAAAAATAAAGGTTAAAGACGAAATAAATCGATCATATGAACAGATTTCTCGGATTTGTCAGGAAAGAGTTCCTCCATATCTTCAGGGACTACAGGACACTTGTTATCCTGTTCGGGATCCCGGTTGCGCAGATATTGATATTCGGCTTTGCAGTGAGCATGGATATCAAAAATGCAGGTGTCGCCTTTCTTGACCTCTCTCATGATGAGATGACACAGAAATTATCGGACAAAATCATTTCATCGGGATTCTTCATTAAAACTGAAGAGTTGCTGAGCTATAAGGATATCGACAGGGTACTTAAAAAGGGAAAGACTAAGGCGGTAATAATATTTGAGGAGCATTTCGGAAGGCGGCTTATAAGAGACGGCAAGGCTTCCCTCAGCATAATAGCAGATGGTTCAGAACCCAATACCGCCACTCTGATCACCAACTATACAACCGCTATTGTCAATGACTTCAACATGGGAATTGCACCGGCACAAATTACCGGAGCAATGCGAATCGTTCCAGAAGTAAAAATGTTTTACAACCCTGGCCTGCAAAGCCATTTTATGTTTGTCCCGGGTGTTATAACCCTGATACTGATACTTATATGCGCACTGATGACTTCGGTTACAATAACCCGCGAAAAGGAATTCGGGACAATGGAAGTCCTGCTGGTATCACCACTCAGACCAATACAGATAATCCTTGGCAAGGTGACTCCGTATTTTCTTTTGTCTTTTATCAATGTGCTGCTCATTCTTGCATTGTCGTGGTTTGTGTTCGGACTTCCGGTTAAGGGAAGTATTGTACTGCTCCTTGCCGAATCGATGCTTTACATTCTGATGAGTCTCTCCCTCGGGATCCTTATTTCAACAGTCTCTTCAACCATGCAGCAGGCAATATTCATATCTCTCATCGGGCTTATGCTTCCGACAATACTGCTGTCGGGATTTATCTTCCCTATTGAGAATATGCCAAAAATATATGACTATGTAAGCTCGATAGTACCGCCTAGATATTTTATCATAATAATAAAGAATATAATGATCAAGGGAACCGGTTTGATGTATATATGGAAAGAAACTCTGATACTGACAGTTATGACGATAGTGTTTATCGTGATAAGCGTGAGGAAGTTTAAAATCCGGTTAGAATGAAAAGGCGCAAGGCGCAGGACGCAAGGCGCAAGGTGCAGGACCCGTTACACAGGGTTACTATCCCTGAGCCCTGTGCCCTGAGCCAAATACTTAAAGATCAGAATTATGGAGTTAATAAATAACTACTTAAAAAACAATGAGAACTATCTTATACCTTATCCGCAAGGAATTCATCCAGATCTTCAGAAATAAATTCATCTCTAAGGCAATTTTTGCCGTACCTGTTGTCCAGATGCTGATCCTGGTACCGGCAATTACATTTGAACTTAAGAATGTTGATATGGTTATCATTGATAAGGACCTGACACCTGTATCACGCGGACTGATCAGCAAACTGGAGGGATCAACCTTTTTCAGGATAGCAGGGACCACCTTCTCTGAAAAAGAAGCAAACAACCTGATGCATCACAATAAATGCGACATCATACTTCATATACCTGATGGATTCAGTAAAGATATAGGTAACGGTAATCCGTCTAAAATCATGGCAAATATTGATGCCATAAATGCCTCATCGGCACAGCTTTCATGGGCTTACTTAAACGGGGTTATACGCGATTACAACAGTGGGATAATTACAGAGAACATAAATATCTCATCCGCCCGGAACGCAGCACCCGGAATAGAGATTACCAACAGGTACTGGTATAATGAGGAGTTAAACTACAAGTATTATATGCTGCCCGGGATCCTTGTTATTCTTGTTACTGCCATAGGGTTTCTTCTTGCAGGACTAAACATGGTAAGAGAAAAAGAGATAGGCACAATTGAACAGATAAATGTTACTCCTGTCAGGAAACATCAGTTCATAATTGCAAAGATGGCCCCATTTCTTCTTATCGGGCTGATTGACCTGGGAGTGGGTTTGCTTATAGGAAAACTTGCCTTCAGCATCCCGTTTGAGGGGAGTGTTCTGCTTATGTTCTTTGGCGCAACCCTATTCCTTATAGCAGTACTGGGACTTGCCCTTTTCATCTCAACTTTTTCCGGAACCCAGCAGCAATATATGTTAATAGCCTTTTTCTGCATGATAATATTCATCCTGATGAGTGGTATCTTCACTCCTTATGAAAGCATGCCTCAGTGGGCGCAGGATTTCAATCTCATAAACCCCGTAGCTTATCTGATGAGAATCAACAGAATGGTAATGTTAAAAGGTTCCACAACGAATGATATAATGATAGAACTGGTATCGCTCGGAGTGATAGCAATATGCTTTTCCGCCCTTGCAGTAAGACGATACAGGAAAACCGCCTAAAACCGAACACCTATAAGAATTATATCATCAATCTGTTCATCATGCATCATCTGAGCCTGAGGATCGGCAGGCGGATGATGTATCCATTCTTCAATTATATTGTTGAATGTTGTCCGCTGCGAAGCCATATCAAGTGACTGGTGAGTAAGCAGCATCTCCTTGAACCTCTTCTTCATAAATTTCCTTCCTTCTGGTCCGCCAAACTGATCGACAAATCCGTCTGAAAACATATAGACGGTGTCTCCATCCTGTATCTCTATCTCATTAATTGTAAACGGTTCCATCGAGGAATAATAACCAATCGGCATCTTGTCAGCATGCGTTTCTAAAAGTTCATATCCCTCTGCGTTTTTCCGAATCAGGAAAAGGGGATTATTTGCCCCTGCAAAAAATAGCTTTTTGTTTCTGAGGTCGACTGAACACAGGGCTATATCCATACCATCCTTTGTTGCATCAGCGGTTCCCTCCTGCTTTAATGCAGTAATTATATTAGTCCTCAGGCTGTTAAGAATATCTGAAGGATTCACGATACCGGTCTCATTGACAATCTTGTTCAGGAAACTGACCCCGAGCATGCTCATGAAGGCACCGGGCACTCCATGGCCCGTGCAGTCGGCAGCAGTAAACACAACATGATCATTTTTGATATTCATCCAGTAGAAATCGCCGCTTACGATATCCTTCGGACGGAACAGAACAAAATAGTCGCTGAATTTCTCTTTAAGTATTTTATCATTCGGAAGAACCGCCCTCTGAATTCTTTCGGCATAATGGATACTGTCGGTAATCTCTTTTTTCTGATAAGTCACAACATCCCTCTGCCGGGCTATTTCATCTTTCTGTTCGACCACCTCTCGTGTCCTCTCCTCCACAATTTTCTCAAGCCTGATCTTTTCCTTTATCAGATTCCTTTCCCTGATTTTGATAATCATTATAACCATGAATACCAGTGAAATGAGTGCAGGAATATAAAACCATGGAGTCTGCCAGAAGGGGGGCTTTATCACAAACGGATATTCAGCAGTTTCCCCGGTCACCCCATACTTGTTCCTTGCTTTAACCCTGAAAACATAATCTCCCGGTGTAAGCCCCGAAAAGACAATTTCTCTCTCCTTCATGTAGGGAGACCATTCCTTGCTCTGGTTTTCAAGGAAATAGGAAAATTCAAGCTCAGCAGGATTATCATAGCTGAATCCGGTAAAAACAAAGGTCAGATGGTTATCGTTATGAGAAAGAACAAGGTTTTCAGGAAGATTCGACCACCTGCTTGTATTAAACTTCCGTTCGTTCCAGTCGACATTTTCAAAAAACAACCTTACATCTGTTATCCTGGTTTCAGGCAGCTTCGAAAAGTTGAAATCCCTGGAGGGGTCATACCTCATAAGTCCATTCTTGGTACCTGTCCAGACAATCCCTTCTTTATCAACAGCAATTGAATTTGCGGTATTCTCTCCTCCCATGAAACCATCGCTGATACCATAATTTATCACTCCGGTTATCTTCATCTGCTTATCAAGGATCAACAGATCGAAGCCTTTATCATTTCCTGCGGCCAGGATGGTATCGCGGATAAACATTAGCGAATTTATTTTATTGGAAGCCAGAACATCTTTGGATGCAATCAGAGAAACGGGTATTGTATCTTTGCTTATATCGAACATGAAGATCCCTCCGTCAAGTGTGCCGATCCAGATATTACCCAGGTGATCTTCCTCAAGCGCCGATATTTTAAGGCTTGTCAGCCCTTCAACGCTATCATAATCAGTATAAACTGTGCCCTCGAGCTTCACAAGGCCTCCCAGTGTTGCAATCCATATCCTGCCCTTTTTGTCCTCAATCACACTCTGCACTTCATCATTTATGAATCCCTCATCCTGTGTCATAAAGAACAGATTGTCGCCAAAAATCCTTCCGTATCCGCCAATCGTTCCTATCCAGATATCCGAATGACTGTCGGTAAAAAGTGTACTTATGTTGCTATTCCCAAGACTCCGGTTGCCAACAAAATCTGATATCACGGAATTTTTAAGGATGTTTATCCCGTCATTTGTACCTATCCATATTTCATTTTTGACTTTTTCGATCGTATTGACTCCTATGCTGTTCAGTCCGCTAGCGGAAGAATAGTGCTTCAAACGCCTGATATTGCTTCCTTCCTTCCTGAAGAGAGAAAGCCCTTCCTCTGTGGCTACATAAAACTCATTCTCGCTGATGAAGAGGATATCAAGCACAATTATCCCCTTAAGTCCGTTATTTTCGGTATACCTGATGAATTTATCGTTCTGGTACATCATGGTGCCCTGTCCGAAAGATGCAAACCATATATTGCCATCCCTGTCAGGCATTATATCGAGAATCTGGTTCGACAGCAACCCTGATTCCTTATTAAAGATCCCGACTGATTTTCTGTTTTTCAGTTTTATGACTCCATGATCATTTGTAGCAATCCAGACCTCTTCGTCGCTGATTCTGCATATATCCCATACAATCATATCAGGAATAACCCGGTTTGCATCTGAAGGAGTGATCCTGAAGCTCTTCCTGTCAGACCCCGGGGAGGCAATGAATGCTCCGGTCCCGTATGTTCCGAGCCAGACATCATTACCATTACCCTGTTCAATTGCTGAAATGACCGGAGAACCGGTACCTGTGTTAAGAACCGGACTGAATATATCCTTTATTTCAAGAGAATCGGTTTCAAATTCAATAATACTTAAACCACCCCACATTCCAACCCAGAGTTTTTTATCCCGGGCTTCCCAGATATCAAGTATTAAGTTGTTTACCAGACCGTCATCCTCGGTAAAATTTATTATAGAAACAGAATCATCAATTGAGATTCCCGCCAGGCCGCCGTCGTTTGTTGCCGCCCATATTATCCCGTTACTGCCTTCGATTAGCTTTGTAACTGAGGTCCCGGCAAGGCCATCTGCCTTTCCGATATTTTTGAATCCTGTTCCGTCATATAGTGTAATACCATTGTCTGTTCCTATCCAGATATTGCTTTTAGAATCCTGCAGCAGACTACGTACAACATTATCTGCCAGACCATTAGTCCTGTTAAATACATTACTTTTTATCCCGTCGAACCTGGTTACCCCGGCTCCGTCAGTGCCCATCCAGATGTAACCTCTGGAATCCTGAAGAAGGCAATAGACTGATGCCTGGGGAAGGCCTTCCTCAACTGAATAGCGTCTGAAAAAATAATGTTGTGAATAAATATCTGCTCCTAGAAAGAGCGTTGCTATTAAGATCAGCTGGATTTTTTTTAACATCAGTGGTTTATTTTGGTTGGGAGTAATGAATTTTAAACCATGGAGTTGCACGGAGTGACACCGAGCAATGCACGGAGTTCAAAAACAGTGTAACTCCGTGATAAACTCCGTGCAACTCCGTGGTTAAAAAGCTATTTTGCAATAAATATAAACTGTCCTCCTTCGTCACCGGCATTTCTGATAGGCGAATAAGCCGGTGTCTGCATGGAGTTATTAACCACAGGAATTTTCAGGTTATCGAAAACCTGTCCGGCATCGATGTATTTTTCACTGTTGGTACTGAGCGCCTGCAGGAAATAATATGCAAATACCGAGTGGTTTTCCTTTCCCTTATCCATAACCGGTTCAACGCCTCCCGAGGTAAGCGCTTTGCGGCTGCTCAGCGAATACATCTTTGAATAATACTTGGTTGAGTTTTCATAAGGGATTGTCATTGTTTTGCCCCTGAAGATATCACCGCTGAAGCATGCATCTGTTACCAGAAGTGTATGTTTTGAAGGTATTCCGGAGAGGAATGCCCTGATATCTTCGTTTGAGATGTACTTTGAAACTGATTTTCCTGTTGCATCAACCGGTACCCAGAATCCTTTATCCATGTTTTCAATATACTCACCATGTCCGGAATAGTAAATGAAGACATTGTCATTGGCTTTTGCTGTGCTCATGAGCCTCTCAAATTCAGCCAGGATGTTATCCCTTGTAGCCTCCTTGTTGTACATTGCTTTCAGCGAAGTGAAGGTATATTTTGAGGTGAGCAGTTCGGCAACACCTTTTGCATCGTTTACAGCATTTCTGAGAGCCGGCCATTCGCCTGAATACTCATCAATTCCTATTATCAGGCCGTAGTATTCTCCCACCTCTACCGACTTCATTGCCTGGGCAACATTGAGACCCTTCAGCGGATCGTTGCCTCCCCTGAAATCGCTGTAGGTCTGAGCAATGGCTTTATCCAGCTCGATCTTTACAGGCTGGTCGATCGCTACTGAAAGATCCATATCATTTACATTTGTGATATCAGCACCGGCAATTTCAAACTTAACCGGGATTATTGAATCGGCATAGCTCTTGTTTGCAAAGAACTGGAGTGAAATAAGCTGTTCTTCACCCTTTTTCAACGATGTGACAGGCTTAAATTCAACCACCTCAATATTTGCAGGTATTTTGTAGTTTATCTTAAGTGCAGATGCATCTTTATCGCCGACATTTCTGACATTCAGTGTAAGTGTCACAGGCTTGCCTATTGACACCTTATCAGTATTGATATCGAATTTATAGTCCATTATCAGGACCTTTGATTTGGCATCCTCCTTTTTATCGAGGTAGGCGATATCGATATGATCTACTCTTATTGTTGAGTTTTCAGCCACCTGGAACCCGACAAGGTTGCCGAAGAAGGGTTCAAAAGGCATTGTGTGAACAAGGTTTTCATTGAGAAAGAAGTAATATTTATCAGCCACTTTCCTTATGGTGAGCTTATTAAATGTGTACCTGTTTACCTTTGGAGAGATTGTAAACGGTACATAATCCTTGAATTCGCCGGTATATTTATCAATGGTAAAGTGACCGGCTCCGGTCAGGAGGAAATCATACTGTTTCATCGGATTAGCAGCTTTCCCCCACTGGAGACCATAGCCTTTATCCATCTGTCCTTCGACGAAACGAATGGAGGTTTCGATCTCGAAGCTTCTGTTCTGGTCGATTATAACCGGTATAAGGTCCTCCTTGGGTTTATTTGTGAGAGACTCGAACACCAGGTGTCCGCCTTCGATGCTTTCGGCCCAGCTGTTTTCCTCGATACCGAGGAGCCAGTAGTTACTGAATTTTGAAAAATCATCCTGCAGGACGAATTGGGATTTCATAGTTTTGCTATAGGAATATTCGGCAGGATTGGCTTTTTCCTGGGCTGACAATAAAAAAGCCTGGAACAGGCATACTGCAAACAACAACCTTTTTATCATGATTATTAGTGTTAGATATACCAAAGATAATAAATAATAAAAAACGTTCCAAGAATATTTTAGTGAGATGGCAGGAGGGAATGACGGTTCGAATATTTGGGGCTTTGACAATTGAGAGTCAGGAGATTTGCAGCGAAAATAAATGATCGAACCGGTTGACTATCATACTGCCATGTAATTATTTTTAAAAACTTTTTTGTTATTTTAGAAGCAAGGATTATAATTCGCCAATGTCATGCAAAAGATTCTGAGATCTCTTCTGATTATTTCTGCCATTACATACAGATTGATTAAAAATATTTCAGCACAGTACTATACGTGATACTACTAATGATACGATTTGTAATACACAATGAAAGATTAAGATTAGGTGATATTTATTTATCAGGTGAAATCCTGGATATTTACAGGATAGCTGTTTCAGAAAAGACAACAGAGCATTTCTCAGCCCAGATTGACCTCTCAGGGCAGTCGAAGGGGATGTATCTCATAAATCTCTCGATCGATAAATTTAAGGCAGTGAGGAAGATACTGGCGGAATAAAAGACGCAAGGCACAGGACGCAAGACGCAGGGCGCAGAGCCCCTAAACCTGAACCCTGAGCTCTGAGCCCTGAGTAAGATTTTCCGTTGTGCCGTTGCACCATTTATTTCAAACACCGAGACACAGGGGCACTGAGCACAGACTCACAGAGAGTATATCATAATTATCATCCCTGAGAAAAAAATTCAGACATATCACTTTGTCTCTTAAACAAGGTATTTTTATACTTTTTTATCTTCTGTAGAGGATATTAATTAATATTTATTTCTTACCTTTGAGAAAATATTAAATATGGATAAAAGCGTACTTAAAAAGATAATTATTGAAAATCAGGAATTTATTAATAAAACAGAAGTTAAAAAAAGGCTTCTCCAGATTGATCCTGCAGCCAACTATGTATTTTGCGGAATAAGAAGAAGCGGCAAAAGCTTTATGCTCTTTCAGCATATTAAGGAGCTTGTCAGCGCTGAACCAGGGCTACCTTATGTATATCTTAATTTTGAGGATGAACGCCTGATCGAGTTCAATGTAAATCATTTCGATCTGCTTATTGAATCTTCAATTGAATTATACGGAGGACAGCCTTTACTGTTCTTTGATGAAATTCATAATATTACAGGGTGGGAAAAGTTCGCCCGAAGGCTGGCCGATACAGGTTACAGGGTTTTTATTACAGGCAGTAATGCGAGAATGTTAAGCAGGGAGATATCCTCTACCCTTGGCGGAAGATATCTTATCAGAGAAGTTTATCCGCTCTCATTTTCCGGGTATCTTACATTCAAATCAATCGAAACCGATAAAAACTTCTCCCTCTCAAATAAACGGTTTATCGTAAAAGAAGAATTCAGACAATATTTTCGCTATGGGGGATTTCCTGAACTTCTGAAATTTCAGAATCCCAAAGAATACCTAAGCAGTATATATATGAAGGTTTTTTACGGTGACCTGATTGCCCGGAATAATATTCAGAATGAACATATCCTGAGGTTGCTTATTAAAAAACTGGCAGAAAGCGTCAACAATGAAACTTCGCTGAACAGGATAAAGAACCTTATAAAATCAACGGGGACAAAGATCGGGAACAATACAATTACTGACTATCTGTTCTTTCTGAATGAAGCCTATCTCATTTTCCCGGTTAACAACTACTTGTCCGGCATTTCGGAAAAAGAGACAAAGAAGAAATATTACTTCATCGATCAGGGTATCCTGAATCTTTTCCTGACCGATCAGGATTCCAAACTTCTGGAGAATATTGTATTCCTGCATTTATACAAAAGATATCGCGACAGATTATTTTACCTGAAACGAAAACATGAAGTTGATTTTTATGTCCCGGGTGAAGAATTGCTCTTTCAGGTAAGTTATTCCCTGTCAGATCTCGAAACCAGGCAAAGAGAAGTCTCAGTATTGCTTAACGCCATGAAAGAAATGAAAAAGAGTAAAGCATATATAATCACATATGACGAAGAAGATACAATAATAAAGGATAATAGCATAATCAATATTGTTCCTGTCTGGAAATTCCTGCTGGAAAAAAATTAAGCTTCATATTCAGGATTACAACTATAAGTTGAATAATATTTATGTATTTCGGGGCGGAGGGGTGACGGGCCGACGGTATGACAGTGCGACGGTGCTCTATTGAGCCGTTGGGCCATTGCGCCGTTACGCTATTTACTTCAACCACGGAGACACCGAGAGCACAGAGTATTACGGAGCAGTCAAACCATCGAACGATCGAACCTGGAACTTTCTTCCACCTACCTCACATAATATACCACGCCCCATTTTCATTATTCCAACATACTGTCTGCAAGACAGAACAGTATAAATAAATTTGACTAAATCCAATGAAATTTGTATATTATAGCCTCAATCCTTAAACCTGAATGTTATGAAAATTTTATTTCTGAGATGGCAGGTTGTGGTTTTAGTATTTTCCCTGGCTGCCATAAATCTAAAAGGTCAGACTTTTGATGAACATACAGGCATAGTGCTTCCTGTGATTTCAAACGGTTCGACAACCTGGGGTGATTATGATAATGACGGGGACCTCGATGCTCTTATATCAGGAGGTGGTACTGATAATAATGCTATATTAAAGGTCTTCAGAAACAACTATCCTGTCAATACTTTCACTGATATTGGCAATGTTTTCACACCTGCCCTGCCTTCAGCTTACATTAGTTATGGTGATAATTATCTGTCAGCCTGGGTTGATTTTGATAATGATGGATATCTTGATATCGTGTTCAACGGGAAAAATGCAAACGGAGGTTATGAATTGAATATATACAGGAATGAGGGACCGGACCAGTATACACGGTCATTTTTCCGTAAATACAGAATGGAATATGTCACTTTTCAGGGTGGTACTTCTTTTGACTTTGGTGATTATGACAATGATGGAGATCCTGATCTGATTGTAGTGAACAGTGTTGCATCCAGGCTTCTGAAAAACAGAGGTAATTTCCTTTTCGATGAACAGTCGGCGGTTTCTTTAAATGGAGAGACTTACAGCATGACCAGGTTTATCGATTATGATAATGACGGTGATCTGGATATCCTTCTTTCAGGCAATGTCAACGGCTTTGCATTATATCAGAACCAGGGTAATGATTCTTTTATTGAACAAACATCATTAAATATATATGGTGCAAGCGGGGGAACAAATGACTGGGGTGATTACGATAATGACGGGTATCCCGATTTATTATTGGCAGGAGGTAGCACCAATCTTTATAAAAATAATGGCAATGGTACTTTTTCATATCAATCAGGTACAGGTTTTACAAATTTATCTAAAGCTACAGGCAACTGGGCCGATATGGATAACGATGGAGACCTTGATGTCATTCTGACCGGTAATAATAATAATGATCTAACGGAAATTTATCTCAATAATGGAAATAATACATTTACAAACCTTACTGGTTTAAGTATAGATGGAATTAGTGAAGGATCAGTTGATCTGGGAGATTATGACAATGACGGTGATTTGGATATTATTATCTCGGGCAAGAAGGGCCCTGTTAAAATATGCAAGATTTATAAAAACCTGTCACCCACTGTTAATCCTGTTCCGGCAGCACCTACGGGACTTACTTACCTATCCACAGGAAATACTGTAACACTTAGATGGGATCCGGTTCTGACAGATAATACAAGTTCGTTGACTTATAATATTCTTGCAGGGTTTTTAACAAACGGTATAGATATTGTAAATCCAATGTCCTTGTCCTCATCAGGCTTCAGAAAGATCGCGTCAATTGGCAATAGCCAGTATAATAATGAATTTAGTCTGAGAAATATTAAAAAAGGAACCTATAAATGGAAAGTCCAGGCTGTCGACAATAGTTTTATCGGAGGACCTTTTTCAGCAGAAGGCGAATTTACTTATTCTATATCTTATCAGGCCAGTGGCCTTACTTTAAAAAACAAGGGAGGAAAGGAAGCAATGGTTTCCTGGTCGAGAGGCAACGGAGACAATTGCATTGTTTTTGCCAAAGCCGGTACCTCAGGAACTGCTTCACCATCAAATAATTCTACTTATATTGCTTCATCATCTTTCGGTGCGGGAACACAGATAGGTTCAACAGGCTGGTATTGTGTGTATAAAGGATCGCTGAATTATGTTAAAATAACATCGTTGAATGCGTTAACCGATTATGTTGTACAGGTGATGGAATTTACCGGAGGAGCAGGGTCAGAACAATATTACAATGAGGTCACGGCTGATAACAATATAACATTTAAAACAGGGGTTTTCACGGAATTAACAGAAACACCTCTCAAATCAGTAATCAGCTCTTCATTAGGTTTTAGCCAGTCTTACGATATCTTCTGGTTTGATTTTGATAATGATAATTTCCTTGATATTTACCTTACAGGTCCCATGGGTCAGTATGTTTATAAGAATAATGGAAACGGCACTTTTTCTAAGGTTACAGTTACCCTGGGTACGGGTCAGTTTGGAGACTGTGGTGACTTTAATAATGATGGAAACATTGATATTGCTCATCTGGATTACTCTTCCGGTGCGATTTCCAAAAATAATGGTAACGGCACATTTACTCTACTTTCTGGAACATCTATAACCGGGGCTTCCTACGGATCAGTCGACTGGGGAGATTACGATAATGATGGAGACCTTGATCTGATAATAACCGGGGAGGCCGGAAGTTTTGCCTGTGTAACAAAGATATACAGGAACAACGGTGACGGTGCCACATTGACTGAAATGTCAAATCATAATATTGAGGGGGTCAGGTACGGATCTACAGACTGGGGCGATTTTGACAATGATGGATTACTCGACCTGGCAATCTCAGGCATTAAACTGGACTTGAGCTATGCTACAAGTATATACAGAAACACCGGAAACGGGAAATTTACTAAAATAACCGATCTTACAAATTCTATATCAAAAGTAAGATGGGGTGACTATGATAATGATGGTGATCTTGATTTGCTTACGATATCAAGTATGCAGAACCGGATCTACAGAAATGATGGAGATAATACTTTCACTTTTCAGGACCAGATTATTCTGGGCCAGTCACAATACGGTGACGGAGTCTGGGGTGATTATGATAACGACGGTTATCTTGATTTAATTATAACAGGATTCAAGGGTATGTATGTGCCCTTTACCACAATATATAAGAATAACAGGGACAATACCTTCATCGAAGACAGTGATTGTACAATAACACCTGCCGGATTCAGTGCACCAAGATGGGGGGATTACGACAATGACGGTGACCTGGATATAGTAATCATTGGCCTAAGCATCGACAGTGCCTTCACCAAAGTATACAGAAACGATATAACCACAAGTACTAATCCGACACCTCCGGCTCCTCAATCACCTAAAGATACTGTAATGAAATCTGATGTAGTACTCAGTTGGAAGAGCGTCCGGACTGACAATACTCCATATCCCGGTATAAGCTATAATATTAAAGTAGGGAAGACGTCCGGGGCAATTGATGTTGCTTCCCCTCATTCTTCATCTGCGGGTATCAGGAAAATATCCCAGATGGGGAATGCAAATCTTGATACAACATATACTCTCAGGAATATCCCTCTGGGTAACTATTTCTGGCGCGTACAAGCAGTAGATAACAGTCTCAAGGGAGGCTCATTTTCCGAAGAGTCAAGTTTTTCAATAGTTCCTGTTCAGGCTACCAACCTTACTGCCAAGATAATTACCTCAAACAGTCTGCTTCTGAAATGGGAAAGAGGAAACGGGTACAGATGTATTGTGTTTTGTAAAGAGGGTTCTACAGGAACTGCAGTTCCTGTTAACAACAATACCTATCTTCAGGATGTTGAGTTCGGATATGGGGAGCAGATCGGATCTACAGAGTGGTTTTGCGTATCTAATGGAAGAAATGACAGTGTGATCGTTACCGGATTGAAGTACAAAACGGATTATAGCTTTCATGTTATTGAGTACATCGGAAATCCGGGAAGTGAACAATACTTCACCACGCTTGTGAATGGTAATCCTGGTGTGTTCAGTACAGGATTGTTCTCGGAACAGACCAGTATTACACTCACCTCGCCTGAATTTGGAAGATACGAATGGGGTGATTATGATAATGATGGTTTTACTGACGTTATTATTCCTGGAAGCTCTGCCAGGCTTTATAAAAACAATGGAGACAATTCATTCAGCCATGTAACTCAGGCAGTATTCACCGGTGGAAGATATGGATCTGCCAATTGGGGTGATTATGACAATGACGGAGATCTTGACCTGCTCATTACAGGTGCTTTAAACTACGGTCCTGCCTTCCTTCCTGCTTATACTAAAATCTACCAGAATGACGGAGCCGGGATTTTCACAGAACAGGTTCAGATCTCGATCCAGGCCGTATACTACAGCGCAGCCGATTGGGGAGATTATGACAATGATGGTGATCTTGACTTTATACTTACAGGGGCGACGGGTGATGATCCCTATTTCAATCCAGTTACAATTATTTACAGGAACAATGGCAATAAGACATTTACTGCACAGGATCAGTTAAATCTTCCCGGAGTATTCAGAAGTGAAGTTAAATGGGTGGATTATGATAATGATGGTGACCTTGATATTCATCTTACCGGTTCTTTGGACTATGATGTCTACACTAATTGTTTCTCAAGAATTTACAGGAATGGTGGAAATAATTCATTTACCTGGCAGACCGCTATTGATTTTCCGGATCTCTGGGAAGCAACAGCAGACTGGGCAGATTATGACAATGACGGGGATATGGATCTTGCAATGACAACCCCGGGGACTCTCTATGCTTATAAAAACACTGGTGGTTCCTTTGCCCAGATTCTTTCAAAAAACTACGGATACAGCTCTTTTGGGTGTGTTATCTGGGGTGATTATGATAATGATGGTTTTATTGATATATTATTCTCAAATTTTGCAGGATCGGCAATTATCTTTAAGAATTATAACGGTGTATCTTTTACAGAACTAAATGATGGTTCATTTAATTTTACACAGGTGGAAGGACTTGAATGGTGTGATTATGATAATGATGGTGATATAGATATAATGGTCAATAAATGGGGCGATATCTGCAAGCTTTACAAGAATAACCTGTTTATGAGATCTGGAGCGTTCAAATCTAATACCCCTGCTGATGCGCCTGAATCACTTAATGCAGTCCGGTCTCCATCAGGAATAAATCTAAGATGGGATCCGGTAAAAACCGATGAAACTCAATACTCTACACTTTTTTACAATGTCAGGATTGGCACAACATCAGACAATGAAGATGTTACTTCCTCACATTCATTAAACACCGGCTTCCGGAAAATACCAAAAACCGGCAATGCACAACTTGATACAGCCTTCCTTATGAAGAATATGGTAAGCGGCAAATATTACTGGAGAGTTCAGGCAGTTGATCAGGCATACAGCGGAGGTGCATGGTCTGCAGTTGATTCCTTTGAAGTGAAGAATGTACAGGCATTCTTCTCAACTGATATAGTTTGTGCCGGCTATGCTACCCATTTTACAGACCAGTCTGTTGCCACTGATGGTATCGCAGCCTGGAAATGGGATTTCAAAGATGGAAGTATTTCAACAACACGCAATCCTGTTCATACTTTCCCCGATGGCGGAAATTATAATGTTAAACTGGTTGTTTCAAGCACAGGCGGAGTTAAGGATTCACTTGAGCAAATTGTAACGGTTAAACAAAAACCCTCAGCCGATTTTTCAGCTCCTGCGGTATGCCAGGGAACCGCGGCGACCATTACAAATACAACCAATAAGAACGGACTCACAATATCATCATGGTACTGGGACTTCGGTGATGGCCAAATGTCACTTTCAGAACAACCACCAGTCCATGGTTATCTAGGGGCTGCCGACTATACCGTTCTACTCAAAGCCCTTGCAGCTAACGGCTGCAGAGACTCGATCACAAAAACTGTCACAGTAGGCAGTTACCCTGTTGCCGCTGTCACAGCCAATGCTCCCCTGACTTTCTGCAAAGGTGACAGTGTAACACTTACCGTGCCATACAATGCAGATTATCTCTATAAATGGAAAATTGGTGGTACAGATATCACAGGTGCCGATTCGAGCAGATTCGTTGCAAAACTGACAGGAAACTATACATCAGAAATAGTCAGTTCAAAAGGCAACTGTACAACAGTCTCATCTGCGCTAACTGTTACTGCTTTGAATGCCCCGGCTGCCCCGGTAATAACTGCAACAGGAAATCTTACTTTCTGCCAGGGCGATTCTGTGGTTCTGAATGTTACCAATACACCAGGCTATACTTACCAGTGGAGACTAAATAATGGAGCTATCGGTGCAGATTCAAACCTGTTCATTGCTAAAAGCACAGGTACATATAACCTGGTTATTTCAAACAGCACTGGTTGTTCTGTCTCTTCAACAAACTCAGTTACTGTTACTGTTAATCCTCTCCCGGTAGTTGGGGCTCTTGGTCTGGAGGGTAAAAAGAAATTCTGTTCAGGAGAGAGTGCCATCCTGAGCATCCCTATTACCACAGGGTACTCCTACTTATGGAAAAACGCAGACGGACCAATAGGTGGCACTATTGCAAACAGCTATACTGTGACCAGCTCAGGGGAATACAAACTCGAAGTTTCAAATGCATCAGGATGCAAAGTCACAACCGAAGCCGTAACTATCGAAGTCCGTGAAAAACCTCTTAAGCCTGCCATTGATAAGAGTGGCTACACCAAAAACATGTGCCTTGGTGAATCACCACCTAAGCTCAGCGTGGATGATGTAATTGAAGGATATAATTACCAGTGGTACAAAAATGAGGCTCCAATAAGCAATGCTGTATCAATAGAGATACTGGAGGACGGTAATTATTATCTGGAAGCCAATTTAGATATATGTACAAGTTCCCGCGATTCAGTTAATATCGATTTCATAGAGTCTCTTCCAAAACCTGATATCATAGCCAGGGGGCCAAGCGTATGGTACATCTCTACCGCTTCAAATGCAAAATATTACAAATGGTATTATAATGGCATTCATATTCCTGAGGCTGATGGCAAAAAGGTTTATGTAGCAGGGCAAAACCTCGGAATATACAGGTTAAGCATCTCGGATGATAACTCCTGTTTTGCCTTCAGCGACACATTGAGAATACCGACAGGGATAGTGGGTACTGAAGATATTGATCTGTTTGAGGATGTGAAGATCTATCCAAACCCGACCACAGGAATGTTCACTATCGAAATGAATAACAATGTATTCGGAGAGCTTGTGATTGATATCTTTACTCAGAATGGCAGCAAAGCTCTCAACATAAAATTCGATAAAACTACAGAGTATTTCTCGGCCCAGATTGACCTCTCAGGGCAGTCGAAGGGGATGTACTTAATCAACTTATCGATAGATGCGTTTAAAGCAGCAAGGAAGATTCTGGTGGATTAATAAGTAATCGGTATTCGGTAATCGGTATTCAGACCGATTACCGATCACTGATTACTTAAAAAAGGCGGTGAGGAAGGTGATGGTGGAGTGAGGGCTCAGGGCATAGGGCGCAGAGCACAGAGCCCCTAAAACTGAGCTCTGAGCTCTGAGCAAGATTTTCTGTTGTGCCATTGTGCCATTGTGCCGTTGCGCCGGTGAACCTGAAAATAAATTTGCACCCTTTCTGATTTTGTCTTAACTTATTGCAGATTAAACTTCCCCGACTCTGGATCCTGATGCCATTTAATCCAAGTGGCGTATTGTATTACATTTTATACTTAAACTGGATTCTTATGAAGACAGTTTCATCGGTTCTCTGCCTCCCGGAATTCAATGTTCATTTAATTAAGCTTCAACTTCAAATCTTTTCGCTGGGAACTCTGTTATTCCTCTTACCTTCAGTTGCGTTCCCTCAGTTCACAGATTCTGCGATCGATTTGGGTACTGACGGATTCTCCAATATCAAATGGGGTGACTATGACAATGACGGTGACCTTGATATCTTATTGAACAGTTCCGGCACTGTAATATACAGGAATGACGGCGGTCTATCATTTACTAATATTAATGTCCCCGGTACTTACGGAATGGGGGCAATATGGATCGACTATGACAATGATGATGACCTTGACTTTTTTCAGGGCACCACGTTGTACAAAAATAAGGGTGGTGATATTTTCCAGAAAACTATAATTCCGGATTTAAACAATTTCGACAAATACGGCTTCACTTCAACTGATGTGGCTGATTATGATAACGATGGTGACGAGGATATTGTTTTTGGCTTCAAAAATCATATTTATATTCTCAATAATAAAGGTGGAGAATTTCTGCTGGTTGACCAGGGATTGCTGGGAGGAAACGAAATTGGAGGTACTTATATGAACATAAAATGGCTGGATGCAGATAATGATGGCCATTATGATTTGCTGAGTTCTAAACTGCATAAAAACAATTCTAATAATATTTTTGAGCAGGATCTGAATTTTATACCTTATGAATCGGCATACAAGCTTACAACAGCAGATTATGACAGCGATGGGGACATGGATGTTTTGTATTATGGATCATCTGTTCCTTTAATATTAAGAGAAAATACATCCGGACAGTTTTCAGAGGCAACACCTGTTTCCCTGCAAGGTCTTAGCTGGATCCAGGTTATAAGATCCGGAGATTTGGATAATGATGGATACATCGATCTTATTGTAATGACCGGAAATACTGCCAAACTGTGTGTCAATAACGGGAACGGGGAATTTACAGTTACAAGTTACAATTTTGGCGTCGGGGGAGTCTGGGATGCCTCATTAGGCGATTATGATGATGATGGGGACCTTGATTTTCTTATATCTGGTTCGGGCTTTACCAAACTCTTCAGGAATGATTACAATAATCCAAATAATGCTCCTTCAGTCCCTTCAAGCCTTACTGCGAATATTTCCGGAAACTCGGTGATTTTTTCCTGGGACCGATCCACTGATTCCAATACTCCATCTGCAGCACTGACATATAATCTCTGCCTTATCAATACTGATACCAACGATACTATCAAGAGTCCATCTGCTGATATTGACACCTGGAATCTTTTCAAGCCTGAAACCGGGAACACTCAAAATAACAATTTCTGTACTATGCCGGGGATAAGACCCGGTAACTATAAATGGACCGTTCAGTCTGTTGACAACAGCTTCCTGGGCTCTGCATTTGCATCTTTCAATACTTTCCAGATCCTTAATTATAGCACCATCGCACCACCTTCGAAACAGATCTTAAAGCCTGATGAATCAGGAACTACTTTAACTGTTGTTGAGTCCTCTCCTGCAGGAAGAATATGGTCATACGGTATTTATCCTGGCGGACCTTATAATAACAATCTAACAGGTCAGACTGCTGATTCATATACACCTGATTTCCTTGAGGATGGACGCTATTTCATTGTCTGTAAATCAAAAATCAGCTCAGATACTATCATCAGCAATGAGGTGATGGTGGAAGTAGTCCCATTTTCAGAAACTGTTGTGAGTGAGATCCCTTTTTACAGGGGAGGGACGATTAAAGCAGGGGATTATGACGGAGACAATGACCTGGATTTGCTCTTTACCGGAAATCAGGGAACAAAAATTTTTAAAAACACCAACAATACATATACAGCGCTGAACCTTACATATTCCCTCTTTAACGGAGATGCAGCCTGGTGCGATCTTAACAAGGATAATAAGCTGGATGCAATTGTTATGGGTTCCACAGAAGAATACGGGAGCACTACCGCGGAAACAAGGATATTTATTAACCAGGGAGCTGATGTATTTAATGAAATGTCACATAGCATACAGGGGCTGGCATACGGATCGCTGGATGTAGGCGATTATGACCATGATGGGGATCAAGATATACTAATATGCGGAAAGACTACTGAGCCAGTAACTAAAATATACAGGAACGACGGGAATGGATTGTTCACTGATACAAAAACCAAGATAATCCAGGTTACTGACGGAGTTGCAAGGTGGGGGGATTATGATAATGACAGTGATCTTGATATATTTATCTCAGGGACAGATTTCAGCGGAAATCCATTCTCAGGCTTGTTTAAGAACAATCCTGACAACAGTTTTACACAGGTTAATTCCCTGTTTAGAATAGGAAAGTATAGTTTCGCTGAGTTCGGTGATTATGATAATGATGGAGATCTTGATATTCTGCTTGCCGGTCTTCATAGCAGCACTGTCATCCCGACAGTATATAAGAACCTTGGCAATGATCAATTCTCTGAAATTCCCTTAACAGAGGATATGAGGTATAATTGTGTTAAATGGATTGATTATGACAATGACGGATTGCTTGACGTTCTTCTAATAGGAAATGACTGGTACAGTCTTTTGTACGCTGAATATTCAAGAACACACAAGATATTGAGGAATTTCGGAAATGATACTTTCCGGGAGATCACGTATAAAAGGGCAAAAGTCGACAATGATCAGAGAGTTTGTGTTGCTGATCTTGACAATGACAGCGACCTTGATATATTGCAGTCATCATATGACTACAATACTGACGGGAGACAAATTTCATTCTACGAAAATGAAAGTTACAGGGATAAAACCCTTCCGCTTCCCCCCTCAGGATTAAAAGCAACAAGGAGGGGTAAAGAGATCGTTTTATCATGGAACAAACCATCAAACTCTGCAGGACTTTCTGTAACCTATGATATCATGGTTGGAACAAACCCCGATTTCATAGATATTGTTACCCCAATGTCAGACACAACCAGCGGCTACAGGATGGTTGCCTGCCCTGGTTTTATAAATGACACCTCGTACAGCCTTACTTTGACTGAAAAGGGGACATACTACTGGAGAGTACAGGCAATCAATAACTCATATAAAGGATCTGATTTTTCGGCAACAGGTGTTTTTGAAATTGGTGAGTTCTTCGTGGAGATACCTAATCCCTTTATCCAGGTCAGATATGATACTGATTGTGATTGGGGCGATTTTGATAACGATGGAGACCAGGATCTGCTGCTCTGTGGCCAGTATTATGCCGGAGACTGGAAAAGCTTCACCCATGTTTATGAAAACCTGGGGAATAAGAGTTTCAATGCAATACCGGCTTTTAAAATTGATAACTCCAGGATAAACTGTGCCGAATGGATTGATGTCGATAATGATAATGATCTTGATATCTGCGTGAGCGACTTCTACACTGGTTTCTCAATCTATGAGAATGACGGAGACGGGAATTTCAATTCAGTATTTAACTATCCCTCTTCATTTTATAAATTCAGTTATGGAGATTATAACAATGACGGATTAGTTGATTTCCTGATGTATGGCATGTTCCTTCAAAATGAGGGAAGTTTTTCATTCAGTTATAAATCACGCGATGTCAATTATCAATCTGTATCAAACATGAGGGATCTGGATAATGACATGGACCTTGACTTCTTTGCCATCTATAATGTTGACTTCAGACTATTCAGAAATGTTAACTCCTACTTCAATATTATTCCTATGAATCTGCCTGAATTCTATGCAGATTACACTGACTTTGATACAGGTGACCTCGATAATGACGGGGATATTGACATCATTATCACAGGTATTACAAAAGACGAACTCAAGTTTTCGATTCTGTTGAGGAATGAAAACAATATGTCATTTTCAAGAATGGATGCGTTTATCAGGGGTACGCAGTATGGAGCTGTTTCACTTGGTGATTATGATAATGATGACGATCTGGATATTTTGCTTTCAGGTAACAGCTTTTCAGTGATCACTAAGATCTATGAGAACAAGGGAAATTTCAACTTTGAGGAGATGGATTATAATATTGCGGGAGAATGGCAGGGAACCAATTCATGGTCAGATTTTGATGAGGATGGTGATCTGGATCTGCTAATTATCGGGACTGCAGAAGGATATGCAGGACAATCAAAATTATATGTTAATGAGCTTAATATTCCTGCATCTCCGGTTTACCCGCCTGATAGTCTTGCTTCTGAGAATGCGGGATATGGTATTATTCTATCGTGGCAGGACAGTCTGAATACAGGGGTTTCATATAATGTACGGGTTTGGACTCTGGCTGGAGCATATGATATCACTTCTCCCATGTCTGATCTTGCTACAGGCAAAAGAAAAGTTACAAGAATGGGTAACGCGAATCATAATCTGAGGTATCAGCTTGACAGCCTCGCTGTGGGTACCTATTACTGGAGTGTTCAGGCAGTCAACAGCGCCTTCAAAGGGAGTGACTGGGCTCCGGAACAGACATTCACAATCTCAGTTATAAATGCAGGATTTTCGGCAGATACAGTATGCGCCGGTTTTACAACACAATTTACAGATGATACATATACTACCGGGGAGACTATAACCAGATGGGAATGGGACTTCGGCGATGGAGAAAGCGATAATGTACAGGACCCTGTTCATCTCTATTCAGCTGCAGGTAACTATTCAGTGAAGCTGGTTGTCAAGGCAGGAATTTATACCGATTCAATAACAAAAACAGTAGTTGTAAAAGCTGTTCCGGTAACCGGTTTCACCTTGACAACAGTATGCCAGGGGACACCAACAGCGTTTACAAATTCAACTGTTGCCAGTGGAATTTCTATAACCAGCTGGTTATGGAACTTTGGTGACGGGGGAAGCTCAAATCAACAGAATCCCGGGGTTCATGGTTACCTGAATCCCGGTGATTACACTGTTACCCTGTGGGCTTATGCAGATAATGGTTGTTCTGCTTTCTTCCGCGATACAGCAATAGTGGGTTCATACCCGGTTGCAAGTATTGCAGCCAGCGGACCGCTTGTATTCTGCAAAGGTGACAGTGTAATACTTTCTGTGTCAAAAAACAAGAACTATTCATATAACTGGATGCTCGAAGAGACCAGCATTGCCGAAGGTGATTCAAACCGTTATACTGCAAAGATATCAGGTAAATACAGTGTCGGAATAACCAATAATATTGGAAATTGTACCTCAACTTCAATTAAAGCTAATGTTGCAGCCCTTAATGCACCAACTCCCCCGCTGATAACTGCAGGTGGAAAAGTTAAGTTCTGTGAAGGTGATTCAGTTGTCCTGAGTGTTGTCTCCACAACAGGTAATCATTACCAGTGGAAACGCGATGGTGGTGCAGTAGGCGCTGATACCAGTCAGTTTACTGCACGTTCTTCAGGTTTCTATTCACTTACAGTCTTCAATTCCAGCGGATGCTTTGTAAATTCAACCAACAATGTGAATGTTACAGTAAATCCAACGCCGGTAATCCCAACAGTAAGCATCAGCGGACCTACACAGTTCTGTGAAGGGGAAAGTGTAAACCTCAGTGTTTCCCTGTCTGAAGGTATAACATACAGCTGGCATAACCAGGATGGTGCTTTAACCGGCGCTGTCTCCAACAGTTTTGCAGCAACACTGACAGGTGAATATTTTCTTGAAATTCAGAACTCTGACGGATGCAGATCAAAAACTGTCCCGGTAGGTGTAATAGTGGGAAGAATGCCTCTGAAACCTGATATAGAGACCGGTAGCTATACTGAAGGGAAATGCCTTGGAGAAACACCGATCAGACTAAGCGTGGATAATGCAATTACAGGATATAATTACAAATGGTTCAGAAACGGTGCTTCTGTGGCGGATACGTCATTTATTGAAGGATTCCTGAAACCGGGCCAGTATTATGTTGAAGTGCAGGATGGAGAATGTACTAATGATTCCGATTCACTAAATGTCTGGTTCAAGGATGCCCCCCCTAAACCATTCATATATGCAAAAGGCCCTACAGTATGGTATCTTACATCAAGTATCATAACTGCATTGAAGTATAAGTGGTATTATAACGGAACGCTTATCTCCGGGGCCGATGATTATCTTTATATTGCTAACCAGAACCTTGGAAAATACAATTTAAGTATCTCAAACGATGGTGTATGCTATACAATAAGCGATACATTAACAATTCCTGAAGTAACAGGCATTGATGACGCAGATCCTTTTGAAGCAATGAGGATATATCCTAATCCCACAACAGGGTTGTTCACCATCGAAATGAATAACAATGTATTCGGTGAACTGATCATTGATATATTCTCTCAGAACGGAAGCAAAGTCCTCAACATAAAATTCGAAAAAACTACAGAACATTTCTCAAGTCAGATTGACCTTTCAGGACACTCGAAGGGGATGTATCTCATAAATCTTTCCATTGATAAGTTTAAGGCGGTGAGGAAGGTGATGGTGGAGTAAAAGGCGTGGGGCATGGAGCTTGGGGCATGGAGCATGGAGCGTGGGGCAAAAACTGAGCTCTGAGCTCTGAGCAAGATTTTCTGTTGCGCCGTTAAGCCCCTTAACTCTTTTAGCTGGAAAGCTGAAATCAAACTTTTATAAAATTCCTTCTTAAATAATCTTCAAATTTCGGAACGGAAAAGCTAATCAACCCGCGTCCGGGGCTGTATGCCATTCCCTTTTTCATTACCTCATCCCTGATAGGAGCTGCCTGTCTTACCGTAATTCCCATAATTTCTGCCACTTCAGCAGATGATACTGGTAATTTTCCGGCTCTTGCCATTGCTTTTGCATAATCCTGCTGACGTTCTGTAAGCCGTTCATATCTTATCCTGAAAAATCCGGAATCAAGCATTGCAACTGATTTTTCAGTTGCTCTGACGACATCGTTAATTGTTATGGGAGATGCTTTTGCAATATCCCATACTAAGGATCCCCATAGCTGGATAAAATATGGGTAACCTTCTGTTTCCTCAATTATCTTACCAACTGCCTCAGGCTCGAATTTTACGTTCTCACGCAGCACAGGTCTTTCAAGAGCAAGTGCGGAACTTATGTTATCAAGCTTATCAATAGTAATATAATCAAAAAGCCTCTCTGCATAGGACTTTGCATCACCGGCAAGTTTGGCCAGCTGTGGTAACCCTGCTCCAAAGAGTAGTATAGGAAGCTGCTTCTGTGATATTCTATGCATAGCAAGTATAAGGGCTGCGAGATCATCCTCTTCCAGATATTGTACTTCGTCAATCAGAATTATCACCGCAGTATGTCTGCTTTTAGCAGCCTCGCCTATTAAAACGAACAGATCACCCAGATCCAAAGCCAGATCGCCTGTTAGTATTCCCGGATCAATTCCGACTTCAAATTCACCTATCTTCACTTTAAACAATCTTGCAAATTGCCCAAGTAATCCAAATACTCTCTTAATATCATTTTCTGTTTTCCTGCTGCGATCGAGTTTAAGCAACAAGCGGTATAAGGGTTGAGTCATTGTTTCCGGCAAAGTCTGTGATGAAGAAGCCTCAAAAATGGCAGCAAATGTTCCCAGGTCCTCTGCAATCTGGTATATTTTATTCAGCAAAACTGTTTTTCCAACTCCTCTGAGACCGAGCATTATCTGACTTTTTGCAATCTTGTTGTTTAAAGTCCTTTTTATGGCATTATCAGCATCCTGCAAAACAGTCTCCCTGCCTGCAAGTTCCGGTGGCGGAGTGCCGGCTCCGGGAGTAAATGGATTATTTACAGGATTCATAGTTTAATAATTGTATAGTAAAGTTATGAATGTTTTGAATAAATGCAATAACATTCCATAATAAGTCTATATAGAGGTTACGAATGTTTGTTCTGACAATCATAACTTTTCTAAATTACCTATAAATACGAAATCTTGGACTCATTCGGAGACACTATAAAAAATAGCTCCTGACTTGTCCACTTTAGTGCGACAAATTTAAAGATCTGATATATCCCAAAATTTTATCGCTGTATATTGTCCTTATTCTTGTCTCACTGTGTGTTATTTTGTTGAGCATACGAGCATCGGTTACTTTTTTGCATTCAGTTAGAAATTTCCTAATTGAATCACCTGTAGTTAGTTCAATATGTTTTGAGACAACAAGGGCCATGAAACAGATTAAAATATGAAGATTGATCGGTTCTTCCTTGAAATGAAAGATTGGTCTTGTCTGTAAATCATGCTTCGACATTCTGAAGGCTTGCTCTACCCTGTAAAGCTCGTGATAACGCTCGATGATAGTTTGGTTGTTCGCAATATTCTCCTCCAGATTGGTGTAGTACCCTTTTACCCCAAGTAGTTTCTGTGACTTTTCAATCAACGCCTGATTCAATACTATTTGCTCACAAGTGGTTTTGATAAACTTAACCTTTTTCCCTTTTGAGGGATTCTCGATAATGGTTCTGGCCTTCTCAATCTGCTTTTCCATTTCATATTTATCTTTTCGGTAACGAACCGAGGAGTAATCACAAATCAAATACCCATTATCTGTTTTTAGTCTGATGGTTTTTCCGTCCTCCCTGGTGATACTTTTATCAATCTGCTTAATCTGTTCATAGGATAGGTTGCCCAGTCTTGCTCCAACAATGTAATTGATGTTGCTTCTCAAAAGTTCCTGCATGTTGGTAGTGCTTATCATTGCCGCATCGGCCACCACTGTAAACTCTTTCACAGCGTGCTTCTCGATAAAACTATTTACAACTGGTATTATCGTATGCCCCTCAAACATATTGCCGGGGAATATGCTATACGCTATCGGAAAACCTTCCTTTGTAACCAACAGGGCCACTAAAATTTGTGGCTGCTGTGATTTGTTGTCTTTGGAAAAACCGTTTCTCCGAAGATCGTCCTCCGCAAATGTTTCAAAGTACAGTGTGGTTACATCATAAAACAGCAGATCAAAGTTGAAGGCGTAACGCTTCCTGGCAAACTCCACTACAATATCCTCTATCTTTCCCTTAAGTTTAAGCCATTGTGGAGCCGACTGGTAGTAGCTCTGCCTTCTATGTTTTATCCCAAAGTAAGATTCTAAAAGTTCTATTGAACGTAGCTTTGAAGCGGGTTCTACGATCCTGATGGCAATCAGATCCTGAAGCAGCTGCTTCTTGATTTTGTCTAAGCCGATCTGAGAGATCACGTCGCTGATAGCCTCATACAAAAAAGTAGAATATACACCTAAAAACTCGCACTTGTCCAGGTATAGCAAATTGTCAAGCTTAAAATCTTCAAATAAAGGAATATCTGCAGAAGTATTTTTTATGACATCTTGCGCAACCAATATCAGTGACTCTAGTTCCTGGCTACTCCTTGCCGAACCAATATGTTTGAATACAACTCGCTTACGATTTCTATAGTAAATCACTTGGACTGCACTGGCTCCAGATGCTGTTTTTATTACCCTGATGCGTAGCATAAATTTGCCTTAGTGCGACAAATTTAAGACTTCATCACTGTAATTAACTGATTTGCAATGCTAAATTTTTATTCTATAAGAAGGGTGGACAAGTCAGGAATCATAACTTTTCTAAATTACCTATAAATACGAAATCTTGGACTCATTCGGAGACACTATAAAAAATAGCTTATTACTATAACAGTAATTCATCCAGGTCATATGAAGGCAAAATCAATTTCGACAAAACGACAGAGCATTTCTCAACCCAGATCGATCTTTCGGGGCAGTCGAAGGGGATGTATCTGATCAATCTTTCGATAGACAAGTTCAGGGCGGTGAGGAAGGTGGTGGTGGAGTGAGGGCGCAGGGCGCAGAGCACAGGGCGCAGGGCGCAGGGTACCTAAACCCTGAGCCCCGAGCAAGATTTTCCGTTGCACCATGTCCAAAAACCTGAAATTCGGAACACGGAACATGCACAGCTAAGTTTGTTCATTCATATAGAGAAGGACTTCTTTCTCAATTCTTTTCTTGACCTCGGTCCACTTAAGATCAGGTTTTTTTAAGAGAACCGGCCAATCAGCCAGATCAACATCGTCGAAATAGATTAAACTTTTGATTATGTGCATATCGCTTTCCTGTTGATACTTCAGCCTGTAAAACCTCAAAATGTCGGTAACAGTGAACCTCTTCTCTTCGAGAATAAAATAGATGTCAATAAAATCCTTTGACCGCTGTCCGCTCGATGATATCGCATTAAGTTTCATGGCAATAATGTCGGGTTCTGATAAAATCCTGATGCCATCAATTACTGCCGGATCATTTAAATAGGGGTATCTGTGGGCAATTATATCAACACTGATATTTTCAATACTTCCTTTAATTGTATTTATAGCAATATGGTATAGCTGTAAAGGATAATCCTGCTGGATCAATTCGATCAATTGAGCGGAATCGAAACTGAAGTTTGAAAAAAGATCGATGTCAATTGATGTCCGATGCCCTGAATACAAAGCAAGAGCTGTTCCTCCAACCAGATTAAACCCATTTAAATAATCTTTGCTTTGAAGCGATTTTATGAGTCCCAGTGTTGCCGTATCGACTGTTTTCGTCTGTAGCATTTAAATGACTCTAATGATACTTTAAAATAAGCTGACACAAAATTGAGGGTCTTGGGATCAATGTAATTCAGCTTCTTAAGGACATCTGTAACTGTTTCTGTTCCGTAATATTCTAATACCAGCTTTACCTCCTTTAAGGTTCCCAGTGCAAATACCCGCTCAATAATCAATCTCTTTGACCTGTCAGCATCAAGATCTGTGAGATCAACATCCCAGAAAAGCTGCTTATGAAAATCTGCAGAAATATTCAATTTAGCTGTCATATCTATAAAGATAGCAAATTTAATTGCCTTTTGCAAAGGTAATCTCATCTATCATTCCATTGATAATTCTAAGGCGGTGAGGAAGGTGATGGTGGAGTAAGAAGTAATCGGTATTCGGTAATCGGTATTCGGTGTCACAACCTGGAACCTGGAACCCGCAACACGCAACCCGAAACATGAAACTTCTTTTAAAACAAAAAATTGCAATATTTCAGATTTATTTGTATATTAATGGTCAATTCTCGAATACTAAGTTTATAATTGAATAATAAATTGAATATGAAACGATCATCTCTCCTGATTCTGATATTCATTTTGATTTATTTGCCTGTAATTAAGGCAGTTGAATTCTCTGATAAGGAAAAAGCCGTCATCTACACCAATGCTGTCAAGGTTCTTGAAAACTATCAGACAGTAATTAACCAGATGGGGGAATTTGTTGTAAATGACATCGAAAAAGCGAAAAGCAGCTCGGAGGGGTTCCTTGAACTGTTCGTAAACAGGCAGGTCCTTCTTTTCAACGACCTCGATCCTTCCCATAAACTGAGTGAATTCTATGAAGCTGAAACTTACGCCTCAAATGTCCTGCTCTGGTACCCCGATGGCCTTTCAATTTCCCTTGATCTTGGCAATGCAAAGGTCAGCAACATCATAACCCATGATGAAACTGTATATTCCCTTGATATTATGGTTAAGAAAACCATGAATGGGAACTATCTTAACCAGACAATGAACAAGAATACCGAGGAACTCACATTCAGAATCGCCTTCGGAACGGGAAATAAATCAGTTGGTAATTTCAGGATTGTCGGGATAAGAAATGCTGCATCAAATATGCTGATTGACTACTCCAAGGCATTGCAGGAAGTCAACGCTGAAAATTTCAATAATGAGGATCTGGCCAAGATCCAGGCTGAAGTAAAAAACAAGCTCCGCGATTATGCAAACTTCCTTTCTCTTCTGGGAGATCCACAGGAAACTGCCGACGACAAAGAGTTTTATAAAACAAGCTTCACCGGACTATTTGCCAATACTGATATAAAGCTCTTTAATGATATCGCCCCTTCACCAGCGACAAAACTCATTTCAGTTTCCGAATATCTGGCAAATTACGTAATTGATTATCCTAATGGCATCCGTAACCTTTCCGTTACAGCCGATTCCACAAAATTCGGAAACGTAATGAAGAATGAGGACGGATCATATTATACTTATGCCAATGCTGTTAAATTCTTTTCAGGAAGCTACAAAGGGAAAGAGGTTTTTCGCGAAAACTTCCCTCTTATCTTTAAAGTCTCATTTAATGCAGCCGGAAAAACTTTCACCGATTTCAAATTCAACAGCATAGATATCTCCTCACAGGATTTCTATGAGTCAGCTACCGGTGACGGCGCTGAAAATAAACCCGAACTGGTTATAAAACCTGTTACCCGGAAAGGTTTATGGTTAATGTTTACCGGAGGATTCGGACAAACTCAGATCAATTCAGCAGACATAAATTCAATGGCTTCAGCCAGGACACCCTATTCCTGGGATGTTACTCCCAAGTACGGATTAAATGCAGGGGTTGGTGCAACATACAATTTTACCGACAATATCGGTGTAAGATCCGGCCTGGAATTCAATACTTTCTCGTCAAATTACGCCCTCTTTACTGACAATCTCAGGAACAAAGATCTATCTTACGACATAAACAATGATCCGTTCTACAAAATAGTTGATTCCGATATGGATTCTCTTGTTAAAATGAGCTTCCTCACATTTCCTTTCATGGTAAATTATACGAGCGGAAAACCTGGGAAATTAGGCTTCTATGGTGAGGCAGGTGTTAAGGTTTCTATACCATTGAATACAACTTACAATGCATCGGGAAATTACGAAACAAGCGGTTATTATCCTGAAGACGGGTCAATACAAACCGCTCCTGAATTAGGATGGTTCTATAAAAGAGAGAATTTCAACGAATCTGATGATGTTACACTCAGAGGAGTCAACCTCGGAATGTATTTCTCGGCAGGTGTAAATATTCCAATAGGATACTACTCAAATATAAATATCGGTCCTGAAGTGATGATAGGTCTGACAGACGTTATGAACCACGTAAATAATTACAGGGATATTTTCGACAATATTTACGAACATCAGCCCACAAAAATTAATAATTTCGGAATAAGGATTAGTTTTGCATACAAATTGTAGTGATTAAGGAAATACCGCATATATGCTAAAAAAATTATTAACTGTTCCTGCTCTGATTATAGGCCTTAATATAAGCGCCCAGACAAAAACCGCAGTATCGAGTAAAGAGGCTAAAATAGTTGATGAGATAAATCTGAGCGAAGCTGATATTGGGGTATTCAAGGATCAGACCAAGCAGAAGGTTGATGAGTTCCAGCAATATATCATTACTCTCGGAAGCAAGGATCAGCCTGCTGAAAAGCGTGATATGGCTGAAAAAGAGGCAATAAAACTTTTCTACAAAGGTGCCCAGATGGAAATATCGATGCTGATGGCAGACGGTACTACTCAGAAGGTTATGCGTCCAATGGAAAAATACCTTGCGAGGCTTAAATCTCTTCCATACACAAAGGTCGTTATCAGGTTCTACGACATTGCATATATTCGCGAGTTCACAAAAGGTCCGGATGGGAAATATTATTCCACTGCCACTATCATACAGGAATTTACCGGTTTCAACGAAGATAACATAGTTTATACCGATATTACAAAAAAGGATATCGAGATTATCATCGACCTTGTTGAGGATAAATTCTTCAATGAAAAGAGATGGAAAATCTTTCTGGGCGACATAAAGGCTTCTGAGACAAAATCAACATAAACAAGGTGACCTTCCCGTCAAGATACAGACTAACAGCTGCCAGGGCTGCAATTATCGCTTTGGTGGTACTCATTCCCCTGAAGTGTTTATCACAGGGCATTGTTGAGTCTGTTAATCCCAATGAAAAGATATTTCTTGCCAGGACAAAGCAGTTCAATGAATTCCTCGACCGGTTCAATTACAGGACAACCTTTACGGGAGAACCTGTTGATCAGGAATTCAGCTCAAAAATGCCACGAGGCAAGATGGTCAATGCCCTTTTCGATCTTAAAGACAAGCGGATAGATCCCGGAACAAAAGAGTTCTCACAAAAATATGTTGATCTTAAAAGTCGCTTTGCCGGCGAAGTTGTTACAAAAAATCTTCAGATAGCCAGGTACTCCGGTAACATAATTGCTGAGGCCAGGTCGAGTGTAGTTTTCAAGGGTGCCCACGGGAAAATAAGTGTCTTTCTTGCGCAGGAGGTAGTTGGTGAAAACAGGATCAAGTGGGTAATTCTTGATGTGAAGGGAGAATTATTCAACTTCCTTAAAACCGATACAACATTCATCCGGTTCATCCCTCCATCGAGCAATGAAACAGATTTTATGAACCTCAAAAGAGCCCTCGATGATATCAGCTACCTTCAGTATTATGCCGGAAAGGATTATGAACCTGATAATCTTACACTTTTCTTTTATCTGGTAAATACCGGAGCACTCAAATTTGAATATGTCGATGAGGTGATATACCATATAACTGATCTGCCCGGTTGGTGCATAAAGGTCAGGGAATTCAACAGGAATGAACTGAACTCGGGATGGCTGATTTCAGATCTTTCAGAAAACACTTTGGAGAGATATGAGTATATTAGGGCTCTCAAATAATCCCTATGCCTGATGTTATAAAACTTCTTCCCGACTCGGTGGCAAACCAGATTGCCGCAGGAGAAGTTATACAGAGACCTGCCTCGGTGGTCAAAGAGCTGATGGAAAACTCAGTTGATGCCGGAGGCAAAAACATAAAGGTAATTATCATAGATTCAGGAAAAACCCTGATACAGATAACAGATGACGGCGACGGAATGTCAGAAACCGATGCAAGACTGGCATTCGAAAGACATGCTACTTCAAAGATAACAACCGCACAGGATCTGTTTGCCATAAGAACAAAAGGCTTCAGGGGAGAGGCCCTTGCTTCAATTGCAGCAGTGGCAATGGTTGAACTCAAAACACGTAAAAGAGAAAGCGAAACAGGCACACAGATCTTAATTAGCGGATCGAAGGTAGAATTGCAGGAACCATGCAGCTGCCCGGTGGGATCAGGCTTCTCAGTGAAAAGTCTCTTCTTCAATATACCGGCCCGGCGCAAATTCCTCAAGTCGGATAATACCGAAATGAGGCATATAATAAATGAATTTCAGAAGATCGTTCTGGCTCATTCCAATATAAGGTTTTCACTTTATCACAATGATAATGAAACATATAACCTGCCGGCCGGCAACCTGCGTCAAAGAATAGCAGGTGTCTTTGGAAAACAGATCAACCAGGAGCTGATAACAATCGATACCGAAACAAATCTTGTTAACATAAAAGGATTCATTGGGAAACCCGAGAATGCCAGAAGAACATACGGGGAACAGTTCTTTTTTATAAACAACCGCTTCATGAAACACCCCTATTTTCATAAAGCAGTTGCTGAAGCCTATCAGAATATTCTTCCGGCAGAGGCCATTCCGTCATATTTCATATTCATGGAGGCCGATCCTGCTTCTATCGATGTCAATATCCACCCGACAAAAACAGAGATCAAGTTTGAGGATGAGCGATCGATATGGCAGATATTAATGGCATCGGTACGCGAAGCCCTTGGCAGGTTTAATATCGTTCCTTCGCTTGATTTTGAAAATGAAGCTCTTGTTGATATCCCTGTAAGAAGCTCATCATCACAGATACCTGAAATGCCGGCAATTAAGATAAACGCTGACTATAATCCATTTGAAAGTGAGTCTCCTGAACAAAACAGACAAGGCTATTTCGAACGTTTTGAAAGAGAGAATACTGAGAACTGGGAAAAACTATATGCTTCAATTGAGCGGGGTGAAGAGAGAACAGGGAGTTCAGAAAGAATATTTGAGACCGGCAGGAAGTTTTTCCACATCAAGGGGAAATATATTGTATGTCCTGTAATATCAGGGCTGATGCTTATCGACCATAAAAGAGCACATGAGAGGATCCTTTTTGAGAAATACCTCGACTGCCTAAATAATGATCGTTCAGTGAGCCAGGCTGATCTTTTCCCTGTAACTCAGGAATTGAATCCTTCCGATATATTTATTTTAAGAGAAATAGAAGGCGAGTTGTTATCACTTGGCTTCATGTTTCAATACCCCGATAATAAAAGTGTTACAATTACAGGCCGGCCTTCAGGCAGCGAGGATCGCGATCCCAGGGAAATGATTGAGATACTGCTGCAGGATTACAAGAATTCTCTGGCCGATCCCTCAACAGGTGAAAAGGAAAAAGTTGCAGCTGCGATGGCTGGCGCATCAGCCATTCCATACGGAAAGAATCTGTCGCAGGAAGAAATGGAAAACCTCTTTGATACTCTTTTTGCATGCAAGTCGCCCAACTATTCACCAAAAGGAAAACCTGTAATAACTATTATGACACTTGAAGAAATAGACAAAAGATTTAAATAGATTTGTACTGACAAAAAAACTTATTGATGTACGGAAGAGGCTTTTTCGCATTACCACCTGTTGTAAAGAATATAATTCTTATTAATGTCCTGATGCTGCTGGCAGATTATACTGTCAGGAGTGTTTCCGGTGTGGAACTTACAATGATCCTGGGATTATATTTCCCAAAGTCTGATCAGTTCCTGCCTCTTCAGTTATTCACTCACATGTTTATGCATGGGGGCATCTGGCACCTCTTCTTTAATATGTATGCCCTCTATATTTTCGGCCAGGTGCTTGAACAGGTCTGGGGTCCGAAAAGATTTTTCATATACTATATGGTTTGCGGACTGGGAGCAGCTTTCATTCATGAGACAGTAATACTATTCCAGTATGAAAGACTTATGAATATCATCACCCCTGATCAGCTTGAACTTGTACTCAATGAAGGCACTGCTTTTTTCAGTCAGGGTAAAGTATTTACTGACGGGACCATGAAAAGCCTTCAGTTATTGCTTAATACTCCTACTGTCGGAGCCTCCGGAGCAGTATTCGGGATTCTCCTGGCTTTTGGTGTCCTCTTTCCCAATACCCAACTGATGCTTCTGTTTCCACCTATTCCGATAAAAGCAAAATACTTTGTGCTGGCATACGGTGGTATTGAACTTTATCTGGCAGTTACTCAGCCCGGAAGCAATATCGCACATGCTGCGCATCTTGGAGGAATGTTATTCGGGTATATTCTGATCAGGTACTGGAGAAAAACCACAAACACTTTATACTGATGGGTCTTTGGGATGACATAAAGAAGGCATTTCACAACGGAAGTTATCTGATCAAGCTTATATATATTAATATTGCCGTATTCATTGCTATTACAATGATAGCAATTATCGGATTTCTCCTTACAAACCCTTTTATCTCTGAAAAAGCCATTGATCTTCTGGCAGTACCATCCTCGTTAAAGATGCTGATCACAAGGCCATGGACCTTATTAACATACATGTTCCTCCATAAAGACATCTGGCACATACTGTTTAACATGCTGTGGCTTTACTGGTTCGGAACTATCTTCCTGCAGTATCTTGACCAGAAAAAGCTTGTTTCAGTTTATCTGCTTGGAGGAATAAGCGGAGCTGTTATGTATATTCTCTCCTTCAATATTTTCCCTGCATTTTCAGGGCTGGTAAGCCAATCGGTTGCAATAGGAGCATCCGCTTCCGTTATGGCTGTGGTAATTGCAATTGCAGCCTACGTACCTGATTATACTGTTCACCTTCTGCTTCTTGGCAGGGTTAAGATCAAGTATATGGCGCTGGCAATATTTGTGCTGACTTCTTTTATGGATTTTTCAGTTAACTCCGGAGGAAAACTTGCTCACATCGGGGGTGCAGTCTTTGGTTATTTCTATACCCTGAATATCCGGCAGGGCCGGGATATCGGAAAAGTGATAAACAGGGCTATTGATTTCATTGTTACCCGGTTCAGGTCCGGGAAAAAAATGAAGGTGACTTGCAGGAAACCTTCAACAGAATATGAGTACAATGCAATGAAATCAGCGCACCAGGGAAAAATTAATACGATTCTCGATAAGATATCGAAGGGAGGGTATGACAGCCTCACAAAAGAAGAGAAAGAGACCCTTTTCAAAGAAAGTCAGAAGCGTAATTAGCCTTTTAAAAAGGCCGTTTGAAGTAATCTTTCATGCATCTCATCAAAATTCACTTTTACGATTCTTCAGTTATTCCAATAACATGTAAATTAGCATTTTGATATACCGGCAGTTGAAAAAAATCCTCTATAAAATCCTTTTGGGAATTAATGCCCTCCTGGCAATATCCCTGCTTATTTCTTATCTGGCTGTTCATATCAGCCCTGGTGTCTTTGCTCTTCCGGCGTATTTTGGGTTAGCCTATCCTTATCTACTGCTATTCAATATTTTAATGGTCATTGTCTGGGCCATGCTGCTTCGGTTTGAGGCTCTGATCTCGGTGGTTGTAATCGCATTGGGAATCACTCACTTCTCCAACTATATAAAGCTTATCAAACCAAAAGGTGACAAGGCAGGTACATTCAAGGTACTTAGTTATAACATCCGTCTTTTCAACTATTTTGAAGGCAAAAAGGGATCAGGTTCCGAGAAAAGAATGATCGAATTGCTTAAATCACAGAAAGCTGATATTATCTGTCTGCAGGAGTATCTTGTGCTTGGCAGTCAATCCGCCAAAGAGGCATCAATAAAAGCATCACTGGGAGGGAAATATTATTCGCATATCAAAGTTATAGGATGGGGAAAAAACAAGTCATATGGAATTGCCACATTCAGCAGGTTTCCCATAATCAGGAAAGGAGAGATAATTCATCCCGGTTCATCAAGCCTTACAATCTTTACAGATATCCTTGCAGGGAAAGATACATTCAGGATATATAACAATCATCTGCAATCATTCAGGTTAAAAGGTATGGAAAGATCGCTCCTTGAGGAGATGACTGCTGAAGAAAATGAAACTTTTGAAGAGGTGAAAGTATTGTCGACCAGCCTCAGGAAAGGATTTGCAAGAAGATCGCTGCAGGCACAGGTTTTAAAGGATCATATTAATAATTCAAAATACCCGGTAATAGTTGCCGGCGACTTTAATGACACACCTGTTTCATATTCATACAGAAAAATCCGTAAAGGATTGAACGACTCATTCGTAAATTCAGGCTATGGGGCCGGATTCACCTATAAAGGAAATTATCCTCCTAACAGAATCGATTATATTCTGTACGATAATGCTCTGATTAATAACTATTTCGAAATCCTTAAAGTCAGGTATTCCGATCACTATCCGATAGTTGCATGGTTCAGGAAGAATAACTAAAAGGGAAGCTTTCTGAAATCGACATTCCCGCCTGAAATTATCAGACCCGCTTTCTTTCCTCTGAACATTCCGGGGTTTTCCCTTATCACAGCCAGAACAGTTGCCGATGACGGTTCGATTATTATTTTCATTCTTTCCCATACAAGGAGCATGCATTCAACTATAGACTCTTCAGTGGCCGTAAGAATCTGATCGACATTCTTCTTTATTATGGTGAAAGTAAGTTCACTGAGAGAAGTAAGCAATCCGTCAGCTACTGTTAAAGGATTAACAGATGGCACAAGCTGTCCTGTTGTGAATGATTTCCAGGCATCGTTCGCATTCAGGGGTTCAGCCCCGATCACTTTTATTTTGCTGTTAATCCCCTTTACACAAGTTGATGTTCCGCTCATCAGTCCGCCACCACCTATTGGAGCGATTACAAAATCAAGGTCGGGTTTTTCATTAAGAAGTTCCAGGGAAGCAGTTCCCTGGCCGCATATTACATTAAAGTTATCGTAAGGGTGGATCAGTTTCGCCCCGGTTCTCTCCATTATCATTCTGGTTGTTTCTTCACGAGCCTGAAGGGTAGGTTTACAGAACATTATCTCAGCACCATAACCTGCAACAGCATTCTTCTTTACGACAGGTGAAGTTTCTGGCATAACTATAGTGGCTTTAACACCATTAATCTTTGCTGCCAGCGCAAGAGCGGCAGCATGATTGCCTGATGAATGAGTTACCACTCCCATCTTTTTTTCCTCATCGTTCAGCAACAGGATAGCATTTGCAGCTCCCCGGAACTTGAAAGCTCCTACTTTCTGGAAATTCTCACATTTGAAGAACAACTCACATTCAAATATGCTGTTCAATAATTGTGAAGTAAGAACAGGAGTACAGTGTATGAATGGGCTGATCCTTAAGTTGGCTGACTGTATATCGGAAAGTGATGGTAGTGTCATCTGTCTTCTTTTTTCAAAAGTAGTTAATTATACCCCCAAACCCCCCAAGGGGGCTTAATAATGGTTTTTAAAGTCCCTCCTTGGGGATTTAGGGGTGAATACAACAATTCATAATAAAGACATATTAACAAAAAAGGGGCTTCATTCAAAGCCCCTATTTGTTATTTTGTGTTTACTATTATGCGAAGATGCTGAATGCAACAGTAAGGCCTGCAAGCACAACAGATACCATTGACATAAGCTTGATAAGAATGTTGAGAGCAGGACCGGAGGTATCCTTGAAAGGGTCGCCTACTGTATCGCCAACAACAGAAGCTTTGTGCGGATCGCTTTTCTTGCCGCCATAATTGCCTCTTTCGATATATTTTTTGGCATTGTCCCATGCACCACCTGAATTGTTAAGCATACTTGCGAGAACAAAACCTGAAGTCAGGCCTCCTGCAAGAAGTCCTACAACTCCCGGGACTCCGAACACTACACCAACAATAAGAGGAACCGTAATAGCAATTAGCGAAGGGGCAAGCATTTCGCTCTGAGCGCCTGCAGTTGATATCTCAACGCATTTTGCATACTCAGGTTTAGCTGTACCTTCCATAATGCCCGGGATTTCGCGGAACTGCCTTCTAACCTCTTCAACCATCTTACCTGCAGCACGACCCACTGCTTTCATGCTCATGGCGCTGAAAAGGAATGCCATCATTGCACCAATGAATATACCTCCAAGCAGAATCGGATTGAACACTGACAGATCATATGCAGTTACAAAATCCTTTATTGTTGCAGTGGTAAGTGATACTGCCACCTGTCCGTCCTGTACTGCCGGAGCAGTGGTTTTATAGAACAGGGTATCACCAATCTGTTTGTAACCTTCAGGGGCTTTGTCAACAATTCTTCCAAGCCATAATTTGATCTCTTCCATATAAGCCGCAAGAAGAGCCAGACCGGTGAGAGCAGCTGAACCGATAGCGAATCCTTTACCTGTTGCTGCTGTTGTGTTGCCCAGACCATCGAGGGCGTCAGTTCTTTCTCTTACCCCTTTCGGAAGCTCTGCCATTTCAGCGTTTCCTCCTGCATTATCAGCTATAGGGCCGAAAGCGTCAGTTGCAAGAGTAACTCCGAGTGTTGAGAGCATACCTACCGAGGCAAACCCGATTCCGTAAACACCCATTGCAAAATTGGTGAAGCCGCCTGCAAAGCCATAAGCTGCAATGATACCTGCAACTATTGTCAGTACCGGAATCCATGTAGAGTACATACCAACAGCCATACCTTCAATGATTACTGTGGCGGGTCCCTGCTGGGCCTGTTTTGCAATACCCTGGGTAGGCTTATTAGCGTCAGATGTGAAATATTCAGTTGATTGTCCGATGATTACACCTGCCAGAAGACCTGAAACAGCTGATCCGAATACACCCCATGTTATCCAGTCAAAACCTGCCATTACAGCAAGTACAACCAGAATAAGAGCTGAGCTTCCACCGGTTCCGAGAAGCAGGGCACGAAGAAGAGCTTTAGGAGTGGCAGATTCTTTTGTTCTTACCAGGTAAATACCTGCTATTGAGAGAAATATACCTATTGCTGAAACCAGCATTGGTGCAATCACAGCCTTCATCTGTGTATCGCCTGTTATGGCTGGCAATGCAGCTCCGAGAGCAGCAGTGGCAAGTATAGAACCTGCATACGATTCATAAAGATCGGCTCCCATACCTGCAACGTCACCTACGTTATCGCCTACGTTATCAGCAATTGTGGCAGGATTACGCGGATCATCCTCAGGAATTCCTGCTTCTACCTTACCAACAAGGTCAGCGCCTACGTCAGCAGCCTTTGTGAATATACCACCGCCTACACGTGCAAAAAGAGCCTGTGTTGAAGCACCCATTCCAAAGGTAAGCATTACAGCAGTGATCTCTATAAGTTTTTCATGTTCAGTAGTACCCGGATGTACAAATGAAAGTCCCAGAAATTTAAGCCCGTTTTCCATATGCTCTGGAGTAAACACCCAGTTATTGAGGGTAATAAACCATAATGCTATGTCGAGAAGGCCAAAACCTACAACTACCAGCCCCATAACAGCACCGCTCCTGAGAGCAACCTGGAGTCCTTTGTTAAGCGATTTTGAAGCAGCCCATGCTGTTCTGTTCGAAGCAAATGTAGCTGTCTTCATTCCAAGATAACCGCACAAACCTGAAAAGAAACCTCCGGTGAGGAATGCAAAAGGCACAAACGGGTTCTGAATTCCAAAATAAGCCAGAATTGACAAAAGCACAACAAGGATAATAAATACCTTGATTACAACTGTATACTGACGTCTCAGGTAAGCCATCGCTCCCTCTCTGACATACTCGGCAATCTCTTTCATCCTGTCGGTTCCTTCTTCCTGCGACTTCATCCCCTTGTAAAAAATCCAGGCGAATAACAGAGCACAGAGCGCTGAAATAGGCACAATCCAAAAAATACTACTAATCATGATATTTGTTTTTAAATTAAAAATTAAAGGTTATCAAATGAAAAAATTTTCACGGGTACAAAACTATATTAGTTTTTCAATTAACAAAAGAAAACAAAAGAAAAAAACCGCAAGTTCACAAGGATCTCTGATTATTTAAAGTATAAACCACAATCAGGTGTTTATGCTTAGCATCAAAACGGCTTCCTGTGAATCCTGCGGTAAGAATGTATACTGTATCTGTTAGATTGCCCTGAAGAAGTTGTAATTCATCTTTTCGAGGTCCTTCATCCTGGGATAAGGATAGAAAACAACATCCTCTTTTGCACCCACATAGAACCCCGATGCGATCGTTCTGTAAAGCAGTTCTCCCGTAAAGAAGCGGTGTACAGTCTTCATCTGCTTCTCATACTCTCCCCTTATGATCTCAAGGCAGTCACGCAGATGGCTCATATTCGGGTATGGAAGGTTCTCTCCTGAGCCTTTGAGGGGATTTACAGCAAGCTCCCCTAGTTTCAATTCGACAAAAAAAAGTTTTGGAAGAGTAATGGGAGTTGAACCATCAGTCAGCTTCTTCATGAAGACTGAGGGTGCAAGGCTGCTGGCGACCATTGGCGTTACCGGACATAATTCCTGGTAAAGGTGCAGTTCATTCTTAGGCTCTCCGGCTTTATCATAGCCGGATCTGTTCAGTTCAAGAACAATTCCATGATCCGTTGTCAGATATAAGCTTTTAAGTGACGACAACGGTATCATTTCCAGAACCTTGTAAACCGAAAGATAAACAGAGCTTTTCGGACTGCCATCTTCCTTTGCAACACATCGCTTATTTAGCCTTTCCTGATCAATTAAATTACTGATCATACCGGCGTCAACTTCGAAAAATATAGCCTGGCCCTTATTACGCTTTTTTGTGCCTGTAGAAAGGTAGAGTCCAAACGCTTCGGGAGGGAGCATTGAAGCTACGAGTGCTTCAGGATTGCAGGTTAAATAAATGTACTTGCCCATAGCATATAGTTTTTAAATAAACCGTGAGATATCCTTATCACAAACCCTACAAAGAACATTGTTGATTCCTGTATCAAATTTACACTTCTTTTTGCAGGAAGTAAAGTAAATCACACTATTTAGTAGACAGAAACAGACTATCTTTTGCATTTTCAGAAATAGTTTATTAATTTGGCCGTATACAATTATGTTATGTGTCCTGTAAACAAAACTGCTGTTCTGCATTATTAGGGAGATATGTTAAGGGAATATGATATTACGGTATAGTTTTTGCTTGATCGTTCATACAATGATGTACAGCCTTTATCATGAGATAACACATTTTCACCAAAAGGTTCTCATTATTATTAGGTTTTACATAAATAATATTAAATTTGCCCCAAATTCAAATAAGTAAAATCAGGTATGCCTAAAATATCTGCAGTAATAATTACCTACAACGAAGAGATGTTTATAGGGAAGTGCCTCGCCTCACTTGAAGGCGTTGCGGATGAAATCGTTGTGGTAGATTCTTTTTCCACTGACAATACAGAGGAGATATGTAAAAAGTACAATGTGAGGTTTGTTAAACATGCTTTCGAAGGATTTCGCGATCAGAAGAACTATGCACTCAAGCTTGCTACATATAAGAATATACTTTCACTTGATGCTGATGAAGCCCTGAGTGACAAATTGCGTGATTCGATTCTTTCGATAAAGGATAACTGGAAATATGACAGTTACGTATTCAACAGGAGAAACAATTACTGCGGAAAATGGATCCAGTATTCAGGCTGGTACCCCGACAGGCAGCTGAGGCTTTTCCATTCAGAAGATGGCACATGGGGAGAGCTGAACCTTCATGAAAAATTCATTCTTTCAAACGGATCTTCAATAGGTAAACTTAAAGGAGACCTTCTTCACTGGCCCTTCACCTCCATTGAGGACCATAACGAAAAAATGGGGAGATATGCTCTTATCGGTGCTGAAGAGTTCCATAAAGCCGGAAAAAAATCTTATTTTTTTACACCATATTTACATGGATTCTGGGGCTTCTTCAGGACATACATCATTAACGGAGGATTCCTTGATGGCCGTAACGGATATATGATATGCTCTTTATACAGTAAATCAGCATTCAACAAGTATAAGCATCTCCGTCAACTAAACAAAAATCGCAGCTCCTCTCAATAATAACAGAATGCTATTTGAAGAAGATAGCCAGACTGCTCTGAAAACTCTCAGAAGCAATGGAGTTATTCTTTATCCAACTGATACAATATGGGGGCTTGGCTGTGATGCAACCAGCCAGGATGCTGTTGAGAAAATATTCAGGATAAAATCGAGAGATGAGAATAAAAGCCTTCTGATCCTGGTTAACAGTGCACAGATGCTCGAACGATATGTTCATGATATACCTGAAGCAGTATTTGAGTTGATTGCTGTTACTGACGATCCCCTGACAATTATATACCCTAAAGGAAAAAATCTTGCAAAAGGGGTATGCAGTAATGATGGTTCTGTTGGAATAAGGATATGCCGTGATGAGTTCTGTAATCAGCTTATATCCGCTTTTAGAAAACCAATAGTGTCCACTTCAGCAAATTTCAGCGGAAAACCCTCTCCTCAATTATATTCGGAAATTGAAAAAAATTTAATTGATTCTGTTGACTATGTAGTAAAATACCACCAGAATGACAGGCAAAAGCGTTCTGCCTCACCTGTCATAAAATTCAATGCTGACGGTTCATTCAAAATCATCAGGAAATAGATTATTTTGACCTTACGCGGCCGGAACCTGATACTCTTGCATCAATCCTGGGATTTCCGATATATGTAACATTACCGCTTCCCGATACCCTTGCTTCCAGAGTCTCAGCAACATTGCACTGACAGCTACCACTTCCTGAGATGCTTATCTCAGCACTTTTTATTTTAAGTGATTCTCCTGAATAGTTTCCGGACCCACTTATCGATAATTCAGCTTCATTAACATTGCCGGTTCCTTTTATAATAATATCCCCCGAACCTGAAATACCACAATCAAGATTCTCTGCAGTGAGTTCATTAATTAATAGTTTACCGCTTCCGCTCACACTAAGACCGAGATCCTCTGCTTTTACTGCATCAGTAATCTCAGCCTGCCCTGACCCGGAAACTCCAAGTCCTTCAATGGATGGCATTGTAATGTTTACAATTACCTTCTTATTATTATAACCTGTCCAGTTGTCTTTCTTTATGACCAGCCTGCCCCCGGAAACTTCGGTTTCAATATCAGCAAGGAATTCTTTATCGCCTTCAAGAACCACTTGATATTCAGATCCGAAACGTATATACAGGTTCCCAGGAACACCGAAAGAGACCTTTGTAAATCCTGTCACATTCCTTGTTTCCTTTTCTGTTGACTGACCGTAAATAAATGCTGTTGAGATAATTGCTAGCAGGACAGTAACTGCCGCAGATGTTAACTTTTTCATATCGGGTAGTGTTTAATTAGTTTTAGATAATTCTGATTAAAGACTCTCCTGTCTGATAATTGCTGCACAGGAAATCAGAATTTTTCAGTTTATTTCCAATAATCCTTCAGGAATCTTTAAAATCAGGATCTTCTTCTTATCATCAAGAAGAATAATTAAATCCTCATGCAGAGGAACAAGAATCTCTTTTTTATGAGGTGAGGTTATACTTAAAAGCCATTGGCCGGGATTCTGAACCACTTCAGTTATGAGTCCAAGTGATTGATTATCTGTGGTTAAAACTTCATATCCGATAATACTACCATAGTCATCAGTCTTTTCATTGGCCTGAATTCCCAATGTAAGGTATATTTTACACCCTTTGAATTCAGTTACCTTGTCAACGGTGTTATAATCCCTGAACTTTATCTTTAGTATATCGCCTCCGGAATATGACAATTCAGAAATAAAAAAAGGAACCGGTCTTCCTTCGATTTCGATGAAGACCGATTCCATCTGAGGTAAATTCTCTATAAAAGATCTTTCGAGTTTGATTGCCACGGCGCCCTCAAAGCCGCTGACTTTGGCTATTCGTCCCAGTAATATGTTGTATCTGTAAGCCATTGGATCGATGATCCCTATGACCGTTCAACTACTCCTGAGGTTTATCTTCTGCCGGAGCTTCAGCATCTGTTTCAGTTGCTGAATCCTCAGCCGGGGCTGATTCTTCTTCTACAGCAGTTTCATCTGCGCCAGCCGTTTCTTCTTCAACCGCTGTTATTGCTTTGAGATCAGCGGTTTCTTTTGCAGCAAGATCAGCCTGTTTCTTTGCAAGTCTTGCAGCCCTTGCTTCATTGATCTTTTTCTCCTGCTTTAATCTGTTGTCGAGATCTTCATCCTGAGACTTTTCAAGACCTGATTTCTTGGCTTCAATTTTTGCCTCGTTCTGCTTCATCCACTCATCAAACCTTCTGTTGGCCTCAGCTTCATCGAAAGCACCTTTTTTTACCCCTTCCATGAGGTGTTTTTTCATCAGAACTCCCTTATACGACAGGATAGCTCTGCATGTATCTGTAGGTAACGCGCCATTTTGCAGCCAACCAAGCGTTTTATCGAAATCAAGTTCGATCGTTGCGGGGTTAGTAACCGGATTGTAAGATCCGATCTTTTCAATATATCTGCCATCACGTGGCGATCTGCTATCTGCAACCACAATGTGGTAGAAGGCCACTTTCTTGCGGCCTTTTCTAGCTAATCTGATTTTAACTGCCATTAATTCTTACGCTTTTTTATTTAACCTGTTTTCAAATTTGTGGGTGCAAAGATAGCTTTAATAAAATTATTAACAAATAAATAACCGAATACTTCAGGGGCAACGCACGAAGAAATATAAAACTGACAGCCTATTAACAAATTAGTAAGGATTATTAACGGCCTTTCGAAATAGAAATAGTTTTTT
>MENI01000020.1:68303-68432 GCA_001768195.1 Bacteroidetes bacterium GWA2_40_15 | reverse complement strand
GCCATGGCAATCTTAACGGCCCTCTCTTCATCCTCATCATATATTGAACCAAAGAATGAATACGGAACCTTAAGCTTCACTCCATCATTCATCTGGTAACCTGAAGTTATGCCTCCTTCAGTATCTGAA
>MENI01000020.1:0-68230 GCA_001768195.1 Bacteroidetes bacterium GWA2_40_15 | reverse complement strand
TCAACCTCAACCTCAACCTCAACTACTTCTATTAATGCATTTCAGTTTCACATACGCCAATACCTCCTGTATAATAGTTGAATTGCACATTGGGATGATCAGCCAGCAGTGACATCGGAACTGAACTATCAGCTATTCTTTTGCTTATCATCATTGCCGTTAGTCTCTGGCCAAAAGGATTGTCGTGTGTACCGGCATGCCATATCGATACTTTTTCCGCTTTCCATGTCTCGACAGGTCCAACTGTAAGAGCCTGGGAAGGAATTCCGGTTACAACACCTCCGGCACTTGTCCTGGCATTTTGCATTATAGTAACAGGATGAAGGTCCACAACTCTTGCTGTGAGCTTCCTGAACTCTTCAGGAGATGGAGGTTCGTCCTTGTACCTGCCTTCCCGTTTTACCGGGTCATTGAATGCCCAGTGCTTTGTATCACCCTGTCCACCCTGCATAACAGCACATCTGACGCCTGATTCCCAGCTGTTAATATAGGTGGTAAGTTCGGCTTTAGGGAAGTGCATATTGGCATCAGGCATCATGAGGTTCTTATCGATCAGATTGAAGCACATATCCCTGTCTGCCTTTTCAAAAGAGATAGGATGTCTGGCATCAAGCTCTTTCCCTTTTACATACCACTCATCCATTCCCCAGAAATGTGAATTCTGAAGATTTATCTGCAGTTCATTTACCATACGGGCTACCAGCGGAAGCTGTTCGGTAGGACCTATTGGTCCGCAGATACCCACCGGATTATCTGAGGTTGACTGTTTCCATGCAGTTATATATTCAAGGGCTTCAGCAAGGTAAAATTCCTCAATTGTGTTATAAAACATAATTTTGAAACCCGGTCTTGAAAGCTGCAGGATATCTTCAGGTGTTAGTTTAGCTGCATCATTAAGCAGATCATCAGGTAAGGTTGTAAAATCCCACCATTCCGGGGCAAGCATACTTAGTTTTCGTGCCATTGATTTTTATAATGTTAATTAGAAACAATCACTTAAATGTACAATTTTACCAAATATTTTTTTCAGGATATTATCCTGCGGAAATCCATGTCCGAGATGCTGCCTGAATCCCTCGGCAAACTCTGTTCCGGTCTCCCTGCCTCTCTCTGCAGCAAACAGTTTCATAGCATCAATATATTCATCCATTTTATGGTGTTCCATAAGCCAGTTCCGCTGGCTTGCATGGCAGGCAAGCATCTGTTCCTTGATTTTGATCTCTCCTGTAATATCTACGTAAAACGCTGGTGTTACCGGTCTTCCCAGGATATCTTTCCCTTCCATCGGATCACAATAATAAAGATAAGGAATAGGTTCAAAAGATGGTATGTCAACCTCCATGTTCTTAACTCCGGATGCAAAACATGCAGCCTGTACAATAGAGCTTGTCATCTCATGGTCCTGCATATAGTCGTCAGGGCTGGCAGTAAATACAATGGAAGGCTTTACCTTTCGCATTATACCGGTAGTGGTGTTCACTGATTCACGATTATAAAATATGTACAGGTCCTCGGATTCAAGGCAATGATATGTTGCCCCGATCAGCATTGCAGCATCTGCCGCTTCATTTTTCCTGATCCGGCTTATTTCTTCTCTTGAAAGTTCTGCAGTTCCCTTATCTCCCGGAGCCATGGTTACTATATGTACCTTCCATCCTGCCTTGCTGAACAGGGAAAGTGTTCCTGCACACATTAATTCTGCATCATCAGGATGGGCAAAAATTCCCATTACTGTTTTATTCATTCCTGTTGTTATTTTAATTCAATCACTTTTCCTTTTCCGGCTGATTCATAGCAGGCAGCAAGGATCTTCTGGCTTCTTAATCCCAATGCGACATTGTTTTCCGGTTCTTTGTTTTCTAGTATTGCACGGCTGAACTCTTCAATTTCAGCACGATATGTATTCACAGGGACAGGTTTAATAGTTATACCGCCGGTTTCATTCCTTACCTGGGCTGCATCATATCCTGATGCACCGCCCTCAAGATATGCGATCATCTGTCCGGAATCACCCTGCCCGATAGTTCCATTGGCGATTATGCTTCCTTTTGATCCGTAGAGTTCAAGAGAATTTTTGCTGCTGTTATCAGGGATGCAGAAAAATGTATCCACCGTCGCTATTGCACCATTCTCAAAGAACATTGATACAACAGCGCTATCTTCTGACCTGTATGAATGGATACTGTTATTTATGTAACAGCTGACACTTTTTATATTCCCGAAAAACATCTCCAGGAGGTCGATGCAATGGCTTCCCATATCCATAAGGGAGCCGCCGCCGCCTGTTGAAGGATCCTGCCTCCATGCCCCTTCAATCGGAGGATACCAGCATGAAAGTTGTGCCCTGGCATAAACAGGCTTCCCTATTTTGCCATCCCTGATCATCTTCAAAGCTTCCTTATGTCCGGAATGAAATCTCATCATAAATGAGGTTCCCAGTAAAACGCCTCTTTTTTTGCAGACTGAAATCATTTTTTCAGTTTCAGTAACTGTCATGCCAAGTGGTTTCTCGCATAACACATGTTTCACTCCGGCAGCACATGCTATTACATGATCAAAGTGCAGACTGACAGGTGAGGCGATATAAACTGCATCAATACCTGATTCAAGAAGTTCTTTTATACTTCCTGCAGGTTTTGCGTTGAACTTTTCTGCAACTTCTTCATTTGCCCTGGTATTAATATCGAATACAGAGACAAGCTTTGCATGATCTGCATTCATGATCCCTTCAGGGATTGTTCTTCTTCTGGCTATACCGCCTGAGCCTATAACTCCCCATCTGATTTTGTTTTCCATAGGTTATCCTTAATCAATTTAACAATCTGCAAAAATTAATAATTTAAAACTATGCTTATTTAGTGCTCTTTAGATTCATAACTCAAGTTGTCTGCATATAAATAAACCCATTCTCGGAGGAGCTATTGAAAGGGCCTGTTTCTACCCCCAAACCCCAGGGGGGGCTTGCCCTATAGCCGTCAACCTAAGGAGTTTGAAAAAAAATTCTACAGGGAGGATCAATAAAGGCAAACGATTATTAATATTGCAATTCCGTTCGTTCATAACATTTTCCCCTCCTTTTGAAGGAGGGGTGGCCGCAGTACAATGATAATCAGAGTATTGCAAAGGCTGGTTGCGGCCGGGGTGGTTGATCTGAAGGACAGTGGAAGTCAACAATGTAACTACCAATACTGTATTGTCTTTTGGATTTTCTTCCTTCATTCTTTTTTGATTTTAATATCTCATATAATGTTGTCTCAAAATCAACCACCCCGGCCGGGAAATAAACTTTGTAAACATCAGATAATCAATTTCCCCGGCCACCCCTCCTTCAAAAGGAGGGGAAACTTTTTCTTGTCTCTTTATTTACAATACTACCCTTAAGTTGACGGCTATGGGGCTTGCCCCCGGTCTCCTCAGCATGCGGAGCCCGCCCTTAAAGGGGTCATATATAATTGGAAAATGATTCATATTGCATTAAACTATTATTAATAATTACTTATACTCAATTTAATCATTATTTCGCTCCTATCTTATTGGATAATACACCTTTATCAGGCGTCTTAACAAATGATGCCTGGTTCAGCCTGTAATCAACTACCGTAATAATAATAGTTGATATAAGTACCATGATTCCCCCGGCTATCGCCATGCTCCCAAGTTTTTCACCAAGCCAGATGGCTGCCACTGGAAGTCCGAAAAATGCAATAAGATAGTTTGAAAGTGCCACCTGCATTGCATCGAGCATTTTCAGGGCCTTAAAGAACAGCACCATTGAAAGAAAATTATGAAATACCGTTAAAAGGGCCATGCCTGTCCATGTCTGGAGTGTAAAAGCCTGGATCCTGCCAAAAACATCTGGTTCGTAAATAATTACCAGGGGAGTCAGCAAAACAACCATAAGTAAAGCCAGTTGTCCGAATATCAGAACATCTCCGAACTTTTTCCCATCCTTTCTGAAATCACTTAAAGCAAAGCCCGATAACAGGAGAGCCGCCAGCAGCATTGGAGCCCATACTGTAAAATACGGACCCACCTGATCCTGTGTAAGTTTAATGCATGTGAACTGAAGCGACCACATCAGATTGCAGGCAAACAAAAGAGTCCATGACAGTAGCCTGTTCCTCATAGATACAAATTATCAATTGCACCGTCGTATGCCATTTATTTAAGTTTTTTAAGGGCTGCTTCAATTGCTTCGCTGCCTGAAAGTGCATTTGGAGGCAGAGGTTTTTCACTGGTGAATGACAGCAGATCAGTTGCCCTCTCTGCTATGCTTTTGCTCTCATCAATTGAGCCATCAACAGCAGTAACTGCCTGAATATCCATCCCAAGATGCTTTGCAAGAAACCGGTAAACAGGTATTCTCTTTTCGAAGTTATAATCGTGAACTCCATTCGGGAAATGTACGTTCTCAACATTTTCACCTGCCTGATAGAATTCAAATATCCTTTTTATGAACGGCAATTCCACTGTAGGTTCATTTTTGGTCCAGTCAGCACCATCAGAGATCATCAGAAGCGGCTTAGGCGCAATCATCGCGGCAATTTCAGCATTGTTGGTGAAGTGCTTATCGCTCTGGTGTACAGGTAATCCGCTTTCACAGTTGCATCCTCCGAAGAAGTGACATGAGACCATCACAACAGGGATACTTACACTTACCCGGTTATCTAATGCTGCCAAAAGGAAAGTCTGGGTACCTCCTCCGGAAGCGCCGGTCACAGCTATTCTGCTCATATCGACATCAGGCAGGGTCTCAAGGTAGTCAAGCGCTCTGATACTGTTCAATGTCTGCATTGTCAATGCAACAGGGACACCATGTAATTCGGATATCCTTGCCTGATCGGGTTTTTCAATGATGGCTGAAGGATCGATCTGCCTGGCTGATTCCCCTCCCCATCCGTACATGCTGTAGCTGAACACAACGGCTCCCATGCGGGCAAAAGTGGCGCATCGTTTCTGCATATCAGGATGAAAACGGCCCCATGCGCCCAGTGAGTCCCCGCTGAAATGCCCGTGGGGAGAAAGGATCCCGGGATGTTTTTTTGAATCATCAAGTGGCCTGTAAAGGTTGCCAAAGACATAGAAGCCAGAAATGCTCTCGAAATAAACATTCTCAACAGAATATCCCTCAAAGGTCCTTTTTGAACTGATAACAGCATTCAGAGGAGTCCGTGATGGCATCGGTGAAAGGTTCAGTCCCTTAAGAATATTCTCACGGAGCAGTTGTTTCCTGGTTTCCCATTCCTCAGAATTATCATACATCGATTCCAGTTTTTTCAGTTCCGCTTTTCCCTCTTCTTCCGTGTAGAAATTACCCTGCCTGAGGGCTGGTTCCTGTTTATTAGTACAACTCCAAAGAAGAGCTATGGCGGCAAATAGTAAGATACTGCTTTTCATATGTGTCTTTATTTCAATTATTTAATCCTTGTACTGGCAGGAGATTGCTATCTGGGAATATATGGCACCCGTTTCACCACCTTACTTATTCCTGCCAGAATTATTGCATTGCTATTCATTGGTTCGGTAACAACCTTGCCATAATCCTGCTGTGTTGCCTGATAGTTCTCCGACCCATGCAGGTTCACCTCTTTTATCACCTTTCCAAAACGTGGATTTACCCATTCAAGGGCAAAAAATGTAACCGGATTATTCTTCATGTCGGCTGAGCATGATACAGGATCTGCCTCATAGCAGTAGGCATGCTGGGGTGATCCGGTATCTCCTTCTTTTTTGTCAATACTTTTTTCACCTCCGGGATTCCATTCGAGAATATTAACACCATATTGAATGGGTATTATTTCCTTAAGCCCGTCTTCATATACAATTTCATACCATCCCAGGAGGTCTGCAGAATCAAAGAAATTGGGAATATTGAAATATGCTTTCTGATTAGCGGCCGGAATCGCACATGCATGCAGGAAGATGAGGCTGCTTGCATCATCTCCTATCTTTATCCCGTTTACACTCCCGGGCAATGGGTTCCTCTCTTTGCCATAAGAACCGGCAGCAATTAACATGTTTCCTGGTTTGCCGGCAGGGTTTGCCAGCTTAAACTGTTTTGTGCCTGATTGAATTGTACCTCCTTTAAGGGAACTCATATTGATGTCAAACACTTTAGTATCTTCCGGAAGATTGAAGTGTGACGAGATATCAACCGGGACTACCGGGTCCCCATCTTCACTTGGAATTCTTTTACCTGAAAAAGCATTCCTTATTGAAGGCATGCTGTGTCGTACAATCTCCCCAAGTTCTGTCTGGTTTATTGTATGTTTTGACCATAGAAGGTTTGCACATCCGACAAAGTCAAGAACAAGATCTTTTCCGAAATTGAATTCATTTGTCGATGCCCATGCTGATGGTGCTCCTCCTGTCAGGTTAAATGATTTTATCCTTTCATCCCAGTTACTGATAGCGGGAGTAAAATTTCCATAGACCTGGGGAAATCCGAATTCGTGCAATTCCTGCTCTTTTTTCCTGCTGTCCCAGAACCAGTTAAAGATCAGGATATCTTTTGGGATTGATTTTATTACCACATCAGGACGGACTGCCCCGGGAGTCTGGTATTTCCGACCGGTAGACGATATCCTGTTCTGAACAAGCGTACCTCTTACGCTCTCTAACAGGTAATCACCCCACATGGCTGTTTTAATTCCTTTTTCTGAGAAGTAGCTGTGTATTTTTACAATATCATCTGCAAATAATTGTGAGTGATCTTTGCCTTTACATCGCGGACATACTCCCATCGGAGCTCCCCACCATTCATCATGCCCTATGTGAACCATTTTTGGCTTCATCACTTCAATATATTCATCATATACATCAAACATAAGCTCATACGAAGCCGGATTTGAAGGGCAATAGGTGTCGGGATAGATATCACCCGGATATTCTGCCAGTTCAGGATGGCGGGTCAGAAGATAATATCCATGCGTCAGGGAGGGGATCTCCGGGATAGTCTCAATAAAATTCCGGCTGGCAAAATCCACAATATCCTTTACCTCGCTCTTTTCAAGAATATATCCGTCGCCGGCATCATAGTGACTTGAGTTTTTCTCTTCGCCATACAGACCCTGTGTTGAATTTGACCTGCTATACTTCAGTTGCTTCGAGAATTCAATCCATCCGGTATTCACTTCGGGATGCCTGTCGAGCCTCATGCAGTTTACTTCAACTATTACCTTATTGTATTTGTACAATGCCATGAAGTCCCTGAGGAATCTCTTGAAAAAAGCTATATTATCGGGGCCTGGTATATATAACCTGATTGCCCTGAAAGGCAGGTTGGGCCAGTCAACAACTTCTATTCCCTGAACTGTTTTACCATTACCCTTCATAAGCAACTGTCTCAATGATTGTAACCCGTAAAATGCTCCCTGGTTATCCCAGCCTGCAACAACAATAATATCATTTTTAACATGTAAAATATAGCCCTCCGGCCCCGGTTTTTTCTCACTAAGGATCAGATTGTTATCAGCACAATATTTAAGTATGAGCGGATTGTTTATTGTCCCCATCAGCACTTTTCTACCTTTTCCGGAAACCGAATTGGCAGAAACAATCTTAAGGGCAATCCCGTACTTGTCGCTGAGCTCCCGTACCAGGTTTCTGGCAAGTGAAATATCCTGCTCAGTTGCTTTTTCGGGTACAATAACTGATATGGTTTCATCAATTAAAAATGACTCCCCGGTAACTTTTTGTTCCTGAGGTATAGGAAAAATATAAGGAATGTCGACAGCGGAAACAGTTATGGAATAAGGAAGACAGAAGATGAGCGCAATTACCGGTCGAAGAAGTGCAGTTTCATTGAAAAGATTTTTTATTCTCATAACGCCATTTTTTTTATGCGTAAAATAGTATTAAACCGATTATCTTACTAAACTTGTGTTTATTCAAATATAGTTACTATTTAGCAGAAAAGAATGTTTGAATTAATAACCCTGATCCTGGAATTATTCTATTCATATTGTCAGAATGAGTAACGAAAATCATCTCCTTCAGAAACGTGTAACTCTTTTCGATGGTGTTTCAATTGTTGCGGGAGCAATGATTGGTTCGGGGATCTTTATTGTAAGCGCCGATATTGCCCGGAATGTAGGATCGCCGGGGTGGCTAATGATGGTTTGGATTATTTCAGGTGTCATTACAATAATCGGGGCACTCAGTTATGGCGAACTGGCTGCAATGATGCCAAGCGTGGGAGGACAGTATGTCTACCTTCGCGAATCATATCACCCCCTGATAGGTTTTCTTTTCGGATGGACAACATTCCTCGTAATACAATGCGGATCAATTGCCGCAGTTGCGGTTGGTTTTGCAAAATTCTCCGGTGTCATCTTTCCCTGGATATCGGATGCAAATGTTCTTTTTTCTGTTGCATCACTAAATATAACAACCACCCAGATTGTGGCAATCGGACTGATTGTCTTTCTTACATGGCTTAATACAAGAGGAATTGTAACAGGCAAAACAGTCCAGAATATATTTACATCAACCAAAGTAATTGCCCTGCTCGGTTTCATAATTGTCGGACTTCTTTTCACGAATGGAATAAACAACCTGGCAGCCAGCAGGGAAGTCTTCTGGCAGGCCGGCAGAATAGGAGATGGAGGTGCAATAATCCCAATTGCCGGATTTACCCTTGTAGCGGCAGTCGGGACAGCTCTTGTCGGATCGCTTTTTGCATCCGATGCCTGGTATAATATAACCTATATATCGGGTGAAGTGATAAATCCGAAAAGGACTGTTCCCTTAAGCCTGCTGTTTGGCACATTACTGGTATCGGGATTATACCTGCTGACTAACTTTGTATATATCAGAATACTCCCTATGCATGGTTCACCCGATGGTGTGGATGCGATCGCAAAAGGAATCCAGTTTGCCACCGACGACAGGGTTGCAACTTCTGCAATGAGCGTGATCATAGGTGATTATGCCGCCATTGTTATGGCAATATTCATTATGATAAGCACATTCGGCTGCAATCAGATTATGATACTTGCCGGTCCAAGGGTATATTATGCAATGGCAGTTGACGGACTCTTCTTTAAAAAGGTAGGAAGCCTTAACAGGAGAGGAGTTCCTGCATTTGCACTTATTCTTCAGGGAGTCTGGTCGGTTCTTCTTTGTTTGTCCGGCACTTATGGTAATCTTCTTGATTATGTGATATTTGCAGTGCTGCTATTCTTCGCCCTTACTATACTGGCAATATTCATCCTAAGGGCAAAACGGCCTGATATTCCAAGGCCCTACAAAGCATTCGGATATCCATATATACCTGCATTATATATTCTGACAACTGTTATTATAATGGTTATTCTGCTGATCTATAAACCAGACTATACTTTCCCCGGTCTCGGGATTGTATTGCTTGGAATACCTGTATTCTACCTTTGGAAAAGATTTAACGGTAACCTTAGAAGTGAACAAACGAATGAAGAACAATCGAATTAAGAAATCAGAACTTCTTCATTCTGATTTCGATTGTTCTATTGTTCTTACTTTAAAAACTTGTCTGGGAGGTTAATTCTGATTAAATTGACTGATAAATTATCTCTTTTAATTATTTGTTAATTGTAAATTCAGTAGAGAAAGAAGTATTATGTTCCCGGAAGGCTTTGTAAGAAGGATCTCAACTCAGGAGTATGTCGATGCGGAGGCTCTTCTCAGGGCATTGGATGAGCCATCCCCCGTAAGCATCAGGATCAATCCCCGGAAATGGGGGAGAATACCCCTTGATTCAGAGCCGGTTCCATGGTCCTCAAACGGCTGGTACCTTAAGAAAAGGCCATCATATACTCTCGATCCTCTTTTTCATGCGGGTTGTTATTATCCCCAGGAGGCTTCAGGCATGTTTATTGAGCATGCACTCTCAAGCGTTTTAAACACATCAGAACCGGTCCGAGTCCTGGATCTGTGCGGAGCTCCGGGTGGTAAAAGCTTACTTATTGCTGATCTCATCAGCCAGGAAAGTCTCCTGGTTGCCAATGAAGTAATTAAACCCAGAGCATCGGTCCTTGCTGAAACTCTTACAAAATGGGGCACAGGGAATGTAATTGTAACTCAGAGCGATCCATCCTCATTTGGCAGGTTAACAGGATATTTTGACATCATACTTGTTGATGCTCCATGTTCCGGAGAAGGTATGTTCCGTACCGATATTGCACGTAATGAATGGTCTGAAGACAATACAATACATTGTTCAGTCCGGCAGAGAAGGATACTTGCGGATATATGGCCGGCATTGAGGGAGAATGGGATTCTTATCTACAGCACGTGCACCTTCAATCCTGGTGAAAATGAGGAGAATATCAGGTGGCTTGCTGATAACCACAAGGCGGAATCAATAAATCAGAATATTTCTGATTTCATGGGTATAACTGAGATCAATTACAAGGGGATAACAGGATATGGATTTTATCCCGGCATGGTTAAAGGAGAGGGATTTTTTATTTCTATCATAAGGAAAACTGAAAAAGCGGAATGGAAGAGTTCCAGAAGTAATAAGAGAGCTGATTTGAAACCGGGAAAGAAAGAGATTGAGTCACTCAGAAAATGGACCGTTTTGCCTGATGACAGATTTTTGAAATGGGGCGGCGATATATGGGGATTGCCCTGCAGCATGGATAATTATATTCAGCTTTTTCAGAGTCTGAGGATAATTAAAGCCGGTACTAAGATATGTACAGTAAAGAAAGAGGATCTTCTGCCTTCTCATGATCTGGCATTATCGGACCGGCTTTCAGAAAATATCTTCCCATCGGTTGAGCTCAGCTATGAAGATGCTGTTGCATTCCTCAGGCGCGATAGCCTTCAGCTGAAGATTGACCGGCGCGGTTGGACTCTTGTTAAATTCACGGGGATCAGTATTGGCTGGGTCAACAATATAGGTAACCGGGTAAACAACTACTATCCGGTAGAATGGAGAATAAGAATGGAAAAAAGCAATTCAGCCGGTCTTAATCTGATAAAATGGGAATAAAATGACTTCTGTCTCACGTGAATTTCAGGTTTTTGTAAAACCGGCCGGAGCTGATTGTAACCTAAGATGCCGCTATTGCTATTATCTGGATAAGATCTCTTTAGCTTCCGGGAAATCCCATCCTCTGATGCCGGATGAAATTCTTGAAAAATATGTTATACAACATATATCTGCTGTCACTGATAACCTGATTTTCTTTTCCTGGCACGGGGGCGAGCCCTTGCTTGCGGGAGTTGAATTTTACCGTAAGGCAGTCGGGTTTCAGAAAAAGCACCGGCCTGCGGGTACTAAAATTGTCAATGGTATTCAGACTAACGGCACATTACTTAATGAAGAGTGGTGTAGCTTCCTGTCGGCGGAAGGATTTATTATTGGTATAAGTATAGACGGGCCCGGAGATCTCCATAATCACTCCAGGAGGTCAGTGAAAAATGGTCCGACCCTTGCTAATGTGATCAAAGGTTATAAGCTTCTGAAGCAGTATGGTATTAAACCTGAGATTCTTTGCGTTGTGAATTCCGGGAATGTGAAATATCCTCTTTTTGTCTATGATTTTTTCAAAGAGATTGGTGCAGAATATATTACATTTTTGCCTTTGGTGGAACGATCCGTAGGTTCCTCTTCAGATGTCTCCGTCAATTCGGTGCCTTCCCTGGAGTTTGGATTGTTCCTTTCTGCAATTTTTGATGAATGGGTAGAAAAGGATATTGGCAGGATAAAGATCCAGGTCTTTGAGGAGGCTGCCAGAACAGCTTTCAATCAGGAACATACACTCTGCATATTCAGGGTAAATTGCGGTGGTGTTCCTGTGGTTGAGTATAATGGTGATTTCTATTCATGCGATCATTATGTTGATAAGGATCACAGGTTGGGGAATATCAGGGAGCACGATCTTGCATATTTTCTCGATAGTTCTGAGCAGAAACAGTTCGGTGAGGCAAAACTGATCACTCTGCCGCGTTACTGCATTGAATGCGAAGTAAGGGCAATGTGTAACGGGGAATGCCCTAAAAACAGATTTATCATATCCCCCGACGGGAAGCCCGGATTAAACTATCTGTGCGCTGGGTACAAATATTTCTTTAACCACTGCCGTCCATTTATTGAGGCGATAGGTGAAGAGTGGCGTAAAAAACAAAGGTAGGGAGATGCCACGGCATGTCCCTACACGGCATAGCCGTCAACGTAAGGATATTGTTTTAAGGAGTGAGTAAAAAAGTTTCCCCCCGCCGAAGCGGGGCAGGCTCTCCTTTTGAAGGAGGGGTGTCCCGACACAGCCGTGTCGGGACGGGGTGGTTGATTTATTCATTTCTTTTTACCTTATGTCTATGAATAACAAAAACCTCTTCAACAAAAAAGATCCTAAATCTTTCAGATCATCTCTAAGGAGCAGGTTCACTTCGGTTGAGACAGAATTATGCGAACGGAGATTTCCACGAAGAATATCAAAAAATACAGAAAGATGAAATCAGGGATAATTACCTGGAGAACTTAGGATTCACGGTATTAAGTTTTGAAAACAGATTTGTATTCCCAATCAACCACCCCGGCCGCAACCAGCCCTTGTAACACCTTAGTTATCATTGTACTGCGGCACCCCTCCTTCAAAAGGAGGGGAAACTATTATTACCAAACTGCATCTCAATAAAAAATCCGTTTGCCGTTGTTGATCCTCCCTGTAAGTCCTTTTCAGACTTCTTAGGTTGACGGCTATGCCCCTTGGGCTGTATATGTCAGTCTATTTTAATTTCTCCTTAAAGAACCCCACGGTTCTTCCCCAGGCCAGTTTTGCAGCTGCCTCATTGTATCGTTCGGGGTTTGAATCATTGTTGAAGGCATGACTGGCTCCTTCGTACATGAATATCTGGTACTCTTTTTTGTTCTTTTTAAGTTCCTCTTCAAAGGCAGCGATCCCTGCATTTATTCCAGGGTCATTCCCTGCATAGTGAGCCATAACCGGAGCTTTGATCTTTGGAACATCTTCAGCTGCCGGTTGTCTTCCATAATAAGGTACCGCTGCATCAAGGTCAGGTGAGTTTACGGCAACCTGATTTGTCATTGCCCCGCCCCAGCAAAAACCGGTACAACCCACTTTCCCGTTTGAAAGCGGATGGGTATCGAGATACTTAACAGCAGCTACAAAGTTCTTAACTGTCTGTTCGCTGTTAAGCTCTCGCATCATCTCACCTGATTTTGCAGGGTCATTATCGGGAGTGCCTCCCAGCGGAGATAAGGCGTCGGGCGATAGTGCAAGAAACCCCTCTTTTGCCATCCTTCTTGTAACATCCTGAATGTGTGGCTGTAATCCTCTGTTTTCATGAATAACCATAACTGCAGGGAATTTTTTGCCTTTTTTGGGGCGGGCAAGGAATCCTCTCATCTCGCCTGCCTCTGCAGGATATTTTATGAACTCAGTGATCAGATCGCCATCATCCTGAACCGATGACGCTGCTTTCAGGCTATTGTCCTCCAAAACAGGGAGAAGCGACATTGCTGCAGCAGTGCTTCCCGCGAACAGTGTAAGTTTCCTGATGAAGTCGCGACGGCTGGTTCGTCCCTGTTTGTAATCATCATAAAGCTTGCTGATGTTCTTTTTCATATTCAATTTGTTTTACATTTGTAATCAATAGGAAAGAGAGAACTAACAATATACTAAGAAAACCTGTTATCTGCAATAAAAATCGGTTAAATGCATAAAAATCAGACTGTGAGGATGAAACATGATATCGAAATAGCCCAGGAGGCAAAGATTAAACCAATAGGAGAGATCGCAGAAATACTTGGGATACCACAGGATGAACTTGAATTCTATGGTAAGTATAAAGCCAAAATACCTCTGAGGTACATTCATGAGGAAAAGCTCAAAAAATCAAAACTGGTTCTGGTAACTGCAATTACTCCGACACCTGCCGGTGAAGGCAAAACCACCACTTCAATAGGACTTGCACAGGGGTTGAATCTGGTTGGTAAAAAAGCCACAGTAGTTCTAAGGGAACCGTCTCTCGGACCGGTATTTGGGATTAAGGGAGGTGCGGCAGGAGGGGGTTACTCTCAGGTTATACCTATGGAGGATATCAACCTTCATTTTACGGGTGATATGTCGGCTGTGGAAAAGGCACATAATCTGTTGGCTGCTCTTATTGACAATAATCTGCAGCTGAAGGAGGGTAACCTTGGTATCGATCCGAGAACTGTAGCATGGAAGAGAGTTATGGACATGAATGAGAGATCACTCAGGGATATTGTTATTGGTCTGGGCGGTACAACAGAAGGTGTGCCGAGGCAATCGGGTTTCAACATTACAGCTGCATCTGAAGTAATGGCAACCCTATGTGTTGCAGAGAACCTTGATGACCTTAAAAAGAGGCTTGGAAATATCTTCGTCGGATACACCTACTCCGACAAACCTGTATTTGCCCGTGATCTTAAAGCGCAGGGAGCGATGGCCGTATTGCTGAAGGAAGCAATTAAGCCGAACCTTGTACAGACTCTTGAAGGAACCCCGGCAATAATTCACGGAGGACCTTTTGCAAATATTGCCCAGGGTACAAATACTATTATCGCAACAAAGATGGGATTGTCGCTCAGTGACATTGTTGTTACAGAAGCAGGGTTTGCAAGCGAGTTGGGAGCTGAAAAATTCTTTAATATAAAATCTCAGTTCGGAAACCTCAGAACCGATGCAGTTGTACTTGTTGCCACAATAAAGGCGCTTAAATATCATGGTGGGGCAAAGTTGTCAAATCTTCAGAACAAAGATAATGAGGCGCTTATAAAGGGATTTGAGAATCTCGATAAGCATATTGAAAATATGAGATGGTTTGGTTTCCGGCCTGTTGTGGCGATCAATAAATTCACATCTGATACACCTGAAGAGATTGAGCTTTTAATTAAGCACTGCAACAGACATAATGTTATGGTTGCCCTCAACAGTTCCTGGGCAGATGGTGGAAAAGGAGCCGTTGAACTTGCCAGGATTGTACTCAGGGCAATTGATGATTCGGAAAGTAATTTTAAACCACTCTATGACCTCTCATGGTCTTTTGAAAGAAAGATTGAAACGATCTGTAAGCTTCTCTACGGAGCCGACCATGTGGAATATGCACTTAAAGCCAAATCGCAACTCGACAGGATTGAAAAACTGGGATTGGGCAATCTGGCAGTCTGTATGGCAAAGACTCAGAAATCCCTTTCAGATGATCCTTCAAAAAGAGGACGACCTACAGGATTCACAATAAAAATACGGGAAGTGGAGCTGTCGTCAGGAGCAGGATTTATAGTGCCTATTGCAGGATCGATCATGAGAATGCCGGGTCTGCCGGCAGTTCCCTCTGCTGAGAATATTGATATTGACTCTGAGGGAAATATTACCGGACTTTTCTGATGATTAAACGGATTTCAGCTGCGATTCTGGCAGGTGGACCTGCCAGCCGGATGAATGGAGTGGTAAAGCCGAATCTGGTAATCTGCGGTGAGACCATTATCAGCAGAACTATCTCTCTCTTAAGGGAGCTGTTCAGTGAAATAATTATCGTTACAAACACTCCGGGCGAATTCAATGGATATCCCGATTGCAAACTGGTCTGCGATCAATATACCGGCATAGGTCCTCTGGGAGGGATTCATGCCGCATTGTATGCTGCAACCTGTGATGCCGTTTTTATATTTGCCGGTGATATGCCTCTGCTGAACCGCAAACTGATTGAACAACAGATAGAATTATTTGAAGCCGGCAGCTGTGATATCATTGTACCTAAAGTGGGTAAATCAATTGAGCCATTGCATTCAATTTACAGAAGATCCGTTTTAATTCAGCTCGAAGAATATCTTTCAGGTGAAAATAATTATGCAGTGCATGACTTTTTCAGAATAACTGAAACAAGATATATGGAGCTCGATGAAACTGAAGGTGTACGTAATATTTTTTCCAATATCAATCTTCCTTCCGATATCCCGGAAATTGAAAGAAATTTTTTTAGTTAACTTTATCTCTGTTATTAAAGCTGAATACAATGAAGAGAATTTTATTCTGTTTCTTTCTCATCGCAATGATTTTTACGTCATGTAAGAAATACAGTAAGTATGAGGGAGTACCTTTTACAGAGAAGGAACCACGCGACTGGGAGAATCCCGCTTTGAATCAGTATAACCGTGAGGATCCTCATGCTACTATGATCAGTTTCCCCGATGAGGCAGGCGCGCTTGAGGCAATAAAGACAAATTCTCCGAACAGACTTTCACTTGACGGGATATGGAAGTTTTACTGGGTGAAATCTCCCGATCAGCGGCCTTACTGGTTTTTCAAAGATGATTATGATACCCGCGACTGGAAAGATACAGATGTGCCATCAAACTGGCAGAGAAGAGGTTATGATGTACCAATTTATGTAAATATAGGGTATCCGTTTAAAATGAATCCACCGTTTATTCACCATGAATGGAATCCGGTTGGTTCATATAAAAGAACCTTCAGGGTTCCGTCTGACTGGAAGAACAAGGAGGTATTTATCCATTTCGGAGCTGTCAGTGCTGCATTTTATGTCTGGATTAATGAAGAACTTGTCGGATATAGTGAAGACAGCAAGATGCCGGCAGAATTCAATATTACAAAATTCCTGAAGCCCGGAAAGAATAATGTTTCTGTTGAGGTTTACCGTTGGAGCGACGGTAGTTATCTTGAGGATCAGGATTTCTGGCGCTTAAGTGGTATTCAGCGATCAGTATTCCTCCATGCACGCCCAAAGAGTTATATCAATGATTTCTTTGTAGTTGGGGACCTTGAGAATAATTACAATGACGGTTTGCTGACACTCGATGTTTCACTTAAGAGTTCGCTGCCAGAGTCGCAAAACCTCGTTGTGGATGCATCAGTTTATGACGGATATGAAAAGGTTTACACCGAATCAAAAAACATTTCAATAACTGCTAAAGGCCATCTTAGTTTCAGAAAGAGCTTTCCCGGTATAAAGAAATGGTCAGCTGAAAAACCGAATCTCTATTCATTGTTAATTGCAGTGAAAGATAATAATGGGAATATACTCGAGTGTGTAAGTGTAAAAACCGGATTTCGTAAAATTGAAATAGTCAATTCGCAGGTTCTTGTAAACGGAGTGGCTGTTACGTTCAAAGGAACCAATCTGCACGAGCATGACGATAATAATGGTCATGTTGTTGATGAGGCAATGATCCTGAAAGATATCCGTGTTATGAAAAGCCATAACATCAATGCGGTCCGTACTTCTCACTATCCCCAGCAGGAGCTGTGGTATGAAATGTGCGATAAATACGGCCTATATCTTGTTGACGAAGCTAATGTTGAATCGCACGGCATCGGATACGATAAGGATGTTACAATTGCTGACAAACCTGAATGGGAGGCATCGCACCTCGACAGGATGCAGAGAATGGTTGAGAGGGATAAAAACCATCCTTCAGTGATATTCTGGTCAATGGGAAATGAAGCCGGGGATGGAAATAATTTTCTCAAGGGATATAAATGGATAAAAGAGAGGGATAAAACACGCCCGGTACAGTATGAACGTGCCGGCCATTTTACTAATGCCCCGGAGCGACATACTGATATATGGTGCCCTATGTATCCTAAAATTGAATATCTCGAGAATTATGCAAAAGACAAATATCAGGATATGCCGCTAATTATGTGTGAGTATGCCCATGCTATGGGTAATTCAACAGGCAATTTCAAGGATTACCGGGATGTTATTGAAAAATACCCGAAGCTTCAGGGAGGGTTTATCTGGGATTGGGTTGACCAGGGTCTGCTCGAAACTAATGATATGGGTGAAAAGTACTGGACCTACGGCGGCGATTACGGCGAAGAGGGAATACCATCAGATGGAAATTTCTGCCTCAACGGTCTTACATGGCCCGACCGTACACCTAAACCCGGACTGAAAGAGGTTAAGAAAGTATACCAGTATATCGACTTTGAACCTGTCAATCTGAAGGATGGAATGATTAGGGTCCGGAACAAGTATGATTTTACATCCTTGTCGGAATTTACTTTTGGATGGGAGTTGACTGCAGATGGCGCTGTATTGCAATCAGGTACTATAACACTGCCTGATTTCAGACCAAAGGCTGAAGCACTTGTTCAGATTCCTGTAAAAGAACCTGCACCTGCTCCGGGAACAGAATACTTCCTTAATATAAAGGCCATGAGAAGCGATTCATGGAACCTTGTACCCGAAGATCATGTCTATGCTTCAGCCCAGTTCCTTCTGGCATCAAATGAAAAACTGCCTGCAGCCAGGTCAGATGAAATATCAGTTCTTCAGACTAAAACAACCGGTAGCAGGCTTGAGGTGGCAGGTCCTGATATGAAAATCGTTTTTGACCTTGCAAAGGGACGTATGGAATCATTTCTTTATAAGGAGATGGAATTCATAAAGAAAGGACCCGAACCTGATTTCTGGAGACCGCCTACTGATAATGACTATGGTTATGGGATGGTTTCGAAGCTGGGAGTATGGAAGAAAGCAGGAGAGAGGGTTGTAATTGCCAAAGCTTCAGTAAATCAACCTGATATGGGTAAGGTTGTTGTCAGTTTTTCGTATGAGATCCCTGATTCTACAGGTGTGAAAATGGCTGGTTACGTGACTATATATACAATTTATGGTTCAGGAGATGTAGTTATTAAAAATCAGTTTGCGAAGGTCTCCGATCGTGTACCTGAAATCCCCAGAATGGGTATGCAGATGCAGCTTCCTGAAGAATTTGGAAACCTGAAATGGTTTGGACGTGGTCCTCATGAAAACTATTCCGACAGGAAAACCTCTGCGGAAGTCGGGATCTATGTGAGTACTGTTGCTGATCAGTATACTCCATATATCAGGCCTCAGGAGAATGGTTACAAGACTGATACCCGCTGGCTTCTTCTCTCCAATGATAATGAAGACGGACTTCTTGTGACAGGTGATCCTTTAATCTGCTTTTCAGCGCTTAATTACATACACGATGACTTTGAATCACCTGGTAAACTGTCACAATACAGGAAGGATGCCAGAACAGCAAATACGCATACACCCGATCTTAAGCCACGGGACCTTGTAAACCTCAATGTTGACCTTGGTCAGATGGGAGTAGGGGGCGATGATTCATGGGGAGCAATAATACATCCAAAGTACCGGCTGCCGGAAAGAAGATATGAATACTCATTCAGGCTGAGACCGGTAACAAAGGACGATGATATTCTTAAACTTGCAAAACAGAAATTTTAGCATTCACCTATCTGCGAAAATCAGCGATATCAGCGGGCAACTGTTTTAAATTTCCCGCAGATTCTCGCAGAAATATATTTAATACTTCAGTTCTATTTGAAGTATCTTTTTCTCTCCTGTAATCACATTATTAACATCATAAACAAGAGGAGATGTGACTTTCTTACTCACTGCGACCCTGGTAACTGAATTTGCTTCAAGCGTTATGGCGGCAGGTGCATCCTTTACTCCGTTAACCAGGTAGAATGGAACATCTGATTTGTTAGTCACTTCGAAAAAAATTGTCTTATCATTCTGGTAATACGGTTTCCTGACAGCAACACACTGGTAGAAGAAAGGTTTTGCAAACTCTTCTCTTCCGGCAAGCTTTTCTCCGAAGTAAACCATGGTACGTCCTGCAAACATAGCCTCTTTAAGAGAGTCATGGCTTCTCTCTTTTGCAAATACAAGAGTCATTGGCCTGTGCTCAGGCTCTTTATATCTTTCGCTTATAATGCCATGTACATCACTGTTTCCGATGAGAGTTATATTGTTCTCTTCACAGAATGAAAACACCAGAGGATAGTGACTTGCGTCATTGTATAGTTCAATGCCATGCAGCCACCCATTTTTAATCAGCCTCTTATGCATATCATACAGTTTTGGAATGCCGTCTGGTTCCTGCGCTTTCCATCCCGGGTGGTTCCATTGAAGGAATCCTCCCTGTTTTATTACCTCTTCAAAATTGTCCCACACGGAGTCCTTCGCGATGAGATTTGCATCCTTGATAAAGAGTGCATTAAAATGCCCGGGAGGCATCTTCCTTGTTATTTCAGTTCCATGAACCAGGATCAGATTTCTCTCCTGAGCATAAGCCTCACATAATTTCCATGCAGCATTATGATCTACCGGAATGAAATCCTTTTTAGGCGTGTACTCAAGGTGGTCCGTGATTGAAATAGCATCAAGGCCATCGCGTATAGCTTCGTCCACCCTGTTCAGTGGCCATACCTGACCGTCTGAAAAGACTGTATGCAGGTGAAAATCACATTTCAGGGTCACATATCCCGGCAGATCTGGCAGGTTTGTAATTTTTTTCTGTGCTGTGACTAATGAAACAGCCAGAATCAGAAGTGTTAAGGTTAAGATTGTTTTTTTCATGTCTGGTAATTGTATTGTATGTATGGTCATTTTATAAATTCAAATTTCTGGAATACCATTCCGTAATGTGATCCTGGCGGATTTGACAGTATCTTCATCCCGTTCCAGTCTGTGGCAAAGTTACCTGAGTAGAGTAACCATGCAGATTTACCATCCTTGCTTATGAATTTTGACGGAATATTTACAAAATATGCCTGTTCTCCAAAGTTTCTGAGGTATGTCACCATCTTCCATTCCCCCTCAAGCCTGTCAGATTCAAGAATATAGGTATTCATCCTTGCACAAGTGTTTCTCCCGTCAGTAATACACATCAGGTATTTCTTCAGGGGCGCATTATATGTAATTGTAACACATCCCATATTGTTATCCCATTCAAGCAAAGGTTTGATTTTTGTAAAATCATTGGTCCAGACCGGGTTGCCCTTAGGATCTTTTCCGGCATAAAATTCATAAGCTGCAGCATTATTGATATTTTCTATGGAAGTACTTACCCTTATGAGGTAAATCTGATCTCCGGTGATCCAGCTGACATTGTAGAAACGGTAAGGATTATCGTTCTTTACTGCCCCGTGAGCCACAAGGTATGCTTTGCCGTCAGGAGAATACTGCATATTTTTCCCGAAATCTACAAAGTGGGGAGATCCTATTTTTACAGGATAACCATTTATTCCTGACTCAGCGAATAATGGTTTTGCAGGTGTATGGGGAGTATCGGTCCATGAGCGTCCGTAGTCTGTAGAGTACCTGAATCCGACAAATGGACCCATCCAGGGCCAGTTGAATGTCGAATCTCCATATTGGGCGCTCCCTGCAGGAGCCAGGCAGTACGTACCATAATACCATACTTTGTTATAAATTAGACTTCCGCATGGGTATCTTCCCTGGTAAGGGGCAGGAGAGGCTTTTGATAAACCAAGACTGTAAACAGTAATGTTCATCGGATCATTTCCCTCAATTACTGCCTGACCGGTTGTGGCATTTTCACCTGCAGAGTTTGATGATTCATTTGACCCATCAAGTCGTGGACAGGAGCCATCGGTATATGGTGAATAAAGTTTATCGTCTTCAGCCCAGGTAGGATACCATGTATCCGCCACATGAAATCCGCTTTTCATCCCAAGTAGTTTAATTCCTTTCAGAGTCTCTGATTGCATGAAGGGACTACCTGCCGGAACTTCCGATTTCCAGATAAATGGTTCATAAGTTAACGTATCGGGTTTGATCTGTGAAAGGACAACTGACGTTGAAATAGTCAGCAGAAATACTAAAAGTAAAATACTTTTATTCATAATATTATTTTTAATTAAACAGGTTAAACTCACCCCGTCGCACCGTCGCACCGTCGCACCGTCGTACCATCAGTCTAACTTCTCATAAAAATACGCCATTTTCTCATCCGCATCATCCCAGGTGTAGATTTTTTTATCACGATTGATATAATAGAAATTGAGCAGGGCAAAATCACCTGCGCACATTGTTGCATGAATAAAAAGAAAAGCTGAGAGGCTCCATTTCCATAGCCCGGGCAGGGAAAAGATCAGAATGATCACCAGCATACTGATCGCAGCAAAGGGGACCAGTGCAATTGTTATAAATTGAACAGGTGATGCGACATACCTGTGAGCTGTAACGTAGAAGATATATTGCTTGAGATCCATTCCGATCCTTATGCTTCTGGCCCCCGAAAGATAATAGGGAATTATATGAAGAGACTCATGAAATGGGATAATAAGTATAGGAAAGACGACAAATCCCAGCAGTGAATGAACCAGGGTATTAAGACTTGTGCTGACTGAAGATCTTAACAAAACTGCAATCAGTAAAAAAGCAATACAGACTGACCAGAATAGGAAGGTAACAAAGGTTATATTTTTGAGGTATTTGAATATAAATGGAATAAGATCGGAGTAATGTATAGCCAGTATCTGTCTGAAATTCTGACTCTCATTTAATTCTTCAACTTTGAAATTCATAAGAGTGAAATTAAACAAATATACCAGTTTATTAACCACGAGTTCCACGGAGTTTTGCACTGAGTCACACTGTTTTTCTAACTCCGTGTTCCTCTCCGTGAAACTCCGTGTGACTCCGTGGTGTATAAGAATAATATGGTACATAATATCCTTTTATTCTGCGGAAGCTTAATGGTAGCTTATTCTGGTCTATTATTTGATACATTTGCATAAACAATCCTATAGTGAGGTTATTTATTTTCATATTTCTGTTGTTGATTTATTCTGCTGATCTAATTGGACAGGCTGATTCATTGAAGCATGGGAAGGATTCAATCCCGAACCGGTTTTATCTGCTTCAGAAGGTAGAACGGGGAGGGGAGACAATGCCTGAAGTTGAGATTAAAGAGGTTACAATAGTCGGTGGACCAAAAGCCACCAACAGGAAACGTGATTACCGGCGATATGAAAAACTTATCTTTAATATCAAAAAAGTATATCCCTTTGCAATTATTGTGAGGAACAAACTGGAGAAGGTAAATGAGGAACTTATTAGTGTGGAGGGAGAAAGAGAACGTAAAGCATATCTGAAGAGTGTTGAAAAGGAAGTCTTTGCCGAGCATGAAAATGAAATAACTAATTTTACAATTACGCAGGGGAAAATTCTTATTAAGCTGATTGACAGGGAGACGCAGAATACATCATATGACCTTATAAAAGAATACCGCGGAAGGATAAGCGCAGCATTCTGGCAGGGAATAGCCAGGCTGTTCGGAACCAATCTCAAGGCAGAATACGACCGCTATGGTGATGATGCGGTTATTGAATTGATATTACAGGAGATTGAAGCGGGAAGACTTTAAAAATAAAGAATAAGATCAGTACTTATGAAACGAATTTTTATTGCGGTGAAGGTTGAACCGGACAAATCGCTTCTTGCGATGCTCTCAACATTTAAGCAGGCTTTAAGGAATGACGTTATAAAATGGACAGATAATGCCAATATACATATTACTCTGCTCTTCCTTGGTGATACACCTGAGAAAAGGGTCAAAGAGATAGGCTCTGTCTTGCAGCAACAGTGCCGTGGATCAGGAGAATTTGAACTGGTTATAAGAGGATCAGGAGTTTTTAAGAGTCCAAAGGATCCCCGGGTTATCTGGGCAGGTATCGGACCTTCAGAAAAAATGAATAAACTCCATAAAATCCTGTCGCAAAAACTGCGTGAAACCGGAACAGAACTTGAGGAGAGGTCATTCAATCCTCATCTGACACTCGGCCGGGTCAAAAAGATCAATGATCCGGCTATACTGAAAGTGCTTCTTGATGAATTCAGGGAAAAAGAGATTCAAAGAGTCAGGATATCGGAAATCATTCTTTATGAAAGTATTCTTCGTCCGGAAGGGCCGATTTATAAGTCACTTGGGAAATATTCGTTAATGTAATATGGGGTTCCACCCTGCGCTATGTGCCCTGTGCCCTGAGCCCTCAAAAAACCCACCCCTAACCCCATAGCCGTCAACTTAAGGAGTCTGAGAAAGGATTTACATGGTAGAGCATTAATGGCAAACGGATTAAAATATTGAGATGCAATTTGGTCATTAAAGTTTCCCCTCCTTTTCAAGGAGGGGTGGCCGCAGTACTCAGATAATTAATATGTTACAATGATTTTTTGCGGCCGGGGTGGTTGATTTAATTGATTTTTTTACATTACTGACTTCTGTTGTCCTTCATACTTATAATTACTTGATAGGGATCTCCACGACGAATATCATAAGATACAGGAAGATAAAAAAAGGGATAGATACCTGGGGAGCTTAGGATTAACTGTGTAAAGTTTTGAAAACAGATTTGTGTTCCGGGATCCTGAATATTTGAAAAGTGAGATAAGGTAAGTTTTAAATAAAAGAAATGAATCGAACGGATAGACTAATCAACCACCCCGGCCGGGAATTAAACTTTGTAAACATCATATAATCAAGCATTCCGGCCACCCCTCCTTGAAAAGGAGGGGAAACTTATTCTAGTCTCTGAATTTTCAATACTCCCCTTAAATTGACGGTTATGCCCTAAGCCCTCCCGGGAGGGGAACCTCATAACCTGACTTCCTGCCTCTGCGTCGGCCAATCGCCCCGTCTCCCCGTCTCCCCGTCTCCCCGTCGCCCCGTCTCTTAGTCTCCCCCCTAAATCCCCCTTCCTTTCAGGACAATTATTATGGTGTAGAAAATAATCTTCATATCAAAAGCGAAGGACCTGTTTTCGAGGTAGTAAAGGTCATATTTATGTCTTTCAATCATTTCATCAACAGTTGAGGCATATCCAAATTTTACCTGTCCCCAGGAGGTAATACCCGGTTTTATTTCCAGTAATTTTCTGTATTCAGGAGCTTTTAGAACTATCTTATCAATATAGTATTCCTGTTCAGGTCTTGGTCCCACCACTGACATGTCTCCCATCAGAACGTTGATGAAATTCGGGATCTCATCGAGCTTGTACTTTCTCATAAATCTTCCAATCCTGGTTATTCGCGGATCATCTTTATCAACTATCAGATCAACACCTAAATGTGTTCCCCGTTTTAAAGACCTGAATTTGTAGATATTGAAGGACTTTCCATTCTTCCCTGTTCTTCTCTGGGAATAAATGACAGGTCCTCCCCCTGAGATAAGTAACATAAGGGAAAGTATTATAATAAAAGGACTCAGGATAATGAGGCATAGTACTGAAACTGCATAGTCTCCTGTTGTCCTGAGTATATGGTGGCTCACGGGGAAAGATGGGTTCATGTCCTAAATATACAAAAAGAAATGAGCCATAAAACATTAACCTGCTGTCCTGCATTTTTTATATTTTTGCTTCTTTGAAAATCTAATTCACAAATTCCGGATGACAGATTCATTTGAAGCAAAAGGCAGGCGAAAAAGACTTGTTGCTGTACTTCGGCAGAAGGGGATAACAGATGAGGAGGTATTAAGGGCCATCGATACTGTGCCCCGTCATCTGTTTATGGATCCTGCTTTCCTTAATCATGCCTATATTGATAAAGCATTCCCGTTAAGTTCTGGTCAGACAATCTCTCAGCCATATACAGTTGCAGTTCAGACTTCACTGCTGAGAATTAAAAAACGTGATAAGATCCTCGAAGTGGGTACCGGATCGGGATACCAGGCTGCTGTTCTGGCGGAAATGGGAGCTAAAGTCTATACAATTGAACGCTACAGGGATCTCTTTCTGAAGGCGCAGAAGACACTGATTTCACTTGGATATGAAGTTGATTTCTTCTATGGCGACGGGTATGAAGGGAAATCTCAGTACGGACCTTTTGATGGTATTATTGTAACAGCTGCAGCACCGGAGGTTCCTTCAGCATTACTTCAGCAGCTGAAAAATGGCGGAAGGCTTGTGATTCCGATCGGCGGTTCAATAAGTCAGGTAATGACTGTTGCTGTACGCACAAGCGACAATACATTCGAATACACTGATCATGGGAATTTTATTTTTGTGCCTATGCTTAAGGGTACAGTAAACGCAAAATAAAAGAGATGGAAATACACAGATTTATCTTTTCTCCGATCGATGTTAACACATATCTGCTGACAGACAGTTCAGGCGATTGTGCAATTATTGACTGCGGTTGTTATAATGATGCTGAATTTGAAGAATTTGAATCATATATAAAAGAAAAAGGTCTTAATCCTGTCCTGCTTCTGAATACACACTGCCACCTTGACCATATTTTCGGGAATAAGTATCTGCTTGAGAAGTATAATCTCAGGGCTCTTAGTCACGAAAAAGAAGAGATGAACAGAGAAAATGGCCCGCAACATGCTGTTATTTTCGGACTTACAATGGAAATGCCACCGGCTCCTGAAAGATTTATTGTTGATAATGAAGTAATCAGATTTTGTTCAACTGATTTGAAGGTACTTTATGTCCCGGGCCACTCGGCAGGAGGTCTTGCTTTTTACAGTGAAAAGGATGGATGCGTTTTTACCGGCGACGCTCTCTTTGCCGGCAGTATAGGAAGAACAGACCTTCAGGGAGGACATTATGAAACTTTAATCAGCAGTATCAAGAACAGATTATTTTCCCTGCCTGAATCAACTGTAGTCTACTCCGGACATGGAGGCGGGACAACTATCGGCAGGGAGCTCAAAACAAATCCCTGGTTCAACATGACTTAAAGCATTTTTCTTTAAAAATGGATTTAATACTATTGTCTTTTCTAAATCGTATTATTGTTAATGATATCTCCGGATTACTATAAAAACTCAATTTATGTCAACAGACAATTTTGTTAACCGGCATAATGGTCCACGTGATCATGAACTGCCGTCTATGCTTAAAGCCATTGGAGTAACTTCTCTCGATCAGCTTATTAAGAAAACAATCCCCGAATCGATAATGCTCAACAATACTTTAAAACTGCCTCCTGCAATGAGTGAGTTTGAATATCTTAACCATCTGAGGATGATCGGCAGGAAGAATAAGATGTTCCGGTCATTTATAGGACAGGGATATTATGGAGTTGCCCCGTTGTCGGTGATTATAAGGAATGTACTGGAGAATCCTTCATGGTACACATCCTATACCCCTTACCAGGCTGAAATATCGCAGGGAAGACTTGAGGCATTGCTTAACTTCCAGACCATGATCATTCAGCTAACGGGTATGGAAATTGCAAATGCATCATTACTGGATGAATCGACTGCAGCGGCTGAAGCAATGATAATGATGTTTAATGCAAGGTCGAGAGCTTCAGTTAAAGCAGGTGCCGTGAAGTTTTTTATCGATGATGATATTTTTCCTCAGACAATAGATGTAATGAAAACCCGGTCAGCTCCCCTGGGGATTGATCTTGTTCAGGGGAAATATACAGGCGCTACCTTCAATGAATCTTATTTTGGAGCTCTTGTTCAATATCCTGCTGCTTCAGGCCAGATCAGGGATTATAAATCATTTACCGCAATGGCTCATGCAGCCGGCATACTGGTAGGTGTGGCTGCTGACCTGATGAGTCTTGCACTTCTTACTCCCCCTGGTGAATGGGGCGCTGATATAGTGGTAGGTTCAAATCAGAGGATGGGACTTCCAATGAGTTACGGAGGGCCTCACGCCGGGTTCTTTGCAACAAGGGATGAGCTTAAGAGAAGTATGCCCGGAAGAATAATAGGAGTTTCGGTCGATGTACAGGGAAACAGTGCTTTAAGAATGGCACTTCAGACCCGTGAACAGCATATAAAGAGAGAACGGGCCACATCAAATATATGCACAGCCCAGGCATTGCTTGCAACCATGTCAGGTATGTATGCCCAGTACCATGGTCCGGAGGGACTGAAAAATATTGCAACTCATATCCATAAATCAGCCTGTACACTCAATTACAATCTTAAGCAATTGGGATACAAACAGATAAATTCTGTTTTCTTTGATACGTTGAAGATTGAACTACCATCAGGAGTTTCAGCAGATGATATCAGAAAATTAGAAACTGAGGCACAGATGAACTTCTTCTATCCTGATGACAATTCGGTGAATATCAGTACAGATGAGATTACCACAATAAAAGAAATTGACAGTATTGCTGAGATCTTTGCAAAAGCGGCAGGGAAGGAACATAAGAAGATCTTTGCTCACTGCAACTGCGAGATCCTCGAGGAAAAAAACTTAAGGAAATCGGCTTTTCTGCAGGAGGGAACATTCAACAGGTATCACAGCGAGACAGAAATGATGCGCTACATCAAGATGCTGGAGCGTAAGGATTTTTCGCTTACCCACAGCATGATATCCCTCGGATCGTGTACTATGAAGCTGAATCCGGCAAGCTCGATGTTTGCCATGAGCTGGCCTGAATTTGGAAATATTCACCCATTTGTCCCGGCAGATCAGGCTGAAGGCTATTATCAGATAATGAGTGAGCTGGGCGAAGCCCTGAAGGAGATTACCGGATTCCAGGCAATATCTTTCCAGCCTAACTCCGGTGCTGCCGGAGAATATGCCGGCCTGATGGTGATCCGTGAATATCACCTTACAAGAGGTGAGGGTCACAGAAAAGTTGCACTTATACCTTCCTCAGCACACGGTACCAATCCTGCAAGCGCTGCTATGGCGGGAATGCAGATAGTTGTTGTCGAATGTGATGATAAAGGGAACATCAGTGTTGATGACCTGAAGTCAAAGGCTGAAGCAAACAAGGAGAACCTGGCATGTTTAATGATCACATATCCCTCAACCCATGGTGTTTTCGAGGCAGCAGTGACTGAAATTTCCGGTATAATTCATACAAACGGAGGACTGGTCTATATGGATGGTGCAAATATGAATGCTCAGGTAGGTCTCACAAGTCCCGGACATATCGGCGCAGATGTGTGTCATCTTAACCTGCATAAAACATTTGCAATACCTCATGGCGGAGGCGGACCGGGAATGGGACCTATACTTGTTAATGACAAGCTTGCTGAATTTCTCCCTTCACATCCTCTGATCATCACAGGCGGAAGCCATGGTACAACTGCTGTAGCCGGCGCTCCTTTTGGCAGCGGTCATGTGCTGACAATATCTCATTCCTATGTTATGATGATGGGAGCTGAGGGACTTACCATGGCAACAAAGATCGCCATACTCAATGCTAACTATATAGCAGCAAAGCTAAAAGACTGGTTCAGGACACTTTATACCGGAACTAATGGATTTGTTGCGCACGAGATGATACTCGACTGCAGGCACTTAAAGGCAGAAGCAGGTATTACTGAGGCAGATATAGCAAAAAGGCTGATGGATTACGGATTTCATGCACCAACCCTGTCATTCCCGGTGCATGGCACTCTGATGATTGAACCGACTGAATCAGAATCACTTCAGGAGCTTGATAAATTCATCAGCGCTATGATATCCATAGCAAATGAGATAAATGAGATAAAGGAAGGCAAGGCAGACAGGGAAGATAATGTTCTTCAGAATGCTCCGCATACGGTAAAGGTAGTTACGGCAAATGAATGGAATCACAAATATGACAGACAGAAGGCTGCATTTCCTCTGAAATGGGTGGTGGAGAATAAATTCTGGCCTTCAGCAGGACGTGTTGATGACGGCTATGGCGACCGGAACCTTGTTTGCACATGTGATCCTGTCGACTCATACCGTCAGGAAACCCTGAAACCCTGAAACCCTGAAACCCTGAAACCCTGAAACCCTGAATTAAATTAACTACAATGCGCAATTCCTCCTGGAACGATCTTTTATCACTTATCGATGGTAAGGACATTGGTTATCAGCCGGTTGGATTTATAATTGACAGTCCGTGGATACCAGGCTGGTACGGTATTTCAAACATTGATTATTATTCCTCTGATGAGTTATGGCTAAAGTCGAACCAGAAAGCCATAAATTCATTTCCGGAGATATGGTTCCTGCCCTCATTCTGGTCGGAATATGGCATGTGTACAGAACCATCAGCATTTGGATCGGGGATGGTTTTTCCTGAAAAGAACCTTCCCCATGCTGAAAGAGTTATTTCAGGAATTGAAGAAGCAGGCTCTCTTACACAACCCAATGTTAAAACTGACGGGCTTCTTCCCTTCATGATAAACCGTCTTAAAAACACCAGGGAAGAAATTATGAGAGCTGACCATCAGATAAGGTTTGCTGTTTCCCGCGGGCCCCTGAATATTGCCAGTTTTCTTATGGGCACAACAGAGTTCATGCTTGCCATGGCAACTGATCCTGAAAAGACACACATACTGCTTAAGAAGATATCCGTCTTCATATGCGATTGGCTTGAGTGGCAGAAAGAGTGTTTCCCCTCAATAGAGGGTGTTTTGATACTTGATGATATTATTGGCTTTATAGGGGAACCCGAGTTCAATGAATTTGTTACACCATATCTGAAAAGGATATTTGGTTGTACAGGAGCAAAGGTGCGATTTCTCCATAATGATGCCGACGGACTTGTTACAGCGGGAAAGCTGAAGGAGATCGGAGTGAATATGTTTAACTTCTCTTTTAATCACTCAATGGGAGAGGTACGAAGGCTGGCAGGAAAGGAGATTGTCCTTGTTGGCAACATCCCACCCCGTGATGTCCTCGCTTCAGGTAAACCGGAAGATGTGGATACTGCTGTAATGAAAGCAGTTGATGAGATCAGCTCTTACAGCAGGATTATCTGGTCAGCAGGCGGAGGTATGCCACCGGGGGTAAGTAATGAAAATATTGAGGCATTTGAGAAGGCTGTGAAAAACAGGTTTTATTACTCATAATTATTTATCTTAGCTACTCCAAATAATACTCATTCTAACTTTATATATCCGGGGTATAAGACTTAAAGAATTTTATAAAATATGAAAAAAGGATTATTATCTATTCTTCCGCTTGTATTGTTAATCGCCTCATGCGGATCGGGCGGTTCAGACAAGCAACAAGCCAAATCAGACACTTCTATGAAAAACAGTCAGCAGGTAAAACTGATCACAGTTGACCCGGGGCACTTTCATGCTGCCCTTGTGCAGAAATCGATGTATGAGCAGGTATCACCCGATGTTCATGTTTATGCACCTGACGGACCTGATATCGTTCAGCATCTCAACAGGATAAATGGCTACAATACCCGTCAGTCGGATCCTACCTCATGGAATGAAATTGTTTATAAGGGAGATGATTTCTTTGAAAAAATGCTTCAGGAAAAATCAGGAAATGTTGTTGTTCTTTCAGGAAACAACAGGAAAAAGGCAGAGTATATAACCAGGTCAATCGGCGCCGGACTTAATGTTCTGGCTGATAAACCTATGATAATATCAGCTGATGATTTTAAAGAACTGGAGGATGCATTTACTCTTGCCAGGGAGAAAAATGTTTTGCTGTATGATATTATGACTGAGCGTTTTGAGGTGACAACTACCCTTCAGAAACTTCTCTCGATGAACACTGAGGTGTTTGGAACTCTGGTAAAGGGATCAAAGGATGATCCTGCGGTGACAAAAGTTAGTGTACATCACTTCGCAAAAGTTGTTTCAGGCAGCCCGCTGATCCGTCCGGCATGGTTTTTTGATGTTGAGCAGCAGGGTGAAGGACTTGTCGATATAACCACACACCTGGTTGACATGGTTCAGTGGGAGTGTTTTCCTGAACAGGTCTTAAGTCCTTCAGTTATTAATATAGTTGATGCAAGAAGATGGCCTACATTCATTTCTGGCGAAGAGTTCAAAGGTGTTACCGGTATTGATGGTTATCCTGATTATCTGAAAAAGGATTTGAAGGATGGTAAGCTGAATGTCTATTCAAACGGGGAGATGATCTATCAGATAAAGGGAGTTTTTGTAAAAGTGTCTGTTGAATGGAAGTATCAGGCCCCTCGCGGAGGAGGTGATACGCATTATTCTGTTATGCGTGGTACTCAGTGCGACATTGCCATTAAACAGGGGCCGGAAGAGAAGTATCTTCCTACGCTTTATTTAGAAAGTATCAAAGGAATAAAAGCTGAAGATTTCAGGGTTAAACTGGTAAAAGCACTTGCTTCATTGCCGTATGACAGCTTAACTGTTGAAAAGGCCGGTGCTAATTCCTTTAAGATTAATGTTCCGGTAAAGTACCGTGTGAGCCATGAAGATCACTTTGCACAGGTAACCTCAAAATATCTGGAGTATCTTAAGGAGGGAAAACTTCCGGAATGGGAGGTGCCCGGGATGATAACCAAATACTATACGACTACTTCAGCGCTGAGGATGGCAAAGGATCAATAAGCCCTTTGCCCTTGCGCCTTTACGCCAACACATCCTCAAGTACCATTGAGTAAAGGTCCTCAAGGTGGATTCCTGCAGCATTTGCCTGTTGGGGTATCAGGCTTTCTTTTGTCATGCCGGGAACTGTATTGATCTCGAGAAAGTATGGCTTAAAGTCAATAAGTATAAAGTCGACCCTGACTATCCCGTTACAACCAAGAAGGTCATAGATCTCGGAGCTGAGTTTCTGTATCTTGTCGGTAACTTTCTCAGGAAGATCGGCAGGTGTGACCTCCTGTGATCTGCCAGGGGTGTATTTTGCCTCATAATCAAAAAACTCATTTTTGCTGATGATCTCCGTTACAGGTAGTATTACTGCCTTGCTCCGGGTTTTTATAACTCCGCAGGCAACCTCCCTGCCATTCATGAAAGCTTCAATAAGGACCTCATCGCTCTCCCTGAAGGCATTTTCAAAAGCTGATGCAAGATCCTCCTTCTTCTTAACTTTGGTAACTCCGAAACTCGATCCGCTGTCGTTGGGCTTTACAAAGCAAGGCATACCCACACTCTTAATTACAGCATCTATATCTACTTCATCACCCTCCCTTATCATAACTGCCCTGGCCATGGGGATTTTATAATCCTTAAGAAACAGCTTGCAGGCCTGCTTATTAAAGGTTAGGGCTGAACAGAAAGCGTTGCAGCTGGTATATGGAATATCGAGCATCTCAAAGTACCCCTGCAGGTAACCATTTTCGCCCGGCTTTCCATGAATGGCAATGAAAACGGCATCAAACCGGATTTTTATATCATCTGTTCTGAGGCTGAAATCGTTTTTGTCAATATTGAAATACCTCCCCTTAGGATCTTCCCAGTACCAGTTGGTACCCTGTATCATTATTATATATGTAAAGTATTTGGAAGATAATATATTACTGACCTCAATGGCGCTTTTTACCGATACCTCTGATTCTGAGGAATTTCCACCTGCTGCAATAGCTATTGTTTTCATTCTTTATATTTATGTCAGATCAAATTTAATCATTTTAGTTAAATCTGCGTTAATCTGCGAGATCAGCGGGAGACTGGATTTATTTCCCGCAGATCACGCTGATTTTCGCAGAGCTTATATTACCTTTGCATAAATTTCTAAAACAAGAAAAAATGAAAAAGGGTTGTTTGATTTCGATTATCATAGTTGCAGTTATTGCATTTTTTGTTGTGAGCTTAATAATCTGGGGCACAAGAGTATATAATAACATGGTCACTTTGAATGAAGGGGTGACAAGTCAGTGGGGAAATGTTGAAACTGCTTATCAGCGCAGGGCTGATCTGATCCCTAACTTTGTCAATACGGTAAAAGGAGCCGCCGATTTCGAGCAGTCAACTCTGACGCAGGTTATTGAAGCAAGAGCTAAGGCAACACAGGTTACGATCGATCCGACTAACATGACTGCTGAAAACATGCAGCAGTTTCAGCAGGCCCAGGGAGAACTTTCATCAGCTATTTCGAGGCTGATGGTAGTTGTGGAGCAGTATCCCCAGCTGAAGGCAACTCAGAACTTCAGGGATTTGCAGGTTGAACTCGAAGGGACAGAGAACAGGATATCTGTGGAAAGAAGGAAATTCAATGAGTTGGCCATGTCTTTTAATACATATATTAAAAGATTTCCGCAGAGCTTTATTGCCGGGCCTTTTGGATTTGGGGCAAAACCATATTTCGAAGCTCAGCAGGGCGCCGAAAGAGCTCCTGAGGTAAAGTTTTAAACTCTCTCATTTACATTTACAGTTATGAATGCCGCTTCGTTCTTTACCAAGGAACAGCAATCTGAAATATTGGACTCTATAAGGGAGGCTGAGAAATCTACTTCAGGAGAGATCAGAGTGCATATTGAGACACGCTGTCCGGAAGAGGTGCTTGACAGGACTGCCTGGATCTTTACCAAACTCAATATGCATAAGACAGCAGAACGCAATGGAGTGTTGTTCTATCTTGCTGTCAGCGACCATAAATTTGCAATAATCGGTGATGCAGGCATAAATGCAAAGGTGCCTGAAGGTTTCTGGGATGAGATCAGGGAACAGATGGAGAAATCATTCAGTGATGGCAAATTCACCGATGGATTATCAAAAGGAATACTCCTCGCCGGGTCTCAGCTAAAGAATCATTTCCCGCACAATAAAAGTGACGTGAACGAGCTGTCCGATGAGATATCTTTCGACCACTTAAAGGGGAATGAATAACATGAAAACAAAAAATTCCCTTTTACTAACGGGTGCATTACTATTTTCTGTTCTGTCAGGAATCTGCTTATCTGCTCAGGATATCCCTGAAAGACCTGTTCCTCCACGCCTGGTAAACGACTTTGCAGGTATGCTTTCCGACTGGGAAGTTGAAACCCTTGAAGAGAAGCTTGTGGCATTCAATGATTCAACTTCCAATCAGATAGCTATTGTGACTGTATCAACTTTAAGCGGTTATGATATTCTGGATTATACTCAGCGGTTAGGTGAAAAGTGGGGTATAGGCCAGAGGCAGCTTAATAATGGTATCCTGATACTTGTAAAGCCGAAAACAGCTGATTCAGGCGGCGAGATAGCTATTGTACAGGGATACGGACTTGAAGGTGCAATTCCTGATATAACATGCGCTCAGATAATTGATTATGAGATAGTGCCTGCATTCAGGGAAACTGATTACTTCGGGGGTCTGAATGCTGCAACAAATACCCTGATGTCACTTGCGAGGGGAGAATTTTCATCTGATGAGTATGGCAGGAAGGCAAAGAAAGGATCAGGTGGTGATTTCCCGGTGGGGATGATCATCTTTATTATTTTCATAATCATAATTACAATGTTCGGGAAATCGAAAGGTTCGAATAACAGGAACATTGGTTCAGGCAATCTGCCATTGTGGTTGCTCCTGAGCCTGCTTGGCTCAGGCGGTTCACACAAAGGGTCATGGGGTGGATTTTCAGGCGGCAGCGGCGGTAGAGGTGGAGGTGGATTCGGCGGTTTTGGCGGTGGCAGCTTTGGCGGCGGCGGAGCGAGAGGCAGCTGGTAGCTATCAGCTATCTCTTCCCGAAGTATACTTTCTCCACTTGTCAATAACCTGTACCATATCATCCGGCAGTTCTGATTCAAAGGATAATCTTTTCCCTGTAACAGGATGATCGAATGCCAGGGATTTTGCATGCAGAGCCTGCCTGGGAAGGATTTTAAAACAATTCCTTATGAACTGCTGGTATTTGGTAAATGTTGTACCTTTGAGTATCTGTTCACCTCCATACTCCTCATCGTTAAAAAGTGGATGCTTAATATGGCTGAAATGGACTCTTATCTGGTGGGTACGGCCTGTTTCAAGCTTGCATTCAACAAGTGAGATATATCCCAGATTTTCAAGTATTCTGTAATGCGTAATTGCAGGTTTTCCTTCGCTTCCATCTTCAAACACCTGCATAATTTTCCTGTTTTTGAGATTTCTCCCGACATTACCGGTTATCGTACCCTCAGGCGGATCGGGTGTACCCCATACAAGTGCCTGGTACTTTCGGTCGGTTATCCTGTCAAAAAATTGTCTTGAGAGCCTGTTAAGCGACAGCTCATTTTTTGCTATCACCAGTATTCCTGATGTATTCTTGTCGATCCGGTGCACCAGACCTGGTCTTGCCTCACCTGAGCTGAACAGGGGCAGATCACGAAAATGGTACATCAGTGCATTTACCAGGGTGCCGGTATAGTTACCATATGCAGGATGTACCACCATTCCCGGTTTCTTGTTTACCACAAGCACATCATCATCTTCATAAACAATATTAATAGGAATATTCTCGGGTATCAGCTCAATTTCCCTGGGCGGATTGGGAAGTACAATCTGTACTATATCTCCCGGCTTGACTTTGTAATTTGGTTTTACAGGAGAGTTGTTTACCAGGATATTGCCTGCATTGGAAGCATTCTGAATTCTTGTCCTTGAGGTGCTCTCCAGCCTGTATGACAGATATTTGTCGATCCTTAACAAGGACTGACCAGGATCAACCACAAACCTGTGATGCTCAAAAAGTTCCTGTTGATCTGAAATAATCTCTTCCTTTGTCATCCGGTGTTTTATCTGACTTTGATCAGGCGGCTGTAACCTGTTGGTTTTCCTGCTGTACTTATTATAACAATATATATTCCTACACGGAGGGAAGATATATTTATTTCTCCTTCATTTCTGCAATTCATAAGTTCTCTTCCGTTGAGATCCAGAATAGTTATCCGGGATGATTCAGGATAAGTCATTCCTTCGGTGATGACAGTAATGTAGTTGCTCGCCGGATTTGGACGGATTAAAACAGAATTCAGTTTTCTGTTGTAAAGATCATTAATCGAGGTTGTCTTTTCAGGAACACCTACCACCGGTCTTATCATCAGGGTTCCGTTTGTCTGCGACTGCAGCCATTCCCCGTTGAGCCAAAATAACTGCCTTCCTTTATTGGGAGTGTTAATGTCAAAACCTGCATTGAGAAATGTTTCAGAACGCTGCTTCCATCCGATATAGAAGACTCCATCAACAGGAACACCGTCAGTTATTCCGTAAGTGTAAAACCCGTTTATCCTGTTATTATGTTCCACCATAACCTCCTCTCCTGTATATAAAATATTTCCCGGCACACCTTTATCGTCATCCCATACCATAAGGTCGAAGGCTCGCTTGTTGGCATTATTGTAACTATCGTTAAAGCATATCTGTATTGATCTGAGAGTGTCGGGAATATATGAATTGAAACGGTATGCAACCATTGCATTCCTTGAGCCCTGTCCATTTATGCCATATCCCATCTCTGCCGAACCATCATCAAATGCAAAATAGTTCCTGAATACCTGGTAGTAATCAATAGTATCATTTCCCTTCGGATCAAAATCATCTGTCTTAAGGGAAGAAATAATCCTGAACCTGGCAGAATCGGGAGAATCTGATTTAAAGGTATAGATCAGGTTTGCTTTGTAATCAACATTGGTAAGCGGATCAATATTGGAAGCTCCGGCAGTGAATGAATGCACCTTTGTGTTTTTATTTACATCCCATATTTCAAAATTTCTGGTCACATTCCTCACGATTATATCATTGTTCCTGTAATAAACGGGGATGAATGAGCTCATCTCCTGGAGCTCGATCTCTCTGAAATGATTCAATGGCATGGCTTCATGATTCTTAAGCAGCGATCTGTTTGGTGACCTGATTGCCACATCAGAATATACAGTGTCATCAGCTTCACGGTTTTTGTCAAGTAAGACATAATCAATGTTCCAGTGGTCGCAGTTACCTATAATTGACTGGTCGTCTGTATTCAGCGATTTTGATATTGATGCATAGTTTATGAACCTGAATTGAAATCCTTTCTTTAGAAAGCGTTGATCATCAATTGAAATTAATACCTGCCTGAAGCTTTGATCCGTCGTGCCATTTACCCTCCAGATAGCAAACCACTTGTTTTCTTCAGGAGACAGGAACTGCAATGTCAGACTGTCATTTGGCTCAGGAGAATCACCCAGCCCTCCGGCCTGAAAAAAAAAGGTGAACTTGATTTTGTCTGCTGCAGTATAATTAAGGTTAAGAGGCAGGGATGTGAGCATATCTGCCATGAAACCGGATGAAATTGCTGTTTCATACATCATCCCTCTGTTGTCGATTGCATCAAAGGTTGCCACTCCGGCTGTGATCTGCTTATCTGAGTATGTATTATTTATAAATACAAAATTGTCAGCCCATTTTTTACTGTCGGGAAAGATTGACTTTCCTGAGAAATCATCAAAAAAGGGCAGCTCGATTGTATCATGTGATAAAGAGGAAATACTCTTGCTTTTCATTTCTGACGAACCTGTGATAGAATAGTTTGATTGTATTCCGACTACCGCTTCCTGTGATATAGCGACTGAGCAGGCTGCTAATGAAAAAATCAAGAATATAGTTACCTGTCTGATCATCTATTGACTGGAGGTCGGTTTTACATTTTCCGGAACAGGAATAGTGTCTGGTAAAAAAATCATAGTTGAATCGACCGGGAGTTTTGCGGAGTCAGTTGTCAGCCAAAGGTAAACAGTGGCCCCGAGTTGCAGATTCGATTCTTCATTGAATTCAGGGTTCTGTTTGTAAACAAAAGCATTCAGTGAATCCTCCATGTTCTTTATAGTATTGTCAAATATAAATGCTCCCAGGTTCAGGGATGATCCAAGTATTCTGTTTCTGGCCGGTTCCAGTTTGTAGCCGATAAGTTCCGGTACCGGAGTGCGCTGATTGCTAAGTCCTTTCCCAAGCACCAGATCTATGACAGAACCTTTCTGTATTGAATCTCCTTTAGCAATTATTTTTCCGTTAAGCTGCTGTTCCAGGACTACATCAACCGATAAATCGGGTTTATATTTCAGAAGGCCCATCTGAAGTCCTGAACTCTCAACAACAAGTATTGCCTGCCGTTTAGGCAGATCAATAAGATCTGGCATTGCAACCATCTCAGGATGGAAAGCATTTATTGTAAGTATTACATTTCTCCATTTTTTTACTTTGAAGCCTGGTTTTGGATTCTGTTCTGCAATGCATCCCCTGGGCACTATATTAGTATAAACCGAATCGATTACCTGGTACTTAACCTTGCTCTTTTTCGCAAGTGCTGAAGCTTGCTCAAGTGTTAGTCCTGAAAAATCAGGTACTGGTCTGGCCTGTCCATGCCTGGTATAAAAACTGAGCCATATTAGCAAAATAATAACCCCTCCGATAACTATGGCTATCGCGAACCCGAAATTTTTTAAAAATACCTTGCTGAATATGAAATCCTTTAAGCTCATTCCTTTGATCTGTAACTAAGTTAAAACGTAAAGGTACTGATAATATTATTATTGGATCACCATTCTTTGACAGGGTTATATAGGGAATCTCTTTCTACAGGGATCAGTCCTGCTTCCTGTATAAGATGACATATCTCTTCAGTATTCATTGAAGGACTCTCCTCTTTTGATCCTGCCATTGAAAATATCTTTGTGGTGTCATCAATGGTTCCGTCCATGTCATCCACCCCGAATGAAAGCGAAAGCTGTGCTGCTTCTTTTCCGATCATAGGCCAGTAAGCCTTGATATGGGGAAAGTTATCGAGATAGATCCGGGATACTGCATAATTTCTCATATCTTCGATTATACTCACCTCTCCAAGATATGACATTTTGTTATTGGCTTTTTTAAATTTCAACGGGATGAAGCAATTAAATCCATCTGTTCTGTCCTGCAGAATGCGCAGACGTTCCAGATGATCGATGCGGTGCGAATAATTCTCAATATGCCCGTATAAGATTGTAGCATTTGACGGGATTCCAAGCATGTGAGCTGTTTCATGTATCTTCAGCCATAATTCCGAAGATGCCTTATCATCACAGATACTCTTCCTCAGCTCCTCGTCAAATATTTCAGCGCCACCCCCCGGAATGGAGTCGAGTCCATAATCCTTAAGGATATTAAGTCCTTCTTCAATTGTGCACCCTGCTTTACTGATCATGTAATCAAGCTCTATCGCAGAGAATGCCTTGATATGAAGTGAAGGCCTGTAATCCCTTATTTTTCTGATAAGAGATCCCCAGTAGTGAATATCATATGAAGGATGTACTCCGCCAACAATATGGACCTCAGTAACAGGCTTATTGTCAAAGGTTTTTACTATATCCATTATCTGATCATGGCTGTATTCCCAGCTTTCAGGATCACCTTCAGGTTTATGGTATGAGCAGAACCTGCAGTTATATACACATTTATTTGTTGGTTCAATATGAAAATTATGATTGAACCAGGCATAGCTTCCGGTAAATCTTCTTTTCACAATTCCTGCCATAATGCCCAGCAGAGGCAGGTCAGCTTTTTTGAACAGAAGCAGACCCTCTTCAGGGTTGATGCGCTGTTTGTTCTCAACTTTTTCAGCTATTGTTCTAAGTCCGGCATCTGTTATATGGTCAAAGAGATGATTCATTTTATTTTACTGTGAAGGTGCAAAGGTAAAATAAAACAAGGTGCCTTTAAGGACACCTTTTGCCAGATTAAATATAACCTGATTATGCTTTTAACTTGAGTTCAGTGGATACTGTAAGTTTCTTTCTGCCTTTGGCCCGTCTGGCTGCAAGAACCCTTCTTCCGTTCGGGGTTGACATCCTTTCCCTGAAACCATGCTTGTTTGCCCTTTTCCTTCTTGATGGCTGAAATGTCCGTTTCATCTTTTAAGCTATTTATTACTTACTGTCTGATTTGAGACTGCAAATGTAGTACTTTTTTGAAATATAAAACTTGGCAAGCACATTTTTTTCAAAAAAATCAGACCGGCAGATAAACAATCTTCTTCGTTTCAAAAAAAGGTTCTGCAAAATAATCCTTTATTTCCCACACTTTTATTGTACTGTACAGAGCCAGTTCCCCAGTCAGATCACCGCCTTTGAGATACAGAATACCATTTTTCAGATTGTTGTGTCCCTTGATATCCAGATTTTTACGTGTTAGTTTAACAAACCCGGAGAAATCTGTTACTGCCCGGCTTACAATAAACTGGTATTTTCTCTTTTCATCTTCAACTCTCTTTCTGACTGTAATTACATTCTCCAGTCCAAGCTCTTCCTTTACTGCTGTTACAACCCTGATCTTCTTCTCAATTGAATCCAGAAGTGAAAATTCCGAATCAGGGAAGAGTATTGCCAGCGGTATCCCGGGGAAGCCTCCGCCTGTACCTACATCCAGTATGGTAGTTCCGGGGGTGAAGGAAATGATCCTGGCAATAGCCATTGAATGAAGTACATGATGCAGATAGAAGTTGTCCATATCCTTGCGGGATATAACATTTATCATTGCATTCCACCTTTCATAGATACTCTTTAGCCGGATAAGCTTTGTCTTCTGACTCTCTTTCAGTTCAGGAAAGTATTTCAGGAAATTCTCCGTCACTACCTGTTCTCTGTTTTGATAAGTATGTTATATAACAGTGTTTTAGCCCTGTAAAGTTCAGCTTTTACTGTCCCCAGGGGTATTTTAAGCTCAGATGAGATCTCTTCATAGGAGTATTCTTTATAGTATCGAAGCTGTATAAGCGATCTGTACCTTGGTTTAAGCTGGTTAATTATGTCCTTGAGTGCAGCTATCTTCTGATGGTTTATCAAAGACTCCTCAGGATCAGGAAGGTCTGATTGAATATTTACAGTGACATTGTCGATGTTATCCTGGTAACTTTCGAATGGGGCAGGCGACATCTGTTTCTTTCTTATGAAGTCGACACAATTGTTGGTTGCAATTGTGAACAGCCAGGTACTGAAAGCGAACTTTGGGGTATAGGAGTCAAGATTGCGGAATGCTTTCCCGAAAGCCTCTATTGTCAGATCTTCAGCATCAGAAGGGTTGCTGACCATTTTCAGAAGCATGTAGTATATTGAATCCCTGTAGCGGTACATCAGCCTGGCAAATGCTTTCTCATTGCCTTTCCTGGCCTGCTCAACAAGCGCATAGTCGGCCGCTGCATTATCCGATAACCCGTTTGTTATTTCCATCTGTTCCTGCCTGTCCTGTCTAATGTTTTGCTCGTATAGATCACGATATGGATAAGTGGTGAAAAGATATCAAAAAAAAGTGAAACCATTATGATCCCGGGTTCATTCAGTTTCTTACAGGTCAGAAAAAATACAATGAGCTGCACCGCAATCCTTACTCCGAATACAGCAAGTACATAAGGCCACAAAAATGTAGATGCCAGGAGCAGGATAAATGAGGAATAGAAAAGGACCCTTGTCAGAGGTTCAATTATCAGAAGGACCTTATCTCTGAACTTATAGTACGGTGCTGTGGTGTAATGTCTTTTCTTCTGCTTGATAAATTCCTCTAAACCGGCAGAGGGTACTGACCGGGTATGAGCAGCTATACTGAGCTCTACTCTTGTGTTTTCCGGTGTGGCATTTGTATTTACTATCAGGTCGTCATCTCCTGAAACAAGCTGATTGTGACTTCCATAGCCCTTGTTGGCAAAAAAAAGTGAACGCCGGTATGCCAGGTTCCTTCCAACACCCATATAAGGTATCCCTCTGATAGCCATTCCAAAATATTGCATGGCAATTGTCATGCTGTCATATCTGATGAATTTGTTGAGTAATCCTTTCTTGCTGAAATACCCTCCGTAACCAAGCACAAAAGTGGTTTTATCATCAAAATCTGAGGCCATGGACTTCATCCATTGATCCGATTCAGGGCGGCAGTCGGCATCAGTGAAGAGCATTATCTCATATTTAGCCGCTTTTATTCCTATAAACTGGGCAAACTTTTTAGAATGTGTGAATTTTGGGTCTTTATTGATAGTTGATACCTTAAGATGAGGGTATTTAAGAAGATATTTCCCAAGAATATCATATGAACTATCCTCTGAACAATCATTTACGACAATGACTTCATATTCGGGATATTTTTGTTCAAGTATCAAGGGAAGAAAAGCATCCAGATTTTCAGCTTCATTCCTTGCGCAGATTATAACGGAGACAGGTAACAGAGTAGCTGTCCTTGCCGGCGGTTTGAAAAGGGGTACTGCCAGGTAAAACCATAAATAATAAAACAGCTGAACAACTGCAGTTGTTAGAAATACCCGGAATGTTATGGCAAGAAACAGATTATCCTGATTTAGCATCTGACTTTCAAATATGCGGCAATATTACTAAGATAATCTCAATGTTGATAAGATAAAAGACAAAAGAAAAATGATAATAGTATAATCATTAAGATAATAATTTCCGGGTTTTGTTCCGGGTAAGCTTATTTATTGAAAGTATATGTGAATCCCAGTGAGGCATAATTGAACATTGAGAAATTATAAACCTCATCGTTATCTGCACCTCCCTCCAGAAGCCGGTATCCTGCACGCATTGATGCCTGATCATTAAGCTTATACTGAGCTGCAAAAAGGATATCCTCAGCCCTTCCCTGTGGTGCGGCAAGCGCATCCCCTTCGAGCAGAAAACTTAGTCTTTCATCCATGTTCAGGAGCAATCTGAAATTTATAACCGGCACAAATCCGACATTGGTTTTTTCTGCAAAGTAACCAGGTGATTTAAGTGTAATGGCTGCATCTCTGATTTTAGCAGTAAAGCCCAGTCCAAATTCAACTTTCTCGCGGAGTACTATATCGTAACGATATGTAAGCCTGTAGGAGTTAAATTTATACATGGCATCAAGAGCCGAGTCTGCCGGAAAAACTGCACCTGCAAAAGAAACATCATAGGGCAGATAACCATCTGACTTTACTGACAGGGGAGCATACAGTACAGATAAATTATGGCGTTCCCTGATTTTATATCCTGCTTTTATCCTTATGAAAAAAGAAGAGGCTGCCTCCAGATCTTCACTCAGAGAAAAGAGAGTTCCCTGATCTCCCGGAATGCGAACATCATTATAACCGGTAGTGACAAAACCGGTTTCAAGATCAATGAATGGTTGTGCGTGCAGCAGCGTTATCAATCCCAGGAAGAAAATTACAAGTAAGCCTCTCAGTTTCATATTAAGATCGTTTGTTATTATTTTATCATTGCGGACAAAGGTATCAAAAAAATCTTTCCTCATAATTTCCGCAGCCGCTCCGGAACGATTACATTTGTGCTTCAAAAATGAGGTTACAGAATATGTTCAGCATCGAGAGCCGGGATCCGGATTCAAAGGCGCGCACCGGGTTTATAATGACATCGCACGGAGAAATTCCAACTCCGATATTCATGCCTGTGGGAACAGTAGGTACCGTAAAGGGTGTGATGCAGCGGGACCTCTCAGAGGACATTGATGCAAAGATCATTCTGGGGAACACATATCATCTCTATCTCAGACCTGGTCAGGAAATCCTGAAAGCTGCAGGAGGCTTACATAAATTCATGTCGTGGGATAGGCCGATGCTTACCGATAGCGGGGGATACCAGGTTTTTTCCCTTACCGGAAATATGAAACTCACTGAAGATGGTGCAGTATTCAAATCACATATTGATGGTTCAAAGCATATATTCACTCCCGAAAATACTGTTAATATACAAAAGGTAATTGGTGCTGATATAATTATGGCGTTTGATGAATGTACTCCATGGCCATGCGATTACAGCTATGTTAAGAAATCGGTGGCACTGACCCACCGGTGGCTCGACAGAGCAGTTGCAAGGTTCAAAGAAACGGATCCGGTCTGGGATTGGGATCAGTCTCTCTTCCCGATTGTACAGGGAGGAACATACGATGACCTCAGGCGGGAATCAGCTGAAAAAATTGCATCAGCAGGTATGGCAGGAAATGCGATAGGAGGACTTTCGGTGGGTGAACCTGCAGATGATATGTACAGGATTATCGAAGTTGTGAACGAAATTCTGCCTGATGACAAACCTCGTTATCTTATGGGTGTCGGAACGCCTGTAAATATACTTGAGGCGATTGACAGGGGCATAGACATGTTCGATTGTGTAATGCCCACAAGGAACGGAAGAAACGGCATGTTATTTACAAGCGAAGGGACAATAAACATTCGAAACAGGAAGTGGAACGATGATTTCAGTCCCATCGATCAGGCAGGTCCATCGCTTGTAAGTCTTAACTATTCAAAGGCTTATCTCCGGCATCTGGTTATGACTGGCGAAAACCTGGGGGCGCAGATAGCCAGTATACATAATCTGGCATTTTATTTGAAACTGGTTGAAGAAGCCAGGGAAAAGATCAGACTCGGTATATTCAGAAAATGGAAAGATTTAATGATAAAAAAACTGTCGGTGAGGTTGTAACTTCATTGAAGATCAGGATTATCGACAAATATATAATAAGAAAGTTCCTTGGAACTTTCTTCTTCTCTATTGTGCTTATCCTGACCGTTGCAATAGTTTTCGATTTTGCTGAGAAGATTGATAATTTCATGGAGAAGGAGGCGCCGGTCAAAGCGATCATCTTTGATTACTACTTTAATTTCATACCCTATTTTGCAACACTTTTCGCACCCCTGTTTGTATTCATATCAGTAATATTCTTTACATCCAAAATGGCAATCAACACCGAAATCATTGCCATTCTTAACTGCGGTATGAGCTTCAGAAGGATGATGTGGCCATACCTGATCTCTGCAGTAGTTATAGCTGTCTTAGCTTTTATTCTGACAAATTTTATTATTCCCCGTGCAAACCTTGACAGATTGGAATTTGAGGATAAATATTACCGTTCTGCAAGCCGGAAAGTTACTGTGGAGAATATACACAGAATGGTAAGTAAGAATATTTATGTTTTTATGGGATCATACAATCCCATCAGCCAGCGCGGACAAAACTTCACAATCGAAAGATTTGGTGAACATGGCAGGCTTGAGTCCAAACTGTCCTCACCAACGGTGGTATTTGATACCGCAACAAATAAATGGTCAGCAATGAATTATACCCTGCGCGACATTATGGATGACGAGGAGATTATTACAAAGGGTAAACAACTCGATACAATGCTGATTATTAAACCAAGTGATTTTTCAAGAGACCCGGGCTTTGTCGGAACGATGACTTACAGGGAACTGGATGATTACATCGGCCTGCTGCAGCTGCAGGGTTCGGATGAACTTAAGCTTTTTCTTATTGAAAAACACCGGAGATTCTCCAACCCTTTTGCAGTGTTTATACTGACTCTTATAGGAGTGTCGCTCTCGTCAAGGAAGGTGAGAGGGGGGATAGGGATGAATATTGGTATAGGATTGGTATTAAGCTTCTCATATATACTGTTTCTGCAGTTTGCCTCACAATTTTCACTAAAGGGTAACCTCAATCCGATGCTGGCAATGTGGATCCCAAATATCATTTATACATTTATTGCTTTCGCCCTTTATAAGATGGCTCCCAAGTAATCAGGAAATTAATGTAGTCTTGTTTAATTGATTTTTTTTATTGACCATTATCATATTTTTAATGCTTATTAATCTTTAGTTTGCACCTTTAAAATTGAAGAAATGGCAGAAAATAGGAAGATAACCGAATTAAAGGAGAAACGCAAGAAACTGCTTCTCGGCGGAGGAGAGCAGGCTATAGAAAAGCAGAAAGCGATGGGGAAAAGAACTGCAAGGGAAAGAATACTTGCCCTGCTGGATAAGAACTCATTCAATTCCGTATGTTGCTGCATCCAGGGGATATGTCGATGCAGTAATTGAACCATCGGAAACCCGGAGATTCCTCCTGCATGCCATAGAAGTATCAGTTGACAAGGATGTACCAATGCCTTCAAAAAAGCATGGATTACCACCTTTTTAACCGGTTGATTAAATGAACTTAAAGTATTGAACATGACCAGCAACGATGATAATTTAGGATACCTCAACATAAACTCCGGTCTGTACAAAACACATATCAGCAGCAGTTTTAAAAACAGAAAACTTTATAATCCTGCAGATCCGAAACTTATACTGAGTTTTATACCCGGAACCATTATCGATATTCTTGTTAAAGAGGGACAGGATGTTGAAAAAGGAGAAGACCTGATGATACTCGATGCCATGAAAATGAAAAACAGGCTTAAGAGCAGCATGAAGGGAAGAGTTAAGAAAATTGCCGTGGAGAAGGGTGCAAGGGTTCCTAAAGGAGTCCTTCTTATTGAACTGGAGTAACTTACAGGAGGGCTCCCTGCCAGATTATATATTCCTGCAGTTTATCAGGTATCTGCGTCCTTTTAGTGAAAATACCGAAAACCGAGGACCCGCTTCCCGACATTAAACTGAATATTGCGCCTGTCCTGTATAACTCTTCTTTTAATGCCTTTATAATGGGGTGTTTGTCAAATACATAGCCCTCAAAATCATTGAAGATATTCTCCTTCCATTTGTCAACAGGAAGATCGATCATTTTCTTAAGTGATGACTCAGGTTTGGAAGGATTGCAGTTCTGATATGCTTCCTTTGTATTCACTATTATACCCGGATTAAGCAATATGATGTAATGGTTTTTAAGGGGCTGCTTCTCGAAGGGGTCCAGTATTTCACCGCGGCCTGATGCATAAGCAGGCGTACAGTCAATAAAGAACGGACAGTCACTGCCCAGCTCAAGTGCCAATTCCTTAAGTCTGTCGTCATCAAGCTTAAGGCCATAACACCGGTTAATTCCTTTGAGTAAGAATGCTGCATCTGATGAACCGCCTCCCAACCCTGCTCCTGCCGGGATTGCTTTATGAAGATGAATTTTAAGGGCGGGGAAACGATGTTTCTCCCGCAGTTTTCTGACCGCTTCCATTACTATGTTATCCCGGGGTTCTCCCGGAATGTCGATGCCTGTTACAGCGAGGATGTCTCCTTTTTTCTGATCCTCAGCAACCACAAATTCAAGAGCATCAGATAAGGGTAACGGACAAAAGAGAGTCTCAATATCATGAAACCCATCGGGACGTTTACCGGTGATCCTGAGTCCAATGTTGATCTTGGCTCTTGGGAAGGTGACCATCCTGTATTTTTTTTGTAAAAATACGAAGTTCATTATGCTTTTGAATCTGAAGCATGCAATTCAGCTGTTAGCTTTTCAACAAGTTGTTAACAGTAGCTGTTTGTAATAAAAGCCTCATCTTTTTAGCATTATTTTAATCGTTATCATACCTTTAACACGCTCTGAATCTTTTAAATATTATCATGTTAATTTACAGTAATTCAACAATATACAGGTAATGATAAACCAGCGAAATAATCCTAAGAAAACAGTACCTGTGCTTCCTGATTTCGGCAAGGTTCCTCCCCAGGCACTCGACATGGAGGAGGCTGTCCTTGGGGCAGTTATGTTAGAAAAGGAGGCAGTGATAACTGTCCTTGATATCCTCAGGCCGGAGAGTTTCTACAAGGAGGCTCATCAGAAAATATTCAAGGCAGTTGCAGATCTCAACGCACGAGAGTTCCCGGTTGATCTCTATACTGTTACAGAGGAACTTCGTGCCAATAATCTCCTTGAAAGCGTTGGGGGGCCTGTTTATCTTACTCAGCTGACATCGAAGATAGTTTCAGCTGCGAATGCCGATTATCACGCCAGGATCGTAGCCCAGAAATTTATTCAGCGCGAGCTTATCAGGGTATCATCAGTTATCCAGACCAGGTCTTTTGATGACACTGAGGATATAACTGAACTTCTTGATTTTTCTGAAAATGAGATATTCCAGATCGCGGAAGGCAATATCAAAAGAGAAATTGCCCCTATAAATGCTGTTATAAAGGATGCAATCAGGGAGATCGAAGCAGCCGGAAAAAGAGAGGATGCACTTGTCGGAACTCCATCGGGATTTACGAGGCTTGACAGGCTCACATCAGGCTGGCAGAAATCTGAACTGATAATAATAGCAGCCAGGCCATCGATGGGTAAAACTGCATTTGCACTATCCATGGCGCGTAACATGGCAGTGGATCATGGGAAATATGTTGCAATTTTCTCATGTGAGATGTCATCCATTCAGCTGGTTAACAGACTGATTATAGCTGAAACAGATATCCCGGGAGATAAAATCAAGAATGGCCGCCTTAATGAGGAAGAGTGGAAACAGCTTGACTCAAGGATCAAAAAGCTTGTTCAGGCTCCTATCTTTATCGATGATACCCCTGCAATTTCAATCAGTGAACTGAGGGGCAAATGCAGGCGCTTAATGGCTCAGCACAAGCTCGATATCGTTATAGTTGACTATTTGCAGCTTATGTCGGGACCCGCGAATGCAGGCAGCCGGGAGCAGGAAGTAAGTAATATATCGAGGTCCCTCAAGAGTATAGCTAAAGAGCTTAATGTACCTATTCTTGCCCTTTCACAGCTTAACCGTTCAGTGGAGATGAGGGGAGGGTCGAAAAGGCCGTTACTCTCGGACCTCAGGGAGTCAGGAGCAATCGAGCAGGATGCCGATATGGTTGTTTTTATTCATCGCCAGGAAAAATTCGGGATACCTGCCTTTGAAGACGGATCTTCAACAAAAGGGATCGCTGAGATCATTCTTGCAAAGAACAGAAACGGTCCTGTTGATGATGTAAGGCTGAAATTCCGTGAAGAAAAAGCACAGTTTGTCGATATAGATGATTTTGACCTTGTGAGTTCTCCTGATATGAGCCCGGGAGTACAGAGCGTAACATTCGGATCAAAAATGAATCATGATAACTTCAGAAAGATGGGAGGTGAGTTCGATCATGAGTCAGGATTGCATGAAGAACCTCCATTTGCCTAGCTGATTTACGCAGATTGATCAGTTAAATTTCAGAACAAGCTTTCCGCCGATACTTTTGTAGCCGAAATCTTCGAATCCGACGTAAACTCCCAGTTCAGCCATAAAGAATATTTCACTTATGCTGTATCCCAGTTCGGTATAATGAGGATTATTCCTGGATCCGAGATACGAGAGGCTTACATTTTCCCGCATTAAAGTATTACTGATTCCCGGAAGCAGCTTTATAAGCAGGTAAGGAGTTGTGAATTTGATATGGAATTCACCAAATGCCTCAGGAGTACTGAGTGAATAATAAGCAGGCAGCATAAAGGCGTCCTGGTAATCATCCAGAAGTACCATTGGAGGTTGCGGATTGAAATGGAAGAAATCATAAAACGGGACGTTCCTGTTGTCTGTAAAGCCTCCTGTCCTGAATCTCCATCTCAGTTTACTGAATGGGGCTATATCCTGATTTTTATAAACTTCGAACCTGATCATATCATATTGACGTATTCCGTCGATCTCAGGAATCTCATTGAAGCCGTGCTGCCATGAAAGGATAAATGTCGGCCAGTCTGATCCCCTGGGGATCTTTCTCCCTTTGTTTATCCTGTACCTCTGGAAGGGAGTATAAGTGAGTTTTGCCGTTATATCAGCATGCCGCTGGTCGGTAAGAAAATTTAAGCTGTTTGATGTGGAATCGAGGTAAGCATTGTGCGGTATGTTATCCGTATATTCACCCGTGCTACTGATAAATTTAAAGTCGGTTGTGTGTTCCAGAACTCTCCGGTCTTCAAGTGTGGTACTTATATCGAGGTTTAATCCGTTGACTATTTCAGTTCTGAAACCCGGGATCATGAATCGTGAATCATATAGTTTAAGGTAGTTCTTTTCAAAAAACAGAGAAGTAACTGAATTTAAGAAAGGATTTATTCCGCCTCCGTTTCCGATATCTTTGCTGGTCATACCTATCCTGAGATAGATCTGCCTCTGATTCAGTCCGTCAAAAACATACTGGCTGTTTAACCTCCACATTAACTGTTTCCGGCTGAATGCATACCTGATGTCCGGAAAAAAAGATATGGATGATCTGCCTTCATTCCATGACTTTGACAACCGGAAATTCAATCCGTATGTGAAACCGTCAACAGTATTGAATGTAAGATTTTTCATATCCGGCAGACCGCCATGTGTAAAAGAGAATCCTGTTGTATCCGACCAGGTATGTCCCAGAAGAATCCACTGAGCTTTCCTTCCGGCCATGCTCTTTTTCTCCTTATCTGTTCCCGATGTTGTGTCACTCTTTACTTTCTGAGGAGAATAGAGTGCCTTTAAACTGTCATTTCTTCTTATACTTCTGACTTCGATCTCAGAGAGAGGAACAGGACGTACCTGAGCCCAGTATGAACTATCTTTCCTGCCGGCATCCTTTTCTATTTCATGCGTGGTCCTTTCCTGTATCTCAAGGTTATTCCGGATACTGTCGGGAACACTCTTCTCCGATTCTTTTTCCATCAGCCTTGAGAGCTTTACCATATCCCTGTTGGAAAGATCATCTTTTGCCAGTATCTTTTCAATCTGCTGTTTTGTCTTTGTAACTGTTGTGTCAGGTTTTTCAGGACCTGTAAAGTCAACAGAGATTGTTTTTGGTTTTGCCAGAGCCAGGTTGGGTTTAACATCAATATATTTTACGGAACCTCCGTAACCCGCATCTGCCTTGAATCCGACTATGGAAATATTAACGTCGAACTTGTGGCTGACAGGCATCCAGATATCATCCTGAACAGGGATATAGAGTTCCTGTATCCGCACTTTGCCTACCAGGTTCTCATTTGACAGGTCAACACTGTGAAGACACCAGAGATCCTCAATAATAAATATGGTGCCCTCGAATACCTGTTGGCTCTTCCGTTTCGGGATCACCTGGATCTTATTAATGGTATAGATCCCCTGAAGAGTAGCGCCAAGATATTTATACCTGTAATGAGAGAATGCATTGGGAGCCAGAGGAGATACAGCCATATCAGCTATTACAGGCTGGTAAAAGCTTGCCTGAATATAATCCATTGGAGATATATCGTTGCCCTGTTCAGGAAAGGTACTGTTGGATGATATTACTTTCTGGAAGTACTTGTCAGGAGCATTGAATTCAATCTCGTTGAATGATTCCATAAGATATGCTTCCCCTTCCTTTATTGTCTGGCTGCTTACTGAGCCTCCGGACTCTTTCTTTGCCTCAATCGCCATTGATTTCTGCAGGAGTTTCGGGATCTTGTTGATAAACAGATTCCCTTTCAGATATAACTCAGCTTTGTAGTAGTTGATGTTATTAAGGTAGTAAGGTGCCATGCCAATCACCTTCCGCATGATTATATACGCAGGATCCTCATCTGATGCAGTGATCCTCACTTCCGGTATCTGATAGTACTGCAGCGGGAGGGTGATATTTTTAATTACAGGTTTATCAGTCAGGCTGATCGTCGCAAATATCTGTTCGTAACCGAGGCTCTGATAGATCACAGTATATTTGCCTGCAGGCAGTTTTATTTCGTAATCACCTTTCGTATTGGCTGTTGTCCCCTGTTTCAGTTCCTGGATATAGACAGTCGAATATGGAACGGGTTCACCGGACTGATCGGTTATCTTTCCCTTAATTGCCTGAGCATTAAGAAGTGTATCTGATAAGATTATCGAGAGAAGCAAACAGAAGGCCGGCTTCATATAATGTTTATAGTTTTTTACCTGATACCACTATAACGATCTCTCCCTTTGGAGGTTTATCAGTATAGTAGCCTGCAAGAAATGACAATGTTCCTCTTACATTCTCCTCATAAATCTTGCTGAGTTCTCTCGATACGCATGCTTCCCGTTCCGGTCCGAAATGTTCCGACATCTCTCTGAGAGCCCTGACCAGCCTGTATGGAGATTCGTAGAAGATCATTGTTCTTGTTTCCTCCTCCAATCCGGACAATCTTTTATTTCTTCCTTTTTTTTGTGGGAGGAAGCCTTCAAAGCAAAACCTGTCAGATGGAAGGCCTGAATTAACCAGGGCCGGTATCAGGGCAGTCGGACCGGGAAGAGTCTCTACAGCGATCTCCTTCTCCAGGCACGACCTTACAAGCAGGAAGCCGGGATCAGATATACCTGGAGTGCCGGCATCGGAAACGAGAGCAATAGTTTGTCCGGAAAGCAGTTTATTGCATATTGACTCCACACTTTTATGTTCGTTGAACATATGATGCGATTGAAGAGGAGTTTTAATATTAAAATGGTTCAGTAGCTTAGATGCCTGTCGTGTATCTTCTGCAAGAATGAGATCAGCATTTTCGAGGGCTTCCAGCGCTCTGAAAGTAATATCTTTAAGATTGCCAATGGGCGTTGGCACCAGGATAAGCTTACTCATCAGGAGTGAGTTTACGCTTCACAAGATCAAGTAATTGCTTTACTGCTTCATTTTCTGAATTAATGCCGGTATAGCTTATAATAACTGCTTTTGCATCTGCTTCATTTTCGGTCTTTTCGAGTTTTGAAATTGCCTGTTCATAAGCATCTTTATTTCCATCGAATATCTCTCTTATGAAAAGGAACCTGTCATTTATTCCTATAGCTGCATTCAGGCTGTTTATATGTTTTGACTTAATGATTTCAGTAACATCATCTTCACTTTTCCTGGTGCCCAGCCTTTCATTGAAACTTGCTGTTTTACCGGTGAATTTATCCGCCATAATTGCAGATTCCTGCTTAGCCTTTTCCGGTGGTTCATCCTGTTTTAATTTTACAGATTTCACGGGAGGCTTTTTCTCTTCAGAAGGGGCCGGTTGATGAAACATCTCAACAGGTTCAGCTGCTTTTACCTCTGCGGGAGTAACTACTTTTACCTGCGGTTCAGTAATTTTAACGATTTTTGGTTCAACAGGCTGCTGCTTAAGACTTTTGAGCAGGGCAATTACATCTCCGGCACTTTTGCATTTTGATTTGGCAAGCTCTACCTGCAATTCCGGAACCCCAGGATAATTTTTCAGATCATCAATGATTAAGCATGCCTCATTAAGATCTTTTATTATTAAATCGATGGTTGCATTGAAATCCATACAAACAGATGTTAATAAAACAAACCATTTTCCTTATTTTGCAAAAGTAACTATTATTCCACAAGTGGAAATGTGAAAATGCAGTTTTAAGAGAGGGTAAATGATTTTATTTAAAGATGGAGTTTCTTGAGAATTCATCGGCAAGAAGCGGTACACGGGGATCAGTTGAAGTGATTACAGGTTCAATGTTCTCCGGAAAGACCGAGGAGCTTATCAGAAGGCTGAGACGTGCTCAGTTTGCCGGATTAAAAGTTGTTATCTTCAAGCCGGCTCTTGATAAGCGGTATTCCGAAACACGTATAGTATCGCATGATGAAACATCAATTGTTTCCACTCCGGTTGACCATGCCTCATCCATTTTACTCCTTGCAGGTGATGCCGATGTTATTGCTATTGATGAAGCACAGTTTTTTGATAACTCATTGGTTGAGGTATGCAGTCAGCTTGCCGATAACGGTACACGGATCATTGTGGCAGGTCTCGACATGGATTTTATGGGTAAGCCTTTCGGCCCTGTGCCGGGATTGCTGGCAATAGCAGAACATGTTACAAAAGTCCATGCTATATGCACACGATGTGGCAATCTTGCCCAGTATTCATATCGTAAGAGTGATGAATCACAGGTTGTACTGCTGGGGGAGAAAAATATCTATGAGCCTCTCTGCAGAAGATGTTATAACGCAGCAATAAAGAAGTAATAAGTGAAGCTCACCTCTTCCGGAATCGCAGAAATTGTTAAAGGAGTATTGTCAGGCTCTCCGGATCTGATTATAAGTGATATTGTTACCGACAGCAGACAGGTGAGTTATTCTGACGAGATTGCTTTTGTAGCAATCAGCGGAAAAAATCATGATGGGCACCAGTTTATAGGAAATCTGTATCAAAGGGGGCTTAGGGTCTTTATTGTGGAGAAGCTTCCTGAAAATATATCCTCATTCCCTGACGCAGGGTTTATACTTACTGATAATACGATTACAGCTCTTCACCTTCTTGCAACCTGGAAAAGAAAAGCCTTCGGCTCAACGGTAATTGCAATAACAGGAAGTGCCGGCAAAACAATTGTCAAAGAGTGGCTCGCTGATATTCTGAGCATCAAGGTGCCGGTTATCAGAAGCCCCAGGAGCTATAACTCCCAGATAGGAGTGCCCCTTTCAGTCTGGAAACTTGATGATAAATACGGAATTGGCATTTTTGAAGCAGGGATCTCCCGGACCGGAGAGATGGAGAAACTTCAGCGTATCATCGACCCTGAAATAGGAATTATTACAAACATAGGAGATGCTCATAGTGAAAACTTCACTGATAACCGGACCAAGGCGGCAGAAAAGTTAAAACTCTTCTCAAAATCTTCTGTTATAATATATTGCAGCGATTATGAGATTATAAATGACCTTATTAAATTTGACGATAATCTGAATAGCAAAGATCTGATATCATGGTCATTTAAGGATAAGAATGCTGCAATTTTTGTACAGGCCACAACTCAACCTGAGGGTAAAACGGGGATCACCCTTACATTTAACGGAGAAGAGTATGTTTATACTGTCCCTTTCCACGACAGGGCATCCGTAGAGAATGCAGTTATGGTAACTGCAGTCTGCCTCTTTTTACGGGTTGAATCAGAATTGATTGCACAGGGTCTGAAAGGACTTGTTTCGGTACCTATGAGGATGGAGATAAAGGGAGGAATTAACAACTGCCAGCTGATAGAGGATTATTATAACTCCGATCCGGGATCGCTCGGGATGGCTCTTGATTACCTGAAGTCACAGAACAGTAAAAAGACGACCCTGATACTTTCGGATTTTGTGCAGAGCGGAAGAGTTGAAGAGGAATTATATGGTGAAGTGGCCGGTCTTCTCAGGAAGGCCGGCATTACCAGATTTGTTGGTATTGGAAGTTCACTTACAGGAAACAGGAATCTCTTCAGAACCGAAGACAGATTCTTCTATTCAACCGATGATTTTATCAGTAATATCGGATCACTTGATTTCAGAAATGAGATTATACTCCTGAAAGGTGCGAGGGTATTTGAATTTGAAAAGATCGGACGAGTGCTTGAGCAGAAAGTGCATCAGACTGTACTTGAAATAAATCTAGATGCAATATCCCATAACCTGAATGTATTCAGGAGTTACCTTGATCCGGGGACAAAGATTATGGCGATGGTCAAGGCATTTGCTTATGGATCAGGATCTTCCGAGATAGCCTCACTGCTTGAGTACCATCGTGTAAGCTACCTGGCAGTAGCATATGCTGATGAAGGAGTTGAACTAAGGAATACAGGGGTTACACTGCCTGTAATGGTCATGAACCCCGATCCTTCATCGGCTGATTTAATGATCAGATACTCGCTCGAACCGGAGTTGTACAGCTTTGCATCATTTGAAGCTTTTACCTCAGAGGCTGAAAGACATGGCTTAATAGGATACCCTGTACATATTAAGATCGACACCGGCATGCACAGACTTGGATTTATGCCGGAGGAGATCGACGACCTTGGCTCTTCTATAAAGTTGAAAGAATGTATCAGGATCATTTCGGTTTTTTCACATCTTGCCGGAAGCGAAAAGGCTGCTCTTGATGAATTCAGCAGAAATCAGGTTGGCATTTTCCTGGCCTCGGCTGCAAAGATACGCGAAGCTACAGGTTATCCTTTTATCAGGCATATACTTAATTCGGCAGGTATTATTCGCATGCCGCAGTATCAGTTTGAGATGGTCAGACCGGGAATCGGTATATATGGAGCCGACATATTCGGGGGTATATCACTGAAGCCGGCCGGCCGCTTCAGGACAAGGATATCACAGGTCAAGAGCATCAGGGGAGGCGAGCCTGTAGGATACGGATGTACCGATGTGTCAGATAAAGAAAGGATCATAGCTATTCTGCCGGCAGGTTATGCTGATGGACTCAGCAGGAAGATGGGAAACGGGAAGGGGAGTCTTTTTATCAGGGGCGAAAGAGTTCCCATAATAGGCAATGTATGCATGGATATGTGTATGGCTGACATTACAGGAGTTGAAGCGATTGAAGGAGATACTGCTGAAATATTCGGTGAGAATATTTCGATTAATGAAATTGCCGCTATATGCGAAACAATTCCCTATGAGATCCTGACTTCGATACCGGGAAGGGTTAAGAGGGTCTTTTACAGGGAGTAGGGACACGCCATGGCGTGTCCATTCATAACACCAATGTGATACAGGAAATCAAAAAATCACCCCGATTTGCTTATCATTTCCAGTGCCGGAATATCGAGAAGGCGTATTTTTCTCCTCTTTAATTCAATTTTACATTCCGATGCAAGATTTGATAATGTCCGGATAGCGTTAGATGTTGTCATATTTGAATGATGTGCAATATCATCTCTCGAAAGGGAGGCATTTATTGTATTGCCATCCGGCTCGAAACCGTAGATTTCGCCCAGCATAAGAAGTGTCTCGACCAGCCTTGACCTCACATGTTTCTGGGTGAGAGAAATGATCCTGTCCTGGGCGAAAGTAAGTTCGTCAGTGAGTAATTTCATTAGTTTAAATGAAAACTCGGAATTATGCTTCAGTATATTTGCAAAACTGTTTCTTTCAAGGATACATACTATCGAATCTTCAATGGCTGCTGCAGAATCATTCCATACACCGGCTTGAAAAATATTTCTGAAGCCAGCCATTTCTGATGGTTTCATAAGCTTAAGTATCTGTTCCCTTCCACCTGCACCAATACGGTAGATCTTTAACTTGCCCGAAACAAGGCAGATAACTCCTTTTGCTTTTTCTCCTTCTTTGTAAATGAAATCACCCTTCTTTACTGATAAAGTAAAATGATTCCTGGCAATAGCCTCCTTATCCCTGAGGTGGAGGCTTTTGAATATTGAAGATGGTTCTTCGAGGCAATACCCGACATAAGGATCTGTATACTGCATGGTAATTTATGTTATAAAACATATCAAATGTACGAAAAATTCCCTCATGTATTGAACCTCCGTTCCTTTTAAATATTTTACCTCACTTTTTCCAGGGGAAAGGGTCTTGTGATTTAGGGGATGAGGTCAATATCTTGCAACCAGTGGCATCCTTCTGCCGGCACCAAAAGCCTTTGATGAGATCCGGAGGATGGGTGGAGCCTGGTACCTTTTATATTCATTGTAGTTGATCATCCTGATGACTTTATAAACTGTCTCTCTGTCTGCCCCTTCTTCAATTATCTGTTCTGCCGGTTTCTGCAATTCGATATAATTATAAAGGATATTATCGAGTATGCTGTATTCCGGCAATGAATCCGAATCAAGCTGATCGGGCTTCAGTTCTGCTGACGGCAGTTTTTTAATGATATTTACAGGGATTATTTCATTTTCCCTGTTGATATACTCTGCAAGCCTGTAGATATCAGTTTTATATACATCACCGATTACCGATAGTCCGCCTGCCATGTCACCGTACAGTGTTCCATAGCCTACAGCCGCTTCACTTTTATTTGAAGTGTTCAGTAATATGCTTCCGAATTTGTTTGATACAGCCATCAGAATGACGGCTCTTACCCTTGCCTGAATATTTTCCTCTGTAACATCCTTTTCATGCCCCTTAAAGAGAGGGGCAAGATCCTCCTCAAACGCCTGGAATGGTTTCTCGATATTCACTATGTCATACTTTGTATTAAGTCTGTCTGATAGTTCAACGGCATCATTTACAGAATGTTCCGACGAATACCGTGAAGGCATAAGCAGCGATCTGATATTTTTATTGCCAAGAGCTTCTTTCGCAAGACAGAGGCATACTGCAGAGTCGATCCCTCCCGATAAGCCCAGAATGGCAGTTCTCAGCCCTGACTTACTGAAATAGTCACTGATTCCTGTTACGAGAGCTTTATGAATAAGTTCTATCTCTTCAGGCTTTTCAACCTTTGAAGAGCCTGAACCGGAAATTATGTGATCAGTTTCAAATGTTTCTATTCTCTCTTCGAAGTATGGCAGCTTTTTATATATCCCGCCCCTGTGATCAACAATTACTGAAGCACCGTCGAAGATGAGTTCGGTATTTGCCCCGGTCTGATTTACTGAAATTACCGGCAAACCATATTTACGGGCCTTGTCTCTGAAAATATTCTCCCTGGCTTCTGTTTTGGTATATGAGAATGGAGACGCGGCTATATTGATAATTAAATCAGGATTCTGCTTTACCAGCTCTTCCATAGGTGATACTGTGTAAAGCCTTGTTTTCTCAAATTTATTATCGAAAGGTTGTTCATCCCAGAGGTCTTCACATATTGTCAGCGCCAGCTTCAATCCATCAAGTGAGAAAACAGAAAAGCGTTTTTCAGGTTCAAAGTACCTGTATTCATCAAATATATCATATGTGGGAAGGAGAGCTTTTCTGGCTGTAAAAATTATCTCCCCTTCGGAAAGGACCAGGGCGGAATTATAAAGCTTTTTACCCTCCGGTTTTGGATTTATTGTAGGAGATCCTATAATAGCTTTAATTCCATGACATTCAGCAGCAATTTCATTTACCGTCTGATTGCATTTCTCAATAAAATCATAACGATCAAGAAGATCGAGGGGCGGGTATCCTGAAATGCAGAGCTCGGAGAATATTACCAGTTCTGATCCTGCCTCTCTTGCCTTCGTTATTGCCTTGCATATCAGTGACTTATTGAGATCGAAGTTCCCGATATGGTAATTGAGCTGCGAAACAGAAATTCTCATAGAAATTCTTTAAAAATTTATCCCAAACCGGAAATTGAGCATTTTATGGTGTATTTTATCCGGAGGCTGGTTGCCGTTTTCTTTTGTAATATCTATAAAATTGCTGTCGAAACTCAACCCAAAAACAAGAGCTGTAGTTCCTCCCAGCGAGTATTCAATGCCTCCTGTTACATGATAACCCATATTGAAATTATTCAGTTCATTTACTGCATTCTCTTTTTCAATGCCGGTTGCAGGGATTTTAGCTTTTCCGCCAAGCACAAATTTCGGATCGAGACCAACATCAGTAAAAAATGTTACATACCCTATCTGGTTTGACTGTAACTTGAGCCCTACCGGTACCGCAAGATATTTTATATTAAAGGTAACCCTGTCGCCTGGCAAAACGGTAACAGGATTATTAAGCATAATTTCAATAGTGTCGGTACAAACAAGATTTCCTCCTGCAGTTATGAGGTTTAATCCGGTTGAAAAGGCGTAGTTCGGAGCAAAATACTTATTGAATATCAACCCAAAATTGAGTCCTGGCCTCGCACCGTCATTCATAACATCCTTGTTATCGGAGGTAAACCAGCTGACAAGAGGATCTGCATGAATGCCAAAACTGATATGCTGCTGCGCATTGATTATCCTGCCCGGAGCTGCAACAAGCAACAGGAAGAGAAGTGAAGCAGATATTCTGATTATCCCTGTTGGTGAGCTTTTCATTTCAATCTGATTTATTCTTATAAGGTATTAAGCAAACTGGTAGTAAAAATAGCAATTTTAAACAGAAGTCGGCCTCTCCGGAATTTTTTCAAAGAAGCTAATGAAAAAGTAATTATTTTTGACTGCAATCAGAAATCGGACCATGGAGAAAAAATTCCTTTTAAATATATTTATTTTTCTAATATTGTTTTTAATAATCTCCTGTAAATCTGGACATTATAAAGTCGATACTTCCGGGATCAATGTAAATATTGAAATAAAAAGGCTTGAGGTCGACCTGTTTACAATTAATCCCGATGATATTCCGGAAAATGTTTCATCATTGAGGAAGAAATACAGGGGTTTTCTTCAGCTTTTCAGTAATGTTATCAATACCGGTGATGTTAATGACAGTGTATTCAGCGATTTCCTGGTAAGGTTTTGTACCGACAGGCTGAATAATGAAGTTTACAGTTCCGTAATGAATGTTTATCCCGATCTGTATGAGATAGAGGATAAGCTGAGCAGCGCTTTCAGATACTACAAATTCCATTTCCCTGATAAAGATATTCCTGATGTATATACTTGCATAACAGGGTTTAATAACAGCATTATAACCGGCGATTCCATACTTGGGATAGGACTCGACAGGTATCTTGGATCAGATTGTGAATATTATCCCAGGCTTGGGATATACAAGTATTTATCTGACCGGATGACATCATCGAATGTGGTGCCTGACTGTATTTACGGATGGGGATATTCAGAGTGGGATATGTCAGCAATCGGTTATCAGGCAGATAATGTCATTACGGAGATGATCCATTATGGAAAGCTTAAGTATTATGAAAGGTGCATGCTGCCTGATGAACCTGAGGAGGTTATCTTTGGTTTCACTGCCGGCCAGATGAAGTTCTGCAGAAACAATGAAGAACAGATGTGGCAGTATCTGCTTGAACATGATTTTCTTTTCAGCACCGATCAGTTCATAATCCGAAAACTTACCGGAGAGGCCCCTTTTACATCGTATTTCACCAATGAGTCGCCCGGAATGGCAGCTGTATGGCTTGGATTCAGGATAGTTGAATCGTATATGATGAAAAATTCAGAAGTAAAACTTGCTGAATTAATGAAGGATACTGATATCCAGGGCATACTGGAGAAAGCCAGATATTCACCAAAATAAAAAAAGAAGGGACCTGTCGTGACAGGTCCCTTCTTCTAAATTTTTTTAAGCGGATCGCTATACAGGATGAATAGCCTCAACAGGGCAAACATCTACACATGCACCACAATCAGTACATATATCCGGATCAATTTTATAGATATCACCCTCAGATATTGCTTCAACAGGACACTCATCTATACATGTTCCGCAAGCAGTACAGTCGTCATTAATTTTGTAAGCCATTTCGATTATTTTTTGTTACTTAAATACTAATAATTGCCAAAATTATCTTATTTTTTTGAATAGAAAAGAAAACCTGACAAATATATAATATATCTTTTTTTAAAAATCAAGGCTGAATGAGAGGTAAAAAATTCTGGGCAGGATGTAGTTATTCTCAATACCCCAGGCCCAGTCAGCTCTTACAAAATAACCGAATATCTGAGCCCTGCCACCTACTCCGAATCCGGAGACAATCGGTTGTCGGTTGGAATCGAGAGTGACTGTTACAGGTCCGTTTGTTATAACCTCTCTGTCATAGCCATTTTCCCCATCCCACGGGGATGTCCCTGTCCATGCTGCACCAATATCTCCAAATCCGACAACCTGTAAGCTGTTAAGGAAGTTAGACTTTAAAGGATGACCTACAAAATACCTGACAAAGGGCCACCTGATCTCGCTGTTGATAAGTGCGAAATTATTGCCATTTCTGACGTTTTGCCTGAATCCCCTGAGGTTTGTGGCAAGCGCCTGAAAGCTGTAATTCTGGCCGGGAGTAACAGGGGTTGCATCGTTAAACATGGGGGTGTTGTTGAAAAGGTATCCCATCCAGTTGTCAACACCTCCGAGGTAGTACAGCAGTTTTGTGGGTCCGAATGAGGAGCTGGCTGCAAACCTGTTTGCCCAGATAAGTTCCCTGTGAATACGTGTGTATTTTCTGAAATCTACTCCAACCACAATCATATCGGACTTAGCCAGGTTGAGCTGTCTGTGATATTCTGCAAATACCTTGAACCTTGTTCCGTAGTAAATATTAATAGCCCTTTTCCTTGTATTATCATAGATCGCTTCACCTTTCAGGCTTCCCCAGAACTGATTTATATTTTCATAATTGAGGGTTGGTATATCAGTCGACATAAATACATGCTTGTCATTCCTGAAGGCAACTGTACCCTTCAGAGCCAGAACAGGAGTCAGGGGCTTGGAGTAGGAAAGATATAAGTTGTGTGAAAATGTTTTAAAAAGAGATGAGTCGTTATAGCTGAAGAAAGCCTGCCTGTGAAATATAAGTTGCTTATCAAAGGTGCCTTTAAGATTCTCAACACTGAGAAGATACTCGTTACTGTCAAAATCTCCTGCAAGTCTGAAGCCTCCTGTGATCCTGTAATTTTCAAAAAGATCGACTGTCCCGAAGCGTGTCAGGATATTAAACCCGGGATTATAATATGGAGCTCCGCCGCTGTATACCTGGTAGGAGTTATTGAGAAAACTGAAATCAATCTGAGCTACAATGTAATTATTATAAAAGGAGGTTTCATAAATTCTTATAAGAGGCAGTTCCAGCTCCGAAGTATCCAGGTCGATATCCATATAATCCTTTCGCCATAACTGTTCGTAATAGTTTTCCTTTTCTTTCTCAAAAACGTAGTGCGAAATATTTATAGCTTCATTTGTTTCATAATACTCATATATCGGCTTGGTAAGAGTATCTCTTCTTTTCCTGTCCTCAATTATCAGTCTCTGCCTCAGTTGTTCTATGCTGTCAGCTTTGTGCAGTAGCAGATTCTTGTCATTCCTGAACTGAGAAGTAAGTATTTCGCTTTCAGGAATTTTGGAAAGATCACCGAAATTGCCTTTTCTCAGGTTAAATTTTCTCTTATTAAAAAGGACCTCGCTGAACACCCCCGGGCCATTGGCCACAGACTGGTTCAGGATGTTCCGGTCATAGTTTGTTACCGGTTGTGATTGAATATAATATCTGTAATGAGTAGTTGTGTCGATATAGCTTATTGCGCTGTCGAAAGTTGCAACATACCTGTTGAAGATTCCATTCTGATCGCCCAGGTAGGTAAATTTGTTTTTTGCAATTCCGGTAGCCCGAAATCTGTCAGTAAATCTGCCTTCGGATAATCTTATAAGATTATTATTCCTCTTGTTCAGATTATAGGTGAAAAGGTCGAAAGTCGGTGAAAGTCTGTCAAACGGACTTCCGGTATTGGTGAGGGTGTCGGATAACCTATTGGATGAGAAAACTATTTCTCCGGGCGATTCCCTGAGAAATGAGGGATGAAGATCGTCTGCTATGTCCCTGGTTATCTGTTCATTTGTCCCTGAAGTTATTGTGTGGATATATATGTCGGTGGTACCATCCTTAACAGCAGAAAGAACCAGACTTGTACCCTCGGGTGAATAAGAGAAATCCAGTACCTTGTCGAAGTAAAGCAGGTTACGTGTTTCTGTTGTTTTTTCATTCGTACGGTAAAAGTACATTACCAGGTCTCCCTCTTCCTCGTTGATGAATGTAATTATCCTGCCATTGGGATGCCATGCCATAACAGGGTAGGAATCATCAGTGAACTGCTCGAACTTAGGCTCTTTCCTGAATATTATCATTTGTTTCCCGGTTGCCTGGTTGTAGAGCCATATACGTTTTCTTCCCCAGTCGTTTGTAACATATGCAATGTAATCACCCCCGGGACTCACTTTTACCTGCTGGAAGATCTGCTCCTTGCGGGATTTTCGCATGATATTTCCATCTTCTCCGGGCAACTGCCTGTCATCGGCATACATTTCTGTATAAAACTTCTTCCAGTCTGTAAGCAATTCCTTCAGATCTTTGCCTATAACATACTCAAAGCCGTCATCAATGTTTTTATATATTTTTGTCAAATAGAGTATGTTCGGTATTATTGCATCTCCGTATTCTTTTCCGATGAATCTCCAGAATGATTGGCCGGCATCTATGGCATCATCGTATTCAAGATGATTTATATTCTTATACTTGCCCGACTTGAGACCATCCTTAACCCTGTTCTCAGCTTCATAATCCCATCGGTGCGCTGAATATTTTATAAGTCCTTTTATATACCAGTCAGGCATGTTGATTACTGATGAACTGCTTATCCTGTCTTTTGTTTCAGCATTATAAAGCATTTCATTGATTATCACCTCTGCTATTGATGCAGCTATCTGATTCTGGAAAGCAACATGGTCCCCTTCATAGTATAGCATCACCTTGTTCTTGATGATCCTGCTGAATCCACCGATATTATATGATTCCTCGTCAAATGTCACGAGGCCTATATTTGATTGTTTATATTCAGCACTCTTGTTGTATATGATGAAGATCATCCTTTTCTCAAGAGTGTAATCGAAATAGTCCTCGATCTCCTCAAGCTTTTTCATCGCATAATTTGCAGTGAACTGAGCCAGTTCGCGGCCATATTCATTGAAATAGCAGTCAAAATCATCGAATCTGTAAAACTGCCAGTAGTAGTCGTAGTACTGAACTTTGTTCTTTCCGAATGTCATCTGGTGGCCATTATAAAACTGCCCTCTTGCATTCAGATAGAGCATGCATGATAAGACTATTATGGTCAGTTTCCTGATTTGAGCCATTCTTTCAGACAAATTTAAATCGACCCGGTTCATTTTAGCATCAAATTTTATTCCAATTGATCCGTGTCAGTCAGCAAAACTAATGATTATCTACTTTTAAACAGAATAAAATGGTCAAAGTTTACTTTTTTAGAGATTTTGTTAAATATTTTTCTTTTCGGTCTGGTTTTTGATGCCTGGAATGCAACCAAAACATTAAAGAATTTGTTATAACAGAAATAAATGGCTTTAAAAATTTGTAACTTTGCATTTCTCATATAAGTAATTTAAAATAGCACGCAGATATGAAAAGGTTATTAATATTATTCATTATGCTTGGTTTGGCCTATGGATTGAATGGTCAGCAGGTACAATCAAAGATGCAGCTGTTGGAAACAGAGCATGATTTCGGAAAATTCAAGGAAGAAGACGGAAGGCAGACTTATGAATTTGTGGTGACTAATGTTGGATCTGACCCTCTTGTAATTCAGAATATTGTTGCTTCCTGCGGCTGTACAACACCGGAATGGACCAGATCGCCTATTCCTGCAGGAGGGAAAGGTAAGGTAACGGCTATTTATGATCCGAAGGACAGACCCGGCCCTTTTAACAAGACTCTGTCGGTTTATACAAACTCAAAACCGGAGGTGGTTGTCATTACAATTAAAGGTGAAGTGGTACCCCGTGAAAAGACTATTACTGAGTTATTCACATTTCCTGTAGGCTCAGTGAGGTTTGAAAGCAATCATCTGGCTTTTACAAATATCAAGAAGACCGAGAAGAAAATAAGAGTGATGCCGCTTGTCAATTCTTCTGATAAGGAAGCAAAGGTTGAATTTATCAATCTTCCTCCTCATCTGTCATTGAAAGCAACCCCTGAAACTCTCAAACCAGGTCAGAAAGGAATGATTGAAGGAACATATGACGCCACAAAAAACGCAGGATGGGGAAATGTAAGCGATATGGTTAAAATAAAGGTAAATGATGTTGTGCAGGAGAATGTGTACTATTATATATCAGCAAACCTGGTAGAGGATTTTTCTTCCCTCTCCAAAGATGATATGCTGAATGCACCTGTTTTCAGGATTTCATCAAACACCTTTGATCTTGGTAAGATAAAAGGATCAACCCAGAATGATGTTGAATTCAAATTTCAGAATTCCGGTAAGAGTGATCTTGTGATCAGGCACATCAGATCAACATGCGGATGCACAGCTATTCAGGAGGGCAACCAGGGTATTGGCATCAAACCGGGGGAATCGGGTTCAATAAAGGCTTCATTCAATTCAGGAGGCTACTCGGGAAAGGTTACCAAAGCTGTATATGTATATACTAATGATCCTAAAAATTCTGAAATTGTTCTTATGATCAATGCTGATGTCGAGCAGCCGACAGCGGCAGCAAAATAGATGGAGAAGGGAAAGGATTTTAAGAGCGCACTGAAGGTAAATAAGGGAATTACACAACCTTCCGGCATTAATCCTGACATCCTGAGGAAAACAACAGGACAGAAAAAGAAGAAATATTCGGTTGACGAATATTTTAATGGCATAGTTTCCGGAAACCGGACCATCCTCAGCCAGGCAATCACCATGGTCGAAAGTTCACTGCCTCAGCATTATGAGGAGGCGCAATCGATTATTGAAAAATGCCTTCCGTATGGTTCAAAATCGCTGAGAATAGGTATTACAGGCGTACCGGGTGCCGGTAAAAGCACTTTTATAGAAACATTCGGACTTTACCTTGCTGAAGAAGGAAGGAAAATTGCAGTTCTTACAATTGATCCCAGCAGTGCGTATACCAGGGGAAGCATCCTTGGTGACAAAACACGAATGGAGCAGCTCAGCATTCATCCTCTTGCCTACATAAGGCCTTCTCCCTCAGCAGGTACTCTCGGAGGTGTTGCCAGAAAAACCAGGGAAACAATAATCTTATGCGAAGCAGCCGGTTTTGATACCATTATAATTGAGACTGTTGGCGTAGGCCAATCCGAAACAACTGTTCATTCAATGGTGGATGTGTTTCTGTTGCTGATGCTTGCCGGAGCCGGCGACGAATTGCAGGGTATTAAGCGAGGAATAATGGAAATGGCTGATATTATTGCAATTACAAAAGCTGACGGACCAAATGAAATAGTGGCAGAAGGAGCGCGCATCTCATATCAGAATGCCATGCATCTGTTCCCGCTGAATCCTTCCGGCTGGAGGCCAAGGGCGCTTACCTGCTCAGCCCTGAAAAACAGAGGTATTAAAGAGCTCTGGGAATCAATAACCGACTATTATGAATTCACAACCAGAACAGGATACTTTGAAGAGTTCAGGAAACGTCAGTCTGTAATCAGAATGCATGATACAATATCTGAATATTTTGTAAATGCTTTTTATAACGATGAGGAGGTAAAGAATATCAGGCCGGAACTCGAGAAACAATTGTATAACGGCAACATAACTTCATTCAAGGCAGCCAAAATCCTGCTGGATAAATATTGCAGGAGCGGAGGCTGTTGAATTTTATATTATATTTGCACGAACTTTTTAAGGTTTAAACAGTTATACATATATATCAGCACGAAATGAAAAAGATTATCTATTTGTTTGCAGTTATTTTTCTGATCGCATCCTGCTCTTCTGAAAAAGGGTATGTGGTTAAAGGTAAAATTGAAGGATCTGACAGCATAACCTTTTATCTTCAGAAGAGGGATGCAGGCAGTATTGTAAGTATTGATTCCGCAGTTTCAAAAAAAGGAGTATTCACATTCAAGGGTGGATCTGTTGATTATCCTCAGCTGATTCAGCTTGTAGCAGGAGATACAAGAAAAAGAACATCTTTTTACCTGGAAAACTCTGTTATTAAAGTGACCGGAACCCTTGATTCACTTTTCAAGGCTGATATCTCAGGCTCAAAAACACATGATGAATACAAATTATATGTTGAATCAAATAAGGTGCTGACTGATATTTATGCAAAAATTTATTCCGAATATCAGGAAGCAACACAATCAGGTAATACGACCCTTCTGGCTGATATTGAAAAAAGAGCTGATTCCGTTCAGACTCAGATGCTGCAAAATCAGAAAAACTTTATACTGAATAATCCGTCATCTTATGTTACGCCATCAATTCTCGGAAGCATCAGTTACGAAATGGAAGCCGATGAGCTCGAGACATATATAAATAAACTTGATACTTCTATTGCTTCATTACCTCAAATGGTTTCCCTTAAAGAAAGGGTTACTATAATGAAGAGAGTAGCTATTGGGCAGAAGGCGCCTGATTTTACAATGAATGATGTTGAAGGGAATCCTGTTTCTCTTTCATCAAAAATAGGTTCAAAACTCCTGCTTATTGATTTCTGGGCTGCATGGTGCGGACCCTGCCGTAAGGAAAATCCAAATATTGTTAAAGTTTACAATGAGTTTAATAAGAAGGGTTTTGATATTTTCGGAGTATCACTCGATCAGAAGAAAGATGACTGGGTAAAAGCCATTGCAGATGATAAACTTACATGGACTCATGTATCAGATCTGCAGTACTGGAGTAATGCAGCTGCAAAAACTTATGCAGTAAACGCAATTCCTGCAAGTTTTCTTCTGGATGAGACAGGTACAATCATTGCAAAGAATCTGAGAGGAGATGATCTTTACAATAAAGTAAAAGAAGTACTGACTGCAAAATAGTTTGCAACATATTTTTCCTGTTTTGTGCGAAAGACACCCAAAATTAAGATAGAAAGACAAACCCAATTTAAGAACTTCCCATTACTGACATAAATAAATTTACAAAGG
>MENI01000019.1 GCA_001768195.1 Bacteroidetes bacterium GWA2_40_15 | reverse complement strand
CCTTTTTGTGGGGAGCCAGGCAGACAGGTAAAAGCACATTACTTAAGAAACTCTACCCTGATTCCATGTATTTCGATCTGCTGTTATCATCAGAATATGATCGATTTATAAGAAGTCCGGCATTATTAAAGGAAATAATTGAAGCCGGCAATCTGACAGGCCCTGTAATACTGGATGAAATTCAAAGGATCCCATCCTTGCTTAATGATATTCAATGGCTGATTGTCAATAGAAATGTTCAGTTTATATTGTGTGGGTCGAGTCCCCGGAAAATTTTGCGATCAGGAGGCAATCTATTAGGTGGCAGAGCTCTGCGGCATGAACTATATCCGCTTACTTCAGCTGAAATACCTGACTTCAATCTGGTAAGAGCTCTCAACAGCGGGTTATTACCGCGCCATTATATTTCTGATAATCCTGATAAAATATTGTCCTCTTATATCGGGAGTTATCTGCACGATGAGATCCAGGCAGAGGCCAGGATCAGGAATATTTTCTCATTCTCCAGGTTTCTTGAAGCAGCAGCATTCTCAAACGGGGAGATGGTGAATTATTCTAATATAGCTTCTGAATGTGGTGTAAGCTCTCCTACAGTAAAAGAGTATTTTCAGATACTTGAGGATACTATGACAGGCAGGTTTTTGCAATCGTATCAGAAAAGGCCAAAACGCAGGGTAATTCATGCCCCGAAGTTCTATTTTTTTGATGTCGGGATAGCAAATATTTTGTTGAAACGAGGTCGTATAGAGCAGGGTAGTGAGACATTCGGAAAGGCATTTGAACATTTTATTTATCAGGAGTTATACGCTCACAGTCAATATTCAAATCATAAATATCCTATAAATTACTGGCGTACGGCATCTCAGATTGAGGTTGATTTTATTCTAGGTGATAATGAAGTGGCAATTGAGGTTAAGTCTACCAATATGGCAACCCTTCGGCATCTTAAAGGGCTAAAAAGCTTTGCTGAAGAATATAAAGTGAAGAAATCAATTATTGTAAGTACTGATCCATATCCAAGAAAGGTAGATAATATAATGATCCTGCCATGGAAGGAGTTCCTGGAAAGGCTATGGGCCGGGGAGATTATAAAATAACGGCGTAACGGCGCAACGGCGCAATGGCACAACGGCGTAACGGCGCAAGGGGAAGAGGGGGAGATGGGGAGAAGAGGAGAAGGGGAGAAGGGGAGATGAGATTGAGAAGGAGTTAGTTGATATTGCAATAAAAAGGTTTTCTGAAAATCTTGAGAAGCTGAGAAAGATAGCGCCGGTAAGGACGATCTGCATGCACGGGAGTCCGATGAGCAGGTGGGATAGCCGGTTGTTGTGGAAGTATTATGATTATCGTGATTTTGGGATAACCGGAGAACCGTATTTTGATGTTGACTTCGATAAAGTATTCTACCTCACCGATACCGGCCGTCGCTGGGATGGGGACTCCTTTAATATCCGGGATAAATCCATTAACCGCAAAGATCTCAAAGCAGACGCAAGGCACGTAAAGTGAACAAACCGATCACCGATCACCGAATACCTTTTTATCAGTAATCATAATGTGTAAAAAAATCATCAATCGTTCCAATAAATGTGTTATATTTACATATTAATGAACGTGTAAATGATAAAAAATTACATAAAATGGAACGTAAGATTGATAAGCTACTTATAACCTGGAAAGAATCCCGGTCTCGTCTTCCATTGATTCTTCAGGGAGCCAGACAGGTTGGAAAGACATTTACACTTTTGCAATTTGGCAAGACTAACTACCAGAATGTAGCATATTTCAATTTCGAAAATAACCCGGAACTGAATATGATATTTGCCAAAGATATTTCGCCTGCACAACTATTACCACAACTGATGCTTTTATCTAATCAAACTATTTTCGAAGAGAATACCCTGGTAATTTTCGATGAAATTCAAGCTTGTGAAAGGGCTCTCACCTCTTTAAAATATTTTGCGGAATTAGCTCCCGGATACCATGTGGTTGCGGCAGGAAGCCTTTTGGGTGTTGCTGTTAACCGAAAGCAATACTCTTTTCCGGTAGGTAAAGTTCAGATTCAACAACTTTATCCAATGGATTTTGAAGAGTTTTTATGGGCCATGGGAAATAAGAAAGGTGTGGCAATCATTCTCGACTGTTTTGAAAACAATTCAGAATGTGCTTTACACACACACTTTCTGGAGTTATTTAAACTTAATCTCGGTCTTGGGGGAATGCCTCAGGTTGTGAGTGAGTATGTTAAAAACAGCGATTTTAATTTTGTTGTTTCTACTCAAAAAAACATTCTTAATTCTTATGTGGCTGATATGGCTAAATACGCCAGTCCAATGGAAACTTTAAGAATTATGGCTGCCTTTAATAGCATCCCTTCACAGTTGACAAAGCAGAATCATAAGTTTCAATACAATTTGATTAAATCAGGTGCAAGAGCTAAAGCGTATGAAGCACCACTTGATTGGCTGAAAGCTTCCGGCATAATACAGAAAGTTGAAAAATGCCATACCCCAATGCTACCTATAGTCGCTTATTCAGTTCCTGATTTTTTCAAGGTATATATGTCAGATACGGGTTTGCTTTGTTCAAAATCCGGATTAAACAGTCAAAGTCTTTTACTTCAGCCCCTTCAATTAGAAGGGATAAAAGGAGCCTTGGCCGAGAACTATGTGGCATCAGCATTGCAGGTCAATGGTTACACTCCATATTACTGGGAATCTGAAGGTAAAGCTGAAATTGATTTTATTATTCAGGACAAACAGGGAGAAATAACTCCTGTTGAAGTAAAATCTTCAGAAAATGTTCGTGCCAAAAGTCTTTCTCATTATATCCAAAAGTATAAACCTAAAAAGGCATACAAAGTTTCAGCTAAAAATTTTGGCCATGAGAATAATCTCATTTCAATACCACTTTATGCAACATTTTGTATATGAGAAGTAATCGGTGATCGGTAATCGGTAATCGGTAATTTACGAGTAATCATGTACCAGAAGGCATGCAAATGTGAGGGATAAAAAAAGGCCTGTATATGTTTGTGGGTTGAGCAAAAAAGGTCTAAATTTGCATGTATGGATGAAATAAAACGACATATGCAGATTCCTGAAACTTCATTTTTCCTCTTTGGTCCAAGGGGAACAGGTAAGTCTACATTCGTAAAGAGCCTGATTGGTAAAGATACCTTATATATAGATTTTCTTGATCCTGAAACGTTCAGGGCATATTCTGCCTTTCCTGAAACACTTTTGAAAACTATTGACGCCTTAAGCCCGAAACAGGTTATTATTGATGAAGTACAGAAAGTACCATCCATTCTTGACGTTGTCCATAAAAGTATGGAGGAGAAGAAAATAAGATTCATCCTTACCGGCTCCGGGGCACGCAAGCTTAAAAGGGAGGGTGCCGACCTGCTGGGAGGAAGGGCAGTTTATTGCAGGATGCATGCATTCACAGCAGGAGAACTTATGTCTTCTTTTTCTCTTGACAAATCATTACAAACCGGGCTTATACCAGTTGTTGACAGGAGTAAGGATCCGGCAAGGACTCTTTCATCCTATGTGGATATTTACCTTCGTGAGGAGATTCAGGCTGAAGGTCTGGTAAGAAACCTGGGCACCTTTACCCGTTTTCTCGAGATTATCAGTTTTTCGCACGGGGCAGTTCTTAATGTCAGCAACCTTGCAAGGGAGTGTCAGCTGGGAAGAGGAATGGTCACCGGATATATTGACATTCTTGAGGACCTGTTGCTTGCTTACCGTCTTCCGGTATTTGCTAAAAGAGCTAAAAGAGAAACGGCGTCCCATCCTAAATTCTTTTTATTTGATAACGGATTATACCGACGGTTGAGACTAAGAGGCCCGCTTGATATTGAGTCTGAAATATCAGGACCTGCACTTGAAGGGCTTGTAGGACAGCACCTGAGAGCATATTCTGACTTTGCTCTTCCCGGGGCAATGCTGTATTACTGGCGTACACTTGCAGGTAATGAGGTTGACTTTGTACTTTATGGAGGGAAGACTTTTAAAGCTGTGGAAGTTAAGAACACAAAAGTTATAAGACCGAAGGATTATAATGGTCTGGTATCTTTTGGTGATGATTACCCCGAAGCCGGTCTTATTCTTTTATACATGGGAACAGTACCCATGAAAAACAGAAATATTTTTGTGTTACCTGTTGAGATGTTTCTGAGGGAGCCTGGAAGGTATTTGGAGTGAGTAAAAGAGATAAAGCAGAAGGTTGCACAAAGGCTGAAGGCTGATGGCGGCAGGCAGAAGGAAGAACATAAAAAACATTTAGAAAAAGAGAGGGAACGGATTGTTCCCTTTTTTATTAACTTTAGGATGGAATAAGATTGTCTAACAAAAATAATAGGATTAATGAGCATAATTCCGGTAAAGTATCTTCAACTAAAAAGAGGATTCCTTTTGCCTGTTGAAGTAAATCAGAATTATATGGTGAATAACATTATTCACTATATTTGCATGTTAAGTCCAGATATTATGGACATATATTGCAAAAAATGATACCAATTGAGAAGGTACGCAGCCAGATTGAGGGTGAAGTTTTCGACTACACTCAACTTATGGTTGCTCTTTCACGTTACCGCAAGCCAAGGGATACGGTTTCTACTCTATTAAGGCGAGGGCATATTATCAGGGTAAGGAAGGGGCTTTACGTATTTGGTCCGATGTGGCGAAGAACTTCTCTTGCTCTGGAGCCGGTAGCTAATTTAGTGTATGGACCCTCTGTTGTAAGCCTTGATTATGCTCTTTCCTGGTATGGCCTTATACCTGAACGTGTTTCAACAATCACGTCAATTGCCACAGGTCGCTCACGGTCGTTCCTTACCCCGGTGGGACATTTTTCTTATACTCAACTTTCGGGGATCCGCTTTTCAGTCGGCCTCCGTCAAAATAGTAGTCCGGGTGGTAATTTCCTTATTGTTGATCCGCTGAAGGCACTTTCCGATAAGATATGGACAGACAGCCGTTTTAAGCCAACATCAACGGCTTCTTACGCCGATTATCTTTTCAGTGATCTCAGGATTGATGAAGATGTTCTTGCCCCGCTCATTGTTTCTGATAGAATTGCGGTTATTGAGCAGGCCTATGATACTCGCAAGGTGCGGTGGCTTATGGAATATTTGCAAAAACGTTTTGGAGGAGCTTTATGAAAAACCTCATGAGAAGCATGCTACCTGATCCTGTCCCAAAGACCGTCAATGGAATGGTAAATGCTGTGCGTGAAATAATACAATCGCTTGCATTGCTTGGACTTTGGCGGGCTAAATTTTTTGAACACGCTGCCTTTTATGGAGGAACATCACTTCGAATCCTGTATGGCTTAGACAGGTTCTCGGAGGATCTTGATTTTTCCTTATTGAAACCATCAGTGGATTTCAACTTTTCAGTATATGCCACAGCTCTGCAAAATGAGCTGGAAGCTTTTGGATTTGAGGTAACTTTTGAGGTCAGGCACAAAACTGCAGATTCGGCTATCGAATCAGCATTTCTGAAGGGTAATACTTACAATCATCTTATAGCTATTAAAGCACCTGAACAAATCCTTGCCGGAGTAAACCGGCAATCGATACTGAAGGTTAAACTGGAGGTTGATACTTATCCTCCTCAAGGTTTTAATACTGAGATGAAGTATGTGTTCTCGCCAATTCAATTTGCTGTTCGTACATACACTTTGCCATCGCTTTTTGCCGGAAAGGTTCATGCCCTGTTGTTTCGCAAATGGAAGAGCAGGATCAAGGGTCGCGACTGGTACGATTTTGCATGGTATTTATCGTATTATCCGCTGCTCAATCTCGCTCACCTTGAGGAGCGGATGCGTCAGTCAGGGCATTACACGGCAACAGAACCTTTATCGCGAACAAGCTTAATGGAATATCTAAGTCTTGCCATTGATAGTGTAAATATTGAGGAGGCAAGAAAAGAAGTTATCCCGTTTGTTGCTGATGTACGTTCACTGAAAATATGGAGCAAGGAGTTCTTCAGGGCTGCTGCCGAAAGAATAGTAGTGGAATGATTTGACGGCACGACGGGATGACAGTATGATGGTATAAAGGCACAAGGCACACAAGGAGCAAAGCGATGCAGTTCCGCGAAGCGGAAGATGAGAGGGGAAATAAAAAATATTTAGTATTTTTGCCATTAATTAATATTATAAACGTGATATTATTCACAAAAATAATATTTAAAGTGTGAATTAATGGAAATAAAAAGGAATATTTTAAAGCAATTAGTTGAGTGGAAGGATAAGCCTGCTCGTAAACCATTGATTCTACAGGGAGTCAGACAGGTCGGCAAGACATGGATACTGAAGTATTTTGGCAGCAGGTATTTTGAAAATGTTGCTTATTTTAACTTTGACAAACAAAAAGAAATAGGGCAATTCTTCAGTACAACAAAAGATCCCAAAAGGATTCTCGATAATTTGTCGCTGGTGCACGGAAAAGCTATATTACCAAAAAAAACCCTGTTAATATTCGATGAAATACAGGAGTGTAATGATGCTCTGAATGCATTGAAATATTTTTATGAAGAGTTACCTGAATATTTTGTAACCTGTGCCGGATCATTACTGGGTGTTGCACTAAGCCGGGGCGCTTCCTTTCCTGTGGGGAAAGTGGATTTTATGCGGATTTATCCTGTCACGTTTTCTGAGTTTCTTGCAGAGGCGGCACCGGATTTGTTCAGTTATCTCGGACAGGTAGATAAGGTGGAACCTCTTCCTGATATATTTTTTAATCCATTGTGTGAGAAACTGAAGATGTATTATATCTCAGGAGGTATGCCTGAAGCTGTGACGACATTGCTTGAAGACAGAGATATGTCAGGTACTCAGGAGGTTTTGCAAAACATACTGAATGCATACCTGCTTGATTTTTCAAAACATGTTGAAAATAAAGATATTCCGAAAATAAATTATATATGGTCCTCATTACCTTCACAACTTGCCAGGGAGAACAAAAAGTTTTTGTATCAGTCGGTCAGGCCGGGTGCGAGAGCAAGAGAATATGAAGATGCATTGTTATGGCTCATTAATGCCGGACTGGCAATACGGATCAGTTGTTGCACAAAACCGTTTATGCCATTACCGGCATACGACGACCTCACGGCATTTAAGATTTATCTTCCTGATGCAGGGTTACTTCGTCGGTTGTCATTACTTGATCCTGTTGCAATTACTGAAGGGAACCGACTCTTTACCGAATTCAAAGGCTCATTGACAGAGAATTTTATTTTATCCGGCCTCTTGCCACAATTTGAAGGGACCCCGCATTATTGGAGATCAGGCAACAAAGCGGAGGTTGATTTCCTGATTGAGTATAAGAACAGTATTATTCCGGTTGAAGTGAAGTCTGATGAAAACATAAGAAGCAAAAGTCTTGCCTTTTATCGGAAAGAGTACCATCCGGCGGTCAGCCTCCGGTTTTCACTTCGCAACCTTAAATATAATGAAGGAGTGATCAATATTCCTTTATTTATGGTTGACTACACAAGGAAAATACTTGAATTTGATTAATCATGTGAAATTGGAACTCAAAACGGTGCAAAGAGTGAGAGGTGAGAGATGAGAGGTAATCGGTAATCAGTAATCGGTAATCAGTAATCGGTAATCGGTGATCGGTAATCAGTGAGTCAGATAAATAGTTTTAAGGATTTGATAGTTTATCAGAAGGCCTGGGTTAGTTATGGAGGTTTTCGAGGTAGCAAAATAGTTTAAAGTTCAAAGTTCAAGGTTTAAAGTTCAAAGTAGGAATTGTTATGAAAGTAGAGAGGTTTGAAGATCTGGAGATTTGGAAGGAGGCAAGAGAGCTTTGCAAATCAATATTTCAAATAACTGAAAAAGACCCTTTTTACAGAGATTTCAAACTACGCGATCAGATAAGAGGCTCTTCCGGATCTGTTATGGACAATATTGCAGAAGGTTTTGAGCGTGATGGAAATAAAGAGTTTATCCAGTTTCTGACAATCTCAAAAGGATCATGCGGAGAAACCAGGTCTCAATCCTATAGAGCATTTGACTATCAATATATTAATCAGGAGACACTGGATGATCTGATTTCCCGTACAATCCAACTCAGCAAGAAGATTTCATCTTTAATTTCATACTTAAAAAATAGCGATTTCAAGGGCTCAAAATTTCACTAACCCTAACCTTGAACCTTGAACCTTGAGTCCACTCCGAAAAGTCGTCATGGACAGTTTTATAAAATTAGTTGTAATTAATAATTCTCAATAAATATCTTTAATATTGTTAATAAATAACTGGATATCAACAATATAAATTGCTTTTTTTGTTTTGTTTTTTGATAAATTTGTTTCTGTAAGTAAAGTATAATGTATGTTTAAGAAATCCAGTAAAGAAGCCCA
>MENI01000018.1 GCA_001768195.1 Bacteroidetes bacterium GWA2_40_15 | reverse complement strand
TTGTAAATTTATTTATGTCAGTAATGGGAAGTTCTTAAATTGGGTTTGTCTTTCTATCTTAATTTTGGGTGTCTTTCGCACAAAACAGGAAAAAGGATTAGAGAGAGGCAGACAAAATTGTTAATAAGTCAATACTTAAAAGAAATAAAAGAGGTTGTCCGCAAGTTAGCGGACAACCTCAGTATCTTATAGCAGAAAGTTTATTAGAAGATAAGGCGGATGCCAAGCAGGGCACCCCAGGTACTGCTTGTGCTGATGCTCTTGCTGAGGGTTGTTTTCTTGGCAAAATCATCGAGCGAAGTAGCATTTAGCCTGAATGTAGGAGCTGAAGTAGCTGATCCTCTTGATACAACCGTAAGCGGTCTGACATTATCAAAACTGGCCAGAGGATTGTAGGTATAAGTTCCCCATTCATCATTGATGAGGTTACCAACGTTAAGCATATCAAGACTCAGCTGAAGCGTATACTTGCGATCTTTGCCGAAGTTCGAGAAAATGTCCTGAAGCAGTTTCATATCGAACCTGTGCAGCCATGGCCTTACTTCGCCAAAACGCCCTGCATAAGATCCTTTCTTAGCGCTCAGGTATTCATTGCTATTCAAATAATTCCAGAATGCGCTTGCTTGTTCAGCTGCCGTCATAGTGACCACGCCGCTCACAACCACATTGGCAAATGTCAGTTCTGACCCGGTGTTTGGAACATACATAAGATCAGATGAGTTGCCGTCACCGTTCAGGTCGTTGGAGTATGTATATGACCACCGGCCTGTTTGATATCCCTGGTAAACAAGTGAAAAAGTGGTTGCAAAATTTCTGGCATATTCAATACGGTATGACACATTACCGATTATCTTATGCGGAGTTGCAAAGTTAGACCAGCTGAGTCCCGGGTTATTCAGACTATAAACTGAGGTATTGGAGCTCCATGCGGATGATGCTGATGAGCCCGGATTGGATGTCAGGTCTTTAGCTTCAGTAAAGGTGTAGGCAAACATACCTGAAAATCCGTTGCTGAAGTTCTTGGTCAGCATACCTGTAATTGAGTACTGGTAACCCTCGGTAACATTTGTAAGCTCCATTGCATTACTTACGCTACTGTTAACTTTTGCTGCTGTTGTACTGGCCCAATAGGGACGGTTATCCGGACCAGCCAATGTTCCGGAATATGCAGCTTCATTAATATTCTGCTGCATTACTGCATTTATATCCGTTGAATAGATTGCTTCAGTGGTGAATATCATGCTCCATGGCAGTTCAATGTCAACAGCGATATTTGACCGCCATACCTGTGGCAGCTTGAAATCCTTGCTTACCTGCGCCAGTGATGCATTATTGGGAAGAGTGCTTGGCGACTGAGGGAACCTGGCAGGATCACTTGCAATAACTGCCTTATAATCAGGATTGAATCTCATTCCTACAAGGTTAGCTGCACTCGATCCTGTTCCCCAGCCAATTTCAGGTACCTGTATCATACCAGAGTTGGTGGGCTGATTGGTGAACCATACGAAAGGAAGCAACCCGGTGAAAAGTCCTGTTCCTCCGCGAACCTGCAATGAGCGGTCGCCCTTTACGTCATAGTTGAATCCGAACCTTGGGGAGACTGTAACTTTGCTATCGGGCCATGAGCCTACATCCATCTTTTTCCCTTCGGCAAATGTAAGTGCTGAGATGGCAGGATTGCCTTCCGGATCATCAAAATAGAATGGCATTTCGACACGGACGCCATAGGTAATTTTCAGTTTTGGCATCACTGCCCACTCATCCTGTGCATATAAAGCTCCAAGACCGAATGTTGCCTCTGCCCCGGGAGCATCTTCACCATTATAACCATAAGTGACCCCGAATCCTGTAGGCTGTGCATTGTTCAGAAAATCAGCCACTGATGCGAATCTGTAATATGAAGTTCCCTCCCTGATGTATGAGTTTCTGAACCACAGACGGTCAAAAGCAATTCCTGCAGTTACAGTATGCTGGTTAAGATTTATTGTAACGTTGTCGGTAAAACTCATTGTTTTGTTCTGAACATCATTGTTATAGGTGAAAAGCTCATAACCAAAGGACATGTACTGATCGCCTCCCTCCCATATATCAACAAAGGGGAAGAAATCTGAGTTGCTTGTACGTGTATCCTGGATAAACGTATAGCTGGCAAGGAACTTATTTGAGATCTTCGATGCAAAATTGCTGTTTAGTTCACCCGTTAATGAACGTACAGTATTCTGGAATCCGTAGAATGTATTTGAAAAGGCCATCGACTGGTTGCTTATACGTCCTGAACCTCTTGTGTTATTTGGAGGCCCGCTGGTAGAATTGGTCTGCTGATCGGAAGTTCCTACAACATCATTATAACGGATAGTAAACTTATGTTCTTTGGAGATGTTCCAGTCGAGACGTGCCAGTATCTTTGTATTCTTGTTCATGAAAGGATCAAAATCCTTGTATTTACCCGGATCATAATTATGTGTATTTATCAAATAATTTCTCACCTCTACCATATCTGACTCGAGAGTACGTGATATCATCTGGTCAGGAACTGAAACGCCGTCTGTACTTGGCCTCCAGGTTACTCCGGGAACAGATTCCTTCTCATACTCACCACTGATGAAAAAGAAGAGTTTATTCTTGATTATGGGCCCGCCAAGTCGCAATCCGTAATTCTGGGAGTTTCTGTCATTAGCACCGGCCACATCATTTCCGTCGACCGTGCTTCCGGTGAATGATTTGGGGCGGATGTAGGTATATACGGATCCCTTGAGCGTGTTGTCCCCGCTGCGGGTCACTGCGTTGATACTTGCACCTGTAAACTGTGAACGTGTAACATCATACGGGGCAACGCTTACTGAGATCTCCTCGATTGCATCAAGTGAGATTGGCTGTGCATTTCCGCCGGGGAGAGGGTTGCTGCTAAGTCCGAAGTTGTTGTTGAATGCAGCTCCGTCAACTGTAATTGTGTTGAATCGGCCATCGCGTCCTCCGAATGAATTACCCTGTGACTGAGGAGTGTATTTTGCGAAGTCGGTTATACTTCTGTCTATTGAGGGAAGAGAGGCAATATCCCTGCTGCTGACATTAGTCTGGGTTCCCGAACGCTCGGAGCTCAGCATGGAGTTCCTCAATCCGGCTGTAACAACTACTTCAGCAAGGGCTGTTGTTGCCTCAGCTACCAGCCCGTCCTGAACATAGGTTTCGCCAAGCTTCAGATTAATTTCAGTGTAGCTCTGGGTTGAATAACCGATAAAAGAGACATTAACCGTATAGGGACCTCCTACACGCATGTTCTGGATACGATAGTTCCCGGAATTGTCTGCAATAGTTGCATATTGCGTGCCGGATGGAGTGTGAACAGCTACCACACTTGCTCCGGGCATAGGCTCTCCTTTACTGTCGGTTATTTTACCGCTCAATGAAGATGTGGTTGCACCCTGCCCATAGATCATAACAGCTATGAACAGAAACACCAGCATCGAAAAGATTCGTTTTAAATGGTTTGTCATAAAAATAGGTTTAAGGATTAATAAATTATCAGCAATTTTATCGTAAATATTTGATTAATTGGTTACAACGGATTTACAATATTGTTAAATCCGGACAAACAATTTACGTCTCTTTGAATGATACCTGATAAAAAGATAATGGGTAGTTTTTAACAAATTATCAGCTCAATTTGTTGATATCTTAAAGGGTAATTTTTTAAGAATTTTTTCTGTTGCACCTTTATTTTTAGTAATATAAAAAGATGCAGCATTTGCTGATTTTAAGTAAAATGATTCATCGGCGAGCCATTTGTCAAGTATATCTGAAAATTGATTATATGAATCGAAAGTCATAGCCCCATTTTCCTTAATCAATTCTATTGCTTCCCTGAATTTTTCATGACGAGGACCAAACATTACAGGGACTCCCCAGCAGGCAGCCTCAAGAATGTTGTGAATACCCTTCCCGAAACCGCCTCCTATAGCCGCAATATATGCATATCTGTAAGCAGATGAAAGCATTCCAATATTATCAATAATGAGAACCCTGGCGTCTGATTCCGTTTCAGTGAACTCCGAAAACCTGACAGATTTTACACTGAACAGCCTTTCCAGCCGCTCAATGTTCTCCCTGTGTATCTCATGCGGTGCAAATACCCATTTCATTCTCAACGGATGATCATTAATATACCGGGCTATAATCTCCTCATCCTGCTTCCAGCTGCTGCCGGCAAGGAACATCTTCTCATTCCCTCTGAACTGTTCCAACTGTTTAATATCCCCGGCTGCTCCTGCAATCTGAACAACCCTGTCAAAACGGGTATCGCCTGTCACAAGTGCATTACTAATACCTATACCCGATAAGAGCTCAAGGGATGTTTGATCCTGAACAAAAATCATTTCAAACTTCCTTAACATACTCCTGAAAAACGATCCGTACCAGCTGAAAAAATGCTGACCGGGGCGGAATATTCCCGAAACCAGGTAAATGGGGATCTCTCTTTTGTATAGCTCTGATATATAATTGTTCCAGAATTCATATTTTACAAGTATCGCCAATTCAGGATTGATAAGCCTGACAAAATTTTCTGCATTAAAAGGAGTATCCTCCGGCAGATAAATTATGCAGTCAGCCTTATCATAGTTTTTCCTCACCTCATATCCTGATGGAGAAAAGAAAGTAAGCACAATCCTGAGTTCAGGTCGTTCCTTCTTCATCGCTTCAATAACCGGCCTTCCCTGCTCAAATTCGCCAAGTGAAGCACAATGTATCCAGGCAGTTTTATCTCCGGGTTTGATTTTCTGCGATATCTTACCCTCCCAACCCTTTATCCCTTCAACCCAAAATCTTGTCTTTGAATTGAAGAGAGCAAAAACCCGGGCGAGAGCACTTAATAAATATATTCCAAGATTGTATAAAATATTCATAATGACATTTTCGAAACAACAAATGTAGGAAAAAGGTGCAACGGCACAAGGGCGCAACGGCGTAAAGGCTCTATGTAAAGAAATTGTCTGGAAATCAGGCCTTTGAGCCCTTGCGCCCTTGCGCCGTTGTGCCATTACATAAATAACTGTTATTTTTACATATAAATATTTAAGTAAACGATGGTAAGACTCATAGCCCTGATCATCTCAATTGTACTGCAGATTATAGCTGCTGTAATCGCTTTGAGATTCATGAAACTTACCAAATACAGACTCTCCTGGATATTGCTGTCACTCTCTTTTGTGTTTATGGCTGTCCGTAAGATAATACAGCTCTTCGAGTTTTTCAGGGGAACTCCGTCATATACCTGGCAAATGATAGATGAATGGCTCGGTGTTGTTGTCTCAATAATGATAATTGGCGGGGTTGTACTGATACGCGAGTTATTCTATTCTCTGAAACGTGCCGATATTGATCGTTTACGTTCAGAAAAACGAGTCATAAATGCCATTATAAATACCGAGGAGAATGAGAGAAAAAGGTTCGCGAAGGATATTCATGACGGACTTGGTCCCATTCTGTCGACAGTTAAAATGTCACTCTCTGCCCTTACCGACAGAATAAAAGATAAGCCGGGCACGGTTATACTCTCCAATACCAACCACCTGGTAAATGAAGCTATCAGTACTATAAAGGATATCTCAAATAATCTTAGCCCGCATGTCCTGACAAATTTTGGCCTTGCCAGCGCCATAAGTACCTTCACCACTAAAATTAACCAGACAAAAACTGTAGAGATTGATTTCAAGTCAAATATGGACAAGCAAAGGCTCGAGAATGAGAAAGAGGTTGTTATTTACAGGGCTGTATGCGAGCTGATAAACAACTCAATCCTGCACTCCGGAGCATCCAGAATTGAAATAGAGCTGAATAAACACGAAAAATTCGTTACCTTGCAGTTTTATGATAATGGCAGAGGTTTTGACACTTCCTCTCTAAGGCATGACGACAGCAAAGGTATGGGGTTGTCAAATATAGAGACCCGAGTCAAAACCGTGGAGGGTGTTTTCATCCTGGAAAGCACCCCGGGGAAAGGAACAAGCGCCCTTATCAAAATGATTGAGTGAATATGGAAAAAACCCGGATAATAATTGCAGACGATCACCAGCTTTTCCGTAACGGGCTAAAGATACTTCTGAATGCCTTCCCCGAATTTGAAGTTGCCGGTGAAGCATCCAATGGCGAAGAGTTTCTGAAAATCATTAAGAATACCCCTGCCGATATTGCTCTCATGGATATCAATATGCCCGAAATGGATGGTATTGAAGCAACACGGAAAGGACTTAAAATTTGTCCTGATCTGAATATTATAGCTCTTTCGATGTACGGCGAAGAGGAATATTACTACAAAATGGTTGATGCAGGTGCGAAGGGATTCCTGGTAAAAGATTCCGATATATCTGAAGTTAAAGAAGCAATACTTACCGTAAAAAAAGGAGGAAGCTATTTCTCTCAGGAGCTGCTTTACCATGTTATCCAGAAGATCAAGCACCGCGAACATGAAAGCAAGTCGGCAAATCTTTCAAAAAGGGAAAAAGAGATATTATTCAAGATATGTGAAGGTTTTTCGAACCAGGAGATTGCTGAATCGCTATTTATCAGTAAGAGAACAGTTGACAAGCATCGTGCGAACCTTCTTGGCAAGACAAACTCAAAAAACACAGCAAGCCTTATCCTGTTTGCATTAAGGAATAAACTCATAGAGATTTAAATACTTAATAGTCTGGTTCGCTATGTCCGAATCCCATGAACTCGGTCAGAAGGGTGAAGAAATTGCAACTACATATCTGAAGGATAAAGGCTTTCGTATCCTTTACCGCAACTGGAAATGGGGCAAACACGAAATCGATATAATTGCCGGGAACAAAAATTTCATTGTCTTTGTTGAGGTTAAGACCCGGTCCGACAATTTCCAGGAACACCCAATAACAGCTGTAACCAACGAAAAACAGAAATCAATAATCAGAGCAGCTGACGGATATATTCAGCGGTATAAGATCGACAAGGAAAGTCGCTTTGATATTATCACCATCATAAAGAAAAACGAAGAATTCGAAATCGATCATATTGAAGATGCATTCTACCCGACTCTCAGATAACTGACATAAAAATGGACATCGTATCTCTCAGGGAATATTGCATTTTGAAAGAAAAAGTCACAGAGAGCATGCCTTTCGGCGATGACACACTGGTTTTTAAGAAAGGGGACAAGATCTTAGCTCTGGTCAATCTCGAAGGTGACCTGAATCTTAATCTCAAATGCGATCCTGCATACGCACTTGAACTCTATTTTTTCATGGATCGATCATTCATACGATATTGTTAAAGGCGGAAAATAAATAACCTGTTATGAGAAAGACCTTGTTCCTTACACTGCTGATCACAACCCTTACCATATCAGCATTATCTCAGAAGAAAAGTACAACTGTCACAAGGCCGGAGCAGGAGTTCATTTTTAAACCTCTGACGGAATTAAAGACCACATCTGTTAAAAACCAGGCACGGACAAATACCTGCTGGTGCTTTGCAACAACATCTTTTATAGAATCAGAGCTAATACGGATGGGTAAAGGGGAATATGACCTCTCTGAGATGTACATAATAAGGTATAACTATGTCGACAGGCTCAGGGACAATTATCTGAGACAGGGAAAAGGTAATACCGAAGAGGGTGGACAGTCGCACGACTGGATGAAAATCTTCGCGGAATCAGGGATTGTTCCCGATGAGGTTTATAACGGACTGAACTACGGATCGGCCACACATAACCATGGTGAGATGAACAGTATTCTGACGGCAGTTGCTGAAACTGCCGTAGACAGGAAGAACGAGAGCCCCCAGTATAAAAGCATTGTTGAATCGATACTTGATACCTACCTTGGAACGGTTCCTGAATCATTCACTTACAAGGGTGTCATATATACCCCGGAATCATTCGCACAAAGCCTTGGCATAAATCCGGATGATTATATTGAAATCACCTCCCTGACTCATTTCCCATTCTATACTTTGGGAGTACTTGAAGTTCCTGACAACTGGCGAATGAAGAACTTCTTTAATGTGCCAATCAATGAACTGATTGAAATAATGGACTATGCTCAGAACAACGGTTATACTGTAAACTGGGACGGAGATGTCAGTGAACCGGGATTTTCACATAAAAAGGGAGTTGCCCTGTTCCCCGAATCGAATTTAAGCCAGGAGATGAGACAAAAAGGATATGAGAACTTCACGACTACCGATGATCACCTTATGCATGTTACCGGGATCTCAAAAGATCAGAACGGAACGAAATATTATATTACAAAAAATTCCTGGGGACCTGAAAGCAACAGTTTTGGAGGTTATCTGAACATCTCTGAAAATTATGTCAGGGCAAAAACATTATTCATTATGGTACATAAAAATTCAATTCCTCCGGCAATAAGAGCAAAATTAGGTTTATAAGTCAACCCCCCCTGCCCCCCTGAAGGGCATAGCAGTCAAGCTAAGGAGTCTGATTATGATTTTAAAGAGAAGATCAACAAAGGTAACGGATTTTAACATTGGAATTCAGTTCGTGTAAAATACTTTC
>MENI01000017.1:18337-75687 GCA_001768195.1 Bacteroidetes bacterium GWA2_40_15 | reverse complement strand
TCATAGAGTGCATGACATATTTCGTTGTAGGATGCACTTATATTATTATTCTTCAGAATAAGATCGATATATCTGATTGATCTGTCGATCAATTTATTATTGCTTGCCTTTACATAAGTCATAACATTGCCTTCATATCTTCCCAGTCGTCCCATTATAAGTGTTGAGTGAATGTTCAGGATCATTTTCAGAACAAGATGGTCACATAACGGATCAGAGAAAGGTGTTGAGAGTACATGCTGGTTGTTTTCAAGATTAAATTGAATTCCTTGTTTGTTTTTTCCTATTCTGAAAATATGTTGTGTTCCGGGATTGCCTTCTTTGGTTCTGCGAGGAAGAACTTTCGCGCTGAAATCAAATCCAAGCAGTCGTTTTCTTGAGGCAATTCCAGAAATATCAGGCCATTCCAGAGTTCTGGGTTTGTGCCACAACAACGATTCCCATGCAGTCTCACTATTTTCAGCTTCTGGCATGTAGAGGTAGCAAAGTGATATTTTGAGATCAGATTCATGAACATTTTCAAACGGGTATAAACTGAATGTCGGAGAGCGCTCTGTGGTATCCGTAATTATTGTAATACCAAAACTATGGTCGGTCTCATAAAGCAGAAAATCGTTATTCTTATAAAAACCAGATTCACTCTCTGTGAATTTTCCAATAAAACTAATGTCGGTTGAGTTCCAGAACTTTTGAAGTTCACTGACTGTCTTCTCAAGCTCAGCTTCATTTCTGTCATTGTAGAATAATGCAAATCCGGCGGCAGCCAGCAGAATTGTTGAAGACTGCATTCTGGTACTTCCTGTAATACCCATTGGGCCGACAGTAAGATTTATCTTTTCAATACCCTGGTTCTGTAACACGCGTTTTGATCTTTCGGCTACGCTGCAAAGGATATCGTCAGGATTGCAATAGAGAAAGAATGGCTTGCGCATTGAAAGTTTTATCGCCTCTTCCACTGCACCGATAACAAATGGGGTCTCCCCTCCTTCTGTGGTACCAATAAGTAAATCTCCATCTTTAAATCCGGCCTCTGTCAGCTGACGGGCACCGTATAGAGGGTAATCCTCAAAATTCTCGATTGATCTTATCAGGGCAACATCACCACCCGACATAAAGCTGAAAACCCTGTTTTCCATCGGTTTACCATTATATACCTGTCTCCATAAGGTTTCAATTGTAAGGGAGAGTCTTCCTGTAGCCCCGCAACCACAGAAGTATACATCGTTACCTGATTTAAAAGTATCTCTCACAGCATCTTTCAGATAACAGATCTCTTTTACTTTTTCTGAAAGAACAGAAAGAGTATTCCTGTCGAGCCCTTTAAGAACCGATATTGCTTCAGGAAGGTTATTTACAGATAGATCAGATAGATTGCGCGTATCGGGATGTGATGATTCTGTAACAAGCGCTCCGAGTTTATACTGAGATGATATAGCAAGAAAGTTTTCTGCTTTAAGGAGGGATTCTTCTGACATTTAAACAATTTTTAAATTATGACTTCAAATATAGTATTTTCCTTCCTGTTGAAATTTATCAAAATGATATCTATTTCTTAAACAGTAAACTTTCATATCTGAATGCCTTATTCAGGCTCTTATTGAATGTTCCCTACCGGCTTTAAGAGCTTTCAGATTGAGCTCCAAAATCTCCTCTCCTTTCTTTCCGAACAGGCTTCTGAGTGCATCTTCAAGGCTGCTGTAAGACATTGCAATAAACGGAGAGGCTGCCCCGAGGATGACAATATTTCCTGCCCTTGCAGAGCCTATCTCCCTTGCAATAGAATCAGCATCTATTATTACACTGTTCTTTATCTTTCTGATCTCACTCAGGATGTCTTCAATCGGAGGATAATCGGGAATGTTGATCATCGGAGTTGAATTAGTGACTATCCAGCCATCTTTTGAAAGCCATGGCAGATATCTTAGTGATTCCATCGGCTCAACCGAGATTATAAGATCAGCTTTGCCATAAGGTATCAGATCAGAAGCAACAGGTTTGTCCGAGAGCCTGAAATGCGACTGGACATCACCCCCCCGCTGGCTCATGCCATGAACTTCTGACTGCTTCAGATAAAGGCTATTGGCAACAGCAGCAAGTCCGATGGTGGCAGCGATGGAAATTATTCCCTGCCCTCCCACTCCTGAGATTATAATATCATTTTTCATTTTGTATAATCTGATTTACCGGTTTGATGATTCAGTCCGTTTTCTCTTTGTTGCGGTCTGAATGCATTCCCTCGCTGCAATGATGACAGAGACCCCCCTGAATTCAAACTCTTTTTTCAATATACGTACATTTTCTTCATGATTTTTACGTAATGGAGTTAACTCCCTGATATGGCCGGCATCTACTCCCAGTCCTCTGCAAATTGAAACAAGCCGGCCTGTCGCATGGGAATCCTGTCCACCTGTCATTCCTGTTGTAGAGTTATCTGAGATAATAATTGTAACTGACGATCGCTTCACAACGGCATCGAGCAGGCCTGTCATACCTGAATGGGTAAAAGTCGAATCGCCGATTACACAAACGGAAGGGAACAAACCTGCATCTGCAGCCCCTACAGCCATAGTAACCGATGCACCCATATCAACACATGAGTTAATAGAGCTATAAGGAGGCAATGCTCCAAGTGTATAACAACCAATGTCGGAGAAAACACTTCCTGAACTATAAGATTTCAATGCCTCTATAAGTGCATTGAATACATCTGAATGACCGCATCCTTTGCAGAAAGATGGAGGCCTGTTCTTTACGAGAGAGGGAATCCCTCTTCCGTATGAGGTTTTCATACCCAGTGATCGGGCAACTAATGAAGGATTAAGCTCTCCGTCGCGGGGGACAGTGCCATCGAGTCTGCCATATATCTTTATACCATCATCCAGTATCCCGCGCAGGCTCTCTTCGACCATTGGAGCTCCTTCTTCAAGAACAAGTACAGACTTGCATCTTCCGGTGATGTCCTGCACAAGGTCTTTGGGAAATGGATAAGCAGAAATTTTAAGAACAGGAAATTCTTTTACTGAATCTCTGATATTCTCCATCAGGTAGTTATAGGCTATACCGCAGGCAATGATCCCCATATCTCTTTTCGTTCCGTCCCTGAAGATATTGTACCTGGTAATCCTGATATCATATTTAAGTTTTTCATATGATTCCAAAAGTGATTTGTATTTCCTGCGGGCGATAGAGGGAAGCAGAACGAACTGAACAGGGTCAGAGGGCAGAGATAGTTTTTTCTCAGGTAATTGTTCACACGTTGTTACACTGGCCCTGGAATGGGCAAGACGCGTTGTTATACGAAAAAGTACAGGAAGCTTATATTTCTCCGATAGTTCAAATGCATCGAATATCATTTCATATGCTTCCTGCTGATCGGATGGCTCAAAACAGGGAACATTTGCAAATTTCCCATAGAATCGTGAATCCTGTTCATTCTGAGAGGAGTGCATTGAAGGATCATCAGCTGAAACTACAATCAGACCACCATTAACACCGGTCATCGCAGAATTTATAAAAGGATCGGCTGCTACATTCAATCCTACATGCTTCATGGCTACCATTGCTCTCTTTCCACAGTAAGACATCCCAAGGGCAGCTTCCATTGCCGTTTTTTCATTAGCTGACCATTCTCTGTGAACATTTCTGTCTGAAGCGGTTTTTGATGACTGGATATACTCCATAATTTCAGTCGATGGCGTTCCGGGGTAAGCATACATTCCACTCAGTCCCGCGTCGAGTGCAGCCTGAGCAATAGCTTCATCACCAAGAAGTAGAAGATTCTTCATAAAATTCGTTTTGTATTATCTCTGTCCTCAGCAGCATAGGCGAAGAAGGATCATTTTACGTTAAGTTTAAAGAAGTTCAGTGTCTTGTAACCACCTTTGATTCAATATTAAGGTAGTTAGCAATTTTCTCAAGCGAAGATGCATGATGTCCGATACCAAGTGCAAAGTGGTGAGTGGGACCCTCTTTTATCCAGCTCTTAAGAAAGGTTTTAATGTCAGGTTCAAAAAAGCCCCTGGTATTGGTATTACCAGTTGGCGGAATGGGTCCTTTAACAGATAATCCTTCAGCAATTACAAATTTAAATCTTCCTTCATAAGTTGAGTTTATCGACAGCATTGTAATGGGTCCTTCCTTGATTTTAAATTCAACCCCGGCACCCTTCCCTGGTTTACCATGATATTTCTTAAGGCTTCGCAGTACAGGTTTCCCGTCTGCTATCGAAATATTATGCGGACCATCATGACCAACCAGAACGAACCCTTCATTAAAGTCAACCGGATGGAACTCTGCGAAACTTCCGCCAATTCCAAGTCTGTCAAAGATAAGCAGGGCAATAAGTGTTTTGAGATCAGATTCACCACACATTGGAATGTGTTCAGCTGTGAGCAATGAATTACCCACAATAAGATTTGACATCACTTTCCGAAGCTCACTCTCCTCCGGTCCGTCATAATAATAAGCAAGTCCGTCGAGGTTATTGCTTTTCACAAAATTGGTCAGTGCAACACTAACGCTTGCTGCAATATGCAAATCGTCGTTTGTGAGCTTCATTGAAATAGGGTCGGATACAGGGTCAGGAGTATCAAAAAAGCCAAGTATCTGCTTCTCCGCTTTCAATATATCTTCAGATGTCACTTCATTGTAACATTTCATCAGCTGGTTAGCCTCGCACTGCACAATATGACTACCGAAGCATGAGGTTATCATTGTTGCATCAGTGTGCATATCGAGCATAGCATTGATAGGATGACCGATATGACCCAGATGAGCATTCTTCAGATCATGAAGGACCCTGGCAATTCTGCAGAATTCTTCAATCTGATTGTCGGCATCTGCATCATCGTCAAGCGTGCCAATAATTATTTCGGGAACAGGTTTGCCCATCCTGACTGCCACTCCTGCAAATTCAGGCAGGGAGCAGATATCATCATTATAAAGCTGCATATAGGTAGAGGCTTTGGTATAGTCCATTGCCTTCATGGGCTGCAGTGCAACCATTACCATTGGTATATTCAGTGTTTTAATTAGGATTCCGAATGTTCCTGATGTGGCATAGGTAAGCATATCACAGAAAACCATATCGAGGTTTGCTCCCGCAATCAGAGTTACTGATTCATAAGCTTTCCGCGGGGAATCGATTATTCCAAAATCGATTATTTCAGCATCATTATTGCTTATTTTACCGATGAGCTTCTGCTGCTTTTGTATCAGCTCATCCAGGAGACCCGGAAACTGCTCCCAGTATTTTTCATAACCTACACCAAATACTCCTATTCTGGGTTTAGATGTTTTGCCTGTCTTTTCGACTGTTATATTTTCGTTTGTAACCATTTATTAGTTTTTAAATTTTATATGATATTAAGTTGAATAATCTAAGGTCATCAGTTTTATCTTAGGAATAAAATAAATGAGGATAATGAAGGCAACAGGATACATTAATCCTGCATACCACCATAAGGGACTGTAAGAGAAATTTGTCACCACAAATCCAATAAACGGATTAAGCACAAGTGCAGATATTGCTCCGGCCGATCCCGATAAACCAACCACAGTTGACGTGACCCTGTTTCCAAAGATATCACCAATTGATGTTATATAGTTGGTAATCCACAATCCGTGGGCAAAAAAGGCCAGTGTCATAAGAATTATTATAATTACAGATGAATGTAGAAAGCCGATAGTTACAACCGGAACTGTGAGGGCAGCTGCCACTCCCATAACAATTTTTCTGGCGGAACCGGTATCTGAAGTTTTCTTCAGAATCAGGTCTGAAAACCATCCTCCAAGGAAATTTCCGACTCCCAGGGCAAGAAATGGAATCCATAAAATACTGCCTATGACTTCTAGTGACATTGACTGAATTTCATTGAGATATTTGGGTATCCAGAACATATAGAAATAAAATATAGGATCAAGGATAAACCTTATTACAATGAATACAAGAGCTTTCCTGTTCTTTAACAATGAAATAAATTTAATCTTCTCCATTGGAGGGATGTAAACTCTTGTTTCTTCTGAACCAGTTTCGCTATTATCTGTTTTTCTGTAAAAGAAAAGCCAGGCGGCAAGCCATAAAAATCCAAAGCTGCCGGTAATTAGAAAAAGGGTTCTCCAGCCAACCGATACCAGCAACCACGCACACAATGGAGGCGCTATTACTGCTCCAAGTGCGGCTCCTCCTATTGCAATTCCGTTTGCAACAGCATGTTTCGATTTTGGAACCTTTTCAATAACTGCTTTTACTGCTCCCGGGAAACATCCACCCTCTCCTGCTCCAAGCAGAAACCTGAAAAATCCAAAATGGAATACAGAGTTTGCAAGACTATGCAAAAGAGTGGCAAACGACCAGAAACCTACTGAAAATGCAAGCCCCAAACGACTCCCGAATCTGTCAATCAACACCCCTCCCAGGGTGAACATTATTGCATAACTGACAAGAAAGCCTGAGTTAATGAAACCATATTCGATATCTGAAATTATGAGCTCATCCCTGATCTTTATTATCGATACTGAGAGAACCTGTCTGTCCAGAAAACTCAAAGAGGTAGCCACCAGCAGCAGGCCAACGATAATGATATACGAATTCCTGGAGGTCCTTTTCATATAATCAATGCAGAATATTAACTGTCTCAATGGTTACCGGCCCAAGCAAGCCTGATTCTACAAGCGGAACTTCTGCCCAGGGAACAGTTTTACCATCAACTCCGGGAGGCGTGGTATGTGTTATGTTTGTATTTGTAAATTTTTCACCGGTAATAGCATCCCCAATGATGCGGTTGCACCATGAATTGGCAATTTTAAGAGTGAGAAAGTTTTCCCCATGGATAATAATACCTGTTATATCGAAGCGATGGGGTTTAGTCCATGTGATACCCAGCAGCTTATTATTAAGCCATACCTCCGCTACCTGTGAAACGGAGCCAAGATCAAGGAAGATTTTTTTATCATTCATCGGTTCCTTTCCGAACCAGAAACTGAAAGGCTTCTCATATTTTGCTATCCCGGAGAAGTATTTGATTCCGTTGTCAGACAAACTGGTCCATGCGACAAGGTCTTTCATGACAAACTTAGGAGGGGCTCCCCATCCATCCGGAAATGTCACCTCCCAGGGACCTTCTATCTTTGTGATCATTTTACTTATCACTTTCCTGGAACGCGTATTGCTAACCTGTCTGAAAGCACCCGGGTCGAGTATGGCAACACCATCCGACATAAATTGAAGATAAGGAGGATCCTCGCTTTCACTCATTATATTTTTATAAGTCTGGGTAGGATCTGAATTTCTGAATACAATAAAACAGGAACCAAAAGGAGGAAGTGTAAGAGGCAGATTTATATATGTGTTCCCGGTTTCATATATTGTTACCGGTACTATTTCTCCTGATACCGGGTCCCATAACTCGGGGACCTTTCGGTTCTGCCGAAATCCGCATTTGCGTGAAATCCACTCATTGGCTGTATTCCTGATAAAATAGAAATCAAGGTCATCAATCCTGTAATGTATATAGTCAAGAAGAGCTGTTTCATCATCCCTGTAAGAAAAATCTGGCCTTACATTCAGGTATTTGATCATCTCCTCAGGGTCAGTACCGGTAATAACAGCTCCGGCAGCTGACAACCTTTTCAACGCTTCTTCAACTTCCGGCTTTCTGATCTTCTCTTTTTCGAGCGCCAGTATACTGAATGATGAGCCATCAGGAAGGAACAATCTTCCATCTTTAACACCCAGGTTATTTACAAGAATTTCTGTATTTATTACTTCATAATCATAACCAGGTCCAACTTTGAAATGAGTGTTTTTAGGAGTAGCTGAATTGGGAACTTTATCTCCATAATACCATAGGACATCTGCAACGAATTTAGTCTCCTGAAAAATAAAGGAATTTCTTGCGAGATAATCAAAGAATGGTCTGATCATTGGCCACCAAACCCTTTTATCATTGAAATGAGTTCCGGCATGGTATACATAACCGGGGAATCCTGTACCCTGCGGATTATGACTGAAACCGTGAAGCACAACTTTGTTCATTCCCTCACAGAAGGCACGGTCGCCAAAAGGCTTAATATCAGCAGGTCCTTCCTGCCAGTGCCGGAACGATGTAAAGGATTCCTCCTCTACAATTCCCAGCCCGTAAATATGTGAGGCAGCAGATACCTCTTTAACTACTCGGAGAATATCAATACTGTCGATACCGTTGTCATCCTTATACCATCTTGAATGGTTAACCCAGAATTCACCCCGTGGAATATCAAGAGCGCCAAGCGCCTTTAATGGTTCGGCAGGTCCGTTGTATAGCGGATACCCCGGGCCTCCTGCTTCGCAGTTTATTTTCAGTCCGTACTTATTCGAAATCTCCTTTGCCTTTTTATAAAGGTTATTTATCATAAGTTCCGACAAGGTTCTTTTAAAATCAGTCTGAACCATATCAGTTATATCCTTGCTGAATAATTCAGGGTTGAAAAGTGAGGGAATGAATTTTGTTATTTCATACCCGTTGATTTTTCTGAATTCTGAAGGAAGAGAGGAAGTCCATACAAACCCGCGGGCTTCATAACTGGCAAGATAAAGGCTTTTAAGGGCAGTATTTCTGAAGTCCCCCAGGACAGGCCTGAGTTTGTCAATAATGTATATCAGGTGAGTCTCAACGGCAACAGAATCAAAATGGTCAATAGTAAGACCAGCGGAAAGAGGACTCGGAAGCACCAGCTCCTGACCTGAATTGGAACTTACATAACGGCAGATATCCCATTCTCCCGGCGGAACATCCCATTTCAGGACGTCGGTTACTTGATTAAAAAAGGGTGCCAGGTTGATAACAGAAGAGGTATCTATATCGCCTCTTGCTGCACCTGCAGGCAGAGCAAGTACTGCAACCTCCTCATAGTATTCTGGTCTCCCGTTCTCTCTGAAAGGCACCAGAGGTTTGCCGGTTCCTCCTACCAGGGAAGCCTTTGGAAAAGTGACATCGGGGAATGGCAGGATTGTCTCTAGACGTCCCTGAACACCTCTCATACTGACTTTGGAAAAGTAGAGTGATTTCCCGGCATACTTCGGTTCCACCCAGCTGCCACCGGCATTCCAGCTGCTTGCCAGGTTCAGCCCGGCTGTAAGGCCCAACCGTCCGGCTTCGGTAATCACGGCTTTTAAGATTTTAAGCGACTCATCGCTCATGAAAGCAGGCCCCCCGGGAATCATGGTATCAGATTTTGGAACACCTATCTCGAAAATATCAAACCCGCTTATCCCGGCATTTTTCATAGCCATCAACTCCGTTTTAGCCCTGAGAGTATCAATATTACCATTCAGGCACCACCAGTAAGCTTTTGGTCTGGCTGTCTCAGGGGGAATTCTGAATCCGTTACTGAGTTTGTTATAATCTATATCCTGCGCAATTATATGATCCTGCCACGGTATAATTAAAAGCAAGATGATGATATACAAAAACTTATTCATAAAAGGAGGTTTAATTACCTTCTAAAGTTAAATATTTGACAGCGAAAATCCTCATTAAATGATATAGTAAGGATAAAGTATTTTAAGCAATACTCTTTCCTGTTAAAATATAGTTAAATGTTTTACCGTTATACACAATAATGCGTATTTTGCAGCTGTAATTCTGTTATTACAGGAAATAATAGCCTGCTGATTGAACAAATTCATTTACACTATCATCCTGTTATTGCTTACTATCTCTGTGCTCAACGGGCAGGAATCAGAGCCGGAGAGATATCTTCAGGTAAGCGGAATAATATCTGATGAATCAAACAGGCTGGTCTCGGGCGCAGCAATAATTTCTAAAAAGCTCAAAAAGGGAGCTGTAAGTGAAAGGTCGGGTATATATTCGATAACGAGCACTCCGGGAGACACAATTTTTTTTCGTGCACTTGGTTACAAGAGGTATCATACTGTAATTCCGCTCACATATAGTGAAAAGCATGTTAAAATGGATATCAGGCTTGAGTTTGATACAGTAGAGATCACCGGAGTTAATATTCTTCCATGGAGAACATACAGTGAGTTCATAAGAGATATCACACAACAAAAACCGATTGATCCGATAATTGAGAACATGAATGATAACCTGGCATCCATTTATGTTGCCATAGCAAATCAGTCAAACCTTAAAGTCGCACCTGAAGCAGGTTATAAATATGTTATGGAACAGAATTTCAGTAATTTGTCAACCAAGAACCAGTTTCCGGTCAATAATCTTCTCAATCCGTGGGCATGGGGTAAATTCGTGCAGGGGGTAAAGAACGGATTATTCAAGAACCAGAAGTTCAACAAACCCGAGCAACCCAAGGTTAAGAAGAAGATAAAGAATGCTGAGAATAGATAGCTGATGGCTGGTAGCTGATAGTTAATCTATGAGCGCTATTTATCTCAAAAAGCAGGATTATACAATTTGTTCTTAAAGGCATAGTCGTTGACGGTTTTCCTTGGTCTTCTGTTCTCATCCTTTTTCAGTACATCGGCTGGCAGATTGGTTCCATCACCCAGAAATCCTGCAGCCATTGCTGCAATGGGTTCAACGTCATCTCCAAGCCGGAAATATTCCCGTACCTTTTCAACCGAGAAGCCGCCCATCTGGTGGATATGTATATCGAAAGCCGTGGCCTGAATAAGCAGGTTTGAAACAGCCATACCTGTATCATACTGTGCAAATCTGTTTGGCTTTCCGTTGTGAGAGAATCTTGTTCTGGCCATACTTATTATAAGAGCATAAGCATTCTTAGCCCATATCTGATTACCTTCCACCAGAAATTCAATATAATCGTTGAACACCTTCTCATTCTCACGGGTAGTATAGACAAATAACCATGGCTGTTCATTATTGCATGAAGGTGCATGACCGGCCGCTTCCATCATTGCTTTTATTTTAAACTCCTCAACAGTTTGCTGAGATAAGGCATAAGGACTCCATCGCTCCTGTATTACCTCAAGTACCAATTCTTTCTTCATGACTCCTGATTATTATATGATTTCGGTATAATACTGAATTATGCTTTTAAGTATAACAACCAACAAGTTCAATATATAGCACAAATATCAGCGTGACAAATGTAATAATTTATAATTTCGCAGATTATGAAGAAGTACAAAGGCAGGCTGGTTGGAATTTTGGGTACAGTAATATTTCATCTTATTGTTGCTATCATCATTATGTCATTTCAGATCAGGTCATTGCAAGTTCAGGCAAGGGATATGTTTGAAATTGAGTTTCTCGCCGAAGAACAACCTGAAGAAGAAAAACTGATTGAGGTACCAATAACCACAATTGAGAAGATACTCCAGGGTGATGAAGAGATGCTGAACATAGCAAGGAACCTCGCAAACAAAGCTGATGCAAGAGTCAATCCTGATGATTACATTGATAAGGTTAAGGAAGAACTCATAAAAAGCGGAAAGCTAAGTGTTGATAATTATATTGATGAACAGAAGAAAGCTGCAGATAAAACTGATGAAAATCTTGCTTTCAATGATGAATCGAAAGTAAAAGATGACCAGAATAAGCCCTCCGAATCGCAGGAGATGGCTGCAAATTACAAGGGGCCGACACGTATCTACTATGAACTTAAAGGCAGGACACATACCTATCTGCCAATACCGATATATAAATGTCAGGGATCGGGAAAAGTTTCCTTGAGAATAGAGGTTAATCAAAAGGGTGCTGTGGAGAAGACCCTTGTAATAACAGGTGAAAGCACTACCTCCGATCCTTGCCTGGTTGAGGCGGCAGTCAGGGCAGCGGTGATCACGCGGTTCAATTCGGACCTTAAGGCACCGAAAATCCAGATGGGCACACTTACTTATCATTTTGTGGCACAATGACCAGTAACCGGCGACCGGCATGAGGAAGAGGCGGGCTATCAAAGCCAGTGAAAAAGAAAAAAGGATTATTCAGACTTACTTGTTAAATGCCAGAAACCGCAGGTCAAGCATTTATAGGCATGAATTTCCTTTACTCTCCGGTTTTCTTTAATATACCTGACCATATCCTCAGCCTCCTCTGGCGAATAATAAATTCTCTTCTTACAGGAAGGTTCTATCGGATTTAATTTTTTTGTATTTGAAAGTTTATAGCCCATTTTTCAGTTACCATCAAAACATTATCTCATACTGGAATTAGCTCTTCAAGTAATTTATTAATAAATTTACTGATTGTCAAAGCTAATAAAAGATGCACGAAATATAATATTGCAAGAGAAAATGTACGAATTGATCACTCGTGATAATTAAACTAATGGAACCGCTGTTTATTAACAACAAACCATGGACACTTATCAGATATGGTATTGGTATAATGTTTATTCTATCCGGAATCGCATATTTCATTTCAGAACTATCTGATAGCGGTTTCCACAATTATTTTATATTATTTACATACCTGTTAGCCGGAGCAGCAAATCTGACAAGGGATTTTGGTTTGAGCAGATCATATTTGAGACCTGAAGACAACCGCTTGATTATTAAACTTATGAACAAATTAAGACCAATAATCGCTGAGGATTCAGAGATTGAGAAGATAATACTGAAGAGAACTGAAATCGAGGTAAATCTGAAAAGCAGGAAGCCGGTAAGGATTAATCTGATAACTGCCAACCGCGATGAGAAGAATAAAATCTATCATTTTTTCATGAATTATTCAAAAGAGAGAGCAATACAACTTGAAAGAATTCCAGGCAGGTAACAGAGTATTAATATTGACCGGAATCAGCCGGCTTAACATCAGAATACATTTTTTTAAATATATTTAAAAGTTAATACTAACAAACTATAAGACAGTTATATGAAAAGCCTGGTATTGCTTCTGATATCCGTATCAATATTCCTTATAGGAATAATCTTCAAGCTTGTTCCTCTGCCTGGTTCAGGTATTATGCTTGTAATCGGGCTGGCTCTTTTCGTCGTATTTGCTGCCATTAAGTATATTGAGAAGAAAAGCCCCGTCATGAAAAAGGTCCTGATTATATCGTCAATAATACTTCTTGCATCTCTTCTTTTTGCAATGATAAAGTACAAGTACTTTGCAGAGCTTTTGATAGGTGCTGTAATAGCAGGACTGATTATCTTTCTTCTTTCACTTTTATCAGGCAGTAAGAATAAACCTGAATAATAGAGAATAGAGAATTATAGTCAGAATGACACCTATTTTCTTTCAGAATCAAAAAGAATTCAGAAAGTGGCTGGAGAAAAACCACAAAAGTGAAACTGAATTATTGGTGGGTTATTATAAAGCAGGCAGTTATAAACCCAGTATGACCTGGTCGCAATCTGTTGACGAAGCTCTCTGTTTTGGCTGGATAGACGGGATACGCAGATCAATTGATAATGAAAGGTACTGTATTCGTTTCACTCCCAGAAAGCCTTCAAGCAACTGGAGTAATATTAACATCAAAAAGGCAGAAGAGCTCAAAAATAAGGGGCTCATTAAATGTTTAATGAGCGCAAAACAGGAAACAACCCAACTCTCAAGATTAAATAAAACCATTATAGCCAGCAAAAAAGAAAAAAGGATTATTTAGATTTAAATCCTTAACTTTGAATTTAAAGACATTATTCTCTTTTAACAAAAAACCGATGAATAACGGAAGCATTGCAAAAGACTTTCCGATAGTTTGTGTAGGTGGTTCAGCTGGAGGCCTCGACGCATACATCAGGTTACTTAGCCATCTTCCGTCCGATATGGGTGTTGCTATTGTCATCGTTAATCACTTAAGAACCGTAGCCACCCTGCTTCATGAGATTCTTCCAAAACATACAAAAATGCCGGTTGAGCTGATCACTGAAAAGCTTGACATTCAGCCTAACCATGTGTTTATCATTCCTGAAAAGCACGATTTACATGTTATTGATGATGAGTTCCGGCTTAAGCCGATATCAAAGCCCAAAGGATGGCCCAATGTGATTACAATATTTCTCAGCTCCCTGATTAAAAACTGGGATGGGAAACTCATTGCGGTCATTGTTTCCGGATATGATGGTGACGGGGCAAAGGCTTTATGTGCTATAAAGGAAGCTGGTGGCATCACCATTGCACAGAAGCCCGACACTGCAGCACAACCAGATATGCCGGAAACCGCAATAGCAAGCGGATGCATAGATTATATTCTATCACCTGAAGATATTGCTAAAGAAATTGTGCGAATTGCCTCACACAGTGATAAATGATCCGGTAAATATCAGGTGTCAATAGAGGCAGCTGCCGGTGATGCTCCATGACAAAATAAAATGTGTGAATGTTGTAATTCTTTTCAATTATTGTGTAATCTCTTTTCGCAATTATACACCCATCTTTGTTAGCTGATTAGCCGTAATATTCATTCTGGGTATTATGAACATTATCTGTTAAACAAGTCATGAAAAAAGAGCAAACAGATTCAAAAATTCTTAAAAGCAGCTATATCCCAACTTCAGAATTTTACAGCCAGATAATTGACAGCTTACAAGATTATTCAATTTTCACCCTGGATAAAGAACTAATAATCAACAGCTGGAGTTCCGGCTCTTCAACAATATTTGGATATGAAACAGAGGAGATTCTGGGCGAACATTTTAGTAAGATTTTTACTGAAGAGGATAAAATAAATGGTATTCCAAAAGAGGAAATTGATAAAGCAGTCAGAGAAGGCAGGGCTGTCGATAACAGATGGCACATTTGTAAGGATGGAAGCAAATTTTATGCTTACGGTTTGGTTTTCCCGCTGATCGGATTAGATGGAGAAATGCTTGGATACGTTAAAATTCTGCGGGATCTTACTGAAAGAAGGAAATCGGAAGAAGCTGTAAAAAAATACGTAAAAGAACTGGAAGAACTTAATAACCATAAGGATAGCATACTTGCCATACTCTCACATGACTTAAGAAGTCCGTTAAGCGGGATTATTGGGATTACTGAATATCTGAAATCGGATTTTGCCAAAATGCAACGAAGTGAATTGGAAGATATGATTGACCTCCTTCATAAAGAATCAACAAATGAATTAGAAATGCTGGACTATTTATTGGAGTGGGCCCGGATAAAATATGCATCGGAAGCATTCACTCCTAAAAAAGTTGAGCTTATCCAGTATGTAAAAAAAGTTTTTGATACTTTAAATGAAGTCGCTGAAATAGCCGCCATTAACCTGCATAACGAAATAGAAGAAAACACAACTGTTTTTGCAGATGAAAAGATGTTACTCTCTGTCATTCAAAATATTGTCTCAAATGCTATCAGACATTCAAATAAAGGAGGAAAAATAACAGTTACTGCGAAGAAAAAAGAGGATAGGATAATTGTTCAGATCAGGGATACTGGTATTGGAATGTCAAAAGAGATACAGGAAAAACTTTTCACCCCGCAAAGGAACCCTCTTTCAAAAATGAGTAAAGAGAATAAAGGAAGCGGCATCGGACTATTATTGGTAAAAGGATTTTTAGAAACAAACGGAGGTGAGATATGGGTCGAAAGCAAAGAAGGTAAAGGCTCATCTTTTTATTTCACATTACCAATGGAAAAACCTCTCCAAAAAATTACTGCAGACAAAATTGATTTTGATGAAAATGTTTAATAACTTATAAAACCCAATTATAGCCTAAAAAAGAAGCTGCTGGTTATAATTGTATGGCCTGATTACTTCCGGATTGTTGCGGTTGGCAGTTCTGCTGTTCACAAGAGGGCTTATGGTATGAGCCTTAAGAATGCTCTCAGATGAAGGTTTAAGGAGATTTTTTGCATCGTCAGGAGAAAATGAAAGGTCGATCCATTTCAACTCTGAATCCTTGTCAAGAATTGCCGGCATTCTCCTTCCCGAATTGTGTATTTCTGACATCAGCTTATTTGCATCGGTAGTAACGATGGAGAAAGTTGTATACTTTTCGCCGGTATTGTTCTCAATCCATTCATCATATAAGCCTGCAACTGACAATATCTCATTTTCAGCGTGACTGATATACCAGGGGACCTTCTCTTTACCAACATGCTGCCACTCAAAAAATCCGCGAAGGGGGATTATGCATCGCCTGGTTTTAAAGCTTGAGGAAAAAGAGGATTTTTTATCAATACTCTCCGACCTTGCATTGAATGTTTTGTATCTTATCTCATTTGCATCTTCGATGTTTCTGGTCCATGAAGGGATCAATCCCCATTTAAGTAGTTTAAGATTTGACTTATCTTCCGAGCAGATTGCAGGCAGCTCGGGAAGGGCAAAAGCATGATAATAGTAGCTGGGTCTGTATTTGTCAGGATCTATTAAGGTAGCACCATACCTGTTTTCAAGTTCTTCTTTAATCAGGTTGACATTAACAGTGAAACACATAATTACCAGTAAAGAGTTTCTGTTGATGTGAAATTGACAGGAACGGGAAGGGAATAATTAAAAAGATCCTTTTCAGGCCACTCAGATATTTGCGATATAACCCTGTACATCATATTGTTGATATAGGAATAAATCTCCGGACCGTTCCATGCGCTTGAATTCAGAAGCACCACCCAGGATATGCCGTCTGATTGCCGTTTCATCATACCCGCACTTCCCGGAAATGAGCCGGTTCTCCACCATGTACCGTTATATATAGTTGTCTTCCATCCAACCGGTGCATATCCGTTTTCATTGTCTGTCATAATGCGGATACTCTCATTGTTCAGAATGTCGGGCCTGTTGCTGAATCCGTCCACCGCAAGCATCAGCCTCATCAGATCGGGAGCTGTTGCAATCCAGGCACCTGCTCCTCCCAATGAACGAATGTCGTTTCCTCCATAGCTTGGAGTAACCATCTCCCCTGTTCCGTAAATCGATGGTTTAAACACCTGATCGGAAGTTTCGTAATATGTTACTTCAAACGGAGTTTTCTCTGACGGAAGGTTGCCTGCAATTGCCATATCATAGATACCAAGTGGTTCCATAATAGCGTTTTTACAATATTCTTCGTAGGACAATCCTGATACTTTCTCTATTATAAGACCAAGGATACAATAGCCCAGATTGGAATATGAACGACCGGTTCCGGGAGTAAAGTGAAGTCTTTTATTAAGTGCGAACCTGACAATGGTTTTGGTATCGGCAGGCGGCTCAACACCCATCTTCTCTGCCACTGTTACAGGCATAAACATCTGGTCGCCATGTCTTTGTGACCAGCCTCCTTCATGACTCAGAAGATGACCAACAGTTATATTATAAACTCTTTTGTCTCTCGGCTCGCTGAAATAAGGATCATTAAGAATACCATCTGGTCCAAAAACCCTGTCATTAAGTGACAATTTCCCTTCCTCTCTGAGTTTCATTATGGCAACTGCCGTAATCAGCTTTGAAATACTCGCGACTCTGAATTTATTGAATGGCTGAGTTTCGGTCTTTGAAGCTGTATCAGTATATCCAAACCCCTTGGAGTATATAAGCTTACCGTCTTTTGATATTGCCACAGAAGCGCCTACGATGGACCATTTACGTAAAAAAGAGTTAATTGTTTTTTCAGCCGGGACATACTCACTTCCTGTTGAACTGTCATTTGTGAGCCTTACATTTCCGGGAACAAGCTTATCAGCCACAACAACACTCGTTTCTCTTGCTCCGGGATTAAAGCTAACGACTGATGCCAGCAGGGTTATAAGCAATATCTTCCTGTTCCTGTTCAATAGTTTAGTAATAATTCAGAGTACAAAAATAAGAAGTTTTCCGGTGTATGAACAATATTTTTGATTTTTACGATATCTGGTTCCTGATTCAATGCAAAAAAAAATATTCCATGACATCCGGAATTATTCGTTACAATAAAACAAAAAACTAACTTTGCTGACATGTCGGAAAAAAGAATATCAGTTTTTTGGTATGTAATTTATTTTCTTCTGTCAATCCTCCCAAATGCTGCATTATCGCAAGGTGGAGAAAATAGACAAGTCAATAATAAAATACAGCCTTCTGATACAATCGAATACATCCCTTCATGGTATTTCGGGGCGCTTGACTATAACCTCATGATCGCTGCTTCAAAGGGGCTTTCAACAGAAATTGACAGGCTTATTGAATTGGGTGCGAATATTAACTCATATACCGATGAAGGAGCCACTCCTCTTGTTTTTGCTGTTGCCAACAACCACCTAGAAGCTGTTAAAACTCTCCTGAAACATTTTCCCAGGCTGGATGATATAACCTCAGATAATGAGACTCCTTTGCTTATTTCTATAAAAAATAACTCTCCCGAAATAGCCGAAACCTTATTGAGAGCGGGAGCTGACGTCGATTTCAATGATTTTAACGGAGCTACCTCCCTTCACTATTCAGCATTAATGGGATATATTGAATTAGCTGACCTGCTATTGTACTACGATGCATCAATTGACTTTAAAACAGATGATGGCATAACTCCTTTACATACAGCAATACTGTCAGGGGATATTGAGATCGCTGATCTCCTGATCCAGAACGGAGCAAATATGGAAGCCCGGGATGATGAGGGATACACACCTTTTCTGAATGCTGCATCATATGGAGACACTATCATTATGGATATGCTCAGGAAATACGGAGTTGATATTTATACCAGGAACAATTATAATCACAATGCACTTACACTGGCTATTGCCTTCGGGCACAAAGATGCTGTGAATTACCTGATCAATAAAGGCGACAAATGGAAAACTGCAGACAGCCATGGCACTGATCCCTATAAAATTGTCTCAAAATACAAAAGAAATGAGATAGGAGAAATTCTGAAAGAAAATGGCATCCCGGGCAAGGTAAAATTTGGCATTGACCAGGCATCTTTTTCAGGATCGGCGAGATTTACCCCCCATGATTTCTACTCGGGACTAAATATTTCAATTAAAGAACCTTATCTGAATACAGGTTTTACCGTTGGATGCGATATGAAATTATGGTATACCAGGATACTCATTGAAGATTCTGAGAATAGCTATTTTCAGTATTATGACAAGGGAGCCATGTTATATGCGGGCTTTTTTAAAGATTTCATGCTTACCGACAGGATTGACAGGGGGAAATTAATTCTATCTGCCTCCTTATCGGGAGGATACACTTTCGGGAACCAGTTCAGGGGAACTATGAGAACACCTGACAATGGTTTCAAACTGATACCGGCTGCCTCATTAAAATATACGAAAAACGCAATTTCCTTCTTTACAGGAGCAGAATATATTAAATCAGAATACTATAAAACAGGGCCGGTATGGTTCAGAGTTGGCATGGCATACAACTATTATTTTGACAATCAGCATATCAGGTTAAAGAGAATAAACTGGAAATAACAACAATGACCAGAATCATCAGAATCATATTTCTACTGACTATCGTTGCAATGTTTTCGTGTGAGGACAGTAAAAATTTTACCAATTGCGATGATTGCACTTCTGTGGAACCTTTTGATGTTATAATTAAAGCAGAACTTGACCCAAATAACGAACGGGGAGTACTGGTTACATTATGGGAAGGCAGAATTGAGGACAATATAATTTATGACTCAAAAACAGTCATTAATTCTTCAAAATATGAGAAGAAGGTTTCTCTGAACAGAACTTATACAATTACTGCAACTTACATTGTTAATAATAAATCATATACAGTAGTCGATTCTTCAACACCACGGGTAAGATATACTGAAGATATGTGCGAGAATCCATGCTATTTTATTTATGATAAAACTATGGACCTGACACTTAAGTATACTAAATAGGCGACAGGCGACAGGGAACAGGCGACAGGCGTCAGGTTCTTGGATATTTGAACAATGGATTTCCTGCCAGACCCTTTTCTTTTATTGCTAGTATCTCCTTAACTTTCAATGGCTTAATACTATTCTTCATATTCAGCGCTATTTTGAACAGCCCTGTATCGCCCGGAGTAAGAGCCGCAGTTACCGGATGAGATAAAGTAAATCGCAGTCCCATTTTTATATCATCGGTAGTGGTAAGCGGTTCATACCAGCACTTCGGATATTTTGCCTTATCCGGAGCATCCTTTGGCCAGGGGCCTTTTGCCATTGCCTTAAGCGCCAGTATACCCATATTTTTCTGTTTTGCCCTTTCAAGAACCTGTGCCCCAAAGTCGCCGGCATACCAGGTAACATAATTTACCGGGAAAAGAATTGTATCAAAATCATACCGGTCCATCATGGCAAGTGATGCCTCAACTGAATGTGCGGAGAATCCAATGAACCTTATCTTTCCTGCTTTTTTTGCCTCCTGGTAAGCCTCCATTGCACCTCCCGGGGCAAATATCTTTTCCACATCCTCCATAGTTGTTACAGCATGGAACTGGTAGAGGTCAAAATGATCAGTACGAAGGTTCTTCAAAGATTTTTCCAGCTCTTCCAATGCCCCTGTCTTATTCCTTTGAGTAGTTTTACATGCAAGAAAAACATTTTTCCTGTAGGGTTCCAGTGCAGGTCCGAGTTTTACTTCCGCATCGCCATAGGTTGGAGCAACATCAAAATAATTGATACCTGAGTCGATAGCCAGCTTAACTGATTCTGTTGCCTCATCCGGAGTGGCATTCATAACAATTATGCCTCCGAATCCGATCATTGAAAGCATCTCCCCTGTTCGCCCCAGGGATCTTTTTTCAATTTTACCGGGAACAGCTTTTCGTTCTATTCCTGAAAGATCTGCCGGAAACAGGCTGATAGCCGGCGCAGCAATTGCTGCAGCTTTGATGAAATCCCTTCTCTTCATAGCTTTTGATTCTGGTTAATGATTTTCGTATAATCTGAAAAGATAGTAAATTGGGAGGAATATTTGGTGAAAATATCGCAAAAAGCATCTTTTATGAGAAAACAATTTTGTAGTTACGCAATATTTGTTCTGGTACTGTTCCTTTCAGCATCATGCTCTGAAAAGAAAGAATTAAATACAGATGTCCTTGTAATAGGAGGCACAACAAGTGGCATATCGGCAGGTATACAGTCTGCAAGGTGGGGTGAGGGGTGAGGGGTAGTGAGTACCGAGTACCGTTATTATAATCTTATGACCGGATTCGCAGTGTATGATATCTCTTCATTCCTGTAATAGACCTTCTCAAGAAACAATCCGCTTGGAGGGGCAGTAAGTTTTGCAGGTATATCAGACTTAACTTTGAAGAACGAAGCAACATCGTCCGGTTTAAGATTGCCCCGCCCTGCTTCCACCAGCACTCCCGTCATCCGTCTGACCTGTTTCCAGAGGAAATGTGAACCTATAACGTGAAAAAGGATCAGATCGCCGAAATCATAAACCGATGCATGGAAAACCTCTGCTTTGGTTGATGACTGTTCTCCTGCTTCATCGGTGAAAGATATGTAATCCTTTAACCCGGGGAAGTTTTTTGCAGCCTCGTTCATCAGGTTGATATCCAGATTATCCTTGATCCACCAGACAAATTTTTTTCCGAAAGCTGTTCGTCTTCTGCTTATCTGATAAATATAGCTTCTGGCATGGGCATCGTACCGGGCATGAAACTTATCATGAGCTTCCCCGACATGAATAATACTTATATCAGGAGGAAGACGGTCATTTATTCCATATTTGATTTTAAGCGGAACAAGGTCGGTTTCTACCCCCAGATGTGCAGTCTGTCCGATAGCATGAACACCGCTGTCGGTTCTTCCTGCACCGAAAAGATCGATTGCTTCACTTTTAAATAAATCTCTGCACGCACCCAGTATCTCACCCTGTATAGTCTTTCCACCCTTCTGTATCTGCCAGCCTGCATAACGTGTCCCTTCGTACTCAATCGTAAGCTTATATCTTCCCATTTATTGTCTTTTCCGCAAAGGTAGTACAAATAAAAGGAAGAGTCGCAGAAAGAGATAATGGCTTAAAGGTGCTTCCTGACTTTATTCCAGTAGATTTTGGTTTTTCGTCCGGAACCGTTCCAGTTCTTTGCAATCTTTTCCAGGTTATACGGTCCTATCTGGGATGCATAATAGAGGAATATTTTTTCCGCAATATTATAATCATACATATCATTGACAGTGTAACTGCTTCCCGTTCTCCGGTTATAATCCCTGACCCTGATCGGGCGGATCTGAAAATATCCAACTGCATCTTCCTCAGCATTATATGCAAGAGTATCAAGTTTAGTTTCAACCATGCCAATTGCATATATGATCTTGCCGAAGGGATTCACCGAAACTGCAGGCTCAATAATAAGGGCATTTGTTGCCGGTGCAAAAAGGTTCAGTGAGAAACACACACACAAGACAGCTATTACCATCTTTTTCATCAATTCACTCATTTCTAATTTATTTACAAAGTTCATACTCTTCCAAACAACTATATGTAGATTAGGTTCAAATGTTATTAACATGGTATATAGGCGATTAACTCTAACTTGTTATTTAAAGTGCTGATAACATGCTATTTAATATAACCAAAGGCTGTTGGTAAGTAATCCCTGAATACGAGCCGCCATAAGTATATTTCTCTTTCCCCGAACTTTATTACCTTTAGTGCCGAACATTCCTGATATCGATTATGTTAAAAGTGTAGTATCGAAAATTATAGCCAGAATCGTAACAATAAGAATATGAAGAATAAATACATGAATCCATACATTGCAGGAACCTTATTGGGGCTGGTGCTGTTGATGGCAATGTTCTTATCGGGAAGAGGACTGGGTGCAAGCGGAGGACTTAAGTATTGCGTTGTCTCAATTGTTGGTGCCGTCGACAGACAGCATACTGATAATTCAGTCTACTATGGCAAGTATTTCGAAGACGGGAACAAGCCCTTAAAAAACTGGCTTACCGTAGAATTGCTTGGATTGTTGATTGGAGGTTTCATTTCCGGAGCAATATCAAAAAGACTGAAGTTACAGGTTGAGAAGTCACCTGATATTTCTGTTACAAGAAGACTTGTCTTTGCATTTCTGGGAGGTGTATTTTTCGTATACGGGGCACAGCTTGCGAGAGGATGTACCAGTGGTGCGGCCCTATCGGGAATGGCGGTACTGTCGCTTGCCGGATTTGTTACTATGATGGCCATATTCGGATCGGCCTATGTATTTGCATGGTTTTTCAGGAAGAACTGGATATAATAAAAGGCGAAGGGCGAAGGGCGCAGGGCACAGGGTTATTAACCCAGCATCAAACGCAAATAAACAGCATAACAAAATAACAAAACAACAAAATAACAAAATAACGAAATGGGACCAATAGTTACTTTAACAGGATTACCGGAATGGGTTGATTTGCTGTTTGCTCTGGTGATAGGGATCGGATTCGGATTTGCGCTGGAACAGGCAGGCTTTTCATCAAGCCGCAAACTGGCCGGTATGTTTTACGGATATGATACAACAGTTATAAAAGTATTCTTTACAGCTGCCATAGTCGCGCTTGTCGGATCTCAGTTACTGAGTTATTTCGGACTGCTCGATCTCAATCTTGTGTTCGTAAATGAATTTTATGTAAAAGCAGCAATTATAGGCGGAATTATTATGGGTGCAGGATTCATAATGGGCGGTTTTTGCCCCGGGACAGGATTAAGCGCACTCTCAATCGGAAAAATTGATGCCATGGTATTTGCTGCCGGGGGATTGGCTGGTGCTTTCCTTTTTGCAGAAACATATCCTTACATTCAGAATCTGGCCAACGGCACTTATAAGGGACCGGTGAAAATCAACGAGGCTCTGGGTATCTCTCCCGGGCTATTTACTCTGCTGCTGATCGTCGCGGCCCTTGTAATGTTTTGGATAGCAGAGATTGCTGAGAAGAGATTTGCCAGACCTGACATAACAGATAATATTTAATCTTTAACAAATGAATACTCGTGAAAAACTGTCAATAATTCTTTTGAGCATTGGAATTATTCTTGCTTTGCTGCCTTTAACAGGTAGCAGGTCATTTACGGTAAAGCCACAGAATTTGCTTTCGGATGCCCTCGATGAGAAATCATGGGTTACAGTTGACCAGGCTGCAAGGTTCGTGGCTACTGAAGATTCATCTGTTCTGCTTATCGATTTAAGGTCCTCCGGCGAGTTCAACCGTTTTAACATTCCAGGTTCAGTAAATATCCCTTATGACAGGTTCATTGAAATTGCTCCCGGAATAATTTCCGGCAGCGGTAACATGAAGTTTATCCTTTATTCCAACGGAGATTATGATGCGAACAACGCATATGTAATAGCCAAAGGACTTAAGCTAAAGAACATTTATGTGATGAAAGGAGGTCTTAATGAGTGGTTTAACACTGTTATGAACAGCCGTTTTACAGGCGAAAGGATCTCAGCCCGCGAAAATTCCCTGTATGAAAACAGGAAAAGAGCAGGTACAATGTTTACGGAGATTAACAGTCTCCCCGACAGTCTCAAGAGAAAATACTACGAAGCAAAACATGTTGCTGCAAAAAAGCTTGACGGGGGGTGTGAGTGAAAGGCACAGGGCGCAGGGCGCAGGGCTCAGGGCTCAGGGATTTTAGTTCCCCTCCTGGGAGGGGCAAGGGGTGGGTTTAAAAAAATAAATAATTCCACATAAAATGAATTTCATAAAAAAGTACAAAGTAATACTTCTCATATTAATACCAGTCGTAATTCTGGTGCTTACCCGTGCACTTGATACAAATCACTTCAGGACAGACGCAAAGAAACTTGCTGAACCATCCTTCTCAGGATCGAACATAATAATTCCTGATAAAGTCAATCAGCTAAATGGTGAAAAGCTTTTAATCATTCTCGGAAAAGATGTTATAAAACATGATTTAGCTGGAGTTGTCATTAAAATAATTCCTCCTGATTCAATTCTTTATAAAGAGAATATCAGATTGATACGCAAACATGATGGACCTGTTATACTCTGTTCGGCAGAAAATGATCTTGCAATCAGGATATGGATGCTGTTAAGTCAGATGGGGATTGAGAATTTATACATACTCTCAGATGATTCTGAACCTGAGGTATTAAAATATGAATTCCGGCCCGACACAACAGTCAAACCGGAATTATAATAAAAGATCAGAAATATTATTTCACCGACTCAAAATCATTCACATCTGCCGAAGTGAAGGGCAGCCAGGAAAGAGCAGTTTTCTGAGCAATCATCTTATTGTACATAAAACTGTTATTCCCGTATTTCAAAGTTCTTGCGTCATATCCGAAAAGTCTCAGGTAAGCAGTGGCAAATGCCGAATTATGTCCGGTCCCACAATAAACTACAACAGTTTTGTCAGATGGGATTGATGCCATCTCTTCAGTGAAGCCCAGGGTAGTATCAGGTTTATACCTTACAGCTCCCGGAATATGTCCGTCTTCATACTTATCCTTGCGTTCAAGGTTTATAACGAAGAAAGAGTGAGGATCTGCAAATACCTCATCAGCTGTAATCAGAATATTTGCTGTGCCCTCTTTGAAGAGTTGACTGAATCTGGCCGAACTGATATCGGCGCCTGCAGACAAACCTGTATTAACAGACGGCATTAAGGTTGATGCCGGTCTTTCGTTTGCCTTTGTTTCAAGCTGAGTCTCATATTTACCTGAAACATACTTCAGCCATCCATCTTTGGCATAATTGCTGTTCCAGGAGCACATTCCCCATCTCATGGCAAATACGTTTCCGTATCCCATCATCCTCAGGAGACATGTAGTATAACCCGACAATTGGCCGTCGTCACAAACCATTATGATCCTGTCATATTCAAATGGTTTTATCCCGGTCTCGAACCAGCCGGGCAGTTCTTCAAATTTCTTGTTAACTGCTCCCTTAATATGCCCTGCACTGAATTGCTCAGGGTTCCTGAGATCAACAACAAGAAGATTCTTTTCCAGGCTCTCATGCACCACAGAAGCTTTTATAAGTGAAGGAAATACCTGGCTGTTCACATAGTCACCATTCTCCTCGAGGTCTTTCAGAAGCAGCAATGTCTCATTCCCAATTACCAGATCGGGTTTAACTGCCGGTACAGGTGACTGCTCTGCAGTTTTCTTATTCTCTGATTTGTTACCGGTACATGAAGAGGCAATTACTGCAATCATCAATATTACAGTCAGTGTCCTGAGACTATTATGAATCATACTCTAAAGTATTGCCTGTGGTTATTCTTTGATAAGAACCCTGTCCTTACTGTATCGCAGGGTCTCCGTCCGGTTACCGGTTTCGTCATACTTATGCTCCGTAATAGCAACTCCGTTGTCAGGGTCGTTTATCAGGTTCCTGTCTTTGTCCATATTCTTTACTTCTGTAACTGAGCCGTGTTCATCATAAACATTCTGAACAACAGGGACACTCTTCCCTCCCAGGTATTCATTGTCCTGATCGTAGTATACTGTTTCAAGTGCATAACCGTTCTCATCAATCTTTCTTTCAAATTTTGACCATCCCGAGTAAAGATTTGACATCTGGCCAAATACATTGAAAACTTCAAATTTCAGAAGGTCACCTTTATCACTTGAGTTGAAAAGAAAGTAAGACACTCCGATATCACCGCAGTTCTCAGCAGTACAATTATATAAGGTATCACCCATATAATTTGCCATTCTGGTTACATATCCCTTATCGTTATATGAGAATCTGAGCTCAAAGAACGGGCAGAAGGGATTCATAACAACTTCCACATCAGCAAGATTGTATCTCTGCTCTTTAACCATACCGTCGGGCAGGATGGTCCATGTCCATGAATGGATTTTATTCCTGTTTTCCACAGGAGTTCCATCCTTTCCATAGAATTTAAGACCTGTACGGATCCCTTTTGCATCAAGTGAATATTCAGCAGTAAATACCCCTCCGGATTCTATCTGCTCATTATCCTTATTAAAATATCGTTTTATCTGTTTATTGTCTTTGTATTCATAGGTTATTCTGGCGGCTCCCATTGAGGAATTTCCGAGAAGGATATTGTTCCTGTTGAATTCAACTGACGTTAAACGACCTGAATCATCATAGGTAAATTTGTAATTATTGATTGATTTTGCTTTATCAGCGGTGAGATCATGAACACCATTCTCAGTGTCGTAAGGAGTTTCGCTGAACTGCAGGCTCCTGTAATATTCAACACCTGCTTTTACATCTTTCTTTTCACTCTTACCGGTACAGGCAACAATACCTAATCCAAGTACTATTGAAAGGAGTGCCGGAAGAATCATTTTGTTAAGTTTCATACTTCGTTTTTTGTTTAAAATTAGTTTCCAAAGATATAACAGTTTTAGTTCTGAAAAATATCATAATAACTTAAATAACAATCCTGCCGGAAAAAAGTTCAAGGTACGGCGGTACGGCGGTGCGACGGTGCGACGGTACGGCGGTACGGCGGTACGGCGGTACGGCGGTGCTACGATATTGATTTAGAAGTTATCAAAAATTTTCTGACCTGGTTTTTATTAACTTATTAAGCATTATTGAGATCCTGTCACATTTATCTGCCAGGGATTCCATAACGCTATTCTCAACATATCCAATTTCACAGGCAATTATTAGTTGAGTCTGAAGTTCTGCAACTGATCCTTTAGCAATGTAAAAATATCTGACTGAAATTTTATTGGTTCCCGATTCATCGCCTTCGGCAATATTGCCTGGAATACTCACAGCAGAACGCTGTATTTGATCCTTTAGTCCGAAATCTTTTGTAAAAGGCTGTTTACCTGTAAGTTTATAGATCTTAACAGCTAATTCCTTGGCAAGTAGCCATACATGAAGTTTCTGATAATTTCCCATTTAGCAAGATAATATAGTGAGACATAATGATTTTCATGCAATTCCACCTGCATGATCTAATAATCAAATTTAAATAATATTCTGATATGTTTCAGATTGCCTCATTATTTATTTATCAAATCCGTCACACCGTCGTACCGTCGTACCGTAATACCATTCTTCTTATATTTGTAATCAAACAAAAACTGCCACTAATGGAAACAGCCTTTATTGATACTGATTTTTTCAGTTACGTCATTTTGCCTTTGCTGATCTTTCTTGCCCGTATCTGCGACCAGTCGATTGGCACAATGCGGATAATATTTGTTTCAAAAGGGAAAAGAAATATAGCTCCCATTCTGGGATTTTTTGAGGTTCTGATATGGATTACTGCAATCAGCAAGATAATGCAGAACCTCGACAATTATGTAAATTACATAGCCTATGCTGCAGGATTTGCAACAGGGAACCTGATAGGAATGATAATTGAGGAAAGACTTGCCATGGGGATTCAGATGATAAGAGTTTTTGCAAATGAAAGAGGCCAGGAGCTGGTCCAGATCCTTAATAAGAGCGGGTACGGAGCCACATCCGTTGAGGCTCACGGAGCAAGGGATGAGGTATATCTTGTATATACAATCGTTCACAGGAATGAACTTGGGAAAGTGATTGAAGTTATAAACACTTTCAATCCCAAAGCATTTTATACAATTGAGGATGTAAGGGCTGCCAATGAAGGTATTTTTACGCCACAGAAGCAGAATGCATTATCAAATTTCAGCCATATACTCAGGAACTGGAGGAAGGGGAAGTGACGGTGCGATGGTGCGACGGTTCGACGGTGCGATGGTACGACGGTTCGACGGTGCGATGGTACGACGGTTCGACGGTGCGATGGTACGACGGTTCGACGGTGCGACGGTTCGACGGTGCGACGGTTCGATGGTACAACGGTTCTTACCGCCGTACCTCCGTACCGCAATACCGTCGTACCATTTTCATTTTATAATCATATTTGACTAGATTTGGCAAAGTTTAATACTGCTTTTTATGGAAAATTTCAATAACCATCCTCTTTACCGTGTTCATAATATTGACAGTGCAATGAATTCACTATGGGATTTCTACAGGAGAAATTTTCTTCCATTATTCCTGATGTCGGTTGTAATGTCGCTTATTATTCAATATTCCTCAACATATATTAATCTCAGTGAATTACAGTCGGAAACTGATCCTTTTGTTATAATTGAGAAGATGAAAGTCTTTTTTGTTCCTATGCTCATTATTTCTCTCATAAACCTGCTTTTTACCACGATTCTGCAGTATTACATAATTCACAAACCGGTTGACGGCAGCAACAATATTGTAAGTTCTGTTCTGAAATCATTCAGGTATTATCTTCCTTATCTGACTATCATAATCCTTCTCTCTGTTGCAGGTACAATAGCAATTGCGCTTGGGCTTCTTGTTCTGGTGGTTGGTGCTTTCTTTGCCATCATATATGTTATTATGCTTTACCTTTTCATATTACCGGTGATGATGGTAGAAGGTACTGATATTGGCAGTACTATCAGCAGGGTATTCTCACTTGCACACCGTAATTTCTGGGCAAATTTCGGATGGGTTGCAACATTTCTTGTACTTGTAATAGTAGTCTCAGTTGTACTTTCAGGAATTGCACTGCTGCCATTTGCCGGAAGTTTCTTCAAAACCGTTTTCAATCCGGAAGAAGCAACTGCAGCTGCTGACCTTGTAAAAAATCCGCTCTACCTTATCCTCACATCTCTGGCCAACGCCATTACTGTACCTTTAATGCCAATTATTTCTGCAATACTCTATTTTAACGCTAAGGCAAGGGAAGATAAGACGGAACCTGATTATCAATCGATAAAAGAGGAAAAGAGGGTAAAGGTGGAAGATCTTTATGCGAGGCCATATGCTGATGATCATCCGGAGAATCCGGAGAGGAAAGATATGTAGTAACGGTACTGCGGTGCGACGGCGCAATGGCTTCACAGCTCAACGGCGCTTCGGCAGAGCAAGGCCAGGAGGGGAACCTCTATAGATCATTCTCTCCTTTTACATAACCGAAATTGGCAAGTATACCTCCGTCAACATATAGAATATGTCCATTTACGAAATCACTGGCTTTTGATGCAAGAAAAAGCGCTACATTGGCTATATCCTCAGGCGTTCCCCATTTGCCGGCAGGTGTTCTCGACATTACGAGGTCATTGAACGGATTGCCCTTTTCCCTTAAAGCACCTGTCATTTCAGTAGCAATATACCCCGGACCAATCCCATTCACCTGGATGTTATACTTTGCCCATTCAACGCACATATTTTTTGTCAGCAGTTTAAGTCCTCCCTTTGCTGATGCATAAGCTGAAACTGTCTTCCTGCCGTATTCGCTCATCATTGAACACATATTAATGATCTTCCCGCTCCTCTTTTCAATCATCTTCGGAACAACGCGCTTTGACATTATAAAAGCAGCAACAAGATCAATATCAATTATTTCCTTAAAATCAGAAACAGGCATATCGAGTATCGGCATACGTTTAATTATACCGGCATTGTTTACCAGGATATCTATTGAACCAAACTTCTTTTCAATCTCCGAAATGCCTATGTCAACATCCTTTTCGTCAGTTATGTCGAATTTAAGTGTATAAACCTCCAGTCCTTCTTCGTTGAAAGCTTTTTTGCACTTCAAAAGCTTATCATCATTCCTGCCGTTTACACATACCATTGCACCTGCTTTCGCCAGTACGATTCCAGTTGCAAGTCCAATACCCTGTGTGCCTCCTGTTACAAGGGCAACTTTTCCGGTTAAATCAAACAAGTTATTCATATTTTATTTTTTACCCCTAAATCCCCCGGAGGGGGACTTTAAAATCCTATCAGTTACTTCATTTCAATTCATTTTTCACCTTCCCTTCGTCTTCAAAGCCCACCCTGGGGGGTTTGGGGATTATTTCAGTGTATCAGGATGCCTTACATCCATATCACCATAATCGAGATTCTCTCCTGCCATTCCCCATATAAAGGTATAATTAGATGTCCCCGCAGCACTGTGAATGCTCCATGATGGGGACAATACAGCCTCTTCATTTTTCATCCAGATATGCCTTGTTTCATCAGGCTCTCCCATAAAATGACATATCCCCTGCTTCTCAGGAACCTCAAAATAGAAGTATGCCTCCATCCGTCTGCTATGAGTATGAACAGGCATTGTGTTCCATACACTTCCCGGTTTAAGCTCAGTCATTCCCATCTGAAGCTGGCATGTCTGTAAAACACTGTTCACCAGCAATTTATTAACAGCCCGATGGTTTGATGACTCCATATTTCCAAGAACAACCGTCTCTCCGTCAGAAATTGAGACCTTCTTCGATGGGTAGGTCTGATGGGCGGGTGCAGAATTAAAATAGAACCTGGCAGGCTTGCCCGATTCCTTTGAACTGAAAATTACATCAGTGGTTCCTTTACCGAGATACAAGGCCTCTTTATAACCAAGCTTAAAAACAGTTCCGGAAGCAGTTATCTCAGAATCTCCTCCGACATTGATTATTCCGATCTCCCTCCTCTCGAGAAATTCTTTGGCCTTAAGTTCATCAGTAGCTTCCAGTTTTAGAGGCATATTGACAGGCATAGCACCGCCTGCTATAAGACGGTCGTACATTGAATAGACAAGAGTTATTTCATCCTGCTGAAAAATATCCTGAATGAGAAAGGCTTTTCTTAATTCCTCAGTGCCATATTTCTTAACATCCTGAGGATGTGATGCATATCTGAGCTCTGTTTTCATATCTGCCGGTTTTTTCTTATATTACAAACATATCACATATTTCTTGATAATATGATCTGAAATCCATATTTTCGAAACGCAAAGCGAAGGCCCTGCAAGACTTAAATATCTTGTCATAAAAACCATGAAGATGAAACAATTCATAAATGAAAATTTTCTGCTGACAAATAAAACCGGAGAAAGTTTATATCATAAATTCGCTGAAAATAAGCCTATTATAGATTTTCACTGCCACCTCTCCCCTGCCATGATCGCTGATGACCGCAGGTTTGAAAATCTGACTCAGGCCTGGCTTGAAGGCGATCATTATAAATGGAGGGCTATGAGGATGAACGGGGTGGATGAATCATTCTGCACCGGAAGGGAGAGTGACTTCAGCAAGTTTCGTAAATGGGCGGAAACTGTTCCCGCAACTATCGGTAATCCTCTGTATCACTGGACCCATCTTGAACTCGCAAGGTATTTCGGGATCTATGATCTCCTTTCACCTTCAACATCTGATGCAATATTTGAATCTGCCTCTGCCATGCTCAGTTCAGGGGAATTTTCAACAAAAGGTTTGATAAGAAAGATGAATGTAAAGGTTATCTGCACAACCGATGATCCTTCAGATACTCTGGAACATCACATCAGGCTTAAAACCTCATTTGAGATCAAAGTGCTTCCAACATGGCGTCCCGACGGTGTACTTAAGACAGAAGACAATGAAAAGTATCTGGCATATATCGGAAAAATTGAAAGTACAAGTGGCACATCCATACGGACTTTTGATAACCTTACAGAGGTTCTTGATAAGAGGCATGAGTTTTTTCATAACAATGGAGGAAGGCTTTCTGATCACGGTCTCGACAGATTTTATTTTGAAAAGTATTCCTCTTCAGAAATTGAAAGTATCTTTCGGAAATTACTCAAAGGAGAGAAAATATCAGCTGAAGAAAATGAAAAGTATAAAACTGCAGTCATGACTGAACTATGCAGGATGAATCACAAACGCGGTTGGACACAGCAGTTTCATGTAGGGGCAACCAGGAATAACAATGAGAGGATGTTCAGGAAGATGGGACCAGATACAGGGTGGGACTCAATTGGTTCCGCTCAGGACGTATTCAGAATGTCGAAATTCCTGAGTTCCCTCGATATGACCGAACAGCTGGCAAAAACTATCCTCTATAATCTCAATCCTGCTGATAATGAGATGATGATAACCATGGCAGGCAATTTCAATGACGGCTCATTCCCCGGGAAGGTGCAGTACGGAGCAGCCTGGTGGTTCCTCGATCAGAAAAACGCGATGGAGAAGCATCTGAGGGATCTGTCATCGCTTGGGTTACTAAGACGTTTTGTAGGCATGGTGACAGACTCGCGAAGCTTCCTCTCCTATCCACGTCACGAATATTTCAGAAGATTGGCATGCAATTACATAGGTGAAGAGGTTGAGAAGGGTCTTATACCAAATGAGGAGGAGTTACTGAAACCATTGATTGAAGGAATATCATATAATAATGCAAAAGAGTTTTTTGGATTTTAACCTCATCCCCCTGGGGGCTGTTGAAAAAGACCTTTTAAACCGCAAAGGACACAAAGTAAGCGCAAAGCACACAAAGTTAAAACATTAAAATTCAGATCTTTGCGATCTTAGCGTAAATCCTTAGCGACCTTTGCGGTTAATGGATTTCCTCTTTTTCAACACCCCCTAAGTTAAAAAGTCCCTCTCCCCCGGGAGAGGGATTTAGGGTGAGGTCCGTAAAGAAGTAACGAAAACAATAAAAATGAACGAATTAAACTTAAATGGTAAGGTGGCTGTTATCACAGGTGGTGCAGGTGTGATCTGCTCTGTAATGGCAAAATCGCTTGCAGCTCAGGGTGTTAAGACCATAATACTTGATCTGAACAAGGAATCGGCAGTTGCTGTTGCCGGAGAGATTGAGCAGGAATTTAAAACACAATCTATAGGCGTATCAGCAAATGTCCTCGATAAGGCATCGCTTGAAGCCGCAGCCATGGAAATCAAAGAGAAATTCGGCACTATCGATATCCTGGTAAACGGTGCCGGGGGAAATTCCCCAATGGCCACAACAAAGGTTGAAAGAATGGAAGGCACTGACAATGAGAACCCTGAAGATACATTCTTCGGACTCAAAGAAGAGGGCTTCGATAAAGTATTCAATCTCAACTTTAAAGGAACTCTCCTGCCCACTATGGTATTTGCATCCGGAATGGTCAGGAAGAAATCAGGGGTTATAATAAACATCTCATCAATGAATTCCTACCGTCCCCTGACCAAGATTGCCGCCTATTCAGCTGCAAAAGCTGCTGTTAATAATTTCACACAATGGCTGGCTGTTCATTTCTCCAAAACAGGTGTAAGGGTTAATGCCATTGCCCCCGGATTCCTTCTCACAAACCAGAACAGGTTTCTTCTTATTGATGAAGCCACGGGAGGATTGACTCCAAGGGGAAAAAAGATCATAAACGGAACACCAATGGAGCGCTATTGCCTTCCTGAAGAATTAACCGGAACCCTAATATATCTGGCATCAGATTTATCGAAGTTTGTTACGGGAATTGTGATTCCGGTTGATGGGGGGTTCAGTGCGTACAGCGGGGTATAGGTTCCTGGTTCAAAATTCAAAGTTTAAAGTTTAATGCTTAATGTTTAAAACCTTGAACCTTGAACCTTGAACCTTGAACCTTGAACCTTGAACCTTGAACCTGAAACAGTTGTTTAGTATAGGAATGTTAATTCTTATATACAACCAATAAATTGTTAATATGATATATTTTCAAACCGGTTCAGAAAGTACATCTCTAAGTCAGAATGACCTGGAGATGGGCCTCTATTCAGCTCTTGCAAAACTGGGTGAAAGAAAAAAGGTACTTGTTGTACCTCCCGATTGTACACGTTTTCACTCAAGAGCAGGTGATATTACCACACTGATATATAATTATTACAGGGAAAACCTGAAAGATATTCTTCCGGCCCTTGGGACACATACACCAATGTCGGGAAAAGAAATAGAGGAGATGTTCAGGGGAGTTCCAAAGGATCTTTTCAGGGTTCACGACTGGAGGAATGATGTGGTAACAATCGGTACAGTTCCGGGCAAATTTGTTTCTGAAATAACCAACGGAACGCTGGACTATGACTGGCCGGCTCAACTTAACAAGCTGGTATTCAAAGGCGGACATGATTTAATCCTGTCAGTCGGACAGGTGGTGCCACATGAAGTGATCGGAATGGCCAATTACAATAAAAACCTTCTGATAGGAACGGGCGGACCGGAAGGGATAAATAAAAGCCATTTTGTCGGTGCAGTTTATGGCATGGAAAGGATAATGGGAAAAGCAGAAAATCCGGTAAGAAGCCTTCTCAATAAAGCGGCTTCTGAATTCATGTATCATCTGCCTGTAGTATATATCCAGACTGTTATTGGCCGCGACCATTCTGGCAAACTTGTCATCAGGGGGTTATATATAGGTGACGATATTGAGGTATTTAAACTGGCCTCAGAACTGTCGGTAAAGGTCAACTTTACAATGGTTGAAAAACCACTCAGCAAAGTTGTAGTTTATCTTGATCCGTCAGAATACAGGAGCACATGGCTGGGTAATAAAAGTATTTACAGAACCCGCATGGCAATGGCTGATAAAGGAGAACTGATAGTTCTTGCACCCGGATTGAAAGAGTTTGGTGAGGATAAGGAGATAGACAGGCTGATAAGGAAATATGGCTATAGAGGTACGCCAGCCACCCTTAAATCACTTAATGAGAATGAAGAACTCCGTAATAACCTCAGTGCAGCAGCACATCTTATTCATGGCAGCTCTGAGGGCAGGTTTTCAATAACATATTGCCCTGGCAAATTGTCAAAGGAAGAGATAGAATCGGTAAATTTCAGGTATACTGATCTTTCAGAAATGATAAAGAAATATGATCCTGGTAAACTGAAGGATGGTTTCAACACATTGGCTGACGGAGAAGAGATTTTTTATATTTCGAATCCTGCTTTAGGGCTTTGGGCTTCGAAAGACAAAGTAGAAAAATAAAGTTATTTTTATACCCGGACACAAAGTCCCTCGCTCAGGCTCGGAAAAGCGCTAAGGACGCAGAGTGATATATTTAAATCTCTTAGCGAGCTTTGCGTAGTAACTTTGCGAGCTCGTATGTTAAAAATTTTATGATTGAATTATGATAAAATGGGGCATGATAGGATGCGGGAGTGTAACCGAAGTTAAAAGCGGTCCTGCATTCAGTAAAGTAAAAGGTTCAAGACTTATTGCTGTTATGAGACGGGACAGGGCACTGGCAGAAGATTATGCGAGGAGGCATAATGTACCTAAAGTTTACTCTGAGGCGCATAAGCTTATAAATGATGAAGAAATAAATGCTGTATATGTTGCCACGCCTCCCGGAAGCCATGCAGAATATGCCATTGCAACACTTAAGGCCGGAAAACCTGTTTACATCGAAAAACCAATGGCTCTCAACTATGCCGAATGTGAAAGAATTAACAATGCATCAGAAAAGTATGGAGTTCCTGTATTTGTTGCCTACTACAGGAGAGCCCTCCCGGGGTTCCTTAAGGTGAAGGAGCTTATTGAAACAGGTACCATTGGCAAAGTTCTGTTCTTTCATATCCAGCTGTTCAAGCCTGCTTCAGAAGATGAAAAGGCAGGAAAGCTTCCATGGCGGGTTGATCCTGCCATAGCAGGAGGTGGTCACTTTTTCGACCTTGCCAGCCATCAGCTCGATTACTTTGACTACCTTTTCGGACCTGTAAAAAAGGTCAGATCGATGGTGAGAAATAATGGAGGACTGTACAAGGCAGAAGATTTCGTAACCGCAGAGCTTGAATACAACAACGGTATAACCGGTACAGGCACATGGTGCTTCAATGTATCTGGCTACAGTTACAGGGACACAATTGAGTTTATCGGTGAAAAGGGATCAATAAAGTTTTCAACTTTTGATTTTGAGAATATAGTAATTACAAACGACAAAGGTAGAAGGGAATTAATAAATGAGCGTCCTGAACACGTGCAGTATTACCTTATCGATAAAATTGTAAGGTCGCTTGAAGGAACCGGGGAATCACCAAGCACAGGTATGTCAGCAGCACGTACCAGTAAGGTGATGGATGAGATTGTGGCAGAATATTACGGTACGACGGCGTGACGGTGCGACGGTGCAACGGTGCGACGGTGCGACGGTGTGACGGTGCGACGGTGCGAAGGTGCGACGGTGCGACGGTGCAACGGTGCAACGGTGTGACGGTGCGACGGTGCTGGATGCCGGGTAGGTAAATAACAAGCAACAAGCAACAAATAGCTTTAACAATGATTATTAACTTCACAAAGCATAAAATATGAAAAACAAATCAGACATCGGATTAATAGGACTGGCAGTAATGGGTGAAAACCTTGTGCTTAATATGGAAAGCAAAGGATTTCAGGTGTCAGTCTTCAACAGGACAACTCAGAAGGTTGATGATTTCCTTGCCGGCAGGGCAAAAGGGAAAAGGATAACCGGGGCACATACAATTGAAGAGCTGATCAGTTCACTGGAACGTCCGCGAAAGATAATGATAATGGTAAAAGCAGGAAAAGCAGTTGATGAGATGATTGATACACTTATCCCCCACCTCTCCCCTGGCGACATTATTATCGACGGAGGTAACACCCATTTTCCTGATACCAACAGGAGGACTGCATATGTTGAAAGCAAGGGCATGTTATATATCGGGACAGGTGTTTCCGGAGGAGAAGAAGGAGCATTGCTTGGACCATCAATCATGCCGGGAGGATCAAAAAAGGCCTGGCCTTCCGTAAAACCTATATTCCAGGCTATTGCTGCCAAAGTAGACGATGGCACACCATGCTGCGACTGGGTAGGTGAAAATGGGGCCGGACACTTTGTCAAAATGGTACACAATGGCATTGAATACGGTGATATGCAGCTTATTACAGAAGCTTATCAGATTATGAGAGATCTGTTAAATATGAATGCTGATGAGATGCACATTGTCTTCAAAGAGTGGAACAAAGGTGATCTCGACAGCTATCTGATTGAAATTACAAGGGACATACTTGCTTATAAGGACACAGATGGAAAACCTCTTGTAGATAAAATACTTGATACTGCCGGACAGAAAGGTACAGGCAAATGGACTGCAGTAACTGCTCTCGACCTGGGTATTCCTCTGACTCTGATCGGTGAAGCTGTATTCTCGAGATGTCTTTCAGCAATGAAGGAAGAACGCGTACAAGCATCCAAAATTTTAAATGGCCCGAAACCAATGTTTACTGGTGATAAAACCAGGTTTATCTCAGATCTTAAAGATGCCGTATATGCCTCAAAATTAGTCTCGTATGCACAGGGATATGCTCTTATGAGAGCTGCTGCAGAAGAATACAAATGGGACCTGAACTATGGAGGCATTGCGCTTATGTGGAGAGGCGGTTGTATTATAAGATCGGCATTCCTCGGAAAGATCAAAGAGGCCTTCGATAACAACCCTTCAATCTCAAATCTTCTTCTTTATCCATTCTTCAAAGAGAAAATTGACAAGGCACAGGCTGGTTGGAGAAATGTTGTAGCAACAGCTGTTTCAAATGGAATACCTGCACCTTCTATATCTTCAGCATTAGGATATTACGACGGATACCGATGTGAAAAACTGCCTGCCAACCTGTTGCAGGCACAACGCGATTATTTCGGTGCACATACTTATGAAAGAACTGACAAACCCGGGGGTGAATTCTTCCATACCAACTGGACAGGAAGAGGTGGAACGACTGCGTCTACAACATATAATGTATAACAGTCATTTAATAACAAGATCATGCCTGAAATAAAAAAACCCGGTAACTACAGATGGACTGTATGTGCACTGATATTCTTCGCCACAACTGTCAACTATCTCGACAGACAGGTTATAGGTATATTGAAGCCACTGCTGGAATCCGACCTTGGGATCGGAGAAAAAGAGTATTCTCAGATCATTATGGCCTTCCAGCTCTCATATGCAATTGGAATGGTAATTGCCGGTAGGCTGATTGACAAATTCGGGACAAAAATAGGATACGGGGCATCGGTAATCCTGTGGAGCATTGCTGCAATGGGGCATGCTTTTGCAAAAGGGACTCTAAGCTTTGGTTTCTGGAGGGCATTCCTTGGAGTAAGCGAGGCAGGTAACTTTCCGGCTGCAATCAAAACTGTAGCTGAATGGTTCCCGAAAAGAGAAAGAGCGCTGGCAACAGGTATTTTCAATTCAGGTACCAACGTCGGGGCAATTGTAGCGCCGTTGGCTGTGCCTGCCATTGTAGTGGCCTGGGGATGGCAGGCTGCATTCATTATTACAGGTGCAATCGGTTTTGTGTGGATTATTTTATGGTTCATCTATTATGAAATTCCTGAAAAACAGAGAAAACTATCTGCAGCTGAACTTGAATACATAAACAGTGATGCCGGAGAAAAAGAGGAACCACAGGAAGCTGTTAAATGGAGTAAACTATTGAAATACAGACAAACGTGGCTTTTCTTTATAGGGAAAGGACTTACCGATCCCATCTGGTGGTTCTACCTCTTCTGGATACCGGGATGGCTTGCCCAGGTAAGGGGAACCGGACTGGATCTCAAATCATTCGGATTACCACTTGCATTTATTTACTCTGCGACCACAGTTGGAAGTATAGGCGGAGGATGGCTCTCCTCCTGGTTTATTAAAAAAGGGATGACTCCATACAGGGCCAGGAAGATCGCCATGCTGATATTTGCTTTTCTGGTTGTTCCGATCGTATTTGCCTCATCTTCAACAATAAGTACCTGGGGCGCTGTAAGTCTGATTGCCCTGGCAGCATCAGCACACCAGGCATGGTCAGCTAATATCTTCACAACTGTTTCAGATGCCTTCCCAAAGAGAGCTGTCAGTTCAGTTACAGGTATTGGAGGGATGGCCGGAGCGCTTGGCGGAGGTTTTATTTCATATATTGCCGGAGGAATACTTGAATATTATAAAAACCTCGGGCATATTGAAACAGGCTATGTGGTTATGTTCGCCATTGCAGCTAGCATGTACCTTCTGGCCTGGATCATAATGGCTGTTTTTGCACCAAAAAACAAAATGGTGGTACTGGACTGAAAATGGCAGGAAGTAAATGAATCATTAAGTAACCAATATGAAAAAACTCGGTAAATATTCAATAGGCCTTGGTGACAGGTTCGGTCACCAGGGCAGCGCTCAGCTTAAAGCCATTATGGAGGCTTCCTCCAGGGGTATTGAGATAACTCCCGTATGGAACAAATCGAACAGGGAACATACTATCATTGGTACAAAACCTTCCGATGTAAGGCTTGAGGCTGATACTGTTACAAAAAATGCAGGATATAAAAAGCCCTATTTCGCAGATGCGGATCATATAAACCTCGATAATGTCGAGAAATTCATTGAGAGCTCAGATTTCTTTACTATAGATGTAGCTTCATATATAGGGAAAAAAACTGAAGATAAAGAGATCCGTGAATTTATGTCAGGTGTTAAGAAATATGCCGGAAAACTCTCTGTTCCGGGAACAAAATTGTCGTTCAGTACACCGGATACTCTCATCCATAAGATCGCAGAAAAGTATCTGTTTGCAGCTATAAAGGCCTGGGAAATTTACAGGAAGATCGAAAAGGCAAAAGGAAAAGGAAATTTCGTTACAGAGGTTTCGATGGATGAAGTAGCTCATCCGCAAACTCCGGTTGAACTATTCTTTATTCTTAATATGCTTGCTCTTGAGAATATCCCTCTTCAGACAATCGCACCAAAATTCTCCGGCAGGTTCAATAAAGGCGTAGATTATGCCGGGGATACTGACCAGTTCAGTACTGAGTTTGAAGCTGACCTGCAGATCATTGATTTTGCAATTAAGGAATTCGGTCTCCCGGAAAACCTTAAGATGAGTATTCACTCAGGATCAGACAAATTCGCTATATATCCGATTATAGGATCGCTGATAAGAAAATACGACAAAGGGATCCACTTAAAAACAGCCGGCACAACATGGCTTGAGGAGGTTATTGGTCTTGCTGAATCGGGAGGAGAAGCTCTCTTATTTGCAAAGGATATCTATATAAAATCTCTTGATAAAATTGATGAGCTCACCGCACCATATTCTGATGTTATTGACATAAACGTATCATCCCTGCCATCAAAAATCATTGTTTCGAAATGGAGTGCAGAAGAGTTTACAGGTGCCCTCAGACATGATCAGGAAAATGAGAAATACAATTTAAATATGCGACAGCTTGTTCATGTAGCCTATAAGCTTGCTGCCGGGAAAAAAGATGAGTATTTCAGGTTGCTCGATGCTAATGAAAAGGTGATTTCGAAGTGCGTTTATGAAAATATTTATAACCGGCACATTTGCAGGTTGTTTGACATTGAATAAGAATAATTTAACCACGGAGTTGCACGAGGTTTCACGGAGTTAACACAGAGTCAAAAACAGTGTAACTCTGTGTAAAACTCTTTGTCACTCCGTGGTAAAAAAGTGCCTCCCTTGTAAAATACCTATACTTAGCAGGTCATGAAAAAAAATACAGCAGCCTTCCTGGTTCTTCTTTTTTTAACAAACTGTACAGATATTAAGAAGGAGATTGAATATAAATCATTCAGCGGCATCTACCCTCATCTTGCAAGATACAACAATGAAGGTGAATGCGGTACGGGAGCAGTTGTCCCATGGGCTGACAGGTTATGGGTGGTAACATACGGACCTCACTTCCCATTTGGATCATCCGATAAGTTATACTCAATTACTGATGACCTTGAACAGAAAACATTCGAAGGAAGCATAGGAGGAACTCCTGCGAACAGGATGATCCATCCGGAAAGCAAACAGCTGTTTATCGGGCCATATGCAATCGACAGCAAAGGCAACATAAAGGTAATCCCTTACGAATCAATGCCAGGACGTCACACAGGAAATGCACGGCATGTTCTGGCATTTTCCTGCGACCTTTACATCAGGAAACAGTAAAGGGATCAGGCCACGCTCGGCCTACCTGAAAGTCATTGGAGATTTTACACTATGGAACGGAAGACTGGTGTTTGGTTGCGATGACTCTGCGCAGAAAGAATTCCAGTCTGGCCAAAACGCAGTGTCTGGATCGATAATGATGGAAACAGGAGTGTTACATTCACTTTTGAAACGGACCTTAATGGTGATGGAAACTGGCAGAAAATGAAGTCTGTGAGGGTAAATCCAAAACAGGCAATCTTCACTGAATTCGCTTCATCCGATCAGGGAGAGTGGATAAGGGTAATTACTGATTCCGATACAAAAGCTACGATACATTTTTCTTATTCTGATAATGACAACAGGTCAACAGAAGCTGACGATATATTTAAAGGTGGGACCTTCTGAATTGCATGGGTACATTTTATGAACTCCCTGCCGAGAATGCTGACGGATTTTCAAAGATCAGGCCGGTCAGCTCGCATAGCTTCAGGATCAATGATTATGCATCATACAGGGGAATGCTGATTATGACCGGCATAGATACTGAAAAAGCTGATGGCAACGCTCATACTATAGTTTCAGATGACAGGAAAGCTGCAGTATGGGCCGGTGTGATAGATGATTTATGGAAGCTGGGAAAGCCAGTTGATCGCGGAGGGCCGTGGAAGAATTCGGAAGTAAAGGCAGGGGAACCATCGGACCCTTATCTTATTGGTTTTTACGACAGAAAAAAACTGCAATTATCTCATAATTCAAAAAACAGAGTCACCTTCACTATTGAAACCGATCCAACAGGCCAGGGGCTATGGATGGAATTCAAAAAAGTCAGTGTTGAACCACAGAAAACTTTTGAATATGAATTCCCTGAAAATTTCAGTTCAAGATGGATCAGATTCAGGAGTGATAAATACTGTAAGGTTACTGCATGGCTTGAATACAACTGATCCTCTGGGAAAGGTCATTTAGGGGCATTTAAACTTAATGTTCTATCGATGTTCAAATAGTACATTCCTATTCTAACCCGAAATAGCAGTTCAATTGCTGAATAAATGACGGAAATTCTTACTTTTGATCATTCTCATATTGATTTTCTTCGTTTACCCCATCCCCGGGGGGCGCGAAGAAAATCAATTTACCCCCTCCCGGTGGTTTGGGGTAGAAAATTGATTTTCGGGAAATTATTTATTATTATAGTTAATATTAAAAAGGAGGTCATTATGCCAGGTCCGGGAGCTTATTGGTATGGAAAAGAGGAAATGGAAGCAGCCCTTGAGGTTATGAAGGATGGTTATCTTTTCCGTTATGGAAATGAAAATGATCCTAAATTCCTCAAAAAAGTCTTTACCTTAGAAAATGAGCTCGTCAGATATACAGGTGCTGAACACGCCCTTGCAACCTCTTCAGGCACCTCTGCTCTTTTATGCTCGGCATTTGCACTGGGACTTAAACCGGGAGATGAAATAATCATTCCTGCCTATACTTTTGTTGCCAGCTATTCATCAGTAGTATTCCTGGGGCTTATACCCGTGCTGGCTGAAATAGATGAGAGCCTTTCACTTGACCCGGACGACATCGGGCGCAGAATTACAGATCGTACAAAGGCTATTATGCCTGTACATATGCTTGGTAATCCATGTAATATGGACAGGATAATGGCTGTTGCCAGGAAGCATAATCTCCTGGTGCTGGAAGACTGCTGTCAGGCAGCGGGAGCATCATATAAAGGCAAAAAGATTGGAACAATTGGTAATATCGGCGCCTTTTCGCTTAATTTCTTTAAGACTATCAACACAGGCGATGGCGGATTCATAATTACCAATGATAAATCTCTTTACGAAATTGCATTTGGCATGCACGATCAGGGACATAGTCCGAACCGCACAGGTGTTGAGATAGGAAACCGTTCATTACTTGGACTGAATTTCAGGATTAATGAACTCACAGCTGCAGTTGCTCTTGCCCAGCTTAAGAAACTTGACAGTATTGTCTCGGTACTAAGACAAAAAAGAGCATATTTCAAAAATCTTATATCAGAAGCAAAAGGATTCAAATTCAGAGTATTGAATGATCCTGAAGGCGATTGTGGAACTCTTTGCACAGTAATATTTGAAACAAGGGAGCAGGCAGCAAAGGTTTCATCGGCACTTGGATCAAAGACTGTGGATAAGAGCGGATGGCATGTTTATGCCAATATGGAGCACGTACTTGCACACCTTAAGAGCGTTGGACAGCCTCACACAAAAGGTTCTTATCCGAAAACCGATGATATACTGAGCAGAAGTATGAATATCAGTATAGGAGTTGTTGACGGAGGGCTTGGAGCAGGTTGGGGAATGAACATTAATTCAACCGAGGAAGAAATAAAGGAAGCAGCAGCACAATTTGTAAATGCCTGTAAAGAGTAAAAGGCTCAGGGCGCAGGGCGCAGGGCTCAGGGCAAAAGACCCCTGGAACCTGAAACCTGGAACATTGGAACTTTGAACTTTAAACTTATATACCGTGAAACTGAAAACGGATTTCAAATGGTCACTGGTTGTGCCGACCAGCATGGGCGTGCGCATCACTCCGCTGAACAGCCAGCCTGTACATACCAGCAATACATTCTTCATGCAGGCTACCAGCGCTGAAACAAACGTTGCAACTATCTCAGCATATCTCGGATTGCCTGTCAGGGTGCTTACTACGTTTGTAAAGGATAGTCCGGTAGCGAGGCTGATAAAGGACAATCTGGCAAGCCGGCATCTTACGTATGAAGGAGTTGAAGTTGAACAGGGAGGTCCATGGGGTTTCCGTCATCAGTTCAACATTGCCGACAGCGGATTCGGAACCCGCGGCCCGAGGGTGCATAATGACAGGGCCGGCGAGGTTGGCAGAACATTGAATGTAAATAATTTCAATCTTAAGAAACTATTTGAACAAGAGGGTGTTCAGTTATTGCATCTTTCAGGGCTGATTGCTGCGCTCTCGCCTGAGACAGGTAACTTCTGCCTGGAACTTGCCAGAACGGCAAAAAAATCAGGTACTCTTATCTCCTTCGACCTCAACTACAGGGAATCTTTCTGGAAAGGAAGGGAAAAGGAACTCAGCAGCATTTTTTGTGAAATAGCTGCAGCATCCGATATCCTTGTAGGAAATGAAGAAGATTTCCAGTTATGCCTTGGAATAAAGGGTCCGGAAGAGGGAGGAAAAGAACTTGCAGCACAGATTGAGAGCTTTAAGGAGATGATCAAAAGGGTGAAAGACGCATTCCCGAATGCCTCTGTATTCGCAACAACACTCAGGCAGGTAGTAAGTGTCAGCAGACATCTGTGGGGTGCACTTATGCTGGAAAACAATAAATGGCACATTGTGGAACCAAGGGAGATTGATGTACTTGACCGTATCGGAGGCGGTGACGGCTTCGTGGGAGGAATGCTCTATGCCATTCTTAAAGGGTGGAGCCCTGAAAAGTGGGTTGAGTTCGGATGGGCATCGGGAGCCCTGGCAACAACTTCCCTGACTGATTATGCCCTGCCTGCCGATGAGGAACAGGTATGGAGCATCTGGAAAGGAAATGCGAGGGTAAAACGCTGATAAAATAAATCTCAAAACAACGATCAAATATGAGAGCCATTAAACATTCAGGAATTCTCTTTATTTTAGTTGGTATCATCTCAGCCACAGTACCGGATCTGCATGGTCAGGCAGGAATCAGCACAGAAGGCAATAGTTATGAGGATATCTATAAAAAACTGACTTATAAGGTGGATAAAGATCGTATCTCCACAGGAGTATATTATCTTGCTGACGGCACCCTTCAGCGTCGTGTTTTAAACTGGTCGCGTCCTGGTCATAAAGTATCAAGCCTTGAAGAGGCGGATAAATGGATAATTAAGCAGCTCAGCAGATCAGGCTATAATCTAACATTTGACACAACAATGGTACGGGCTTTCAGCAGGGATCTTTCAAAACCACTTGCTCACCAGTACGTCACTCCTCATAAAAATTCTCCATGGTATATTGCCAGGAACATCTATGCCAGAAAAGTGGGTAGTGAGTATCCTGATAAGCTTATAATTATTGTGGCTCACAAAGATTCCCAGAGCTGGATCGAATCACCGGGAGCAAATGATAACGCCATCGGAACATGTGGTGCACTTGAACTGGCTATTGTTTTGAAGGATTATAAGCCTAAAAATACTATTCTGTTTATCTTTTGCAACGAGGAACATACACCATGGACCAGTGTAACAGCTGCTGAGGCTATCAAAGCTTCAGGTGATGAAGTACTGGCAGTCATCAATATGGATGGAATAGGAGTTAAAGGTCCGTCCCAGGCAGGGCAGATGACAAACGTAACACGTTATACCACACCGGAGGGAGAACGGCTTGCAGATATGATGGACATGCTCAATACCAGACATGCTCTGGGCCTTCAGCAGACAAAGTATCTAAGCCAGCGACCTGGTGATGATGATGGTTCCTTTATTAATGCCGGTTTTCCCTGGGCAGTACTGAACATCGGATCAATGCCTTATGGGGATCCTAACTATCATACTGAAGACGATACCGCTGATAAGGTAGATTATGCCAATGCAAGAGTAACAGTCCAGCTTACGCTCGCCGCATTGCTAAACCTTGATGCAAACGGGCGGCCATAGGAAAAATGAATAACGGGCCTGTTATGCTTGAGAAAAACCATGTTCTTGTAACTTACTACTTCAATATGGAAAACGGCACCAGGCATATTGCCGGTACGATACTGGAAATAAAAAAATCATCAACAAAAACCTGAAAATCATGATTAAAAGAACTACTACTCTCCTTATAACTCTTTCTCTTTTCAGTATTATTACTCCTGACATATGTTCAGGACAGGCATACGATGACGGTTCAAAAAAAGTTACATCTTCATTCCAGTGGCCCGAAGGGAAAAAAATGGCCATCAGCCTTACATTTGATGATGCCAGGTTATCTCAGATTGATAAGGGAATTCCTTTGCTCGATAAATACGGGGTAAAAGGTACGTTCTACGTTTCGCCCGGTAGTCTTATGCAACGTCTGGACGGCTGGAAAAAAGCTGTTAAAACAGGTCATGATATCGGAAATCATTCTGTTGTTCATCCTTGTACAGGCAATTTTACATGGGCAAGATCGAAGGCTCTGGAAGATTATTCCCTTCTCTCAATGAAAAGTGAGCTCGATTCAGCCAGTAATATTATTAAAGAGGCACTTGGTATCGACCCGGTATCTTTTGCTTATCCCTGCGGACAGAAATTCACGGGTAAAGGCGTGAACACAAAAAGCTATATCCCTGTAATTGCCTCGATGTTTGAATCGGGCCGCGGCTGGCTGGATGAAGCAGCAAACGATCCATCCTATTGCGATATGGCCCAGCTGACAGGGATGGAACTGGATGGGAAATCTTTTGACCAGATCCTCAAACTCATCGAGACTGCAAAAGCCGGTGGGCAGTGGCTCGTACTTGCAGGACATGAGATGAATGTAGATGGAGTTCAGACATCGAGGCTGGAGACACTCGAGGCAATCTGTAAATATGCATCAGATCCTGCAAACGGAGTCTGGATTGATAATGTACACAATATTGCTTCATATGTAAAAGAAAAGAGAGGTGAAAAAGCACACGAAAAAATGCCTCTCTACAGGAATCCTGTTTACCCTGTTGCCATGAGAGTAAGTGACCTCCTCACGCAAATGACTCTTGAAGAGAAAATCGGACAAATTAATATGCCATGTGTTTATGAAGGTCCGCTTGGCAAAACAATTCAGGAAAAAACTGAAGCAGTCAGGAAGCTTACAGAGGGTAAATTCGAGGGAATGCCCGGACCGATAGGAGGATTTTTTACACTTGCAAACACTATACTGCATGAAGGAACACTTCAGCAGGCAAATTTCTTTAATGAGCTTCAGAAAACGGCAATCAATAAAACAAGGCTTGGAATACCCCTGCTTCAGACTGAGGAGGGGACTCACGGGCTTATGTGTTCGGGGGGAACAATTTTTCCGGAAGGACTTGCACTGGGAAGTACATGGAACATGAAACTCATCAATGATATTTATACGATCGCAGCCCGGGAGGCCAGATCAGTTGGTATTCATCAGATATTCACACTGGTTGTGGAACCAAACAGAGATCCAAGACTTGGCAGGAACCAGGAGGGATACAGTGAGGATCCATGGTTCTGCTCGATGATGGCGAAGACTATTGTTAATGCGGTACAGGGTAGCGATGTGTCAGCAAGGGATAAAACGGTGGCCGGATTATGTCACTATCCGGGCCAGAGCCAGCCTTCTGGCGGACTTGAACGGGGCGCCATGGAGATATCCGAAAGAACTCTCAGGGAAGTGTTCCTGCCTCCATGGGAAACAGGCATAAAAATTGCCGGAGCGCTCGGAGTAATGGCAACTTACCCTGCAATAGACAGGATCCCCACTCATGCAAACGAATTCCTACTAACTAAAATACTACGCGAAGAGTTTGGATTTAAAGGCCTGGTTCTCAGCGAAGGCGGAGGGCTCAACACTATTTCCTACATGAATCTTGCAAAGAATGCCGGGGAGACAGGCGAATTTGCACTTAAGGCAGGCCTCGATGTCGGAATATCTTATGAGGATGGCTACATTCTGCCTATGATTGAGAATGTTAAAGGGGGTAAGGTTTCAATGGAGCTCATTGACCGGGCCGTAACAAGAATACTGGAACAGAAATTCAGGCTGGGATTGTTCGAAAATCCCTTTGTTGATTCTGCTTATGCCGTTAATGTTACTCATACTAAAGAGAGTCAGTATGTTGCACTTGAAGCTGCAAGGGAAGGTATAGTTCTGCTTAAAAATGAGAAAGATCTGCTTCCCCTGAAAAAGGAGATAAGAAGCATTGCGGTTATCGGTCCGAATGCCGACAATGAAAAAAACCAGCTCGGAGACTATACTTCCAAAGTGGTTCTTCAGGAAATTGTAACTGTACTCGACGGAGTTAAAGCTAAAGTTGGTTCAGGGACATCTGTAAAATATATAAAAGGATGTGATGTAATCGGTGATAAATACCAGGATATAGCAGGAGCCAGAAAGATTGCCAAAGCATCCGATATTGCAATCGTAGTGCTTGGAGAGAACGAGTGGCAGTCTCCTGATAAAACCGGCACCAATGGCGAGGGCTATGATGTTGCCAGCCTTGATCTCACCGGATCGCAGGAGGATCTGCTAAAGGCTGTTTATGAAACCGGAACCCCTGTCATTCTTGTGCTGATAAACGGGCGACCTCTGTCCATACGATGGGCAGCAGAAAAAATTCCTGCAATAGTTGAAGCCTGGATCCCCGGCGAAATGGGAGGTCATGCTGTTGCAGATATTCTATTCGGTGATTGCAATCCAAGCGGAAAACTTACAATTACAGTTCCAAGGCATTCAGGTCAGCTTCCTTCATATTACAACTATATGCCTGAAAAAGAGCATTGGATAAATGAAGGCTGGGGCAAAGCGTATGCTGATATGCCTGCAACACCTTTATGGGAGTTTGGTTTCGGTCTCAGCTATACAGAATTTGAATATTCCAATCTGCAGATCACTCCTTCTGAAACAGGTACTCATGGTGATATTCATGTAAGCGTTGATGTAAAAAACACGGGCAGACGTGAAGGGAAAGAGGTAGCTCAATTATACATAAGGGATCTCATAGCTTCAGTTACAGTACCTGTTAAAGAGCTCAAAGGGTTTGATAAAGTGCTTTTACAACCGGGCCAACAGAAAACAGTTCGTTTTAAGCTTACACACGATGATCTGTCCCTGTACAATAAATATATGGACAGGGTTGTGGAGCCGGGTACCTTTGAAGTGATGGTTGGAGGTTCATCGCAGGATATCAGAGTTAAAGGAAAATTCGAGATAAAATAACCAATTAATAATCATAGATATGAAGAAGAGTCTTATACCCGGTATCATTATAATGATAATACTTCTGCTGCCTTCAGTGTCAGAAGCTCAAGTTAAGCCACAGGATAAACCGTTAATCGGAATGGGAGTCAGCCAGGTGAACATTACCCCACCGGCACCAACAGTAATGGCAGGCTATGCTGCACGTACCCAGCCTTCAACAGGAGTTCATGACAGCCTTTATGCAACAGCTCTTTATTTTTCCGGAGAAAAAATCAAAGCCATGATCATTTCCGTTGACCTGATCGGATTCACTTCAGCATACGTTGATGAATTAAAGACCGATATTTCAAAAGCTTCAGGCGTTTCTCCGGAAAACATTATGATTACTGCAGCCCATAACCATGGAGCGCCATCGCCAAGATCGACTGATTCAGATACTACCAACACGGTTCCTGCATACGTTAAATTCATGAAAGAAAGACTTTTAACTATGGCCAGAACAGCAAGCATGAATCCTGTACCGGTTAAGATGGGGATCAGCAAGGGTGAATGCAGAATGAATATCAACCGCAGGGCTCTTGCTGCAAATGGAACAATCTTTCTCGGCAGGAATCCGGAAGGTCCCTGCGACCATGACCTTGTAGTTGCCAGGTTTGAGGATATGAACGATAAACCTGTTGCTGTACTTGTTAACTGGCCATGCCATGGAACAGTCAGCGGTCAGGATAATACTCTTATCACAGGCGATTGGCCGGGAGCTGCAGCAAGACATATTAAGAATTCTATCGGAAACGATGTAGTGGTGGCTGTTACAGCCGGAGCTTCAGGCGACATTAATCCGTTATATGGGCCCGGTAAAAATTTCACTGAAATTGAAGCTGTGGGATTTCATGTGGCAAGGGAAGCTAACAGGATTCTGGCAGATATTAAGACATATCCTCTCAAAGAAGTCCAGACTGTCAGCGGTGTTATGGCATTCCCGGGTAAAAAACCGTCATCAGCCGATATTCCTGTTGATAAACTGGAGCCTGCATCTGATGCAGAAATCAGACTGACTGTATTCAAGATAGGAGAACTTGTAATTTCCGGCATTTCAGGTGAATTAGTGAATGAAATAGGTATGGAGATCAAGAACCGTTCGCCCTATTCAGGAACAATAGTTGCTACCCACTGCAATGGTTCAAGCGGGTATATCTGCACTGATAAAATGTTCCCTGAAGGTGGTTATGAGGTACGTGTTACGAGGTTTATGCCTGGTGTTGAGAAGCCCCTGATTGACAAGTGTGTTGAGTTAATTCATCAGTTCTGAGGTACAAGTATTCGGTATCCGGTATCCGGTATTCGGTATCTGTTAAAATTACTGATTACCGATTACTGATTACCGATCACTGATTACCGATTACTGATTACCGATTACTGATTACCGATCACTGATTACCGATTACTGATTACCGATTACCGATTACCGATTACCAATTACTGATTACCGCTTACTGATAAAGAGTTTTAAAACTGAATATCGGTTTTGGCTCAGTCTGATGAAGGTCAAATATGATGACTTCATTGAGACCCTCTTTAATCCATGAATCGGGACAGTAAAGCCTTTTCTGCGGCCCTATGTTCCAGTATCTTCCAAGGTTATGCCCGTTGATCCACACAATGCCTTTGGTATAATTTGACAGATCAAAAAAAGTATCTCCCTTTTCCATTGACATGAAATTTCCCTTGAAGATTAATCCTGGTTTGTTAAGATTCTTTCCTGAGGAACGGAGATCATAAATGCTTTTCCTGTTCATTGGAAGATTATACACCTGCCAGTTCATTAGTGTCATTCCGTTAAGGGTGACTCGTTCCGTAATACCCTTCCTGTCAATAATATGCTGGGCAAAATTGATCCGGCCCATAGCTTCAACCAGTATTTCGAGAACAGGGTTCTTTACATCAGTTGCAGGGATCTCTATTGAATTCTCTCCCAGCCTCCTGTCAATCTTTCCAATGTAATTGCCATTCAGGAATACTGTAGCATAATCGTGAAGCTCTGTTATAACCAGTTTGCCCGATTTATGTCCGATAAGTTCAGTCTTATACAGAATAAAACCATAATCCTGTCCATAAGCCTCAAAAGGCTTAGGCTGTACAGAACTGACCGGTTCAGGAAGAAGATTCCACATTGAGTTAAAAGGCTGCAGCCCTATTGCAGTCAGCTCAATAGCAGGTATCGGCTCAGGTATGGGGGGTAGTTTCTTCCCCTTGGGAAGATATGAACCTATAAGGTTACGAAGGGCCATATACTTAGGGGTTGGCTGACCCTGCTCCGAAATTGGCGCATCATAATCGTAGCTTGTTACATCAGGTTCATACCCTTTGCCACCGGAGTTTGCTCCGGCTGTAAATCCGAAATTGGTACCTCCATGAACTACATAAAGGTTGAATGACTTTTTATTATCCATAAGGAATCTTACCTCATTCAGAAGCTTTGAGGTATCAGGTCTGACCCACTCCTCACCCCAGTGAGTAAGCCATCCCGGGTATGTTTCGCTGCTGAAAACAGGCACGCCGGGATTCATCTTGGCTGCCAGTTCAAAATCAGCCATAGAGCTTCCCGGATCAAGCCCGACAGCGCTTCCAGGAAGAGTTCCTGCCTCAAGCATATATGTTGTTGGTCCGTCGCCGGTAAATGTCTGTACATCGACTCCGTTATTTTTCCATACTTCCTTAAGCCTCATCATGTAGTCCCGGTCATTTCCATAGCTTCCGTACTCATTCTCTATCTGTATCATAAGCAAACGGCCTCCCTGTGTTACCATGAAAGGCTTTATCACTTCAGCCAGTTTTCCGATATATCGTTCCGCTGCAGCCATATACCTTGGATCCATACAACGCAGCTTTATATCGGGAATACGCAGAAGATAAGGAGGAATGCCTCCCAATTCCCATTCAGCACATACATAAGGCCCGGGTCGGACTATAAGCCACAGATCCTCCTCCTGAACTATCCTGAAAAACTCAGCAAGATTATGGTTACCTGTTTCAAAATCATAAACTCCCTCTTCTGACTCATGGTAGTTCCAGAATATATATGCTGATATCGTATTGCATCCCATGGCTTTAGCCATTTGTATCCTGTGCCTCCAGTATTCAGCCGGGATCCTTGCGGGATGCATTTCACCGCTTATGATCTGAAAAGGTTTATCATCAAGCAGAAATTCGGTCGGACTGAAAGAGAAGGTTTGTTTACCCTTCTGGGAGCTTACTCCTGATATAGAACATGTTAATAACAATAGAATAAATAAATACTTTATATTTCTGACTATCATAGCTTTATACTATATAATTAATTTTTCAAATAAGTAGATATGTTATAAATAATAAACCCACCCCTTCCCCTCCCGGGAGGGGATCTAATTAAGTTAATTCTTCATTTTGCATTTAATTCGCATAATCGTCCCATCGCCATATCGCTCCATCCTTCTTTTCAGATTGCCTGATAACTATGCAGCTTCCTGTAAAATCCATCCTGCCTGTTCATTAATTCATCATGACTGCCAGTTTCAACTATTCTTCCTTCATCCATCACTACAATAAGATCTGCATGCTGGATAGTTGAGAGCCTGTGAGCAATTACAACAGAGGTCCTGTTCTTCATCAGGTTAAGTATTGCATCCTGAACCAATCTCTCCGATTCGGTATCAAGAGCTGAGGTTGCCTCATCGAGAATAAGTATAGGTGGATTGGCCATAATTGCCCTGGCTATGCTTATTCTCTGCCTCTGACCTCCGCTCAGTTTATTGCCTGATTCACCCACAGGTGTTTCATAACCCGATTCAGTGTCCATTATAAAATCATGTGCATTGGCTATTCTGGCGGCACTCTCAACAGCATCTTTATCAGCTACATCCATACTGAAAGCTATATTCTCTGTGAATGAAGTGTTAAACAATATTGGCTGCTGACTTACAAATCCCATCAGGTTCCTCAATTCTTTCAACTTCATGTCACGAACATCAATGCCATCTACCAGCACATTGCCCTGATCGACATCGATTAGTCGTGGCAGAAGATCAGCAAGTGTTGATTTGCCAGCGCCAGACTTCCCGACAATTGCTATTGTCTGTCCCTTTTTGATTTTAAGGTTTATCTCTTTCAGCACCGGTTCACTGTTATATCCATACCAGACACCTCTGAATTCAATTGAATCATTAAATCCATCAACCGAAACAGCATTTTCCTTCTCAATTATCTTTTCCTCTGCATCAATTATCTCGTCGATCCTTTGAATTGATGCCATTCCTTTCTGAATGCTGAAATATGCTGTAGTTATATTCTTGGCAGGTTGTATAATCTGAGAAAATATGACCAGGTAGGCTATCAGCTGTTCTGGGGACATAGTTCCTGTACCTTTCAGGGCCATACTGCCTCCTGCATAAAGAAGCATCATAATAACAATTGTGGATAGAAACTCGCTAAGCGGGGAAGCAAGGAAATACTTCCTGGTAACTCTCTTGAAGACCTTTGAATATCTTTCATTGGCCGAAGCGAATTGCTTTTTCATCTTCACTTCAGCATTGAAAACCTTTACAATTCTAAGTCCGGTAAGAGTCTCTTCCACAACTGTCAGAAGCCTGCCCAGGTTTTCCTGTCCTATTAGTGATGATGATCTTAATGTACGGCTTGCCCTTCCTATCAGCCAGCCGCTAAGCGGAAGAAGCACCATGGCAAACAGAGTCAGCTGATAATTGCTTACAAACAGATAAACCACAAAGATTATGATATACATCGGATCCCTGAACAACATTGTCAGTGAAGCTATTACAGAAATCTCAACTTCCTGTACATCATTTGACATCCTTGTCATCACATCCCCTTTTCTCGTATCAGTAAAAAATGATATCGGAAGTTTGAGGAACTTGTCATAAAGTCTCTTTCTAAGATCACGGACAGTGCATGCCCTGATGTATGCGATACTGTTATTTGCGAGGAATATAAATGTATTCTTGAACAGGCTGGCGCCTATTACAATAAATACCACCAGCATTAAAGCACCGGACTTACCGTTTGCTTCAATAAAAATTGAAAGGTAATATCGTGAGAACTGCTGGATATAAACGGATGTTAGCTGGAATTCCCCCGGATTGGCAACGTCTCCCAGATTATTAAAAAGAATTGTCAGAAAGGGTACTACAAGGGAAAATGAAAGCAGAGCAAACAGACCACCAAGAATATTGTATAATATGCTCCTGAATGCGGACCATCGGTATGGGGCAAAGTATTTAAGGAGTAACCTGATATTCTTCATTTGCAGAGAGTAGGTTAGAATCCCGTATAATTCATTGGCGTGATTGCTTTTAGCTCTGCCTTTAATTCTTCACTTATATCCAGATCATCAATGAACTTTTTTATTGAATCACCCGTAATCTTCTGATTTGTACGGGTCAGTTCGAGAAGGGCTTCATAAGGATTTGGAAATCCTTCCCTTCTGAGGATTGTCTGAATTGCTTCAGAAACAACTACCCAGTTATTCTCCAGGTCGGTTTTCATTCTCTCACTGTTAACAATAAGCTTGTTAAGGCCTTTCAGGATGGAACTAAATGCGAGGACAGAATGGCCTATGGGAACACCAACATTTCTGATAACAGTGGAATCAGTAAGATCGCGCTGAAGCCTCGATACGGGAAGCTTCATGGAAAGATGTTCAAATATTGCATTTGCATACCCCAGGTTACCTTCACCGTTCTCAAAATCAATAGGATTTACTTTGTGGGGCATGGCTGATGAACCTATCTCCCCTTTCTTAATCTTCTGTGAGAAGTAGTCCATGGAAATGTATGTCCAGACATCCCTTGAAAGATCAATAAGTATTGTGTTTATCCTGCGCATGTTGTCGAATAATGCGGCAAGATTATCATAATGTTCGATCTGGGTAGTCGGATGTGACCGCTGCAGACCCAGTTCTTCATTTACGAAGTTATTGGCGAAAGTGATCCAGTCAATATCAGGATAGGCAACCTTATGAGCATTAAAATTCCCTGTAGCGCCTCCGAATTTAGCTGAAAAAGGTATCTGTCCGAAATATTTGGTCTGCCCGTCTATCCTTGCGATAAATACCTGTATTTCCTTTCCAAGCCTTGTCGGAGAAGCAGGCTGGCCATGTGTTCTTCCAAGCATCGGAATATCTTTCCACTCATCAGCAAGAGTTGCAAGCGTCTCTCTTAATTCATACAGGATAGGATAATATACGCTGATCAGAGCATCCTTTACCGATAAAGGAATGGCTGTATTGTTAATGTCTTGCGATGTCAGTCCGAAATGAATGAATTCGCTCCATCTTCCCCACCCTGCCTGGAAAAACCTCTCTTTCAAAAAGTATTCGATTGCCTTTATATCATGATTTGTTATTTTTTCTCTCTCCTTGATCTTCTCGGCATCAGAAAGATCAAAATCCTCATAAATTGATCTCAGCTGTTTAAAATTTTCTTTCCTGAAATCATTCAGCTGAGGAAGTGGTATCCCGCACAGTGCAATAAAATACTCAATCTCCACCATCAGACGGTATTTTATAAGCCCGTACTCGGAAAAGTAGAGATGAAGTTCATCGACCTTGCTTCTATACCTTCCGTCGAGAGGCGATATGGCTGTTAGAGAATTTAATTCCATTATTAACCAGAATGAGTTTTCAATTGTTACAAGTATACATGCAAAAATACTATTTTAGATGTTTGAAAAAAATGGTAATGAATAAAATCAGGATATCGGCAGTTAAATATGCCAATACCTACCCGTTTATTTATGGATTGAAGTATAGCGGATTCGAAAAACGGATAATACTCGAAACTGATCATCCTGCAGACTGTGCAGATAAGCTTATAGGCAACAGGGTCGACATAGGTCTTATTCCAGTTGCTGCACTACTCAAGTTGAAAGAGTATCACATAATAAGCGATTATTGTATCGGATCGAATGGAAATGTCAGGACAGTAATGCTGTTGAGCAACTGTCCGTTTGAAGATATCAATACAATCTACCTCGACTACAGGTCAAGGACCTCCGTTAACCTTTCAAAAGTGCTTGCAAAAAACTTCTGGAAACGGAATTTCCAGTGGATAAATACCTCAAAAGGATTTGATTTTCAAAATATTGGATTAAATGAAGCTGTGGTCCTTATAGGAGACCAGTGCTTTGAGTATGAAAAAAGTTTCAGGTACGGAACTGACCTTGGAGGTGAATGGAGGAGATTCACCGGCCTGCCTTTCGTATTTGCATGCTGGACAGCTAATAAGAAGATTGACGGTATTTTCATTGAAGAATTCAATAAGGCTCTGAAATCGGGAGTTATGAATATAGATAATGTTGTCAGAAATATTGGTGAATCAGGCGCAATTACAGGGGAGGTACTTAAACAATATCTTACATTTAATATTGATTATAACTTAAATGACGAAAAGAAGAAGGGTCTGGAACTGTTTCTCTCGCTTATGAAGAAATTGGAAAGTTAAATTTTCAGATTACTTGTTTTTTGATTAACTTTGGGTATTAATACGATCTAATTATAATCTGACATTAAAAGTAATAATACCATGACAAAAACAATCACCTTTAATGAGCTCCGGAAAATCAAAGACCAATTACCCTCCGGTAGCATGAGACAGATAGCAGATAAGCTTAACCTGAATGAGGAGACTGTCAGAAACTACTTTGGAGGGAGAAATTTTGACAAAGGCCAGAGCGTTGGTATTCATTTTGAACAGGGTCCGGGTGGAGGAATTGTTACGTTTGACGATACTACCATACTTGATATGGCACAAACGATGATAAAAAGCTGATTTAACTTTTATGCCTGTTCAAAAGCAAAAGGCTAAGTCTTTTGCTTTTTTTTTAATCCACTTAATGTATAATAATAGAATTTCTGAGAAGATTAATTCTGCTGAGGATCTGCTAAAACAGCCGGTCGAAACCTTCTTTCTATCTTTTTACCCGGCAAACCACCTCGTTTCACACGGACTCGGTCATCATCGCCGTGTATGGGAGTATGCAAAAGAACTTTTATTGAATGCAGCCATACCGACG
>MENI01000017.1:0-18303 GCA_001768195.1 Bacteroidetes bacterium GWA2_40_15 | reverse complement strand
TTACAGCTTGCTATTTCCATGACATAGGGATGTCTGCAGATCCTGGAAAAAGACATGGAGCTCTTGGAAGGAAGCTATGCACAGAATTCCTGAACAGTTGCAACCTGAGTATCACCGGATTCAAAGATGCACTGGAAGCCATTGAGTATCACGATGACAAAGATTACCTCTCCCATCCTGAAGACAATTATGTACTTGATATTCTTTCTGTTGCTGATGATATTGATGCATTTGGGACTATTGGAATTTACAGGTATAGTGAAATATACCTGAAACGACGTATCTCTATCCGGGATATCGGATGGATGATTATTAAGAATGCAGAATCAAGATTTGAAAATCTTGAGAAAAGGATAAAATTATCCCCTGAATTTAAGATGAAACACAGAAACAGGTATAATTATCTACTTGACTTTTTCAGGGAATACAATGCACAGTTAAACTCTTACGACTTCTGTACTCCATCTCCTACAGGCTATTGCGGGATAATTCAGATCCTGGCCAATTATGATATCCGGGAATTTTCGAATATTCCTGACAAATATTCGAAAGACCCCTTTATAACAGATTTTTTTATTAACCTGAGCTCTGAAAATGAATTCATCTGAACCTCTGGATGCACGTGGATAGGGCACATGGTATGGGTGTGTTGTTTTCCGATAAATACAGGCATCTTGTAAAGGGCAAGAGCTTGGAAGAGAAGTAATCTCCTGGTAGGATTATATGCATACGTGCATATATGTATAAATACTGATTATATTAGAGCATAAAAGCCATTGAATCATACAATTCCTATGCTTACTTTTGAGTCTTTAAAAATATATATTCTATGCTCGATGTATTGATAAACCAGGCAGGCGATAATTCAAGCTCAAAAGGAGTCAAAAAGATCAGTGACAGAGCCGACAAACCGATTAAGAGTGTAATGAAAGCGATTTCATGGCGCATTGTCGGAACAATTGATACAATAATAATCAGCTATTTTATAACCGGAAAGCTGACGATGGCTCTAACTATAGGTGGTGTTGAAGTATTTACAAAAGTGTTCCTTTATTACCTGCATGAACGGGTGTGGTCACATATTCACAAGATAAATATAAAATTCTGGGAAAGAACAAATGACAAGAGATATGAAGTTAAAGGAGTTGAAAAAGCGGCTTTCAGGAAAGTCGGTTGAGGAGTGTCTGAGTGAACTGGCAACACTCTTTCCGGAACAGATTATCTTCACCACAAGCTTTGGAATCGAAGATCAGGTACTTACCCAAAAAATATTCAGTAATAATTTTGACATAAAGGTTATTACACTTGACACCGGCAGGCTTTTCCCTGAAACTTATGAAGTATTCTCCCAGACAATTCTAAAGTACAGGAAATCAATTCATACATATTTTCCCGATTACCTTTCGGTTGAGAAACTTGTCACGGAAAAGGGGCCCTTCAGCTTTTTCGACTCGGTTGAGAACAGGAAAGAATGCTGCAGAATAAGGAAGGTGGTTCCTCTTACCCGTGCACTTGCCGGAATGAAGATATGGATATCAGGTATCAGGGCTGAACAGTCGGATAACAGGAGTCAGATGGATTGGCTTGAATATGATGAAGATAAAAAGCTGTTCAAGTTTTATCCTCTTTTCAGCTGGACTTTCCTGGATGTAAAAAAATATGTAAAAGAGAACAATATACCATACAATTCACTTCACGACAAAGGTTTTGTGAGCATTGGGTGTGAACCCTGTACAAGAGCCATCGAGCCTGGTGAAGATTTTCGTGCAGGTCGCTGGTGGTGGGAAAATGACGGCTCGAAGGAATGCGGGTGTCATATAAAATAAAGGCGGAAGGCGAAAGGAAGAAGTTGAGGAACGAAGTGACGAAATCCCGCAAAGCGGGAGCGAAAGGAAGAAGTTGAGGAACGAAGTGACGAAATCCCGCAAAGCGGGAGCGAAAGGCGAAAGGAAGAAGATATATTGAAAAAAAGATTAAAATGAGGAATCCGTTGCAGATAAATGATGAGCACCTTAAAGAACTTGAGAATGAGGCTATTTTCGTTATGCGTGAGGTGGCAGCCCAGTTCGAGAATAAAGTGCTGTTATTTTCAGGTGGAAAGGATTCCATAGTCCTCGTTCACCTTGCCCGCAGAGCATTCTGGCCTGCTAAAATACCCTTCACCCTGATGCACATAGATACAGGACATAATTTTGAAGAGACTCTGGCCTTCCGTGATGATCTTGCAAAAGAGTTCGGATGTGAGCTTATTGTGGCAAAGGTTCAGGACTCGATCGACAATGGCAGGGTAAATGAAGAACAGGGAATCAATGCCAGCAGGAACAAAGCCCAGTCGGTAACTCTGCTTGATGCTATAGAAGAATACAAAATTGATGTGGCAATAGGTGGAGGCAGACGCGATGAGGAAAAAGCAAGGGCAAAAGAGCGGTTTTTCTCTCACAGGAATGAATTCGGTCAGTGGGATCCTAAAAACCAGCGACCTGAACTATGGAATATTTTCAACGGGAGAAAAAATATGGGGGAACACTTCAGAGTGTTTCCTATCAGCAACTGGACCGAACTTGACGTCTGGCAGTATATACTGCATGAGAATATAAAGCTTCCCGGACTGTATTACACTCATCGTCGGAAGATATTCAGCCGCAATGGCACTTATCTTGCCTGGGCGCCATTTATGCAGCTCAAGCCAACTGAGAAGGTATTTGAGGCTGATGTGCGTTGCCGCACAATAGGCGATATTACCTGCACAGGTGTCACTCTGTCAAAAGCACAATCACTTGAAGAGATAATCACAGAGATAGCAGCTACAAGGGTTACTGAAAGAGGCGGCCGCTATGACGATAAGAGATCAGAGGCAGCAATGGAAGACAGGAAGAAGGAAGGGTATTTCTGAGGTGTGAGTCGTGAGTCGTGTACTAATTAATTGTAATATTACGGTAAAAGTAGAACTGACTAATAATGTTGATTGACCCGAAAGAAAAAAGCAAGAGTCTGCTGAGGTTTACCACTGCAGGCAGTGTTGATGACGGAAAAAGTACCCTGATAGGCAGGTTACTGTATGACAGTAAATCGATATTCGAAGATCAGATGGATCATATCGTCCAGTCAGGGAAAAGACTTGGCAGGGAAGAACTTGACCTTTCATTATTAACAGACGGGCTAAGAGCCGAACGGGAACAGGGGATCACAATTGACGTTGCCTACCGATACTTTGCCACTCCTGCCCGGAAATTCATCATTGCTGATACACCCGGGCACATACAGTATACACGCAATATGGTTACAGGTGCCAGCACAGCTGACCTGGCCGTCATACTTATTGATGCACGGAAGGGCGTGCTTGAACAAACAATAAGGCACTCTTTTATCGCGTCACTTCTCGATATCAGGCATATCATATTCTGTGTCAACAAGATGGATATGATAAACTGGTCAGAGGAAGAATTTAACAAGATTGTAATTAACCTTGGAAAGCTGGTCAGTAAACTTGGAATCAGGGATGCACATTATATTCCCATCAGTGCAAAATACGGCGACAATGTTGTAGACAGGTCTGAGAATATGACCTGGTACCACGGAAAAACATTTCTTAAACTTATCGAGACCATCGAAATAGAAAAAAACAAAGATCCCGAGAATAAGAGATTCCCTGTACAAACAATAATCCGCCCTCACACAAAAGAGTTTCACGATTACAGGGGATATGCAGGCAGGGTAGCAGGTGGAGTGTTCGCTCCCGGTGATGAAGTGATGGTACTTCCTTCGATGCTCAGGTCAAAAATAAAAAGCATTGATATGTTCGGGAAGACATTGTCGGAAAGTATTGCAGGTGATTCAGTATCAATATCTCTCGATGATCAGATCGACATCAGCCGCGGTGATATGATTGTTGATCCTGACGATCTCCCGGCAATAAGCCAGGATATTAACCTTATGGTTTGCTGGTTCAATGAGCAACCTCTCAGGATTGGAGCAAAATACCTTTTAAAGATCAACAGCAATGAGTCAGGTTGTATTGTAAAAAATGTTAACTACAGACTCAATATTGACACACTCGAGAAGGATATTGAAAACACTACTGTCCGGATGAATGATATCGCTGATATCACTATAAAAACTTCAAAGCCCCTGTTTTTCGATTCATACAGGAAGAACAATATCACAGGCAGCATGATTCTCATTGATGAAGGCACGAATGAAACTGTAGCAGCCGGAATGATTATTTAGATGGTATGACGGTATGGCGGTCCCGATCCAAAGAATAATTTTTAGTTGTACTATGAGATACGATATCTCATAAACAAATCATCATATCTATTGTTTTATTGTTGAGTGCAGATTATTTCTTAAATCTACAATTAAGCCGTTAAAAATGGAAAAACTAAATAACCTCAAAGATTACCTCAGAAAATACAACAATCCGGTTATAGCATTTTCAGGAGGTGTTGACAGCACTTTCCTGGCAAGGGTTGCCAAAGATGTTTTTGGAGATAGACTACTACTGATAACTGCAACCTCAAGTACAATACCTTTTTATGAGCTGGAAGAGGCAAAAGCACTTGCTGTTATGATGGGAATACAGCACCGCATAATTATTTCGGAAGAGATAGATATACCCGGTTATGTAAATAATCCGCCTGACAGGTGTTATTTCTGCAAGAGTGAACTTTTTGGCAAGATCAGGTATATATCAGAAAAGGAAGGTTTTGATGCTGTATTTGACGGAAGCAATGCTGAAGATATGAAAGACTACCGTCCCGGACTTAAAGCAAAAAAAGAAAAAGGAGTCATCTCTCCTCTTGCCGAGGCAGGTTTTACAAAGGATGATATAAGAAAATATTCTGCAGAGTACAATCTTCCGACTACCAATAAACAGTCGTATGCCTGTCTTGCTTCAAGGATCCCTTATGGTGAGAAAATAACAGTACAGAAGCTCGACAGGCTGGCAAGGGCGGAATATGATTTGAGAGAACTTGGATTCACCCAGTTCCGTATCAGAAGTCATGAAAACCTTGCAAGACTTGAATTTATTCTGTCTGAAATAGACAGAGCATGGATTTTAAGGGAGAAGCTGACTGAACTGTGTAAAAGGTCAGGATTCAGTTATGTGACAATCGATCTTTCAGGTTATCGGAGCGGTTCAATGAACGAAGTATTATCTGAATCACAAAAACAAGGAATCTTATAATATTCTGAGAATCTTCATAAATTTGATAAATTTAAAAGCAATACCTAATATAAATTCTCAGCAAATAATGAAATTTGAAACCAAGGCTATCTGGGTCGGTCAGGAAGCGGACAAGGCTACCGGCGCCACAATTGTTCCAATCTATCAGACATCAACATTTACCCAGGAAGAGGTAAACAAGCACAAAGGATACGAGTATTCAAGAGTTGGGAATCCTACCCGCACGGCACTCGATACATGTCTTGCCTCACTTGAGGAAGGAAAATACGGGCTGACATTTTCATCAGGGCTGGCCGCTGAACATGCGATATTGTCCGTATTGCATCCCGGAGATCATGTAATTGTACCTGAAGATATGTATGGCGGTACATACCGGTTGATAAAGGAGATTTTTGAACCGGTTAATATTAAATTTACTTTTACAGATTTTACGGATATGGAGCTGATCCGGAAATCATTTCTACCCTCCACTAAAATGGTCTGGATAGAGACTCCTACAAATCCCACACTGAAGATATTTGACATTAAAGCTATTTCTGAAATAAGTCACAAAAAGAATGCATCAGTTGTGGTTGATAATACATTTTTATCACCATATTTTCAGAAACCTCTGAAACTGGGTGCTGATATTGTTGTTCACAGCACAACAAAATATATAAACGGCCATTCCGATCTGATAGGAGGCGCAATTATACTGAACAGCAAGGAATTATATGACAAAATCCTCCTGGTTCAGAAATCCATTGGCGCAGTGCCCTCACCTTTCGACTCATGGTTAACACTCCGGGGTGTAAAAACACTTGCTGTTCGTATGCGTCAGCATGAACAGAATGCTTTTCAGGTAGCCAGGTTTCTTCAACAGCAGCCAAACGTATCAGAGGTATTCTTCCCTGGCCTTGAGAGCCATCCCGGACATGCTATTGCAAAAAAGCAAATGACCGGTTTTGGCGGTGTTGTATCCTTTAAGATAAAAGGGGGGCTCGCTGAGTCAAATAACTTTTTTAAGAAATTAAAAATTTTCCAGCTGGCTGACAGCCTTGGAGGCGTGGAATCACTTGCAAACTACTCTGCACTGATGACTCATGATTATTTCCCAAAAGAGCTGCGTAAGAAAATTGGGGTTTCAGATAACCTTATCAGGCTATCAGTTGGAATTGAACACATCGATGATCTTCTGGCTGATCTGCAGAATGCACTGAACCAGTAAACTGACACACATTTTGAAATCATTCCAGCTAAAAGATGATCCCTCCCGAAAAACCTGTCAGAGTACTTATAGCCGACAGCCAGTTTTTAATAACAGAATCGCTTAAGAGGCTCCTTAATGACGAAGGGACATATATGGCCGGTACAATAGCTACCGGGAAAAACGAAATTATTAAATCATTGACTGATAATGAGGTATCCGTTTTAATAATTGATCCTTCAAGTATTGAACTGAATAGTAATTCTGAAATAAAGGAGATAAGAGAAAACTTTCCAAAATTGAAGATAATCGTGCTTACCAATAGTGCGAGCAAGACTGAACTCCATGAGTTGAATAGCCTCGGGATAACAAATATAATACTTAAAACAGCCGATAAGGAGGAAATATTTGAGGCCCTTAGTGCAGTTGTCAAAGGGAAAAAATATTACTCAAATGAATTGCTCGAAACTCTGTTTGAGGTTAATGAAAAGAAAAACTCAGGTGAAGAAACAGGTCAGCTGACACCATCAGAGATGGATATTGTCAGGTTGATCGCCGAAGGACTGACTACAAAAGAAATTGCTTCGCGTAAATACATAAGTTTTCATACGGTTATATCTCACCGTAAAAACATTTTCAGAAAACTTGGCGTTTCAAGTGTTTCCGAACTTCTGATGTATGCCATCAAGTCGGGCTGGATTAACATGATAGAATACCATATCTGATTACCATACCTCATTTATGGTATATAAAATGCCATAAACAGGGGATTCCCGGAACTGATTTGATGATCAATCTTTGTGTCTTAATTTAAAACTCGATTATGGCACAGGAAAATTTACACTTTGACACACTGCAGCTTCATGCAGGACAGGTTGTTGACCCGACTACAAATTCCAGGGCAGTTCCTATATATCAGACTACATCTTATGTTTTCAATGATTCTGAACATGCCGCAAATCTTTTCGGACTAAAAGAATTTGGCAATATATACACTCGTTTAATGAATCCGACAACGGATGTATTCGAGAAAAGGATTGCAGCCCTGGAAGGGGGGGTTGCGGCACTTGCAACTTCATCAGGTCAGGCAGCTCAGTTCATTGCCCTTACAAATATTCTGCAGGCGGGCGACAACCTGGTATCTACCTCTTATTTGTATGGTGGAACCTATAATCAGTTTAAGGTTCAGTTCAAACGTCTGGGCATCGGTGTTAAATTTGTTGATGGAGATAAACCCTCTGACTTTGAAAAGCTTATTGATGATAAAACAAAGGCCATTTACCTTGAGACAATCGGAAATCCAAAATTCAATATCCCCGATTTTAATGCGATTACTTCAGTTGCTCAAAAACACAATATCCCTCTTGTTGTTGACAATACATTCGGAGCAGCCGGCTATTTGTTCAGGCCTATAGAACATGGAGCCAATATTGTTGTGGAATCAGCCACGAAATGGATTGGGGGACATGGTACCAGTATCGGCGGAGTTATTGTTGATGCAGGTAACTTCAACTGGGCCAATGGTAAATTTCCACAGTTTACCGAACCTTCTGAAGGTTATCATGGTCTGAAGTTCTGGGATGTTTTTGGCGCTCCGGGGCCATTCGGGAATATTGCTTTTATAATCCGTGCACGTGTGGAAGGATTACGCGACTATGGATCTTCATTAAGTCCTTTCAATGCTTTTCTGCTTCTGTTAGGACTTGAGACTCTGTCGCTTCGCGTTCAGAAACATGTTGACAATGCTCTGGGATTAGCTCAATGGCTATCCAAACATCCTAAGATAGAATATGTTGAGTATCCCGGCCTTGCATCCAGTCCATATCATGAACTGGCAAAAAAATACCTCAAAAACGGATTTGGCGGAGTACTATCATTCAAAGTGAAAGCCGGAAAAGAGGCCGCTGACAAACTGGTTAATAATCTGAAACTGATAAGCCACCTTGCCAATGTGGGTGATGCAAAAACATTGATCATACATCCGGCTTCGACAACCCATCAGCAGTTATCCGAGAAAGAACAGTTGAGTTCAGGGGTGATACCGGGAGTTTTAAGGTTGTCGGTAGGAATTGAAAATATACTGGATATTAAAAGCGATCTCGAACAGGCACTAAACATAATATAAAATTATATATCTTTTTTTTCAGTCATGGTTGGTTTGTTTATTAATGTACAACACTTTAAGTCAGAGAAGTGTTGTACATTTACTATCAGAAAAAAACTCAGTAATGGAAAAGTTAATCATCCCCAATCAAAGATCGGTTGAAAAAGCTATAAAATCTGTTTTCGAAATGATGTTCCCGACCACTCATTCTTTTACAGATGAAGAAATAGAACTTAACCGGAAGAGTATTATGAATCATTTCTGTACAATTTTGTCGGGTCTTACTGAAAAGAATGAAGAGGTTTGCCGCCGATTATTCAATAACCTGGGGAACATTAAAAAGGTACTGCTGAGAGATGCCGACTTTATACTCGAGTCTGATCCGGCTGCCTCACAGCAAATTGAAGTGATTGCTATATATCCTGGTTTTTTTGCAATATTCTGTTACAGAATTGCCAATTTCGTTTCAAAATTATCGGTGCCATTGTTCCCAAGAATGATCACAGAATATGCTCACAGGGTTACAGGTATTGATATACATCCATCGGCAACCATAGGAATTCCTTTTTCAATTGACCATGGAACCGGTATTGTGATCGGAGAAACTACAATCATCGGGAATAATGTAAAACTCTACCAGGGGGTCACACTGGGCGCCTTAAGTGTGGACAAAAGTAAAGCATCCACAAAAAGACACCCTACTATCGAAGACAATGTAATTCTTTATGCCGGCAGTACTATACTCGGGGGAGAGACTATTGTTGGAAGAAACAGTGTTATCGGAGGAAATGTATGGCTTACGGAAAGTATTGCCCCGTTTTCTGTTGCTTACCACAAGAGTGAGATAATCATCAGAAATCAGGCAGATTATACTGAGCCAATTAACTTCATAATCTGATGTAAACAATTATTATTAAATACTATGAAAGTAAACACAATTCTTGAAACTATCGGCAATACGCCACATCTTAAAATAAACAGGCTATTTGATCCATCAGTATCTGTCTGGATCAAACTTGAGAGATCGAACCCGGGTTCAAGTATCAAAGACCGTATTGCACTTTCAATGATAGAAGATGCAGAACAGAAAGGGTTATTGAAATCTAAAAGTGTAATAATTGAGCCGACCTCCGGCAATACCGGCATTGGTTTGGCAATTGTTGCAGCGGTGAAAGGTTACAGGCTGATACTTGTAATGCCCGAATCAATGTCAGTCGAAAGAAGAAAAATCATGAGTTCATATGGAGCTGAATTTGTTCTTACCCCACGTGAAAAAGGGATGAAAGGAGCAATTGAAAAAGCGAGGGAACTTATTACAGAAACGCCCGATTCATGGATGCCAATGCAATTCGATAATCCTTCAAACACCGAAATCCATAGAAAAACTACCGCTCAGGAAATTGTAAATGATTTTCCGGAAGGTATTGACTACCTGATAACCGGCGTCGGTACCGGCGGACATATTACCGGTTGTGCCGAAGTACTGAAGAAGAAATTCCCGAATTTGAAAGTATTTGCAGTAGAACCAGAACTTTCACCTGTACTTAGCGGAGGCGCTCCTGGTCCTCATCCTCTGCAGGGGATCGGTGCCGGCTTTGTTCCATCGATACTTGATACCAAACTACTTGACGGGATAATAAAGGTAAGCAAGGAGGATGCATTCAGTTTTGCCCAGAGGGCAGCAAAGGAAGAAGGCTTATTCATAGGAATATCTTCCGGGGCTTCATTGGCAGCTGTAAATCAGAAAATTAAGGAGATACCGAAAGGATCAAAGATTCTTACTTTCTGTTACGATTCCGGAGAAAGATATCTGTCGATTGAAGGGTTGTATTGATTTGTAGGGACATGCCATGGTATGTCACTGACTCATTCATCAAACAGATGTAATTGTTTGTCAGAACAATCTTCCGTAATAAGGTTGGAGACGGTAACACCCATTAACCTGATCCTCTCCCCTTCCAGAGTGAGTGTTTTTCTTATTGATGTTACTTCTCTGTGCAGGGTAGCAAAATCATGAATATAATTGTGAAGTGTCTTGCTCCTGGTTATCTGTCTGAAATCAGAAAACTTAATTTTAAGAGTTATGGTTCTGCCAGTGGTTTCAGCATGTTCAAGCCGCTCCATTAGCTCCATTTCAAGCTTGTAGAGTTCCGCCACAATCTCGAATCTGGTTGTCAGGTCCTTTTCATAGGTAAGCTCAGTTCCCACTGACTTGCGCTCCTGGTCGGGTTCCACCGGACGATCATCAATACCCCTCGCTATATCATAGAAGAACTCACCGGCTTTACCGAAATTTCGGAGGAGTGAATCCTTATCCCATTTTTTGAGATCGGCTCCGTTATGTATCCCAAGCCTGTGCATTTTTTCAGCAGTGACCTTGCCGATTCCGTAGAACTTTTCCACCGGAAGATTTTCTATGAATTTTTCGGCATCGCCTGGCTTTATAACATAAAGACCATCAGGCTTTTTAATATTAGAAGCGATCTTGGCAAGGAATTTATTTACCGAGATACCGGCTGATGCGGTAAGTCCTGTTTTTATCTTTATCTCGCGTCGAATTCTTTCGGCGATTATAGTAGCTGATCCTATTTTTCTTTTATCCTCCGTGACATCAAGAAATGCCTCGTCAATAGACAGGGGCTCAACAAGGTCAGTATATTCCCTGAAAATACCGATCACCATTGCTGATACCTCTGCGTATCTTTCAAAATTATGCCGTACAAAGATCAGTTCCGGGCATAATCGCCTGGCGATTGTTGAGGGCATTGCTGATCTTACTCCGAATTTCCTTGCTTCATAACTTGCAGCAGCAACCACACTTCTCTCACCGCTTCCTCCGACAGCAACAGGTTTTCCCCTGAGTTCAGGATGATCGAGCTGCTCCACAGATGCAAAGAAAGCATCCATATCTATATGTATAATCTTTCTCACAATTATTGCCTAAAGTTCGTAAAAAACTACAAAGAAAATCCTGCTATCTTTACCGGATTAAACTTTAAGCAGACATAAAATTCATCCGAATGCCTGAAAAGGAATTACTTAATAAAAACTTATCATTTGCACTTTTACTCACCAATCACAGATTATGGGGATACATTCTTATTCCCTATATCATTGAACCTGCATTGAATAAAAAATACTATATACTGAAAGAGAGCCTCTCTCCTTTTCCCGGAACAGATACTTTAAATATTCTTGATCCTGAAGAAAGGGAAGTAATAAACATTATTAATGAATATAATGACAGGAATCTCTTCAGACTTTTTTCAAAAGATAAATCTTTAAAGGAGTTCCTTATAAAAGTTACATCTGACAGAATTGACAATTTCATCAGGCCTTTTATTGAAAGAAAGATTTATAAGTGCTTTTCAATAGCCCGCGATGAAGGTATCCCCGTATATTTTCAGAAGACTACTACAACACTCCACAGGGAAGATCAGCTTAAGATAGAGACGGAAAAGGCAGTTCCTCTGTTCCGTTTCATTAGAGATGTTGATCAGAGCAGCTATAAGCTTGGCCTTGATACAGACGGTAAAAGTGTTGATCTAAAAAAAAGTTCAGCTGAGATAGTATGCAATTCGCCCTGCCTGATAAGGGCAGATCACAGGGTTCTGTTTGTTTCAGATGTGGACGGTACGAAACTGAAACCATTCCTGTCAAAGGACCAGATAGCAATCCCTAAAAAAGCAGAAGCAAAATATTTTGCCTCGTTTGTGCTTAATGCAGTTAATAATTATAAGGTAGAAGGCACCGGGTTTGAAATTCTTGAAGACGTACCTGAAAAAAAAGCCTGCCTGGTCGTGGAGACAGGTCTTAAAGGAACACCTGTTCTGATACTGAGTTACAGATACCAGGGAACAATGATCTATTCGGGGGAGATACAGAAATCAATAACTAACTTCGATGATACCGGTGGCAAATACACTTTCAGAAAATATAACCGTGATTACAACTGGGAAGCAGAATGTCGTAAAAAGCTTGAAGATACGGGCTTTTTTTCAGATGATGATATTAATTATTCTCTGGCAGATTCAGGTAACCAGAGTCCGGACGAAAAATACTCAATTATTGAAGCAATAAACCAGGGTTTCAATGAAATTACCGGATCGGGTTTCAGCATTTCGTCAAGACTCGATTCAGCCTATAACCTTAAACCTGTAAGCATAGAGATATCAAGCAGTATGGTCAATGACTGGTTTGATCTGCATGCAATAGTGACAATTGGAGACTGGAAGATCCCATTCATCCAATTCAGGAAGAACATACTGGGTGGCATCAGGGAGTTCATACTGCCTGATGGCACAATAGCCATACTTCCTCAAACATGGTTCTCAAAGTATAGAAACATCTTCGAATTCGGGAAAAGCACCGATGAGTCAATCAGGATCCATAAACAACATTTCTCTCTTCTGGCAGACAACCTGACGGGAGAGAAAAATCCTGTTACAGAAAAGCTGGGAAAGCTTCTTATCCCCGACCAGATAACTGAAATTCAGCCACCTTCAGGGCTAAAGTGCGATATGAGGCAATACCAGTCAGAAGGACTGAACTGGCTTGTATTCCTTCAGTCGTCAGGGCTGGGTGGATGCCTTGCAGATGATATGGGACTGGGAAAGACTATTCAAACTCTTGCTCTTCTTCAGTACAACAAAGAGAAACACAAAGCCTCAGACAAACCTGTTAGCAGAGAACAGCTTTCGCTGTTCGGGGAGGAAGAGTCAAAGCTGACATCTCTTATTATTGTACCGGCATCTCTTATTTACAACTGGGAGAATGAAATAAAAAAGTTTGTACCCGGAATGGCTGTACGTAGTCATAAGGGAAATCAAAGGAAGAGAACCTCCGGATGGTTCTCCGATTTTGACATTATCATTTCAAGCTATCACACTGTACGACAAGACATTGAATTTATAAGCTCTTTTAATTTTCACTATATAATACTTGATGAAAGCCAGGTGATTAAAAATCCTGGTTCTGCACTTTACAGTACTATGTCGAGACTAAGATCCGATTATAAGCTGCTACTTACAGGAACACCTGTTGAAAACTCGCTCACTGACCTGTGGTCACAATTAAACTTCGTAAATCCCGGATTGCTTGGCGAGCTGTCATTTTTCCGGAGGGAATTTGCTAAACCTATTGAAAAAGAAGGTGATGATGAAAAAGAGTTTAACCTGAGGAAAATAATCAAGCCCTTTATCCTGAGGCGTACAAAAGAGATGGTTGCCGGCGATCTTCCTCCGGTGACGGAACAGACTGTTTTCTGCGATATGACCGAGGAGCAGTTCAGGATTTATGATGAAGAAAAATCGGCAGTAAGGAACAGCATTCTTAAAAGTATTGAAAATGAGGGTGTTGAAAAATCGACAATTGTGGTACTGCAGGGTCTGATGCGGTTACGTCAGATATCAAATCACCCGGTAATGACTTTTGAAGATTACTCTTCAGGCTCGGGAAAATTTGAAACAGTACTTCAGGATATTGAGAGCGTAATCTCAGAAGGTCATAAAATTCTTGTCTTCTCATCCTTCGTTAAACACCTGAACCTATATGCGGATGTTCTAAGCGAAAGGAGGATAAGGTATGCTATGCTGACAGGAGCAAGCACAAACAGGGAGAAGATAGTCAACAGTTTTCAGAAAGATCCTTTAAACAGGGTATTCCTGGTCTCACTGAAAGCGGGTGGCCTTGGTCTCAACCTGACTGCTGCCGACTATGTTTTCATCCTTGATCCATGGTGGAACCCGGCATCAGAGATGCAGGCTATGAGCAGGGCTCACAGGATAGGGCAGGATAAAAACGTATTTATTTACAGATATATCACAACAAATAGCATAGAAGAGAAAATAGTCCGGCTCCAGGAGAAGAAATCGAGGATTGCCGATACTTTCATTTCAAGCAACAATCCGCTTAAAGACATTAATATTCAGGATATTCTGAATATAATCGGGTAATATAAATAAGGGGGACGTTCTGAAGGATGAAGAGGGATTGAATACAATGAGGGTGCCTGGTGAAAATATGGCGTGGCTGATGAAAAAACAGAAGAAGGCGTAACGGCGCAATGGCTCAACGGCTCAATGGCGCAAAAGTAAAGAAACCGGCATTTCTGCCGGTTTCTTTATAGTAAGACTGGTCTTATTAAGACTAAAAATGATCCCTTTCAACATAGTGTGTATGAAGCAGTTCATGCGACACTTTGCTGTTTGGCTTACCCAGAAAATCTTTATAGATGGCAATTATTTCAGGATTCTGATGAGACTTACGGAGAACCATATGTTCATCTTCTGAATAGATTGCTTTCATACGGTTTTTCCTGATCGCAGCGTTTGTTGGTATCGGTTGTCCTCCACCTCCAAGACATCCGCCGGGACAAGCCATGATCTCTACAAAATGGTAATTACCTGTTCCATTTTTTATCTGTCGCATTATTTCATTTGCATTGACAAGTCCGTGAGCTATTGCCACTTTAAGCTCAGCACCCTCAAGGAATTTCCATTCTTCAAGGCAACCTTCAATCTTAACTGTTGCCTCCTTAACTCCATCCATTCCACGAACCGGAGTGATATTCAGATTTTTGAAAGGTACTTCCCGGCCGGTGACAATTTCGTAAGCTGTACGCAGGGCGGCTTCCATAACCCCTCCTGTTGCTCCGAAAATAACACCTGCACCGGTAGAATCACCCATAATTGAATCATATTTAGCTTCTTCGAGGTTCATGAAATCAATACCTGCCTGCTTGATCATTACAGCCAGCTCCCTGGTAGTAAGGACATAATCCACATCTTTGTATCCGCTTGCTCTCATTTCCGGTCTGTCTGCTTCAAATTTCTTTGCAGTACATGGCATTATTGATACGGAAACTATTTTTGAAGGATCGAGATTGCGTTTCTGGGCATAAAATGTTTTGGCAAGTGCTCCGAACATCTGCTGTGGCGACTTACATGTAGAGAGATTTGGAAGGTATTCGGGATACTTGTGCTCGATGAATTTTATCCATCCAGGTGAGCATGAGGTGAACATTGGAAGAGATATCTTCTTGTCACCGTCAACGAGCGCTTTTTTAAGCCTGGTCAGCAATTCAGTACCCTCTTCCATTATAGTGAGATCAGCAGTAAAGTCAGTATCAAGCACTGAATCAAAACCCAGTTGCTTAAGAGCATTTACCATCTTTCCAGTAACCCGTTCTCCTGGTTCATATCCAAGGTCCTCACCCAAAGCTATCCTGACAGCAGGAGCAGTCTGAACAACAACATGTTTTTCGGGATCATATATTGCATCCCACACCTGATCGATGGCGGTTTTCTCGACGAGAGCCCCGGTGGGACAGCGGTTCACACATTGTCCGCAATTTGTACAGACAACATGGCTCATAGGCCTGTTATGAAATGAAGAGATCTTCTGGTGAGCTCCTTTGTTGGCCACGGCTATTGCGGAGATATACTGTAACTCCTCGCATGTTCTGACACACCTCTGGCAACGTATGCATTTGCTGTCATCCTTTATGAATGAAGGAGAAGAGCTGTCGATGGCATAATCATGATCTTCCACAAGATCAAGAAATATTGTGTCACCAAATGCAAATTCATTTGCAAGTGACTGCAATTCACAGTTCTGGTTCTTATAGCATTTGGTACAGTCTGCACGGTGCTCAGTCAAAAGAAGCTCAACAATATGTCGTCGTGCATTTCTTACCTTAAGTGTATTTGTATGAATATCCATTCCTTCAGAAACCGGCATGGCACATGCAGCAATAAGAGTCCTTGCTCCTGTCTGTTCAACTACACATACACGGCAGTTACCGGCTACGCAAAGGTCATCATGATTACAGAGTGTAGGGATATTGATTTTCAGTTTTCTGGCCGCCTCAAGTACTGTTGTTCCGGGTTCCACAGAAATATTCTGGTTATTTATAGTCAGCTTTATCATAGTTATCTCGTTTTTAGAAATGATTAATAGATGATCTCCTCCCTGAAGTTGCCAACGATCGATTTAAATGCATTCCCCACCGACTGTCCCAATCCGCACTTTGCAGCAATCTTCATGGTATCAGCAAGTTTTGTCAGTTCAGTAAGATATGTTGATTTAACCTCTCCTTTCTTCACCTTTTCAATTCCTTTAAGAAGCTGCTGACAACCGACACGGCATGGTGTACATTGACCGCAAGACTCTTCTGCAAAAAAATCGAGGTAATTATGAAGGACATTGTACATCGACCTCGAGCTGTTGAACAGCTTCATTGATCCTCCTGTAGGAACACCTTCAAACCCGATTATCGTCTCTACAAATTTTTTCCTTGGAACGCAAAATCCTGATGCTCCTCCAACCTGGACGGCTTTTGTATCACCATCTCCGAATTCATTAACAAATTGCTGTACCGTCATCCCCAGTTCAAGCTCAAAGATACCGGGAGTGGGAGTATCACCCGATACCGAAAAAACTTTAGACCCTCTTGAATCCTTTGTACCATACTGAATGAAATTTTTAGCCCCGTGATTTATGATCATCATGGCGGTTACCAGGGTCTCCACATTATTGATTGATGTTGGTTTCCCGAACACTCCTGATACGGTAGGATAGGGAGGCTTATTTCTTGGCTCCCCCCTTTTTCCTTCAATTGATTCAAACAGAGCGCTTTCCTCGCCGCATATATAGGCTCCGCTACCCATCCTGTACTCAATATTAAAGTCATATCCGATCTCATGGATCATTTTATGAAAATCCTTAAGCTCGATCATAATTTTGGGAAGCATGTACCTGTACTCACCCCGCAGGTAAACAATTCCCATTTTAGCCCCTATTGCCTTTCCAGCGATTGCCATTCCGCCATGAACCTTGGTTGATACCCTGTCGAGTATTTCCCGGTCCTTGAATGTTCCCGGCTCTCCTTCATCGGCATTGCAGATAATATATTTATCCTGGCTTTTTTCAGCAGCAGTGTACTTCCACTTCAAACCAGTCGGGAATCCGGCACCTCCCCTTCCCTTGAGGCCTGAATCAAGCATATCCTGAATAATCTCAGTACTGGTCATATTAAAGGCCTTTTGCAATACCTCTTTCGGATTTATTTTTTCGAATATAAGATCTACTTTGTTTAATCCTTTATTTTCCATCTCTGTCCCTGTTTTACTTTTGCATGTAATCTTTAATAATCTCACTAATCTTTTCAGGTGTAAGTTCAGTATATGGCATCTCATTTATGAGTATCGCAGGTGCTTTATGACACCATCCTATACAGTTTGTCTCCAGAAGAGTAAACATTTCGTCAGGAGTTGTCTCTCCCGGCTTAATTCTTAACATATCTTCAATTGTATGAACGATGTCACTCTTTCCCTTCATTGAACATGTTATTGTCTTACAAACCCTTATAACATATTTGCCTCTCACCTGGGTGTCGAGAAATGTGTAAAAAGATGCCGTTCCATAAACTTCTGCCGCTGACATATCGAGTTCCTTTGCCACCTCTACCATTGCCTCGTCGGTAAGGTAACTGTGCTTTTGCACGATACCCTGAAGAATAGGCATCAGGCTTTCCCGCTGGTGTCCATGCTTAGCGGACAATTCCTTAACTAAATTTCCTACCTGGTACATTTCTTATTGATTTTTAAGTAATTAAATTATTATAATGGTGAAAAACTCATCAGACTATTCACGCTGTTAATTTAATAACAATACTTTTATAAAAAAGAGAAATATTTCATAGTTGCTAATTTAGAATTAAACTAAAGAAGAATAAGGGGAGTTTGAGGGTGCAACGGGATGACGGTATGACGGTGCGACGTTGTGGCTGTGTCAACGCATTTAAATTTTAATGAGTATCCGGCA
>MENI01000016.1 GCA_001768195.1 Bacteroidetes bacterium GWA2_40_15 | reverse complement strand
TCACCTATCTGCCATGATTTTCCAAGATAGAGAGGAGGATAAAACTCGATATCAAAGGTGAGCTTCTTTTCCCACTCCTGTGGAATTGGCTTATCGAGGTCGACAGCCAGACGGATGTTATTTCCTTCGGGCCAGATCCTGACGGCATATTTGAACCCAAAATCCTCATAGCTGACTACACATCTGATCATCTGGTTTATTGAATCAATTTCGCGCAATGCTTCAAGAGGGTCAGGGATACGCTTTCCATCCACAGGCTGCATTCTGATGAAGCCATTTGCCGCAATTCTCTCTCCATGCTGAATGATTTCTATCCCTCCCTGTTTCCCGGTTGGGTAATAATCGTGGAATGCCAGAACTGTTAAGCCTGGTTTCTCAAGATATTCCTTATCAGTTACTATCATCTTCTGACCGGATTGATTCTTATTACATCCTGCCAGAAAAAGTGAAAGAACAATGATAAAGCCAAGACCTGATAATAATGTTCTGTTTTTCATAGTGGTTTAATTTAATATCATAATGACTTATTATTCAAAAGATTATCAGCTGCAAGAACACAAAAGATATATGTAGAGGCTCCGGGCATTACATATTCTGTCTGCTGCCAAAGGTACGGGAACGGTTCTTTCATTTCGGGATAATCAGGCTTTATCAGAGCAGTACCAGCGACATTTCCTCCCGGGATATACGACCACCAGTGCATATTGAACCCATAAGCAGGAATAATAGACCTGGCCCCCACTGCTGAAATAAATGAAGTGCTTGATCCGGGATGACATCCCAGTACGTAGTTCACAACATTGCATACATTCTCCCTGTCAAAAAGATCGGGAAATTCCCTGCTGAGATAATATTGTGTTACACCATACTTCTGTATATCCCATCCTATTCCCCATATTCTTGGTCTCCACGGGACTCCATAAGGATTTGTTGCCAGGGAAGAATCGAGCCGGGTTTTATACAAATGTAAAGCTTCTGTTACTCCATTCTTAAAATCATCATTATCAACATATTTAAGAGCACGTGCCGCTGACCATCCTACATTTGCCGTAGCAGCCTTTATTACAGGAAGCAGTTCAACAAGCCTCTCCCTGTATTTTTTATCTCCTGTCGTTATAAGCAACTCAACAGTTGCATGCACCTCCTGCTGTTCATAATTCCTCGGGACATAAGCATTTGGCTGTATAACAGGATCATGAGTCTGTTCATAGTTCCATGCTTTGATGGCTGTGCTCAGACATTCATCAGCCAGCTTATCATTATAACCCTTAAGTATCCTGTATGCTGCAACCAGCGCTGTTATGACCTCATACTCAAGTGAAGTATCCTTGTTCGTTACTACCCACCGGTCATCAGGTTTTCCGGAGCGATTACCCCGAATCTCGTTTGGCTTCAGTGATGCATCATAGAGCAGCTGATCGGAAACCTGTGCAACATCTCCAAGAAAGCTTCTTCCCTCCCTGGTTTCTATTATACCCACCGCAGAATGGCCAAAAGCCCTGTATCCTGAAAGAAGGTTTATTGCGCCATGTTCTATCTGCTGCAGTAGGTCTGAAATTCCGTCAGGTTTCCGAAGCTCTACATAAAGCGCATCTTGTTTCACCGTTGTCTGATCAACATTGATACCGAACTCCTCACCTGCCAGGGCGAGGAAGAGGGTTGTCTGGGCCTGTGAACCGGCTGCAAGGTCATTGTCGCCTGCATCATGCCAGCCACCCCTGTTCATAAAAGGAACCGGTGTAAACGGTTTGTAATTTGTTTCAGTAGTAGCATAGGTCTGGTATCCATCAACATGTATTGTGTTGACAGGAGCCTGAACTGCATCGTCGAGGTGACAGGCTCCATGCCATACACGGGAGCGGTCGCGGATGCGCATATGACACATCTGTACCGGGAAATAGATTTCAAGTGTGGGCTGCCATACCGATCTATGGTATACATCAGTGCCAATGCCGAATGGCTCGCTTTTTACATTGCCATAACTGATGGTGTACATCCCCGGATCCTTAACCCCGGAAAAATCAAATACAACGTATCTGTATCTCAGGAACTTTCCCCACTCCTCCGGCAGAGATGATTTTACTTCCTTAATATTTCCGTCGGCACCGATCATCTGCAGAACAGTTGTCTCGATTTTCTCCGAGCGTGCATCCAGCTCAATTACAGCTCTTTTAACCTGGTCAGGATGATACCCGGCCTGGGAAATACTGATCACGGGCTTTGCCAGGAATCCGGGAATGATATTGGGAGTGATTATCCATTCCATAGCTCCTTTATCCACTCCTTCAGGTATCTCTGAACGAACAAGTATCCAACCGCTGAGAGATCCATTCCTCTCATCAACAAGGGCCAGATCGCCCTTTACCTGTTCAATCTGTAGTTTGATCACCGGATCTTCCGGCGCCATAATGAGTTTCGGACCTTTTGCCATAGCAGACGATCTTGCTCTTCCATCTGAACCAGTTACCATCGGTCCCATCCCTTCAACAGGAATCACACCTGACTTATTTCCGAGATGCCACGTCTTACCGGTGTAATTTACCGGGAAGAGCTGAAGGTCGAAGGTTGCCTTCCCCTTCCATTCTGCAGGAATTGGCTTTTCGAGATCGACAGCCAGATGAATCTTCTCTCCTTCAACCCATACTCTTACATCATAGTTGAAATTAAACTCCGGAACTTTTACGGTTGCCTTTATTTCACCTTTCTCTTTATCAACACTCCTTTCAGCTGTAACAGGTCTGGGAAATCTCTGCTCACCTGTCAGATCTACATTGATGTACCCATTTGATGCAGTGCGGTCATCATGATGTATGAATTCAATACCTCCCTGGTCCCCTTCAGGATAGGTATTATGAAATACAAGCACATTAAATCCCTGTGTTTCGAGATACTCATGGTCATTGATGGACCATTCATTTTTGCCGGAATCTCCTGAACAACCAATGAGAAGCAAAGCCGGAATGATTAAAACAATAAATCTTAAGTGTTTCATGGCAGAATTGATTAAATATTTTATTAAGCACATCCCAATAATTAATTTACCTCGCTCGAAAATCAATTTTTTTACCCCTTCCCCAGGGGGAGTAAATTGATTTTCTTCGCTCCCCCTGGGGAAGGGGTCAACGAAGAAAATCAATTATTTATAGTTAGTTTTATACTATTGTTATCTTTATTCTTTAAAAGCCCAATCAATTAGTGCCCCAACACTCTCACCATCTGGCACAATTTTCAGATTACCCGATACATTCTTTGAAGAGTAAACTGATCTCGGAAATACTGTCTCAATCTTTACAAGTTTTTCATCTGCAGGTTCCATCATCTGGTTTTTCATACCTGAAAGAACGATCTTCCTTGGAGCAATGCAGGCTATAAGATCAGGCAGATCGTATGCGGTCAGAGCTCCGGGAACTCCCCAGTTAAAATCAACTTCATAAGGATGCCAGTATCCTCCTCCCTCACGGGTAGTAAAACCTATTCTGTAATCCCTGTTCATTGCTATGGATCTGTAAGATCCCGGCGAACCGATAAGTACAAGGCTGCTTAACAGATTGTTAAATGAAGCAGCATGGATAAGCGGAATGCAAAGATCATCTATCCCCACTGCTCCAATTTTCTGAGGATCAACCTTCTCATGCCGGCTTAATACATCTGCCACCCTTACTATATCGGAGGCCCTTATACCAGGGATACTCTTTCCGATCAGAAGAGCAGTATAACTCTCAGTATGTTCCCTTGCGGCAGAGTTCTTCACCTCTCCTGTTCCCAGAGGATCTACAGCAGCAACGATATATCCCTTTTTTACCAGTTTTTCAATTTCCCCTCCGGGTTTTGCATCGGCAACTTTTCCTTTTGGATTCAGATATATTATTGCAGGATGCTTTACCTTATTATCATCGGGAACAAATAGGAGTACCGGTATTGCATAGTCGGAGCCCACCTCAATTGCATATTTGCCGACCGTGTATCCTTCGCGCTGATATCTGCCGTTTATAATAAATTCATTACCAGGATCTGATGGATCCTCATAACCAGATAGTTGCATCGCCTTTGTCCTGACAAGACTCAAATGGTCATGGTTATTCCCTCTTGAGTTTTCGATGGCTGCAATCTGTTTCTCAGCAATTCTTTTATTAACATCAAAGATCATCTCTCCACCAAGGTAAGTGACAATCTGCCCTGTAGGAGTTACATTGAGCTGTTCCCTGGGAAATACCTCAGCTTCAATTTCAGAAGGATCGCCCTTCATATTGAAATGCTTCATGAAAAAGGAATAGATGGCAAGCCTTATTTTTGGCGTTAGCCAGTGCCTGGAATCCTCCTCCAGGAAACCAAGATTATCACTTCCGTTTAATACGGCAAAAGCATTCTTAGCCTCAGAATACATTTCTCTTGCTCCCTGAAGAGACAGGTATTCATCGCGCGACACAAAAACAAGGAGAGTAGGTTTCGGAGCTCTGAGTTCTACCAGATCCTCAACACCTATTCCCAATTTAAAACTGTGATATAGTGTAGGTTCTGCATCAGAGGCTGCTTTTGTTTCCAGAAGTCTTTTATTGGCATTTGCCCAGCTGCACGGTATCGAAACTTTTACCCTGTCGTCAAGTGCTGCAACAAAATTGGTAACGGTTCCTCCTCCCGACCATCCGGTAACTCCTATTCTGTCAGGATCAACATCCTTCCTGGATACCAGGTAATCAATAGCTCTTATTCCATCCCAGATGAAATAATTTGCGCAGGAATAGCCTGAAAGGAATGCGTAATTTCCGAAGTAGTTGTGTTCAACCACAGAATATCCCACTGAGGAGAATTTTACTGTTGTATCATAATTCTGAACATGCTCTCCCTGCCCGGGAGGATCGATTGCAAAAACAATCATCCCTTTCCTTGCCAGATTATAGTTTATTACCTGGTACAATTCATTCCTGAATGACTCCTGGTTATGTCCGATTACATTCAGAATTGCAGGCGCTTTTCCCTTTATCTTCTCTGGAACATACAGGCAACCTGACACATAAGAACCAGGGAATGATTCAAATATTATTTTTTCTATCCTGAATCCTTCTTTTTTAATGACTCCTGTAACACGGGGGTTCAGAGGAGTCTTTTCCGGAAAAGGCCCGATTATTTGTGACAGTTTTTCCTTTACAACTGCCTGCCTGTTCTTCCACTCAGATTCAGTCCTGATTTTTGCGACTTCCAGGCTGCGTTTGTCATAAAGTATACCGGCCTCCTTTGCAAGAAGATCCAGCAGCATGTCACCTGGATTGTTCCATTTGACCCATTGCTGGAATACATCAAGGTTCTCTTCCTCAGGTTTAAGATTGACTGCAGCATTTATTTCAGAGGTCTCAACCTGGCTGTTTAAGATAAAAGCATTAAACATCAGGCATAACAGGACTATTGGAATACATATCCGCTTATTAATTATTTGTCTCATAACAACCCCAATTAATTACCAAGCAATTTGTTGGCGGCAAGTACAAGGAACATAAAGTCAGTCTCTCCTCCTCCCATCACATATTCTGTCTGTTGCCAGAGGAAAGGCCAGTTATCTTTCAGTTCCGGAAAGTCGGGCCGTATTATTGCTGTTCCTGAAGCCACACCGCCCGGAATATAGGAGAGGTCTGCCCTGTTCACACCATATGCTGCAGTTAATGACTTCACTCCCACTCCGGATGAAAATGATGCAGTATTTTCTCCCGGATGACATCCCAGGACAAACTGAACAGAACTAAAGATCCTGTCAGGCTTGAATACTCCCGGAAATCCTGTCAGAAGGAAATAATACCTCACACCCGATGACTGTATTGTCCATCCGTCGCCCCACACATCCGGTTTATAAGGGATACCGAAAGGTGTGGAAGCCGCCTCTTTATCAAGCTGAACAGCAAGATCTCTAACTGCCTTATCCATCTCTTTGCGGAATACCTGATCGGTTATTTTGTCATAGACCATTCCCACAGCCCATGCTGTTCTTGGCATATTAGCAAGAATATAATCCTTTTGTGCCACTATGTCTGACAGATATTTACTGTTTCCTGTTGTCAGAAACAGCTCTGCTGCTGCTGCTATTCTTTCGTTAACCATTCTCTTTTTTGCAGCGATTGAATAGATCTCTTCTGCTGCTTTCAGACATTCAGCTGACATCTCAGGCCTGTATTTACTCAGTGCCCTTGAGGATGATGCAAGTGTTGCCGCTCCCAGCATTTCATGGCCGGGATGGTCCTCGGTAAATACCCAGTTGTCGTCCACCACCGATGAATGATAGGCTGTCTTCCCGCCTTCCGGCAGATCGCGGCTGTAGATCAGATTATCAGTCTGGGAGCTGGCATCACCCTGAAGCCCGTATTGTTTGCGTGTAGGGCTTATCATCCCGTCATAAAGCCTGCCAAGCCCCTTATAGCCTCCAAGAATTGTAAGCACACCATGCTCCACCTGCTGAAGGGCATCAGAAATGCCATCAGACTTATGTATTGTTACCAGTCTGTTTGGCTGATCTACTGTGGTTGCATCGAGGTCAATCCCGAAGAGTTCGTGCATCATGGCCAGCCTCCAGGTTGTAACAGACTGTGATTCAATACGCAGATCATAATCACCTGCATCATGCCAGCCACCGCGATCGAGATTCGGTACGTGATCGGGATTCTTGAATGAGGTAAATGTTTCAGGACCCTGTGAATAGCCATCGATATGAGTCAGATTGACCGGAGCCATAATGGCATCATCAAGATGGCAGTAGTCATGCCATACCCTTGAGCCCTGTTCAATACGCATATGACACATCTGAACAGGCAGGAAATACTCAAGAGTCGGTTGCCAAACATATCTTTCATAAATATCATTGTCGATCCTGAACAGGTTTGAAGTTATTCCACCATAGTTAATAATGTACATGCCGGGTTCCTTCAGATTTGTGAAATCACATACTGCATAATTATACTTCAGGAATTTACCCCACATTACAGGAGTAACAGACTGAACACTCGTCCTTGATCCGTCAGGATTGATCTTTAAAATGTCGACATTTCCTGTGATTGATGATTTCTTATCAAACTCAATTACAGCTTTTTTGGGTTCTGCAGGAAGGTAGCCCACCTGGCTTATGTGAATAACAGGCTGATATACAAAATCTTTAATCGTATTTGCCTCTATCTCCCATTCAATGACACTTTTTGTTTCTCCTGAAGGTATTGCTGTCCTGACGACAAACCAGCTTGCTTTTCGGTCAATCCTTCCGTCCACAAGCTGCATTTCACCTTTAAGGGCTTTAAATATGAGACGCTGGGTATCTGTCTCAGGAGCAACAGTCAGTATCTTTCCCGTAGCATAGGGAATCAGATCAGTTCCCGATAGCGGACCATAAGAATCTGTTGGAAAAAATCCTGTTTTATTGTCCATATTCCAGCTCTTTCCGAAGAGAACAGGGGGAAACAGTTCAAAATTGAACCATGCTTTGCCGGCGAGATCAGCAGGCAGCGGGCTGTCGAGGTCGACTGTAACAATTATCTTGCGGTCTGAAGCTTTAACCCTGACAATATACTTGAATGAGATGTCAGTATAATTTAATTCAGCTTCAATTGTACCTGAAGCTTTGTCAACCTTTTTCTGAGCCCTGGCCGGCGGTGTTAAACCAATGCGCAAATCACCGTTTGCAGCTACACGAACCCCGTTCTGTAATATTGTGACACCTCCCTGGTGACCCATCGGATAGTAATCATCAAAAACCATTACATCAAAACCGGGTGATTCAAAGTAACCCTGTTCATTGATGGTAAGTTTGTCTTGCCCATAAAGAGTTAAAAATGAAGAATGGCATGTTAATAACAGGAAACATGCAAGGATCAGAGAGGATTTTGTTTTCATGATCAGGATTTTAAGTTTAATAGAACCTTCAGTTATTAAATTTAAGATAAATCCTGCTTCATTGCTACAGAAATGAAAAATTTAATATTTTTTAACTCTTACACGTCAGGTTTTTGTAGGTCAGGATATGTTCCAATAAAAAAAATGTTTAAATTTCATCAGATATGATCAACACTACCTGAAACCCTTAATACCATGAAAAAATCCCTTATTATTTTACTATCGGCAACTCTGTTTTCATGTCAGTCCGGTAACAAAAACATTGAAGAGAACTTATTGACATTTAATCAGTTCCCACTTGAAGTGCCGGAAGAGAATTCTCTTATGACCGAATGGGCAAAGAAATCAGTTCCTGATTCCAGATTGATTGATGATATGGAAGATGAAGCCGGCTGGAACGTAACAGGCATAGGCGAAATGAGCTATACAAACGACCGTTCAAAGGATGGAAAAAAGTCCCTTCGATTCAGCACTTCTCTTCGCGATGAAGAACATTATAAAAAGAACCGGACTGAATGGGGTTCCTTTGGCGGGACACAGGGAGGCAATGCCAGTGTGCAGCTGATGCTTGACACTCCTCAGGACTGGTCGGATTTCAACAGGGTGTCATTCTGGGTATATGTGCATCCTGCAGATATGATGACATACTGCCTTAACATGAATATCAACAATGAAGGCACAGTTTTCACCGCAACAACTCCACGTAACAGCCATTTTATTCAGGACCTTAAACCCGGAGAGTGGAATAATGTTCTGTTTGAGATACATCATATTAAGAGAGATAAGATAACCGGAATCAGAATAAACCAGATGCTTATCGGACATCATCCTGAGGAAAACGGAATAGTTACTTACGACTTTGATAAGCTTGAACTTCAGAAAGTGGACACAGATCAATATGAAGGATGGAATGTTGCCCCGGGGAAAATATCATTCAGCCATATCGGTTACAGGCCGGGAGACCCAAAAGTTGCCATGGCCGGGAAGGGTGCAGGTAAAACATTCAAAGTATCTGACAGAAATGGCATAACGGTATACTCAGGGCAGGTTGAGGCAATCAGTACTGAAAACGGAGAATTCTATCAGCTCGACTTTTCGGATCTTGACAAAAGCGGAACATACCGTATTAAAACCGGAGAAATTGAATCCGGGTCATTTCCGATTGACGAAAACATATGGATTCAGCCTGTTTTTAAGGCAATAAATTTTTTCTTCTGCGAACGCTGCGGATATCATGTACCCGGCATTCACCCCGAATGTCACAAAGACTGGCAGGGGTTCAAAGGAGATGAGAAGAAGATAATCAATGGCGGATGGCATGATGCAGGCGATCTATCCCAGGGCTCATGGCGCACGGCAATGTCAGCCCTTGCAATGATGAATAACCTGGAGTATATACAGGAACGAACTGATATGACTGAACTGGCTAACCGCATCCGCGATGAAATAGCCTGGGGCCTTGAGTGGCTACTCAAAACAAGGTTTGGTGATGGTTATCATATGAGTTTCAGTGTAATGAGGATTTATACTGACAATAAAGTCGGAACAATTGACGATGTAGTATCACCGGCAAGGAATGTACCGTGGGAGAACTTCCTTGCAGCTGCGGTACAATGCAAGGCGGCCGGAATGCTTGAGAAATCTCATCCTGAACTTGCCTTGAAATCGCGCACTGCAGCGCTTGAAGACTGGCAGGCTGCGGTTGATTCTCGGAAAGTTTGGGATCAGGCTGACTACAGAGAGGCTTCATGGGGAGTTACATCATCCCTGCTTCTGGCAAAAATGACAGGTGAGGAAAAGTACAGGGAATATGCTGTCGGATTCGGGAGACTGCTGCTCGGCTGCCAGGAACAAACATTCCTCGATGGTATTCCAATTACCGGATATTTCTATGAGAATACAAAGCGGGAGAGAGTAATTCATAATCTGCATGCAGCATTTGAAGAGGCTCCGCTAATCGCTCTTAGTATGCTCTGCAATGAATTTCCTGATCACCGTGAATGGATTGAATGGTACAGCGCTGCAGTTCTTCACAGCGAATATTTCATGAAGCGGGGCAGTAAAATTGCAGCGCCATATTTCCACCTGCCCAATTCGGTATGGAAATTAACTGATGTTTTGGCTGAAAAGGATTCGGCTGTACGTAATGATATGCTAAGGCAGTACAACGACGGGACACATCTGAACGACCAGTACGCCCTGAGGACTTTCCCGATATACCGCGACGGATTATTCCATGGCAACACCAATATACACATGTCATCATCCTGGGCTCTTGCAGAAGCTTCCCGCCTTCGAAATGACGCTGAAGGAATGCTGCTGGTAGGTAAGCAGCTGGAATGGATATTCGGAGCCAATCCATTCAGCCAAAGCCTGATGTATGGTGCCGGATACAGTTTTGCACCTCATTTTGCATATTGCCTTAAAGACATAGTGGGAGCACTACCTGTTGGAATGGATTGCATGAGCGGAGACATGCCCCACTGGTGTGCCACAAACACTGCAACCAGCAAAGAGATATGGGTAGAACCGGTTAACCGTTTCATGGGTGCAGCAGCTATATATGCAAATAACGGATCAGCATCTTCCTCAGTAAAAGATGCTGAGATAAAAACAGAAGTTTCCGGGTCCGCAGACGGAACAGTGAGTATAAAGGTAAGCATAACAGGTTCCGGGAGACACATGATTGATGTCAAAACCTTTAATGCGACATCAAATACCGAAAGCCGGCAATTTGAGCTTTCAGGTAACAGTACTGCAGAAACCTCGCTTAAGCTGAAAATTATTGATATAAACAAACCATATATTGCTGTAATCACACTCGATAATGATCCGGGATCAAGGAAGGAAATAACAGGAGCGTATATTGATTATTAATAATGCAATTAACAGTTATAATCTAACCAGACTAAGTTATGAAAAGATCCGCTGTTTTATCCGTAATCCTTCTCTCTGTATTATTCTTCTCCTGTCACAGGCGCAAACCAGACGAAAAAGGGGTACAGGTAATGGCTTACTATTACACCCGCTGGCAGAATTTCACGCCTGAAACCCTGCCTTATGACAAGCTTACCCATATCATCTTCTCGTTTACTGAGGTTATAGATGGCGAAATGAAGTTCCCTGAAGATACTCTGGGACTTATGCTTAAAAAGCTTGTCAAACAGAGAAAAAACCATCCCGACCTTAAGATCATGGTAGCCTGCGGCGGATGGGCCGGATCAAAAGGCTTTTCCGATATGGCAATGACAGACGAAGGAAGAAAGAAATTCGTTGAAAGTGTCCTTAAATTCATAAAGGAATATGATATCGACGGACTTGACATCGACTGGGAATATCCGGGACTGCCCGGAGACAACAATCCTTACAGTCCTGCGGATAAGGAGAATTTCACCAAGCTTATGTGCGAGCTGAAAACCGGTATGAACACCATATGTGATTACCTGGTGCTGAGCTGGGCTGCGGCCGGATGGGAAATGGCCTTTGATTTCATTGAACTAGACAAAGTAATGCAATGCGTCAACTATGTCAATGTAATGTCGTACGACCTGGCCTCAAGGAGTGATCCTTATACATCGCATCATACAAACCTTGGATTGATTCAGATGGAAGATATTGAGGGGACACCTGCTGCTGCAAAGATGATTGAGGAAGGAGATTCCACAAAGCCATTTTCCACCGAAAAGATTGTCAACTACCTGCTCGATAAAGGATTAAATCCGGCCCAGATTGTTATCGGATCTAACTTCTCAGGCAGGGCCTGGCAGGGGGTGCCACCTGATAACAATGGATTGTACCAGCTTAACAGGGGAAGTTGGAGAGGCCGCGCAGGATATGCAAGGTTAAGGGAAGAGATAGAGAATAAGAACGGTTATGTCCGTTACTGGGATCCTGTCGCAAAAGCTCCTTACCTGTATAGCGCAAAAGACTCTGTTTTCATTACATACGATGATACCATGTCGGTTAGGCTGAAAACAAAATATGTTGCTGAAAAGGGACTGGGAGGCATAATGTTCTGGCAGCTGGGAGCTGATGCTCCGAAGGATGGCCTTGTAGATGCCATCTATGCTGAGAAGAAGAGGCACAAATATTAAAGTCTGTTTTTAAAATCTACCCCTAAATCCCCCAGGGTGGACTTTAGAATTAAGAACAATAGAACAAACGAATTAAGAATTAAGAAGTTTGAAATTCTGATTTCGCTGTTCAAATGTTCTTCATTCTGATTTCAAAAAGCCCCCCTTGGGGGGTTAAAATCGACTTTGAGACACCCTCCAAGGAAAACGGAATCAATTATATATTGTGTATAAGATCTAAACAATAATCAATATGAAAAAAGTAATACCTGATAATCCCGGAATCGTCATTGCTTTGGCATTGATATCACTTATTTTATTCTGCCCTCAGTCAGGGTTTTCACAGGATGTAAAGCAGACTGAAGCTAAAATGATGAAACAGGCCGATGAGAATATTGAGAAGTACAGAAAGGGAGATGTGTCTGTACAGTTTAAAACAGGGGATGGCAAAACCATTAAGAATGCAAAAGTTGAAATCAATCAGAAGAGTCATGATTTTCTCTTTGGCTGCATCATTTTTGATATGATCAGGAATGAGAACACATACAAGGAAGAGCTCTTCAAGTCGAGATTTAAAAATATCTTTAATCTCGCTGTTTTCCCTTTTTACTGGCCCGGATATGAACCAAGACAGGGTTTTACCGGCTGGGAGGATATGCTGGAAACAATCGAATGGTGCAAAACGAATGGCATAACAACCAAAGGTCATCCTCTGGTATGGGCCACCCTGTCAGGTACTCCGCAGTGGCTTACTGAATACACGGTTGCCGAGACTGAAGAACTTCTTAAGACAAGGGTTATAAATATTACATCAGGATTCCGTGACAAGATAGAACTATGGGATGTGGTAAATGAACCTGTAAATGTGAAAACCTGGAAGCATAAGATGCAGAATTTCAATGATAAAAATGACTGGAGTGTTACTGATACTATTTCACTCGTAGCTGATTATGTGGAAGATGCATTACTATGGGCCCACAGGGGCAATCCTGATGCAATACTGATGGTCAACGAATACCGGACGCTTGCTGACAAAGAGGTAAGGAAGAGATATGATGACCTTCTCACTGAACTTAAGAAGCGGAATGTTCCGATGAGGGGTATTGGAATACAGGGACATGAGCCCCGGCAGGAATGGTTTTCACCTGTTGAGGTCTGGAAAACCTTCGACCAGTACCAGAGGTTTGGATATCCTATCCATATCACCGAATTCCATCCGCAATCATCAGGAGTTCCGATTACAGGCGGCTGGAGGACAGGTGCATGGACCCCTGAGGTGCAGACTGAATTCACAGAACAATTTGTAAAACTCTGCTTTGGCCATCCTGCTGTTGCATCCATCAACTGGTGGGGATTTTCTGACCGTAATATCTGGCTGCCCGGCGGCGGACTTGTTGATGAAGAGTATAATCCCAAACCTGTTTACATTATGCTTGACAAGCTGATAAACCAGACATGGAAAACAAATACCTCGCTTCAGACTGATAACCAGGGAACAGTATCATTCAGAGGATTCTATGGGGAGTATGAGATTTCCTTAACAGCGCCGGATGGATTGAACCGTGTTTTCATGGTCCATGTCAATAAAAATGAAGAGAATAAATGGATATTCACAGTAGAATAAAAAAGAATCTGATTCCAAGAAGGAGATTCCTGGGATCAATATCCGCAGCTTTTGCGCTTTTTGCATTTCAGTCTGCAGGTTTTTCATGCAAATCAGGAAGCAGGAGAGACAAAATGATCCTCTCCTTTTACCTCGATGATACAAATCCCGAAATAGTTAACGCTGAAGCTTATAAGGAGTTTCTTGATTATTGTCAGGCCAACGGTATAAAGGGAGAATCGAGTTTTATTCCCGGTTATAATGGCAGATCGATAATCAGTGAAAACAACCAGAACCAGCTTAACTACCTTGAATATGCAAAAGATGCATGGTCGAAGGGGATAGACTCCCACATGGAAATTATGACCCATAATACACTGTTCAATTTTGAGTCGGGTATTAAAAACGAAGGAGGTATACATGAAGGTCTCTGGCTCCATGAACCTGATGTGACAATTGAGGAATACCAGAAATATTTTTCAGATATCCTTGATGAAGCAGAGAAAGCAGGTATAAAATATACCGGACTCACATGGCCAGGATGCGGATGTGAAGCATGTACCAAAAGGTATGCAGAGCTCAAACAGCAGGGGCCTCTGAAAATAAGTCAGGCTGCCTTTGATGCTCTTCTCAATCTCGCAAAGAATGATCAGTTCAGGAGCAGGGTGCTCTCTGTCTTTTATGAGGCAAGTGAGACAGAATTCGGAATTCATAAAAGAGCTGCAGAAGGAAAATACGGTGTTTATGACCTTATGCCAAATGCAATGGACCATTTTGGCATCTGGGAAAATTCCGCTGACCGTGTCAATCCTGATTATTATATAACTGAAGATGGTCAGTCAGGGATCATTATCCGGCATCTCGAAAATAAAGCCCCCTATTGCATGTGGTATATGCACTGGCAGGGATTAAATCCGGAGAAAGGGGTAGGCTGGGAAGCATTTAAAACCGTTACAGACAGGATCAATAAACACCTGTCAGACAAGGTGGTATGGATGCGTCCGGGTGATATTGTTACTGCATATCACCATTCCGGAGGCTGGAGCTTTGCAGAAGATCTTTAAGAAAAGACTATTTCTTCCTGATTCCGATACCCGGAAGATCGTCGGGGATTGAATAGAATGGGGCACTATAGGCAGGTCCGTTCGTGAAAGGTTCATTTTCAGGATCTATATGAGGATCCAGATCAATGAAATCAAAACAACCCAGTCCGGCTGCAAAATGAACAGAGCAGCCAAGGGCTAGTTTTGTCTCAAGCATGCAACCGATCATAAGCTTAATATTTGCGCTGCGGGCAATAGCTGCAATATCGAGCGCTTCGATAATGCCTGATTTCATCAGCTTGATATTGATAACATCTGCACAAACGGTACGCACAACATTAATGGCATCTGAACTTGTAAATACAGACTCATCGGCAACTATCGGAACCGATGTATGGTCTTTCACAAATCTCATACCTGCCAGATCAGTCTTGATTACCGGCTGCTCAAACAGAACAGGCCGGATTTTGTTTTTCGAAAGTTCTTCAAGAAAATGAACTGCTTCACAGGGTGAGAAACCCTGGTTGGCATCAAGTGTAATACCACAACCGGGAGCACCTTCTTTAATGGCAAGGATCCTGTCAATGTCATCTGACAGATTTTTTCCAACTTTGGTTTTTAAAACCCTGTATCCTTTTTTTGCCAGGCTGGCTGCATTGACCTTCGCTATATCAGAAGGAACGATATCAATTGTATAATCGGTTTCAATTTTATTATTTATACCGCCAAAGAATCTATAAAGGGGAATATCCAGCAGTTTGGTGTAAGCATCAAGCAATGCCATTTCAACAGCACATCGAGCAGTGACCTGAGCCCAGAAAACACTCTTCAGGATTTTGGATACAGATCTGTAATCATTAATATCCCTGCCTTCAATAAACTCTTTACTACTGTTCAGAGTGGAAATAACGGTTGCCTGATTCTCTCCGTTTATTGGCTCAAGGGGAGCTGCTTCACCATATCCTTCAATCCCATTTTCCAAAACAACAGTAACAATCACATTTTCAATACTGTATTTTGTGCCTATAGCAATTTTGAAAGGCTCATCCAATGCGATATTAACAGGATCAACATAAACCTTTTTGATATTTACTTTCTTCATTTCATATTATATTTATCTTTATTCCTGCTAATTTACCTTATTTAAGATAATCTGCCGCAAAATCTCGGACTTAAGTCCGGGGTTAATTCACCTCTCAGGAAAAAAAAAGACAATATGAAACCAATAATCTGTACTACTGGCATAATGATATTGCTGATATTGAATGGTTCCCAATTGAATGGTCAGCAGAATAAGACAGCAAAAATTGCAATCATCCAGGCAACAGGACACTCCAGACAGGATCCTTTTATGGATAGCTATGACCCGTCGCAGGTACGACCGCAAATGATGGCACATTTTAATAAACTGCTCGCTCTTTTCGACGAAGCCGGATCGATGGGTGCCGACCTGGTGTGTGGACCTGAGGATATGCAGCATATTGGTCCCTACGGATTACACCTGGATGTGAATGATCCTGAAACGGGAAAGATACTCTTTAACTCGCTGGCAGTTCCGGTACCCGGACCACTGACAGATATGGTTGCAGCAATTGCCAGAAAACATAATATGTATATAATAGCACCCATTTATGAAGCCTCAGGAGAAAAGATTTATAATACAGCAGTTATTTTCGACCGTAATGGTAAAATAGTCGAAAAACACCGGAAAACGGTTCTGCCTGTAATGGAGACCTGGCTGGTTTCCACAGGTGATGAATATGAAGTGTATCGTACTGATTTCGGAGCGATTGCCGTAGCAACCTGCTGGGAGCTGTCATATCCTGAAATAACCACAATCTATGCTCTTAAGGGAGCAGATATTGTGTTTAATCCAACCATGGCCCTTGACAATAAACCCGGTGAAAGCCTGAGCACAGCACCAATGCTTATAACCCGGGCAAAAGACAATTCGGTATATATTGCACCTGCAGTTTTAGGAAGAGAGGGCAACGGAATAATTGATTTTAATGGCAATGTACTGGCAGAAGCTCCCGGAAAAGAAGATTGCGTGATAATGGCTGAAATTGATTTTTCAAAGGATCGCACAGCTGCCAGTAAATGGTGGGAAACTATTAACGGGACGAATAATACAAAAGCAATGCACTATCAATCGCGCCGTCCTGAAACTTACAACATGATTACCAATGCAAATCCTCCTGTACTGGAGAAGTACAAAGATATTCACCTGACTACAGGCGACCTGGAACGACAGTTAAAAGCGGTAAGAGAGGTCGATTACGGACCGACCTCAGCAAATCAACCACCTGTAACTGAGCTTTCAGCAATCGGACTGCATGTTATCCCCTATCCCAGGCAGGTGACTTCAACCGGGTCTGGTTTTAGTTTTAAGAATGACTTAACGATTGTGCTGGATAAAGATCATTCTGCTTCCGACCTTTTTGCAGCTGAAGAATTGATAGCGGATCTGAAGAATGAATGGGAGATTAGTGCAAAAATAGGAATAAGGGGAACATATCCATCAGTTATACTTACAAGACATCAGGCAGCAAAAACACTGAAAGATCAGGGATATCAGATCATAACAGGAGAAAAAGAGCTTGTGATTAAAGCCCGTGGAGAATCAGGTCTGTTTTACGGAACACAAACATTACTTCAGCTTATTCAGAAAACCGGCAACGGGTTTAAGGTTCCCGGTCTGGAGATAACCGACTGGCCCGATATAATGCAGCGCGCCATACATTATGATACCAAGCACCATCAGGATAAGGCCTCTTATGTTAAGTCATTTATAAAGGATCTTTCGAGATATAAGGTAAATATGCTTGTTTGGGAATGGGAAGATAAGTTTGCCTATCCAAGCCATCCTGAAATTGGCGCCCCGGGTGCATTTACCATAGAAGAGATGCAGGAATTCACAAGATATGCAAAAAAATACCACATACAGATTGTTCCTCTTGTTCAGGGGCTCGGGCATGTGAGCTTTATTCTTAAATGGCCGCAATACAAGCATTTAAGAGAAATAGAGGCATCGAACTGGGAATTCTGTCCGCTTAAAGAGGGCTCGTATGATCTCCTTTTTGACCTGTGGAAAGATGCAGTTGATGCCACCCCCGGATCGGAATATATTCACATCGGTTCAGATGAGACTTATGAACTGGCAGCTTGTGAAAAATGTAAGGCCAGATCAGAAGAGATCGGGAGAAGTGGTCTTTACCTTACATTTATTAACAGGGCCGCTGAATATCTTAAGAAAAAAGGCAGAAAAACGATGGCATGGGAAACACCTATGGGATGGAAAACAGGCAGATCTCCTGCAAAAGGAGTTGAGCCGGTCAGCGGACTGGTCTTTACTGAAAGCTATGATTACGAAACTCCTGATCTGAAATATGTTAAAGAGGCCAAATCACTTGGTTTTGAGGTGTTTGCCTATGATCCTAACCCGGGAGTAGTACCATTAATGGTTCCTTATGATTTTGAGAAAGGTGAAAGAGGTGAGTTGAGAACAGGTAGTCTTGAAAAGTCTTACAGGTTTTTATCCCATGCTGCAAAAACCGGAGCATTCAGCGGAATGATCTGTACCTCGTGGGATGATGATGGTCTGCACAACCAGATGTGGATGATGCATTTCATAAATGCAGCTGCATGGTCATGGAACGGTAGCAAGCCTGTGCTGGACGAGTTTAGAAAGTCATTTTTCACCAGTTATTATGGAGTGCCTGCTACGGGTATAGAAGAACTCTATAGACTTCTGAATGAGGGTGTTTACTATTATTCCAGGACAATGGAACGTAATGTATGGCACTATGGAGAAATCGGACAGACTCATCTGCCTGATCTTCCAAGAGGTGATGCATTGGAATACGATCCTTTCTGGAACACAGCCTATAAAGAAAAAGTAATCCTGTCAAAAGAAATACTGAATAAAATGAACAGGGCGCTGCAAATCATCTCTGAGAATAAGAGCGCAGGAGTCAGCCATGGTTATGATTTTGAGATATACCGTACAACAGCAGAGCTTGTGAAGCATACATGCCTTATTTACCTCGATCTGTCAAACCTTGAATATGCAATAAAAGAGGCTCATATTAACCGCTTTATTGATTATAATGTGTCGCTGAAGAGTTTGCTCAATGCTCAGCAGATAATCGAAAGTTCCCTTAAAAGAAGAGAAAATGTTTATAATGATCTGGTATCTGTTTATGAGGAAACCCGTCTGCCTAAAGGCTTTTCGACCAAAGACAAATCCTTCTTCTGGCAGCAGGACAGGGCCCGTCATTTTGCCTTTCGAAGACCCGATATGACCTTTCTGATCTATGACGAACAGTTACTGGATATGGAAGGCTATCTTGAAAAGTTAAAAGATTATATTGAATACTTCAGGGAAACCGCCATCAACTGATCCATTATATTTCCCGTCTGACCTATCCTTTGAGTCCACCGAAGCTTTACTCAAAGACGGATTAAACATCCCCGGATAACTCAAATCCCTGTCGGTAAGTCAGATTATCAAGGTCTGCTGCTTTACTGTCATTTAGAATGGTCTCATATTCAGGTGAGAATAGCAATTGCTTATTACCTGTGCGATATGACAGATTTGCAAGATGGATATGTACGGAACTGTTATGACCTTCAACAATACTGCCATTAGGCTGTTTCCTGGTTCTGATACAATCGATATAATTCAGAATATGAGCCTTAAGAGGGAAGATACCTTTGTCCTGGGTAACAAGTTTTTCATCTTTGTCAAATACCTGCCAGCCTCCTCCCATACGTCCAAGATACATCATCTTTTTTGTACCAAGAATATCCACCCTGGTTGAATTCTGCATCCATTTAGGATAGATTTTCCCCATACGGACATCCAACCCTTCCTTTTGCATATATGGCGTGCATTCTCCTGTTTCCAGGGTCATAACCCAGTCTCCAAAATCGAATGTTGTCATTTGATAATCAGGCACATCTCTCTTATCATTGAAGGAATATCTGCCACCCGAGCAATAGACCGACTTTGGTAAACCGGGAAACCCCAGTACCATTCTTGCCATATCAAGCTGGTGTATTGATCCACCTGATGTTACATACCCTCCTGAATAGTCCCAATAGTAACCCCACGATTTATGACGTGAAACATTATATGGCGCTTCAGGTGCAGGTCCCAGCCACATATCCCAGTCTATGGTATCCGGGGCATTGCTGTTTTCCTTTTCATTGAAAGGGACAGGTCCGTCGAGCAGTTCCCGAACATGAACAGATACAATATCTCCGAGTTCGCCACTCTTAATATAATCTCTTGCTGTAATTGCATAGTCGGCACTTCTGTTTTGCATTCCGCACTGAACAATACGCTCATACTTCATTGCAGCTTTTATCATCTGTTGTCCCTCAAAGATGGAATGTGAGACTGTCTTTTCAACGTAAACATCCTTCCCTGCCTGACAGGCCCATATTGCAGCCAGTGCATGCCAGTGTTCGGGTGTCTCAATAAAAACGCCATCAACCTCCTTATCATCGTACACCTTGCGCATATCTCTTACGGCAATGGGTTTGAATCCCTGGATCTTCTCAAGTTCTGCTATAGCTCGTCCTCCCCTTTCATCATCAACGTCGCAGACATATTTTATCATCATATTTTCACCTGCATTTGCTGCTTCAAGAATCAGGTTGGTCCCCCATGATCCGGCACCAATAAGCGCCAGGATCACCTTGTCGCTGGCGGGTTTTTCTTTACCTGCTGAAAAAGTTGGCTTAATTGTTTTCCTGTAATCAGGAATTTCGGATTTAACACTCTCTCCCTGATTAATTCCATCTTTATCACGGTTAAAAGATTTGCATGAAGCTGCAAGAGATACGCCAGCCGCTCCGGCTGCTGATATCTGAAAAAATTTCCTTCGTTTCACTTTATAATTATTTTATAGCACTGTATTTCAATATCATAGCACAGTTTGGCACAGAAAACATAACTACCTCGATAGAATATACCAGAGGGTTTTATACTGTGCACCGATATTTATAATCTGGTCACCTCCTTTTTTACTGACCTTCAATTGAGTTCTCTCTTTTCCTGCAGAATCGAGTGCATGTACTGAGAATTTTTCCATGTCCCTGAAGACAAGTCTTGCAGGAATACCTTCGGCCCTGGAGGGAGCTTTTCCCCATTCTCCTCCAAGAGTTGTGAATTTTTCATCCCATTTCCAGTCGGTGTTTTCAACCCGCCCGGCAGCTACCAGCAACACTTTTGATGACTCTTCCACAGGTTTTCCATCAAGTGAGGTTAATGTTATTGTTGCCCAGTTGTATTTTGTAGTATCCATCTGTATGGAAACAGAACCAAGATCAATATTCTTTCCTCCGATATATCCTATT
>MENI01000015.1 GCA_001768195.1 Bacteroidetes bacterium GWA2_40_15 | reverse complement strand
AAAACAGGGAAGTATCACATATCCTGCTAATCACCGATGAGCAAAAGAATTTAGCTCAAATTTTTAGTTTTGGGTGACCCAGTGTCGAAGTCAGGAAAAATATCGTATTATTTCTTTTTACCTACATGATCCTTATAACGGTTCATAAATTTATCAACCCTTCCTGCAGTATCAACAAGCTTCATCTTACCGGTATAGAATGGATGAGAGGTATTTGATATTTCCAGCTTAAGCAGCGGATACTCATTTCCATCTTCCCATTTGATAGTATCCTTTGAAGGTGCTGTAGACTTGCTCAGGAAAGAATAACCATTTGACATATCCTGAAATACCACAAACCTGTAATTGCTGGGATGTATTCCGTTTTTCATTGCTCTATCTGTTATTTAATCTTAAAAATTCCCTTTATTCAGGGTTTGCAAAATTAATTACATTTATTTAATATACAAAATGAATTTTGAAATTATTACAAAAGAGATCTGCAATTCTATTTCAGGTTTTTCCTCTCATTCATTTCTTCTTTATAGGTCCGGAATGTCAGTTTGTCATTAATCAGGTAACGAAAGGTAATATGTGTTTTTGCCCTTGAGGCTCCCAGGGCTTCATAAATGGCTATCATTTTCGGATTGTAATCCCCTACCCACGACAGCTCCAGCTCTATGAACCACGGCTTTTTAAGGAACATATTATAGAGATGCAGGAAGATCGCGGATTCAACTCCGCTGTTCTGGTATGAAGGATGAACACCTCCGGCAATAGCTCTCATCCTGGTCATTTTATGAGTCAGCATAAAATAGACAAAACGGATCTTATTCCACAGATTCATCTTTCCGTCAAAATGTATAAGTATCTGGTTAACATCGGGTAACAATATAAAAAATGAGATCGGTCTGTCGTTATGGTATGCAAACCATATAAGTTCCTCATCAATGATTGGTTTAGATTTTTCAAAAGATTCATACAGAAATGCTGTTTCGAGCGGGGTAAAATCTTCCTTGAACACAGACCAGGTAGAGTTATAAATCTCAACGATATCTTTTACATATTTCTCCTTATTCCTTTTTTCAAAATGTGAAAATGTATAGCCGGGCCTTTTAGCCAGCCAGCTGGCAATTTTCATTATCCTCTCAGGGAACTGCACTATTTTATTGTTATCTTCCCTGATCGTCCTGTGGTAAGAATACTGTTCGAAGTATGCTTTAAAGCCATAAGCTTCAAAGAAATCCATGTAATAACGCATATTATAGGGCATTCCAAATCCCTGTTGCATGAATCCTTCAACCAGCAATCCCCAGTTATTATCATTCTCTCCGAAATTTATCGGACCATCCATTGCTTCGATATTGCGATCCTTAAGCCATAACTTCGCCGTGTCAAAAAGGAGAAATGCAGCGTCACGTGAATCTATCACTTCAAAGTAGCCGATACCGCCTGTTGGCTGATTATTTGCAGCAGACCTCACTGAGTCGATAAAAGCAGCTATCCTTCCGATTGTTGATCCGTCTTCATCCTTAAGTATCCACCTGATCGCTTCACCATGTTTAAAAGTATGGTTTACGGCAGGATCAAATACAGATTCAACTGCTGAATTGAGAGGACACACCCAGCAGGGATCATCCCTGTATAATCTTTTCGGAAGATCAATAAATTCCTTCCTGTCCTGTATTTTTGCAACTTCCAGAATCTGCATAAACAATTTGTATGTCAGATGCAAATATAGAGAGATTTAACAAAAAGGCGAAGGGCGAAGAGCGAAGGGCGAAAGGCGGAAGGAAAAGCCACTTCTGAGCCTTTAGCCTTCAGCCTTCAGCCTAATTAATGTATATCTATGATCCTGTGATCAATGAGGACAAATACAATTCCCGTGAGAACACAATATATGCTGTACAGCTTCACCGGGATATATTCGGAAGGCTTAATGTTCATTTTAAGCCAGAGGTAACCTGCCAGAAATACTTTGCCAAAAACATAAACTGTAAATGTCGAAAGAGCCACACCAACAAGACCATAGCCCCATTTTATCATAAGCAGACTCAGAGGTATATTAAGTAATAGTTCAAGTATTGCGGCAATGAGGGTAATATGTGTCTTTTTTCTGCCCACTATCACTGTCTGCGGAAATACCAGCCGCGGAATTATAAGCAATGAATATATAAGAAAGATATCGGCGCTCTTCTGGAACTCAGGGTTGAACATCCTTGGATACAGCCATCTTGAAATCAGCATAATAAATATAGCGGAAGGAAAGAGTATATTCATCAGACGTTTTGATTTGACCTTGATCTTAGCAAGTGATTCTCTCATTCTTTCACGGGTTGAAAACTCCGGAAGCATGGCATTGCTCAGGCCGTTAGCAAGCATAAGAACAAGGGGGAACTCTTTGGCTCCGTAACGGAACCAGGCAAACATAGCAGGGTCGCGATATACCGCTGAGATTATTACTCCATCGGTATACTGAGCTGATCCGCTTATAAGCGATGTCAGAATCAGAGGAGTTCCGAGGTAAAGGTGTTCCTTCATGAACTGCCACGATACAGTCATTTCGGTATATCTCCTCAACAGCACTATCAGCCAGATCCACCTGATACCTGTGATCACCAGCAATCCGTAAATTGACCATATTATATCCTTCCCGAGCAATACCGGCAGGATAATCATGATAAGCTGTCCCGAGAATGTATACAAACCATACTGAAAGATCCGGTATGAACGGTTATTGAGGAGGTAGATATATTCAATAAGGCAGACCGGACTGCTGAGCAGAATATAAAGAAGGAGCAGGTTCAGGAATGGTACATTGCCCCTGAAACTGAAAACGGAAAAATTACTCTTGTAAACGTGCCCCAAAACGAAGAAAAGAAGGCTGAAGAAACAGAGCAGAAGGAAGGCATTGAAGATCTCAGGGGATTTTGAGGTTCCGTTATCACCCAGTTTTCTGTAAGTTTTATTCCTGTGGTAAAGAGGAAGAAGTGACTGAATAATGCCAGTGACCCAGAAAAAGGTGATAAGCCCGGCAATGAACATGAACATTTCCCATCTGCCGATATCTGCACGCGTAAGATGGCTCTTAGTAAAAACTATGCTGATAATCAGGAATATAACAGGCTTCATCAGCTGAAATAGCTGGAGCCCCGATATATTGTCCATTAGTTTTAACCGCCTCAAACCAGAAACAGATTTTAATTAATATAAAAACTGACTTCTCCTGTTTAAATTGTCCCTGTAGCATCAATAATATTGAGCAGGACAAATATAGTAATTGACCAGAGGAAGAGAAAATAAAATTAATATTTTGTGAAATAGAAATTTTGGGCTTATTTTGCACTCCTGAAACGGTGGATGTAGTTCAGTCGGTTAGAACGTCGGATTGTGGTTCCGAAGGTCGTGGGTTCGAATCCCATCTTCCACCCGAAAAATCCCGGATACCTTAATAAGAGGATTCCGGGATTTTGCTTTCAGGACGTCCCGCGGGATTGCTTCCCATCACTTAATATTCAGACTTAAAAAATTCATTTAAACTTTTCATTGTTTAAAATGTTAATAATTGATACTAATCAATGTCCAAAATATCTATGGTTGTTTTAAAGACAAGGGTAAAAACCCAATCTGATGAATTTATTACTAATTATCACTATAATAAATCTTTAAGTAAGAATATTCAAAAGATATTAAGCGCATCTCAAAACAGCAGGGATGAGAAAGTTTTATTACAACACAGGAAGAGAGGAAAACTCCTTGCTCGTGAAAGAATAAAACTACTGACAGATAAGAACACTCCTTTTCTCGAATTCTCTCAGCTTGCTGCATATGAAAAATACAATAATCAGTTTCCGGGAGCCGGTATAATTACCGGACTGGGAGTCATTGAAGGTATGGAGACCATAATTATAGCTAACGATGCTACTGTTAAAGGTGGAACATACGTCAGTGAAACAATCAAAAAGCATTTAAGAGCACAGGAAATAGCATTGAGTAATAATCTGCCCATCGTCTATCTGGTTGATTCAGGTGGTATCTATTTACCTGAGCAGGCAAATGTTTATCCTGACAGTGACCATTTTGGAAAAATTTTCTTCAATCAGGCAAAATTGTCAGCCGAAAGAATCCCTCAGGTTGCATTAGTCATGGGTTCCTGTACTGCCGGTGGCGCCTATATCCCCGCAATGAGCGATGAAAGCATAATTGTCAGAGACACAGGATCCATTTTTCTGGCCGGTCCACCCCTTGTAAAAGCAGCCACAGGTGAAATTGTTACTGTTGAAGAACTAGGAGGAGCAGATATTCACACTTCCATTTCCGGGGTTGCCGATCATTTAGCTGAAAATGAACAAGATGCAATATTGTTATGCAGAAACATATTTGAACACATTAATAAAAAGCAAAAACAGTTCACTGACAGAAAAGAATCCGTCGCACCCCTGTATCCGATCGATGATATTTATGGAATTATGCCCGCAAACCTTAAAAAGGGTATAAACATGTACGAGATTATTGCAAGGCTGGTCGACGCAAGTTGTTTACAGGAATTTAAAGCCAATTATGGGAAATCAATAATTACCGGATTTGCCAGGATAATGGGATATAATGTGGGTATTATTGCCAATAATGGGATTCTGTTTCCGGAATCTACATTGAAAGCTACCCATTTTATTGAGATATGCTGTAACAGGAATATCCCTATGATATTTTTACAGAATATAGCAGGGTTTATGGTTGGAAAAGAATATGAACACAAAGGCATTGCAAAAGACGGAGCCAAAATGATCCAGGCAGTTGCCACTGCAAATGTGCCAAAATTTACCATTATTATCGGCAGCTCTTCAGGCGCTGGAAACTATGCAATGGCAGGCAGGGCGTACCAGCCAAACCTTTTATTTATCTGGCCAAACTCAAAAATTTCAGTCATGGGAGGTGAACAGGCTGCAGAGGTATTGATCAGCATAAAACAAAAGAACAGAAGTACTGACCAATTAACCGCTGATGAGACAAGACTAAAACAGAAAATATTGCAGAATTTTGAAGCTGAAAGTTCAGCTCTGTATAGTACTTCAAGAATCTGGGATGATGGTATAATCGATCCTGTCGATACACGGAAAGTTTTAGCTATGGGAATATCAATGTCGCTGAACAAACCCTTTCCTGAACCAAAGACAGGGGTTTACAGAATGTAAGCAATAAAAATTATTATGCTGAATCTAAAAAGGATTGAAATTGAAATTAAGGATAGACAGGTTACTGTATGGCTAAATCAGCCTGATATAAGGAATGCTTTAAACCTGGCAACAATTGAAGAGTTAATCAAAGCTTTCAGATGGATTAATGAGCAAAAGAAGCTTATGGTAATCCTCATAAGAGGCAGAGGAAAATCATTTTGTTCGGGAGCTGATATTAACTGGATGAAAAATTCAGGGTCTCCGGGATATAAGAAGTGTTACAGCGACAGCAAGAAACTCGCAATATGTTTTAAACTAATCTACCAATCAGATAAAGTGGTTATTAATCTGGTTCATGGTGACGTCTTCGGTGGGGGATTAGGGTTCATAGGTGCAGGTGATTTAACGTTAGGACTTAAAAATTCCATTTTCCGCCTGCCTGAATTAAGATTAGGATTGGTTCCATCGGTAATAATGCCTTATCTATTGACAAGAGTAAACCATGCAGATGTTAAATTCCAGATTTTTAGCGGAGAAATTTTCACTGCTGAAGAGGCGCTTCAAATAGGACTTATTGATAAGATTTATGAAGATCTTAACGATATGGAACTGAAGGCAAATGAATTGATACAGAATATTTATAAGGCTTCTCCCCAAGCCTTAACAGAGACGAAGCATCTGTTAAGAGCATTAAACAAGAAAAATATAAATTCTTACAATATCAGGAAAACCGTTAAAACAATTACAAGAATGAAGATGTCAGATGATGCAGTGGCAAGAATGACGAAGTTTTTATCGAAGAATTAATAAAAGCAATCTTATGCAGAATGATTTAAATACAAATCCCTTAATAAAAAAAAATCACATTGAACTCAGATCGAAAATAAGAGATTTTGCTGAGAAGGAAATCAGACCAATTGCCGCAAAGCTGGATGATGAAGCAAGATTCTCCCAACAATTAACCAAACGTATGGGGGAAATCGGGCTACTAGGGATAACCATACCAAAAGAATACGGGGGGCAGAACCTCGATACGCTATCATATATCATTGCTGTTGAAGAACTGGCGAGGGTCGATAGTTCGCAGGCAGCAACAGTTGCAGCACATAATTCACTGGGAATAGCTCCAATCTGTAATTATGGAACAAAAGAACAAAAGTCACACTATTTGCCTAAACTAACCACTGGTGATTCATTATGGGCATTTGGCCTGACTGAAGCTGATGCAGGTTCAGATGTTACCAGGATTAAAACCAAAGCTGAATTATCTGATGGAAAATGGAATATAAACGGATCAAAACTTTTTATCACAAATTCTGCATCCGATTGTTCAGCCGGTATTACAGTTTTAGCTATTTCCGGAGAAAGAAACAATAAGAAAGAGCTTTCAGTTATCCTTGTTGATAAACATACTTCAGGTTATTCAACAGAACCTATTTCAAATAAGATGTTATGGAGGGCCGTTGATACAGGGAAAATTTCATTTAATAATTGCAGAGTCCCTGAAAAAAATCTGCTTGGGGAACGAGGCAGAGGAGCACACATTATGCTCGAAACACTCGACTCAGGAAGGCTTTCGATTGCAGCGATCGGACTTGGACTCGCCCAGGGGGCATTCGAAATGGCACTGGAATATTCCAGGAAACGTCATCAGTTTGAACAGCCGATAGGAAAATTTCAATCGATCGCATTCAAACTGGCAGACATGCAAATAAAGCTCGAACTGGCCAGAAACACTCTGTATAAAGTGTGTTGGCAAAAGGATGCAAAACTTCCTTTTACAAAGGAGGCAGCTCTTATCAAATTATATTGTTCCGAAATTGCAAAAGAAATTGCAGATGAAGCGGTTCAGATCCATGGGGCATATGGTTTAATGAAAAATAATGATATTGAGAGGTTTTACCGTGACCAGAGAATATTGCAGATTGGTGAAGGCACTTCAGAGATATTGAGAGTTCTTATTTCAAGACATTTAGGACTGTAAACAAAAAATCATTTCCCGGGTAATATGAAAGTTCTGACAGGTTTTTCGAAACTTAACATAACAGAGAGAATAGATTTACTTAAGAAGAATGTTAATCTTAATGAACAGCAAATAAGTCTGCTAACTGCCTTCCGGGAAAATGATAAAGATCCTGATGGAGTAATTGAAAATTTAACTGAAAATTACATTTCAAATTATTCATTACCATTTAGTATTGCTCCTAATTTCAGAGTAAACGATAAATGGTATTTTGTACCAATGGTAACTGAAGAAAGTTCAGTAGTGGCTGCAGCAGCTTCCGCAGCAAAATTCTGGTCCGGTCAGGGGGGGTTTAAATCAGAAATATCAGGGACAAAAAAGAGTGGACAGATCTATTTTTCCTGGAATGGGAACATTGAAAAGTTACAATCCATGTTACCTCTCCTCAAAGAAAAACTGGCCTCTTCTGTGAAGTCATTAACAGTTAATATGGAAAAAAGAGGTGGTGGCATAACTGATATAACCTTTAATCCTGATCACCACGGGAACAATGATTATCATATTGTTAATGTTGATTTTGATACAGTTGATTCAATGGGTGCCAACTTAATTAATTCATGCCTCGAAACGATGGGGTCAGAATTAGTTTCATTTATCAACAGTAATTTTACGGGAACTGACAGGGAAGCTGAAATAATAATGGCTATTTTATCGAATTTTACACCTGATTGCCTTGTCGAATGTTCAGCAGAATGCAGTATAAACCGGTTATCGGAGATTTCAGGTAACCTGACACCTGAGCAATTTGCCCGAAAATTCGCAAAAGCCGTTCAAATTGCACGTGAATATATTCCGAGAGCTGTTACACATAATAAAGGAATATTCAATGGTGTTGATGCTGTATTACTTGCTACAGGAAATGATTTCAGGGCAGTGGAAGCATGCGGTCATGCCTATGCAGCTAAGGATGGTAATTATACAGCACTTACTGATATTGAGATTAGTGGAAACCGGTTCAGGTATAGGCTCAGCATACCTTTATCAATCGGAACTGTAGGTGGAGCAACCTCTGTTCATCCTATGGCCAGATTGGCTCTTCAGATCATGAATAACCCCACATCGGGGGAATTAATGAAGGTTGTTGCAAGCGTAGGACTGGCCAGTAATTTTGCAGCTATCCGTTCGCTTATAACTGATGGTATTCAAAAAGGACATATGAGATTGCATCTGAATAATTTTCTTTCCCATTTCAATGTGAATGAATCTGAAAAAATATTAGTTGAAGAACACTTCAGAAACAAACAGTATTCTTTCAGCGCTATTTCTGATTTCCTTACCAGCATAAGAGGAAACTTATGAATCAGCAAATGCAAAACTACTGGTTTTCAAATGGTAATCTGATCATCTCAGGCGAGTATTTTGTATTAACCGGGGCTAAGGCACTTACTGTTCCACTCAAATTTGGCCAGTCGTTGAAGGTTGAATGTATTAATGACTCCGGAAATAATATCCAATGGAAAACAAATGAACTTGGAAAACTCTGGTTCAGAGCTGACTTTAACTGTGACGATTTAAATATTAAAAGTTCATCAGATATGGGAACAGCGCTGGAACTTGAGAGACTATTAAAGAGTATCCGAAACATTAAACCGGACTTTTTCAGAAAAGGGTGGTCGTATAATATAACCTGCGAGATAGATTTCAATCTGAACTGGGGATGGGGCAGCAGTTCCACCTTAATTTCAAATCTTGCAAATTACGCCGGAATTGATCCGTTTGAGCTGAATAAAATGGTTTCCTCAGGATCGGGATATGATATTGCCGCCTCCTTATCTCCTACTCCTGTTTTCTTCCGGCTTAAGGAAGGAACCCGTGAAATTATTCCTGTGGCATTTAATCCGGTATTTAAAAATTTCATCTGGTTTCTTTACCTGGGAAGAAAACAAAGTACCTCAACCAGTATAGATAATAATCTCAAATTCATTGAAAAGAACAAAAACCTTTGTCGGATTATTACTGGTCTTACCGATATAATTGCTACAGCAGAAAATATGGAAGAATTTATCAGAAGTATAACCGAGCATGAAAAAATTATAGCAGGAACATTAAATATGCCCAGAATCAAAGAAAAATATTTTAACGATTTTGAAGGAGAAATCAAATCATTGGGAGCCTGGGGAGGAGATTTTGCTATGGTTGCCTCACCCCTTAATGAAACCGTCATCAGGCGATATTTTAATGACAAAAGACTGGAAATTCTTTTCGGATTTGATGAGATTGTAAAAAATTAATTTAACAATAAGGTGAAGTCAGGAAAAACTGCATGGCGCAGCCCTTCAAATATTGCTGTGGTAAAATACTGGGGGAAAAAAGGATATCAGGTACCGGCAAATCCTTCTGTTAGTATGACTTTAACGAAATGTTGTACGGAAACAAGTATGGAATATAAAAAGAAAGCAAATTCAGCGAGTCCTTCTTTTGATTTTTTATTCCAGGGTGAAAAAAATATTCTGTTTGAAAAAAGAACTTCTCTGTTTCTTGAAAGTGCCATTAACGCATTACCAAGCTTAAAAGATCTTCATCTGAATATAGAAACATCGAATTCGTTTCCACATTCAGCAGGTATTGCCTCTTCTGCTTCGTCAATAAGTTCACTGGCACTGTGTCTTATTGAAATCAACCGGCAGGTATCAGGTAACTATGAAAATGAAGAACAATTTTTCAGAAAGGCTTCTCATCTTGCAAGACTTGGTTCAGGTAGTGCCTGCAGATCCATTTACGGAGGTTGGGTACTCTGGGGGGAGATTTCCGGAATTGAACATTCTTCAGACGATTACGCAATACCATTATCGGATTCTTTACATAGAAATTTTATCAACTGGTACGATTCAATACTGGTTGTAAATTCTGGTGTAAAACAAGTCACAAGCAGCCAGGGTCATACGAAAATGGAATCTAATCCATACAAGGAAATAAAGTATGAGACCGGAAGGAAAAATGCTCTTGCATCAATAACTGCATTGAAAACCGGTGATGAAAAACTTTTAAGAAAAGTTACGGAGTATGAAGCAGCAAGCCTGCATTCAATGTTTCTGCTTTCAGATCCTCCTTATATTTTAATTAAACCTGAAAGCCTTCAAATAATAAATAAAATAGTCAGGTTCAGACAGGATTCCGGTCTTGAATTCAGCTTTACATTAGATGCCGGGCCAAACATCCATTTATTATACCCTGAAAGCATCAGAGATATGATGATCTCCTTCATAAAATCGGAACTAATACTTTTTTGTGAAGATGGTATGTGGATCGATGACATTATGGGAAAAGGTCCTGAATCAATTCAAAAATAATCATTCAGTAATGTATCCGTCAAAAATTTTGCTCTTTGGAGAATACACAATCCTGTTAAATTCATATGCACTAACCATACCTTTTAAAAGGTTTGTGGGGGAACTGGCATTTATGGATGCTGACACTGACAAAGAATCCCGGGAACCAGACCGGTCAAACCATCGTTTAAAGGAATTCCTCACTTTTTCCAGACAATCATGTATAAATCAGAGGCTGACTTTCCCCTTAGATTTTGAATCATTTGAAAAGGATATTGAAAAAGGACTTTATTTTAAATCAGATATTCCTGAAGAATCCGGAATAGGAAGCTCAGGGGCGCTGGTAGCAGCTATTTTCGATAAATACTCAAATATCCGTAACTGCGAAATGGATATTCTGAAAATAAAAAATTGTCTGGCACTGCTTGAATCATATTATCATGGCTACAGTTCCGGCATCGACCCGCTGGTCAGTTATCTTAAGACTCCTTTGCTTCTTGAGGGAAATAAGATAGGCATAACATTTAAACTTCCGGTTGAAATGTTACTTCAGGAATTTGGATTGTTTCTGGTATACAGCCAGGTTAGCAGAAAAACCGGCGAGCTTGTAGAAAAGTTCAATATGAGATGCAAATCAGATCCTGAGTATATTAAAAAAATACATCAGGAGTATATTCCTGTGAATAATGAATGTATCATATCATTATCAGAATCCGGTAATGCTGAAAGGTTCTTTTCAGCTATCCGCAAACTCACAAATATGCAGCTTGAAATATTCAATGAAATGATTCCTGAGAACATTATTCAATCCTTTTATTATGGGTTGGAAAATAATATGTTTTATCTGAAATTATGCGGATCGGGGGGAGGAGGTTTTTTTCTGGGCTTTACGAAAAATATCTCACAAACAGAAAGCTATTTTAATGAAAGGGGTTATCAGATACTGGTTTATTAATCTGATGCATTTGATTTCAATATAAATCGTGCCGTGTGGCACAATTAGTTATTCAACCCCGACGGGCATAGCCGTTAACTTAAGGAGTCTGAGGAAGGATTTACAAGGTAGATCAGTAACGGCAAAAGACTTTTTTTTTGAAATACAGTTCGCTCATAAGTTTCCCCTCCTTTTCAAGGAGGGGTGGCCGCAGCACACAGATAATTAATGTGTTACAATGATTATATGCGGCCGGGGTGGTTGATTGGTTTATCTGATCGATTCCATATTATATTTTTAACACGTCCACCAGGACTGCCTTAGTTGATGTGTAACTGTTCCTGAGATATGCTCTTAAAGATTTAAGACTTTTTCTGTTGAGGAGGTTTTGTTATTAATAGATATAATGGTAAAAAGAAATAATCAAATCAACCACCCCGGCCGGGAAATAAATTTTGTAAACATCAGATAATCAATTATCCCGGCCACCCCTCCTTGAAAAGGAGGGGAAAGTTATACCATTCTTTCCTGCACTACTCTTAAGTTAAAGCCCCAGCTAAGCGAAGTTTGTAACTTCGCTTTTTATATAATGTAGTCTCAGACTACATCTTATTCCGGTGAAGTCACAGACTTCGCCGGGCCGAAACAGCTACTTCCGGCATCGTTTAAAAATAGACCTCTCTTAAAATACGATCTCCGGTCACTCCTTTATTTCTTAATATTCCTGTAGCCTCAAAGATCATACTGCTGTTTCCACACAGATAATATATGGTACCCGGTTCAGGCTGGTAATCTGACAGATAGTCCGTAACCCTCCCATTATAACCGGAGCTTTTCTCTTTTGATGTACAGGTTATATATCTTTTAGGATTGTAATCATGTTTATCATATGCCTCATTTATATATCGTATACCATGAAGAATTGTATAGTCTATTCCCGGATAAGAGGTCACCATACTATGAAATGGCGAAATTCCGGTACCTGTTGCAATAAAAAGATGTTTCCTCGAATACATATCTTTTATCTCCAGCCTGAATGATCCAAATGGTCCGTTTACCTCCAGCAAATCTCCGGGCTTACTGTTTCTTAGCTGTATTGATACATTACCGTCTAAAACTTCCTTCACAAGAATTTCGAGATAATTTTGTTGCTCACCACTATAAACTGAATATTCCCTTTGGTTTAGTGATCCCCGGGTACCTATTGTAATATGCTGCCCTGCAGTAAACTGGATGTCATCACGATCGAAAGTTAAAACAAAAGTACTTTTCGTTAAGAAACGGATCCGGCGAATTTTCTTCCGGTCAATATTTATAATAGATGCTGACTTTAAAAATGTATTTTCCATGAAACATTAATTCCTGTTAATTCTGAGAAAAATAAACAATGTTAATATTGAATTGTTCATTGAAGAGAAGGAGCACCTGTTTGTTTAATTAACAAAGGAGAGACAAAAAATGAGTATTAAGACCGATAAAACTCATCTGCCACCCTGGATGAAGGTACCTTTGCCACATGGGAAAAACTACTCTTTGGTAAAAAATATCATTGATGAGCAAAAATTAAATACCATCTGCAGCAGCGGAAATTGTCCGAATAAGGGAGAATGCTGGAGTGCGGGCACCGCAACATTTATGATTCTGGGAGATAAATGTACAAGGAATTGCAGGTTTTGTTATGTGAAATCAATGATGCCCGATCAGGTCGACAATGAAGAACCCGATCGTGTTGCCAATGCAATAATGATCTTAGCTCTTAAACATTGTGTCATAACTTCAGTCGCAAGAGATGACCTTAATGACCAGGGAGCATCTGTCTGGGCCAGGACAATCAAAACAATTAAAAAGGTAAATCCGGGAATTACTATTGAAACATTGATTCCGGATTTTAATAACAATCATGATCTCATTGATCTGGTAATCAATGAGAAACCCGAAGTTATTTCACATAATATTGAGACTGTAGAACGTATAAGTCCGGGAATCAGAAGTCTGGCCACTTATGAAAAGAGTCTGAAAGTATTAAAATATATCTCCGGATCAGGACTCATTACAAAGAGTGGTTTTATGGTTGGCCTTGGTGAATCAGAAACAGAAGTCATCAGAACAATGGACGATTTGTTAATGGCCGGAGTTAAAGTATTAACTATCGGACAGTATCTGCCACCATCAGAAAGACATACAAGACTGGTGGAATACGTAAAGCCTGAGGTATTTGAACATTACAAAAAAACAGGTCTTGAAAAAGGATTCCGTTTTGTAGAGAGCGGACCACTTGTCAGATCTTCATATCATGCTGAAAAACACATACATATTTAAATACTCCTGTTACTAACCTATAAATTTAAAATTATGAAAACAATAACATTCTGGATGAAAACATTAACCGCTATCCCTCAGGTTTCAAAGGAGGAATGGTTTTCCCTCGATATTATTTCAAAGTGGCTTGTGGCAACGAGGTCAGCTGTTTTTATAATGACGGCAATATCGTGTGCTATCGGAGGATTACTTGCTTATTATTATACCGGGGCTTTCAATGCCATAAATTTTATTGTCTGTCTGATGGGGCTGGTCTTCGCCCATGCTGCAAATAATTTATTAAACGACCTGATTGATTACAGGAAAGGTATTGATAATGAAAACTATTACAGAACTTTGTATGGCCCGCAGATAGTCGAAAAGGGATATACTTCAACCAGTACTTTCTATATGTATATCCTGGTTACTCTTCTGTTTGCAGTTGCCTGCGGAGTGTTTCTTGTTTTACAAACTGACACAACAACCATATATTTAATGGCAGCAGGCATTTTGTTCCTGGTGTTCTATACCTGGCCATTAAAATACATAGGGTTAGGTGAACTGACAGTAGTTATAGTCTGGGGCCCTTTGATGATTGGTGGTGCTTATTATATCACTTCAAACGGATTCTGGAACTGGGATGTTATCTATCTAAGCCTTCTATACGCAATTGGCCCCACAAGTGTAATATTCGGGAAACATATTGATAAATCAGATAAGGATATAGAGAAAAGAGTATATACTTTACCTGTATTACTGGGGGAAAAAGTATCAAGACATACAACCATAGTCATATGGCTTTTACAATATATCCTGATCGGCTTTTTTATTTACAAAGGTATTCTCGGATTATCATTTTTAATTGTTGTTCTTGCTCTGCCGAAATATTTACAAACTGCAAAAGTATTTCTTGAACCAAAACCGCTTCAACCCATTCCAGGGATAAAAACCACATGGCCATTATATTTTGCCAGCTATGCTTTTGTATATAACAGAAGGTTCAGTATCTTATTCTTAGCGGGTTTAATTTTACAGATAGTTATCAGTATTATCATTTAAGTGGTCGTGGATTCGAGCCTAATCTTCCACCCCAAAATGAAAAGACGAATCCCGCGAAAGCGGGATCCTGCCTTTTATTTTTGATATTAGCTCCAAGGATTCTGAGAACTGATTTTTTTGAATCAGTTCAGTTTCAATTTTGTTGACCCAAAACCTTAATCTAAATGGCTACTAATACTCTCCCCCAAAAAAGGATGGTTTTTTGGAATAAGTGGAATTTTGGTTAAGGCCCTGTTGACAATAAAAATAAACAACCCGGCAAAACCGGCAAAAAGTCCAATCTCAATGTATCCAATATTTAATTCCCCCACTGATCCGGGCATTATCTGAAAATAAAGATCTAACCATTGACCAATTATCAGGATTATGCAGACAATTATTAATACTAATTTGTTCGTGTTTGTTCTTGCAGATAATAAAATTGAAAAGGGTATTGCCCAATTCAAAATAATATCCAGAAAGAAGAATATTTTCAATTTTCCTTCAGTTCGTATGACGTAATATATGGTTTCTTCCTGAATATTTGCAAACCAGATTAATAAATATTGAACAAACCATAAATATGCCCATATGATGCCCAATATAAAAATATATCTGGAAAAATAGCGCAAATGTGCCTCGTTTAAATCCTTGAAACACCCTTTTCTATAAAGCAATATTACAATTAGAGTAATAACGGAAACACCATGGTAAAATGCTGAAACAAAATTTTTTACTGCAAAAATAGTACTAAACCAATCCACGTCGATGGACATGATTAAATCAAATGTCAGCAGTGAGAAAGAAATTGACAGAATGAATATATATATCTTAGAATAATATTCGCTTTTGTAAAAATATTTCAGATTGCTTGCATGATCCTCCTTTAATGAAGTTTTTCTTAATAGTCTGATCATGAAAATCCATAATGCTAAAAAGAAAACTATCCTGATAAAGAAAAATGGAATGTTTAAGTATGAAGATTTATGTTCTATTCCCGGATTATTCTCGGCTACACCGGGAATTGACCAATGATATACTGAGTGCATTCCAAAGATCAGAAACAGGATAATAGCAGCTAAAGGCATATACATACCAATAGCATGAGGAATTCTGGCAAACATTGCAGACCATCCTGATTGCGTAACATACTGTATTGCTAAAAAAAAAGTTGCACCAATTACAATTGAAATAAAGTAATAGTTATTTAATAAGAAGTTAGCCCAGGTTTTCTCAGTGTTAAAATAAAGTCCCAAACCAAATGTAATTACTCCCAGAATAATACTTCCCTGAATTATAGATTTAAATGTCAGTGAAACAGAATAATTTTCCTCCATTACTTTGCTGTATTTAGTTTTTTCCTGAAAGATCCTTTTTTATATATAGAATCACTTTCCACTTGTCTTCACTTCGTATCAGAGAAGCAAAAGGTCCCATAATGGCTGATCCAAGTGTTATAATATGGAAAAATTCTCCATCGGGCCTGCTCAACATATCTTCTGTTATTAAAGAAGGCGGTTCCGATGGATATTTCCCATTTGCGTATAGATTTCCATCACCTCTGCCATCAATTCCATGACAATTGGCACAAAAAACATTATATTCAAATTTGCCACGGGCAATATTTTCCTCATTGGGCTCAACTGGGTTAATCAGCTCCAATCCTGCCAATCTCAAACCTTCAGGAGTTTTTGGATATTGATATGGAACCATGTTGACAGGAATTGTCCCTTTAACCGGGGGCTGGGCTGTCATTCCATTCGGCAACACAGGGTTGGGAGCATAAGTTTCATATGCCCTTGAGTAAACCATGTCAGGAAAATATTCATATCCTCTTGAATTTCTGTTCGTATCACAGGAAATTGGAATTTGGCTCAAAACTATGATTAAAGAGATAACCAGATTCTGCATTAACTTTTTTCTCATCATCATTGTAAATGTCATAAGAAAATAATCTTTATTAGAAAAATCTATTTCAAATCATTCTAATCTTTTTCTATTTTTCCAGAACTTCAACCGCTCCATGATCTTTTAAGATGGAATTTAGTTGTTTAATGTCATTGGAAGACATTTCCGGTTTTTTATCAATCATTATGACAAAAGCATTGTCGGTTATTCTCGGATAATGGATTTTAGCTTTTTTGCCGGGATATAATTTTGATCTTACAAAAAAAGCAATAACAGATAAAAATACACCGAAAAATATCATCATTACAAAACAGATTAGAATAAATGAAGGAATGGAATTAAGTGGTTTACCACCGAAAATAAGAGGATAGCTCAGCACAGAGGCCCAATATAAAAACAAATATGTTAAAATTACTCCTAACACACAAAACAGAAAAGTGGCTAGAGGAAGCCTGGTTTTTCTCTTCATAATTTTAAAAACCTCATGGACAGGATAAGGAGTTAACACTTCACTTATTTCAATCTTTTCATCCTGAAGTTTTTGTAGTGCTGAAATCAATAATTCCTCATCTTCGTAAACCCCTAAAATTGTTCCAATCATTTCTTATTTTATCTAATAGTCATTTAATTACTTTTATATTTCGATACTCCTTTTACTTCATACAGTGAGATCATAGGAAGATATTTGAAAAACAATAAGATACACAGTACAAAGAACCCAAATGTTCCCGTAAATAATCCGACTTCTACAGTTGTAGGCCTGTAGTCGGCCCAGTTGGAAGGGAAATAATCTTTTGTCAGGGAAGTAATAACAATAACATACCGTTCAAACCACATGCCAATGTTAATGCATAATGAAATAATGAATACAATTGCTAATTTTTTCCTAATTTTCTTAAACCAGAAAAGTTGTGGCAAGATCGCATTGCTTATTAACATTATCCAAAATGCCGTATTATATTCTCCGGTAACTCTATTGTGGAAAAAAGTGAACATTTCATATTCGTTATTTGAGTACCAGGCCATAAATAACTCGGTAGAATATGCGGTCCCCATTATCAAACTTATAAAAACAAGGATTTTACAGATAGCGTTAAGATGTGAATCAGTAATATAATCATTTAACTTATAGACTTTTCTAATTATTATCATTAAAGTTAATACCATTGCAAAACCTGAGAGGATGGCTCCGACAACAAAATATGGGGGGAAAATGGTAGTATGCCAACCAGGCAAGACTGATGTAGCAAAGTCCATGGCAACAATTGAATGAACCGAGACAACAAGCGCTGCAGTTAAACCTCCAATAATCCAACTGAGCTTTTCATATCGAAACCAATCTCTGGATGAACCAATCCAGCCAAAACATAAAAAACCATATATAGCTCTTTTGATTTTTGAAGTTGTCCTGTCCCGAATTGTAGCCAAATCCGGTATCATCCCAACATACCAGAAAAGTGAGGAGGCCATGAAGTAGGTACAAATAGCTAAAACATCCCAAAATAAAGGTGAATTAAAGTTTAGCCATAAAGGACCCCTGGTATTGGGATAAGGTAAAATGAAAAATCCATCCCACAATCTGCCAATATGCAGAATAGGAAAATGAACGGCACAGATCACTGCCACCACAGTCATTAATTCGGCAGCCCGGTTTATTGAGGTTCTCCATTTTTGTTCCAAAACCAATAAAAAAATTGAAAAAGCTGTTCCCGCATGGCCTATCCCTATCCACCATACAAAGTTTATTATACACCAGCCCCAGGTTACGGAATTATTCAACCCCCATGTTCCAATACCCTCATGTACAGTGATATATACTGCCCAACCTCCATAAATTAAAGCCCCAAGGCATAACAAAAAAACAAAATACCACCAATAACCGGGTCGCCTATCAATAGGCTGACAAATTTCCTCTGTTATCTGATGAATGGTTTTGTCCCCTTTTATTAATGGTCCTCTGATTGCTGTATTATACATTTTCCATTATTTTATAAATAGTTGTTTGAAACTCTTGTCACGTCCTTCCGTAAGGTTGGTTTCGAACCTTCAAAAGATAACCCACAGATGGTAATACATGTATTTCTTCAAGTAAATGATAATTTCTTTCATCCTTGAATTTCTTAGCTATGTTGCTGTTTTCATTTTTCAGGTTTCCGAACAATATCGCATTTGCAGGACAGGATTGCATACAGGCGGGTTGTATTTCATCCTCGTTTAACAGACGATTTTCAAGTTTGGCTTTTGTTTCACTTTCCTGGATCCTTTGAATACACAAAGAACATTTTTCCGCCACGCCCCTTGACCTTACAATTACATCCGGATTAAGAACCATTCTTCCATAATCAGAATTAAGGTAAGAATCCATTTTTTCGGCTTCGGTATATGCATACCAGTTAAACCTGCGGACTTTATATGGACAATTACTCATGCAATACCTGGTGCCGATACAACGATTGTAACTCTGATGATTAAGACCATCATGACTATGCATAGTAGCCGCGACGGGACAAACATTTTCACATGGTGCATTAGCACAATGCTGACACATTATGGGTATATGATAAACCTGAGGATTGTCTACAGAATCTGAATAGTACCTGTCGATACGCATCCAATGCATAATTCGACGTTTTCGCACCTCTTCCTTACCAATAACCGGAATATTGTTTTCAGCCTGGCAAGCTATACTACAGGCGCTACAACCAGTACAGGCATTAAGATCAATTGATAAACCCCAATGGTTACCAATATGAACGGGTGATTTATAAAGGGATACAGACCCTTTTTGCTGTTTTTCGTGCATTTCATTACCTGAGGAGGGATTTCTAATATACTGATCTAAAGTTGTTTCCCTTACAATTGGCCTCCCCAGCATTGAATTATAAGTTTGAGTTAAAGCCAATAAATGTTTTTTGTTAGTTTTAATAAGTTTGATATCATTTTTATATTGAATATTCCCATCTTTAATTTTACAAAATCTGAAAGCATTCTTCCCTATATTATTGCCCACTTTACCAGCATTTTTCCTTCCATAGCCCAATGGGATGGAAATTGTTTTATATGCCTGGCCCGGTTGTAACAATACCGGTAATTCTATTTGTTCAAGAGTTGAACTTACAATTACAACATCACCGTTCTCAACTCCTAATTCAGCAGCATGACGAGGTGAAACAGATACATAATTATCCCAGCAAACTTTTGAAATAGGATCCGGCAACTCCTGCAACCAGGGATTATTAGCGTGTTTCCCATTGCCAACACCAATATTTTCAACAAGTTGTAATTCAATTTTATCGGCATTATCAGTCTTCTGACTGACCAGCTCATTTATCGCAGGTTGTACAACTGAAGCGTTGAATTTATGATGGATTTCAGCAGCAGCAGGCGAATTAATTTCAAAAACACCATTCTGCAAACTTTTTATCCAAAAAAATTTAAACCCGGATTCCTTTGAGGTGAACTCATCTTGTAGAGGATAAATATTATTCTCCCAATGTTGTTGAATATAATCGAAAAAACCAATATCCTTACCGGCCCATTTAAGCAGACTTTCCTGTGAGGCACGTGTATCAAATAATGGGTTAATCGTTGGTTGAACCAAACTGAAAAAGCCTTTCCTAGGCTCGACATCATTCCAGGATTCCAGATAATGATTATCAGGACAAACATAATTAACCAAAGAAGTTGTTTCGTCAATTGTCCCTGAAAATGATATTGATAGTATTAAGTTAGCTAACCCGTTAACAAATTTGTCAGATTCAGGATAATCATAAGCAGGATTAACATTATTTATAATCAATGCATCAATTTTATTTTCTTCCATGTCCCTGACCAAATCCTCCATTTCTCTATCTATACCCTGTTTTATGTACAACGGGGTACTCAGATCAATTGTTTTTCCATAATTTTCAAGCAATACATTAATAGCATTTACCAGAATTTGTATGTTTACATCATTGCTCCCGGATAATACAAGCGATTTGCCTCTGATTGACCATAAATCATTGGCAAGACGCTTAATATTATTGGGTGAACTTGAAACGATATCAGTAGAATTTCCGGAGATTTGTAACAGCTCATTGTACAGGTTAACAAGCATAATTTCCTCCTCCGAAGGTTTGATGGGGAATCTTTCATCTGCATTACTACCTGTTAAAGATAATCCCGTTTCAAACTGAATATGTCTTGACATATTTTTTTTGCCGTCAAGTTTTCTATTTTGCACATATAGCCTGGTGAATTCAATAGGAGAAAGCCAGGTGCCAAGAAAATCTGCACCAAAACTGACAATAATATCGGCACGTTCAAATCTGTAGGCTGGAATGACCATTTGGTCAAAAGAATTTTTATTTGCCATCAATATTCCTGAGGCAGATATTGCATCATAATAAATGATCCTTGTATTTGGGTATGTTTTAATGAAATCCTTATAAACATTTTTAGTTGACGGGCTAATAATTGTAGAAGATAATATTACTATTTTCCCATTTTTGGCATTAATGGATTGTAGTAGCGGTGTCACATTCTCGTCAATATTTTCCCATGTTGTTTTATTGTTATTATGCAAAGGGCCCTTTATCCGTTCCGATTCGTCATACAGGCTTAAAATTGATGCCTGAACCCTGGCGTTTGTTCCACCTTTGGTCACGCCGGATTTTACATTCCCTTCAATCTTAATTGGTCTGCCTTCCCTTGTTTTCACTAAAATGCTGCAATACTCATTCCCGTCAACATAAGAAGAAGCATAATAATTTGCAATACCTGAAATTACTTCTTCTGGTTTGATTAAAAAGGGAATAGCTTTATTGACACGTGATTCACAACTTGCTACCAAAGTGGCAGCAGTTATACTATATCCCCATACTTTTAAGAAGTCTCTCCGCGTAACACTTGTACCCGATGACAGATCATTTGACATTTCTTCAAAAAATTCCTTTTTAGATTCATCCATTTTCTCGTCATCATTGGATCCAGGTTGGTCATCCTTCTCTTCAATACTTCTCCAGTATTTTTTCATATTTTTAAATGAGATTGCGTTTATTTTAATTTCAGCATCAGTAAAATCTTCATTACAACTATTCCTGTTTTCTAAACTGAAAAATTAATAATGGCATGTCTGGCAATCGTTTGCTCCTATTTTGTCTGCAGTAACCATCCTTATTTTACCGCTTTTCAGGTCATCATGGAGCTCCTGGTGCTCAGAATAAAACTTGTTTTCTTCAAATTGAACTTTGCTTTCTCTATGGCAATTAACACACCATCCCATTGAAAGGGTTGAAACCTGCCGGGTAATATGCATTTCGTCAATATCTCCATGACAAGTTCTGCATTCAATTTTTCCAACACTTACATGTTGAGCATGACTAAAAAAAACATGATCAGGCAGATTGTGGACTTTAATCCATTCTATCGGTATTTTGTTTTCAAATGTTTTTACAATTTTATTGATCTCAAATTGGCCGGTCCTCTCACCAGTTCTGATTTTGTTATGACAAATCATGCAAACATTTGTAGATGGAATACCTGATTCTCGGCTAAATTCAGGGCCATTATGACAAAACAAACATTCAATTTTATTTTCCTTTACATGAATTTCGTGGGAGAATTTTATCGGTTGATCCGGTGCATAATTTTGACTCAACCCAATATTTGCAGCATTAATGTAAATTGTATTGCTTATCAATATACCGGTCACAATAAATATAAAGATATTTACCAGTTTAAGTTTGATTATTTTCGTAAACATTAAATCAATTAATGAGAACATCATTACCAGGCACAGGCCGATAAAAACAAGAAGTTTTACCGGTAATTTTTTATACTCTATTAGTCCGGTCCTCTCAATAGATTGTAAATAAGCAGTGATATAAAATGCTTCATAATCAGCTAATCTGTGGCCATTCAGAACTGCCTTCATTTTATTAGAAACCGGATTGATTATTAAGCTGGTTATATCAGCATCATTCCTTTGGGAAAAAGCGGTTGCAATGTCAAAGGCCGATGGGTTCCAGTTCAAAGTATCGATCTTAAATGTATTATGGCATGTAACACATGCAGGAACATTACCCGTGAAAGGAATTATTCCTTCAAATAATTTTCTGCCTTTTTCTATCTCTTCATCTGTAATTCTGGCAGAAAGAGATTTCCTATTATATTGCAATAACACATCCAGCTTTTTCTCAATAGATCCAAGCCTTTCATTATACTGTCTGGCTTCTAAAGCTTCCTCTACGGTTGCCTGAATTACACTCTTTATCTCTTTGATATTACTAACATCCAGAGAATCATTAGTTATTGAAGGTTTTTTTGCTGTATTCTTATTAAAACTTTTTATATATGCAATTAAAGCCCTGATTTCCGATACAGAAAGATCAGTATCAGGCATATTTTGCTTTTTGTATTTTTCAAATGTAGCCACTGCTTTTGGATCCCCACTGTTAATCAGGGTTTTTGATGAATGGATAAATTTTACCAGCCAATCTTCAGAATATTTTTGTTCAACTCCAAGAAGATCAGGTCCTTTCATATCCCCTTCACCAATTGAATGGCAATCTGCACAAAATTCGTCAAAATGGTCCGCAGCCGTATTCTGAGCAAAAACAGTTTGAACATTAAACCCGAATGTTGTTAATACTAAGAATAAAATGATAAATAATTGAATTTTAAATACCAAAAGATCTTTGGCTGTTAAATTATCAATCATATAGATGATTCTGAATTTTAAAAATTAAGAGTCCCCTGTCTATCAATTACTCTTTAGAAGGCTGAGAAAAAGTTTTAATAAAATTAATCACGGTCCAAATTTCTTTTTCAGATAAAACAACGTTCATAGGTTTCATATCATTCCTCCCATGGCTTATCTTCCAGAACATGGACCCATCACTTTGTTTCACAAATGAGGGATCAGTAAAATTTGTTGACAGAGTTGATAAATCTGCAGCTTCTACTCCTTTCCCATCACCTAACCGGCCATGACAGGATCTACAGTTTATTTTGTAAATGGTCGATCCTTCAGTCAGCGTCTTTTCGTTGACATCAATCGGATTTTTAAGATTATCGGCCTCTGCAGGAGCCACCCATTTTGAAGTATCTTTCTCTTGCGGATAAAAATTGAAAGATTTTGACAAGAGATACTCCTTTTCAATATTTCCAAAGATGGGTTGGTTAGGGCTTTTCACAGATATAAATCCCAGGCAAACTCCGACCAGGGCCGAAAGCAATACTATATTCTTCAGATGTTTCATTTTTATTTCCTTCATTAATAATTTCATATTTCTTTAAATGTTTATTGAACATAGCCTGATAATGATATGCGTATTTATTACAACATTAAAAATTCCACCTACGTATAATATTAAAGCCGAGTTGTATTTCTCCCTTGGTGAAATCCAGAGCGTTATATGCCATATTATATTGATTAATAATTGCATTCGCAGTACCAACAAATAGCTGAAAAGCATGACTTCGGGTGGCAATCTCTACACCAATGCCTAAATCAGGTTTGGTGCCAACCGATTCAGAGATAGTCAGAGGTTGTGTATATTCAAATATAAAAGATGTTTGTGCTGCGAATTTATATCTCCCACTAAAACAAAAGCTGAAATTATTATGCGAAATGTCTTGATAACGGATAGTATCAATAATATTGAAATGGGCTATTGATGGGGCAATTTGTAAGGAAAGTTTATTGCTGAATTTGCGAGAAATAAGTATTTGATGGAAATAAGATAGTCTTTTTGAAACCGTGACGAAATCCGAGTTTGCCGAAATGTTGACAGATGTATTGCCATAATAAGTAACAGATACAGGCATCCCCATAGATTCTGTTTGACGAAAAATATTATATTTCCATTGCAAATTGTATAGATTATTATTTTTGGTCCCACCAATCCCAATCATTATTCTGTCTGATAATCCAAAATTAGCACCAACACGAATATTTGAAGATCCGAATATTCCAAATAAATCAAAATTATTCCCCACCTGAAATCCCTGGTCGATTCTTCCAAACCGATGTTGAATCTCCAATTGAAGTGTATTCTTTCTAAGTACCTTTGAGGTTTGATTGTTTATCAATATAATATCCTCAAAAGAGTCTCTAATCAAAATAGGGGAATCTTTAGGTTTGGTTGTTTCAGAATTTTCAGGATTCTCCTGGGAGAATCCTGAACTAATCCCAATTATTAATGCAATAGCGACAAGAATGAGTTTCATAAGGTAAATTTTAGTCGTTTTTAGCACCATCCTGGATCCATTTCAATATCTTTGCGATTTCGTTACTTTGAAGTAATCCAAATGGGGGCATATCTCGGTTAAGTTTAAAGTATAATTTGCTCGCTTCAGGATCATTAGTATTTACATACGGAGCATTTGCGCCATCAAATAGTAACTGATTATAAGCCTTGTCGGTACTTAGAATCAACCCCGGAAAAACTTTACCGATTTCATGACAACTATGACAATTCGAAACCAAAATTGGGAGTATATCATTGTTAAAACTTACAGCTGGTATAGGCTCCGGTGCTTCAACATAGCTACTTTCACAAGAGGTGAACAGACAAACAGCAATAATACACAAATATACAATAGGCTTCATTTTTCAAATATTTATCTTGCTGGAAGGAGAATTATTTACTTTTCTTAAAATTCAGATTCAGATTAACAGTAACTAGATCTGCAACGGTAGTGGCACTAAGTCCAAAGTCCGAGATAGCGTTAAACGGAAATTCAGCGTCAAAACTTATCAGGTCATAGGTTGTAAATGTCTGCTTACCCACATAATACAGATCCATCGTTACCTTGCGAGTAACACCAAGGAAAGTTAAATCAGCTAAAACTGTATAACCTGCATCATCAGTATGATAACTAGCACTAGTAGATTTAATTGTCGCTAAGTTTGCAGTTTCTTCTTGATAAGAAGCATTGGTTTTATATGTAGTTAACAAGCAACCATCATCTCTAAGGGGCTGACTTGTGACCACTGAATTAAGATAAACTTTTGCTTCAAAAGCAATTTTTGATGGATCTTTTTCATCAAAGTAGAAATTCTTTAATGCGAACCAACTAAATTTACCAGTTAAAAAGGAACCATATCCCATATAAGCAGTTTTCCAATTTACTGCTGAGTGTGGTATATCTAAATACCAATTTCCTTTTGGAATCAAACTGTAAGCAACACCAATTTCTCCATTGCTTGTCGCAACAATTAACGCATCCACATAAGCCTGGGGTGAAGCATCAGCAATATCATAACTATCAGTTCCCCTAACTATAGGTCCATTTTGATCATCATTATTCTTTTTTTCGCAACTGCTGAATAGGATACTCATTCCAACACATATCAGGAAAACTCCTGAAAGTTTGGCTAATTTCGAGATTGAATCTTTTTTCTTCATAATAGTTTTTTTAGTTAATACTTTTATCTCTTTCATTAAGTGTCATTTATTTTGGCTTCAAATTAAGTCATAATGACAATCTTAAATTTAACTGTGAAATAATTAACATTAAATATTTTGGAAATTAAATTATAATAACTTGACCTGACAAAAATCCGGAGATGACTTTACACCATGTGCAAGGAACTGAATAGTAACGAATCTTCAGGAAGTTATGACCAGGGTGTAAGATTAAGATGAGAAAAAAAATTAACTCATATACTGCATTAGACAAAAATTGAGAACTATCTTACTTTTTCAGGAAAATAATTCTGAAAAATGAGATTATCCGAAGAGTGAAATCGAATGGTGATTTACAAATAATATTCAGGTAAAAAGAAAAATAAAAGAAACGGAAAAGGCAGGTAATCAGATTAAAGCATTATACTTGCTAACTAATTTTTCTAACCTTTTTTCATCCAGTAAAGCAATTCTGGTTCCGTGTTCTCTTCTTAAAATGATTTTCTCTTTTTCAAAGTCAGATAACTGGCGAATAATTAGTTCTTCGCTAGTTCCCGCAATGCAGGCAATATCTTTCCGGCTCATGTATACATCTAACTCGTTATTTTTATTTACACCAAAACTTTTCTTCATGAACAAGAGGGCTTCTGCTGTTTTTTCCCTAACGTTCATTTGCATCAGGTATTTCAATCTTTTTTCAGCAATTTCAAGTTCATTCCCAAGATATGTTACCAGGTGTCTTGAGAGTATTGAAAGGTCGCATAGTTCTATAAAATCTTTCTCATTAAAATAACATATCCGGCTGTCTTCCAGAGTAACAGAATCTGTGAGGTAGGTTTTTCTTCCATACCCTCTGAAACACAACGACTCGCCAGCATGAACAAGTCTCACTATCTGCGGAGTACTATTAAGCCCTGAAGAAAAAATTTTGACTTTACCCTTTTGTACAAAATAAACCCCATGAATAGGACTCCCTTCATGAATAATATATTGTCCGGTCAAATAGTACTCCTGTTGTTTTTTTGCTTCAACTGCAGCAGAGTTTAATGATGACTCATATTGCTTAAAGAAACATAAATCATTCCTGCATTGACTGCAGGAAATGGATTGGTCCTGTCTCATATGTTTATTTTTAATAGAAAGAACAAAGATACTATTATTGTTAAGTATTATTCTGCTACTTTCTATTTTTCTATACGAGCAACCTTGTTCCAAGTTGTATATTTCAGGTATGCAACGAATGAGACTATTGTCAGAATTATTACAGTAATATAAACAAATGAGGGAACCGGCACAGGATCACCGGCAGCGTACGAATGAAGGCCTGATAAATAGTAGTTTACACCAAAATAGGTCATCAACACTGAAGAGAAGGCAAACAGCGAGATCAGGTTAAAAGTGAAGATATCCTTCATACCGGGTATGTTCCTGCTGTGGACAACTATGCTGTATATTATAATTGTGATCAGCGACCATGTCTCTTTCGGATCCCATCCCCAGTAACGACCCCATGATTCGTTGGCCCATACAGCACCAAGGAATGTGCCGATAGTAAGGAAGTAGAGACCCAGGGTAAGTGATTTATAGTTTATGACAGTAAGCTCATCAATAGTGTTGGAGATCCTCTCACGGTTTTTGTCGTTCGACAATGTGAGAAGTACCATTGTAATAAGACCGAGAATTGCACCCAGACCAAGGAATCCGTAGCTGCCGGTTATTACAGATACATGGAGAGTCAGCCAGTAGGATTTAAGAACCGGTACAAGGTTGGTGATTTCAGGATCCATGAAGCTCAGGTGTGCCACCATCAGGGTCATTGAAGCAAGAACTGCAGTAGCTGAAAGGGCAAAAGCCGATTTACGGCTGAATATAAATCCTGCCAGCAACGTAACCCAGGAGATGAAGATCATCGATTCGTAACCATTGCTCATGGGTGAATGCCCCGATATATACCATCTAAGTCCCAGCCCTGTCGTATGGAAAAGAAATCCTGCAAAAAGCACCCAGCCCAGCCCTCTTACTAACCATGATGTTTCTTTTCTGCCACGGATCACCATTGTAATTAGCCCGATCAGCATTACCAGACCTACAGTTGCATAAAAAGGGAAGAGTTTCTCAAAGACATTCATTTTATAATACAGGAGTTCAATATTGGTTTTTGTCCCTGACGGTAGTTCATAACTGGTAAACCTCGATTGATAATCTCTGACAGACCGGGCAACCTGACGCACTGCCGCTATATTATTATTATGTACAGCTTCCGAAAGAATTGGCATTATACCTTTAAGATATGTAGAATCGTCTCCATTTACAGCCTTAACAAGAGCGGCTTCAGGAGAAACCCAGTCATGAGTTCCATCCTTAAGTGGAAACAGCCTGAGAAAATCACCTTTGTAGATCATAAATACAATGTTCACTCTCTCATCCACCTTCATCATCTCCTTGTCAAGCCTGGTCCTGTCACCCGGAGCCTTTGCATAGGCATTATTGACATCTTCAGAGATCTTGTATGAACCATCCTGCAAATCTACAATATCGGAGAATTTAGCATAATTACCACTTACCCCAAGTCTTCTTTTTAAATCATCATTTGAGATCCTGATAAGAGGAACATCCTTCCAGTTATTGAAATCGAGATACACGCCCATAAATACCTGCATCGAGGTCATTCCTTCGAACTTATTCTCCCTGGTCACTTTGCGAAGAATGTCATTGCTAAGGGTGAAGAGAGGTTTGGTCCTTCCCTTCTGATCCTGTACCAGCACCTTGCCGAGCTCTTCGGCAGCTCTTTTGTCAGGTACCAGTTTCTGTGCCCCGGCATCCTGTAACCCGGTCAGAAATACCACTAATATCAGGGGGACCGATTTCCTTAAAACAGAATTCCAGTATCCTGAATTAACATTATGGAAAACAGAGCTTCTGCTGATAAGTGCTATTATGATGAATAAAATCAGAAGAGCATAACCGGTATATGTTACCAACATTCCTGCAGTGTCGTGATTCACAGACAGGATTGTACCCTTTTCATCATGGTCGTATGAAGACTGATAAAAACGATATCCTCTGTATTTCAGGATATTATTCATAAATATGAGGAATGGCTTTTCTACATTTTCATCCTTATCAATAAGAACAACATCGCTTTTATAGCCTGAAGGGCTGCTTGAACCGGGATATCTTTCCAGTATAAAATCATTAAGTTTTATACTGAAAGGAAGTTTAATTACGTCCGAGCCATATCTTATACTGACATTATGCCCGTCTATAACACAAGAACCCTCAGTAAATTCAGCATCATCCCTTGCCCACAGATAAACAGTTTCGGACTCATTACCACTGTATATATTGAAAATGAAAGCCTTCTGACCGGTCTCCCTTTCTCTCGGATTTACGGCCACAGCTTTAAATGTACCTCCCGGAACGGTTTCTCTTGCAGCATTTGGAATGATCTTTGAGAGTTCCAGTTGGTAATCCTTATCATTAATACTTATCTCCTGATTGTAGTTATCTGCTGAAACGGAAGTAAGGGTATATTTTTTTGAGCGGGATGCAATAACTTTCCCGGAATTGTCTTTTATGGTATACCCGATATGCTTTTCTGATGAGAAACATTCATTCTGAGTATTTCCCTCTCTTATATGCATCGTTCCTTCCCATCCGAAATACCTGGTGATACCTGCTCCTGTAATCATAAGTATGAATGCCAGGTGAAATAATGCTACCGGAAGTTTTTGCTTTTTGAAAAGCTTCATTATAATGAGCCGCCCGATGAGATTGACCGATAGAAGAAGAAGTATCAGTTCAAACCATCTTGTATCATATACCATATTATATGTGGCTGCAGATCCGAAATCATTCTCCAGGAAAGTTGCAACTGCCATAGACATGGCAAACACTATAAACAGGATTCCCATCATTGACGGGGAGAAGAGGTATTTAATAAACTTCATAATCATAAACAGGCTTTTTTAAAGATATATATTAATGTATAGTACAGGGTTCCGGGTTCCGGGTTCCGCGTCACCCGAACCGGTCGCAAATATAATTTTATTAATAATATATTATGTAAACCATTGCAATGATCTGTTTAATTATAAAGGCCGAATGAAAAATGTTCAGAAAAGTATTCTGTTTCATCCTTTTTCGGAGATTCTTAAGAGCTTTCCCCTGTCGAGTATCTTTACCTTAAATGAATCGGAGTAGATCACGCCGGAGTCCTCCAGCTCCTTTAATATTCTGACAACACATTCCTTTGCCATACTTGTCATTTCACCCAGCTCCTGCCTTGTAAGTATCATATCAAATTCACTGGTGCCGAAAATCTCATCGGCAAGGTACAGCAATAATTCTGCCAGCCTGCCGGGCATTCGTTTCTGTGCCATGCTGATCATACGGGTATGAGATCTGACGGATCTTGAACAGAAATATTCGGTAAGGCTCTCCGCAAAAGCTCCGTTTGTGCGGGCAAGCTGTTTAAGTAAATCCGAGCTCACAAAACAGGCCCGGATGGAGGTAATAGCTGCAACTGAGTAATCATGCCGTGAATTCACGTATGTTCCGGGTCCCATGATCAGGCAACCAGGCTTCTCGAGATTCAGGATAAAATTCTTACCGTTCAAACCTTCAATATAGCTCTTGGCAACTCCTGTTGCCATAAACATGGCATTTGAGGCAGGAGATCCCTGCTTTATCATGACCTCACCAGGTTTAAATGTTGCTTCATACCTGTTATTATTCACCTGTTCAAGTTCATTTTTTGTAAGGTGTTTGAAGTTCTTCCACCCGGCATTGCATTTTTCACAGTTGTTTATCATATCCGGTCCCGCCATGATTTTATAACGTTTTCAGGTTTTTTCCCAGTATCAGATTTGCAAAACAAGTAACAAATATCAAGATAATAAATGATATTTATCAGGTCTGTATGTAATTTCTATCAATAAAAAATGTTTTAAAAAACATTTTTTATTGTTATATTTATAACAGATAAATACTGTATCTTGCGTTAAGAAAATTTAACCAAACAAACCTGATATGAAAAACCTACTAAAAATTTTATCGCTTTTAACGATTGCAGGATTCATCCTGACTGCATGTGAAGGTCCTATGGGTCCCCAAGGTCCGGCAGGAACAAACGGAACAAACGGAACAAACGGTACCAACGGTAAGGATGGTGTGGATGCTAATGAGACCTGCAAGCTGTGCCACAACAAAACAACTGTTGAGGCTGTTGCAATTGAATTTGAACATTCACTGCATGCAACCGGTGAAGCTTTTGAAAGGGGAACCAGCAACAGTTGTGCTCCATGCCACTCACAGAAGGGTTTCCTTAATGTTGTATCAAAAAGCACACCTGCTACATTTACAGGACCTGATGGTTCAGGGAAATATACCAACGACTACATTGCCGAAGCCAGTGTACTGGCGTTGCCAGGTCCGATATCCTGCTTCACATGTCACAGCTCACTTCATACAACTTATGCAGGAACGGAATTTTCTCCTCTCGCTACAACTGCAGCAGTAAAAATGACAATGTGGGGTGCAGCCAAAGAGATTAACTTCACAAAAACCACCGGAAATCTTTGTGCAAAATGCCACCAACCAAGGCCGGTTACAGCCGCCAGTGGAAATGTAATTGATTATGCAAAACTGGTTTCAGAACCAACTGCAACTTATGCTCTTTCAACACTAGGTTACCGAACAGGTGTTCACTATGGTGCACAGGGAGCTATGGCAGCTGGCACAGGAGGTATTGAATTCACAGGAACAGCTTATACACAATCAGAACACGTAGCCAAAGCGTCCTGCGATATGTGCCATATGGCTACTCCATCAGGGCTCGCCGGAGGGCATTCATTCAGTTCTGTCGGAAACTTTAATGGATGTGCTACTTCTGGCTGCCACTCATCTACAACTTCAGCAAAAGACCTTTACACATCTGCCAAGACTGATATCAATACGCTTTTGACTAGCCTGGAAGATGAAATTAATGCCATCAGTCCGGCCAATGGCGATATCCTCCAGGTAGAGGACGATGGTACTTATCATGGTTACCTGAGCATTTATGATCCAAACTCAAATCCGGATGGTAACTACAAGAATCCGGGTTCAACCTCAAGCTGGACACAGGCACAGAAGGACATAAACACTGCAAAACCTGCAATGGTTCTTACGAATGCTCAGTTCGGAGCAATTTTGAATTACCAGCTTGTTTACAGAGGTGGAGGTGCCGGTGTACACAATAAACCGTATATGAAAACACTTCTTGAAAATACTCTTGCAGCTATCTGATAAAGTTGATTAATAAGAAGCTTAAAGGGTGTCCGCAGGGGCACCCTTTTTTATTATTTTCAGGCAAATATTGCAGGTTCACTAAGGCTTTTCTCCCGGACAGCATGGTAAAAAGAATTAAGTTATTTTGTTTTAAGATTGATATTATTCTTTAATTTGTTATTATATGCTATATATCAGTACCAAAGTACTCTTAAGAACTTGATTAATCCCGAACAAATATATTAACTTACACCGAGAGACATAATCCTTAATTTACCAGGTAAGGGAAAATTTCAGGTATGCTTTAAACTATGATTTGAAACGTAAATTTAATATGAAGAGGAAAGTTTACAGAATTACTCAAATATCTGTAATCTTTATTATACTTAATATTGGTCTGTTTACCGGGTGTAATAACAAAGGATCAGACAATATTGAAACAAATAAAGTTTATACAGAACTCACCGGAAACATAACTAGTGAAAAGGGTGAAGAGTATGCAGTCGAAGCTCCTCCTTTCAGCGATGGTATATTTCCCTGTACTGAATGTCATGCAGATATGGAATCTAATCCGGTCAGAAGGGAATTAGTGGACATGCATGATGACATTTCACAAATATTTAACCATGATAGTGAAAACCGCTGGTGTCTTGACTGCCATGATCTTAATAACAGAGATTCATTAAGGCTTGCGAGTGGAAAATTACTGGATTTTAAGGAGTCTTATAAACTATGTGGTCAGTGCCATGGTGAAAAATACAGAGACTGGAAAGTAGGAGTTCATGGAAAGAGAACAGGTGAATGGAACGGAAAAAAGGAATATCTGCTTTGTGTACATTGTCATAATCCGCATTCACCAAAATTCCGGGAACTAACACCGGATCCTCCACCGATAAAACAGGAAGAGATTAAATAATTTCAATACTTGAATATTATTGCAGAAATGAAAAAAGAAAAGTCAAGAAGGTCGTTTATAAAAAATATTTCTTTGGCAACATTCTCAGCACTCGCTCTTTCGGGTTGTGACATGGAGGCATTTGATGAGTTTCTTCAGCAGAATTTCAGAACGTTATCAGATGAAGAAAAAAATGAGATAGTTAAAAATCTGGAAATCAAATACAAAGAAAAATATGGCAAAGAATTTCACGTATCTGACAAACCTGCTATAGAAGGAACTTTGTTTGGTTATGCACTTGATTTATCGAAGTGTGTTGGATGCAGAAAATGTGTTTATGCCTGTGTAAATGAAAACAATCAGTCACGTGAGCCACAAATTCAGTGGATAGAAGTTCTTCAGATGGAAAAAGAAAAAGGGATTGATTTTGCAGATTCCAATGCTCAGTACAATCCTGAGAAAGTCCCGGAAAAAGGACATTTTTATGTTCCGGTACAATGTCAGCAATGCAGAAACCCCCAGTGTGTGACTGTATGTCCTGTAAAAGCTACCTGGCAGGAGCCTGATGGAATTGTCGTGGTTGATTATAACTGGTGCATCGGATGCAGATATTGTATGGCAGCCTGCCCATATGATGCAAGACATTTTAACTGGGGTGAACCAACTGTACCTGTAGCAGAATTAAACAGTGAAATGCATTACCTGGGAAACAGGCCCAGAAAGAAGGGCGTTGTGGAAAAATGCACCTTCTGTATCCAAAGAGCCAGGGAAGGCAAATACCCTTCATGTGTTGAAATATGCCCGGTTGGTGCAAGAAAGTTTGGAAATCTTTTAGATCCTGAAAGTGAAATCAGATATATATTGGAAAACAAGCGAGTTCTCGTATTGAAACAGGAATTGAACTTTCAACCCAAATTCTATTATTTCTTCGGCAACTAAGAAACTTAAGTTTAAAGCATTTTTTAAATTATCCGGATAAATTAACAGATTTAAATATGAATTTAATTCGTTTTATAACAGGAAGCATAAGAATAATTTTTCACGGAAGGAAAACATATTTTGCCTGGCTGATTCTCCTGGTGTTATTAATACTTTGGGGAGGAGCAGGTTATGCAGAGCAGTTAACTTACGGATTGATTAAAACTAACATGCGGGATTCCGTATCCTGGGCTTTTTATATCGGAAATTTTACCTTTCTTGTAGGAGTTGCAGCAGCCGCCGTTATGTTAGTTATCCCGGCTTATATTTATGATTGGAAACCAATCAAAGAAATTGTAATTTTCGGTGAATTGCTTGCAGTTTGTGCTGTAATTATGTGTATTTCATTTATCGTTGTAGATATTGGAAATCCGCTTCGGTTCTGGCACATGCTGCCACTGATAGGCACAATGAACTTCCCCTCTTCTATGCTCTCCTGGGACTTTTTCGTTCTCATCATCTATTTATTAATTAACTTATTTGTTGTAACCTATTTACTATATTGTATTTTTTATAAAAAGGAATATAAGAAATCAATTGTATTACCACTTGTTCTGATCAGCATACCTATGGCTGTTGCTATTCATACAACAACAGCATTTCTTTATAATGCTTTACCTGGTCGTATATTCTGGAATAGTGCATTGTTAGCTCCAAGGTTTCTGGCTTCAGCTTTTTGTTCAGGTCCGGCAATTCTTTTAATCCTTTTTCAAATACTTAGAAGAACCACTAAATTTGAGATAAAAGATGAAGCTATATGGACAATTGCCGAACTTATGGTGTATGCAATGTTCATTTATCTGTTTTTTACTATTGCTGAACTTTTTAAGGAGTTCTATTCCGGAACCGAGCATATTTTATATTGGAAATATTTACTGTTCGGTATAGGTGATCACAAAGAAATTGTCCCTTACAGCTGGTCATCAATTATTATGGGTTGTATAGCATTTATTCTTTTCCTGATCCCCAAAACCCGGAAAAATTTTCTGACTTTGAATATTGGCGCAGTTCTAATTTATGGCAGTGTTTATGTTGAAAAAGGAATCGCATTGATTATACCTGCATTTACCCCTGATGTTTTAGGACAGATTTATGTATATACACCATCCTGGACTGAAATCAGGACTGCTGTAATGGTATTTTCTCTTGGATTTTTGCTTTTTACATTTTTATCAAAGATTGCAATAGCTATCATATTTGAAGATTACAATATTGACAGTCTAAGTCTAAAAAAACAGGGGCTGCCTAAATAAGTACACCCTCTTGTTTTTCAGAAATAAAAGACGCTCCTGAATTCTTCCTGTTTTGAGCGGTTTATAGTCCCATGAAAACATAACTATTTGATAAGTAGCAAATAAGAGAATTATTTATTGTAAATTTGGGTG